>SYAC01000037.1 GCA_005787685.1 Planctomycetia bacterium
ATGGAGTTGGGCGGCAAAGGCGCGCAAATTATTTTTGCCGACGCGGCCATTGATCAAGCGGTTGAAAGCGCGGTGCTTGGAATTTTCTACAACCAAGGACAAGTGTGTTGCGCCGGCAGTCGATTGCTGGTTGAGGAATCCATAGCGGATATGTTCCAGGCGAAATTGTTGTATCGCATGGCGTCGCTGCGCATGGGCGACCCAATGGATAAGAACACGGATGTGGGCGCGATTAATTCCGCGGCTCAACTGAAGCGTATTGCGGGCTTCGTGAAGATTGCGCGCAATGAAGGCGCGGTTGTTCACGAGTGCGGCGTTGGCGAAATTCCCAAGAAAGGTTTTTGGCACAAGCCCACCGCTCTTGGCGGAGTGCAGCCAGCGCATGTTGTTGCGCGAGAGGAAATATTTGGACCCGTGGTGTGCCTCATGACCTTCCGCACGGTGGATGAAGCCGTTGCGCGCGCCAACGACACTCCGTTTGGTTTAAGCGCCGGCATTTGGACGGAGAAAAGCGCCAAGATGTTTGATGTTGCGCGTAGGTTGCGCGCGGGCGTGGTGTGGTGCAACGGATTTAATTTATTCGACGCTGGAAGTCCATTTGGCGGCATGAAAGAAAGTGGATTTGGCCGCGAAGGTGGCCGCCACGGCTTGATGGAATATTTGGCGCATTAAGTCGCGCCCGTTGAAATGACTTGCGTTGGTTTCATACATAATTGCGCGCGCTGGAATTGCGCGGACTTGAACGAATAGTTGACGCGTTGAGATGACATTCACATTGTTGCTTGAAAGACGCTCTGAAAGAAATACACATGACTGAAAGCCGACTGACAGTTCTAAAGACACACAAACTTTTCATCAAGGGCGCGTTTCCACGCGGTGAAAGTGGCCGCACGCATCCATTGCATGACAAAGATGGCGGTGCGTTGGCGCAGTTATGTACCGCCAGCCGCAAGGATTTGCGAGAAGCCGTTGAGGCCGCGAAAGCCGCGCAACCATCTTGGACCGCGTCCACACCGTATTTGCGTGGCCAAATTTTGTATCGCCTTGCGGAAATGATTGAAGGACGCGCCGATGAATTCACCGCGGCGCTGCGCGAAACCACGGGTGCTAGCGCAAAGAACGCGCGCGCCGAAGTGAACGCCGCTGTTGATCGAACTATTTGCTTCGCCGGCTGGGCCGACAAAATGGGTAGCGTGCTGGGCAACCAAAACTCCGTGGCCGCGCCGTATTGGAATTTCACGGCGCCAGAAGCCGTTGGAGTGCTTGGTGTGATCGCCCCAGAGAAATCGCCGCTTCTTGGCTTTGTATCCATGTGGCTACCCGCGTTGTGCGCTGGCAACACTGTGATTGTGTTGGCAAGTGAAAGTTTGCCGCTGCCCGCGTTGTTGATGGCAGAAAGCATGCCATCATCGGATATCCCCGCGGGCGTATTTAATTTGCTGACTGGATTCCGAGACGAGTTGCTGAAGCCATTCGCCAGCCACCGCGAAATCGACGGCATTGTGGCGGCGGTGAACAACGCACAAGCCACCGTGTTACGCGAGCAAGGCGCGGACAATCTCAAGCGCGTTCGCATTCTTGACGATCGCCATGATTGGTCAAGTCCATCATGCGATGGACCTGACGCGTTTGGTGGCGCGGTGGAATACAAGACCACTTGGCACCCGATGAGCGCGGAGTAGTGGATGCACTCCAAACTTAATTGCACCACATTGCAACAAGGTCACTGCGCGAACGATAATTTCACGCTGGCGGGGGAATTTCCACACACATCAAAAATACTGAGCGTGTTTTTAGTAGGCATGGCTTCCGTTGGCAACTCAATGCGCGTCCGGTCTTGCTGCGTGTTGTAGTCCCCCACTATTTTTCCATTCAGCAGCACATGGCCGTAGGACAAGCCTTGGCACAAAATAGAAATAGGTCCGCTTGAAACTGATGGCTTTGTAAATGTGGTGGTGAACCAGCGTGGCTCGCTCGGCTTGATGGACTTCAATGGTTGCCACACTTCCGAGGCTGCGCCCGGTATTTCCCAACGGGCAAAACTCCAGGTTGCGTTGCTGGCTAGCGGAATCTGATTGGATTGATAGAACCGAAGTTGCTTGCACATTTTTTCTACGGAGATCTGTGCCGACATTTCATTTGGGATTGCGACAGGCACCAAAACCAACTCGTTTGTCCCGCTTACAAGACCGCTCTTTGAGCCTTTGGGCGCGGCTTGCAAGACAAGCGCATCGCCAAGATCACCTCGCCAATCAATAAAGTGAATCACCACACCATTGAGTAAGACCGCGGCGCGCAAAGCGATGGTTGGCGCATCAATAATAATTGCGCCACTGCCGCTGTAGGTGAAAGAAATACGCGCGGCGTGCGTGGACATGTGGTGTCCAAGCGCCACTTCTGGAAGAAACGCGCAAGCTTTGAAAGGATCAACTGGCGGCGACTGCACGACGGTTATTTTTGTTGATAGTGGCGCGACCTCAAGAGCGTTGCCAAACACGCCGACCGCGCGATGTTGGTGCGCGGAGTTGGCGCTTGTTCCACCTTGGCGAGCCAGCATGGTGATCGTGTGCATGGGTGGTATGCCACTGGCTTTGGCGTTGCGAAGAACTTTGCCTTTTCCAGCTTTACCACCTTTGGATGAGCCTACCGCGCCAACCAATACAGGGGAGTTCTTAACGGCGCTTGATTTGGTTGGTGCCACAAGAAGCGGCAGTGCTGCGGCTTTTTCATTCAGCACACCAAGATTTTTTCCATTGAGCCAAGTATGCATGTGGCCAGCGGCTTGTGGAAAGTGCACGCTTTGCGATAGTTTGGATTTGCTATCAGGTGTCCAACTCAGTTTGTACCAACCCCAACCTGCGACCGCGCCACACTTGGCCAAACTGCACGGTTGGTCCAATGTTGCAAAGCGATCACTCAGGCCAAGCACATAATCCTGGCATGTGGCCATTTGCCAATCACGCAATGTGTGTTCCAACTGCTTGCGGGGCTCGGTGGTTGCAAGTTCAGAAAGCTCGCCCGCAAGCGAAACATGGAACGCCTTTGTGAAACCAGGACTGATTTGGGCATAGGTATTTTGCGCATCAATGCTGGCCGCATGCGCAAGAGGAAGGTTTTTACTTTTGCTTGTATCAGTTTCACTTGCGCCCGCAGCCTTTGGCGCGCTGATGTGGCCAAGCCGAATGTGATCCGCGCCAATCGTCACGCCGTTGGCATCGACCAAAGTTGCGTCAATTTGCTCTTGATTACAAACTACAACCGTGAATTTCTGATGCGTCAGCACCAGGGGCTTGTCGCCAACCTTGGGAAGCGTGAACTCAACGACTGCTCCATTGATTGAAAGAACGCCGTAGGTTTGCGCGGCTCCTTGTAAAACCAACATTTTCTTTTGAATGAACGCGAATGGCGACAGGTTACAGAAGTCCATCACGCCTGCGCCTTGCAGATTAATGTCGGACAAATACCAACCCACGGGCGCATCGCCCAAATGAACTGGCATGCTCACACCCTGTGGCGTGACAATGGTTGTGGCATCAAGGCGTGGCTTGCCAGGCTCGTCGGCTCCACGAAATACAAACACAATCTTGCCGCCACCCTCTACCGTCACCACTGCGAATGATCCTGAAACTAGCGAATCAAGATTTTGTACAGCGGCTTGCTTGGTGGGGTCGGCGGCCGCGAAGACAAACCCAAAATTGCTTGAGAAGCTGACCATACGGCGTAATTGACGCGTGTTGTTGTCGGGTTGACCAACGGAATCCAACATGGCGGGAACGGCGTTGGTGCGATCAGTACGCGCAACGCCAGGCAAGGTGGGCTGTCCACCCGCGCACAAAATATGTCCCATCCGCCGCAAGTATTCCATGCCATCGCTCCAACCATTTTGCGTTGCGTTGGTGCTCTGCGTGGCAAGGTCGCGGGCATTTGTTTTTCCAATACCTTTAACGGTTTTCGCTTTGCTATTGTGGCCTGCTTGACGCGCAGCCTCTTCACGAATTTCCACAAATCGCGGCATATTTGGTTGTACGGTTTGCAACTGGCGTAGATTTGCAAACAGATCGCTCCAACCCTCCCACACTTCAACACAGCCTTCTACGGAAATCCACAAGCCGTTATTGGTGAACACCGCAACCGTGAAGCCGCTCTCACGCGCGTAACGCAAAAGTTCGGTGTGGTATTTCTTGCCTTCAATTTCATTGCCACAATTCCAAGCGTGCTCAATTTGAACCGCGCACAGTGGGCCTCCAGCGTTGGCGCGGCCACCAGCGAAGCCCTTGCCTTTACCGGCTTCTACCGTGGCTTGTAGCGGGGCAACTTCTTTTCCAATGGCATGAAAAAATTTACTGGTGTGCTTTAAAAATGTTTCGTTGGCCACGCGGAGCTTGGTATCGGGCTGATCTGGCAACCATGCGGGTAGGCCGCCACCTTCAAATGGCTCGCCAACAACCGGCCCTATACGCAAAACAACGTGTAGCCCAAGTTCGCCACAAAGACCAACAAACGCGCCAACATCCAGCGCCCCCGTGAAATTCATGCGATCCATTCTCGGCTCATGAAAACACCACGGCACGCTTGTGCGAATAGTGTTAAAACCCATTTGCTTGAGCGATAGTAATGCTGCACGCCAACGCTCGGGCGCAAGTAATGCGTATTCGACATTGACGCCAATCATCCAAAGACGGCTTCCGTTCCAAATAAAACTTTGACTGTCATGAGTTAAACTTGGCATTGCCATCTATGTTCGCTTCAAATAACTCTTTGGAGTCACTAAAATTAGGCTATTTAAAGCAAGTTTTCCAATTACCCCAAACGATCCATGAAAGTACATGCCACAAGTTCTATGGACGGTGCCATGCACTTGGCGACACCACGCCAAGAAACGGCTGTATTTAAAGAATCCTGGCAAGTCGTGGTGGCATTCTGTCTAGTTCTGGCATCAATTGCGTTGGCGAATCCCCAATCACAAAATAACACGGTGGCAATCGGCAACGCTGGCGATAACGCGGCCACATTGTGGCAGGATATTTTTCCGCACCTTCAATATAAAAATGAATCTGGCTTAACACAGGAAGATTGGGATTCGATTACAAGAATTGCCAGCGGAAGTCCTCCGCCCACCCAGAAGCAGCTTGAAATTGGACGCTTGGCCATGACCAAGTTGGGACCTGTGCTTGACAAGGTGGTATCCACAAGCAAGTTGCGCAAGTGCGACTTTAAACATGACTACTCGCAAGGATTTGAAATGGAGATGCCAGAACTTGGATCCATGCAGCTGGCCTCGCGCATTTTGGGCGCGCGCGCCAATCTTGCACTTGCCGAAGGAGATTGGGACATCTACTTGGAGAGCGTTGGCGCTAGCAGCAATCTTTCTAGGCAAGTTGCGCAATTACCCGTGATGATTTCATCGCTTATCTCCAGCTCTATAGGTTTGTTGTCCATGGACAACGCGCAATATTTGGTGGATGAAGGCTCGCTCACGCCAGAGAAAGCCGCCAAACTTTTGGAGGCCATGGATCCACTGCGTGGCGCAGATCCGCACGGATATGCCGACGCCATGAATGAGGAATACACGGTGCTGATCAGTTCCACATTGGACGGCAAGGCACTTGCTCAAATGGGGGGCGATACACAAGTCAATGAGCCTTATCAAAAACTGAACGCCGAGGAAATTCATGAGGCCATGGTTCCGCTGGAGGGCGTGTATAAAGAAATGGCCGCTTGCTTTCGTGAGCCGAACATAGAAGCAGCATTAAAGAAACATGATGCTGCGATTGCAACGATGGAATTGTCTTCTGTAAATCCACAAGCACTCCCGCATTCTTTTTTTCCAGCGATCAATAAATGCCTCAATCGTTTTTTTGCGCAACAAGCCAAAAGAAATGCGCTAATGGAAACTCTGCAGGGAATTGCATCTGGCAAATTAAACGCCGGCGCACTTGGCGTACCCGCAATTTGGTGGAGTCGTGCCGCCGCCGCGGCGCGCGCGCTGAATGATGAGCAACAAGCCACCGTTGAATTGTTGCGTTTGAGTTCCATGACCGATGATTCGCCGCTTCTATCCACGGCTATTACAACACTTGATGCCTGCGATACCACGGTATTTGAATACATACGCCGTGCAATGGCGTGTGAAAGCAAAGTGGTTTCGTTTGCAAAACTTTCTAGCGATGACACACCGCTGGACTTGGCTTTGGTGGGCGGCTTGCGCGGAGCAGCGCGCATAGCGCTGGCCAAAAGTATGTTGCCCAAGCACAACGCAGAGCAATCTCTTGGACTTATTTGCATGGCGATCGCCGCCAGCAACGCGCTGACAAGTGACCCCACATTCACGCACGCGCTTACCAGCCAAAGTATTGCGGAGGAAATTGCCGTTGCAGTTGGGCACTTTGCCATTCGTCGCGGAGTCACCGATGAACTGCGCGGCAAACTTGATCTGGCCATTGCCACAATTCCCCGCAGCGACGCGTTTGGGTTTCGCTCGGCTCAAAACAAATTGCGCGGGGTGTTGGCGAATGATCTGGCATGGAACTTCGAACGCACTCATGACATGACTGAAGAACTCAACAAGGCGCTTGCGCAAAAATCCACGCCATGGCTTTTTGCGGTTGATATTGTGTATCGCTCAAGCGAGAAACCTGCCGCCAGCCCCGACGGAACATTGGTGAGTATGGATGATGTGTTCACGCCCGATAGCGTGAAAGAAATCGCCGCCGCGTGGGAGGCAAGACAGATACAAATTGCGAAAGATCGAGAGAAGGAGAACGCGCAAGTGGAACCCGAACCTCTTTCAAAAATTCCAAAGCATCAACGCGTGCAAAAGTTCCTGAACAAAATCAATCCCCCCACCATGCGCGATATTGCGCTAGACATGAACCGTGTTGCGGACGCGCTGAGCTCGATTGATAAAGCTGCGGCGAAGCGTCGCGCGGACAAGAAATAATGTATCGACCGTCGTGGGTGTTGACGCGTGTTTTGACTTCATTCAATTCAAATCCGATTCGAAGAAATCGAATAACAATCATGTGCTGTGCTTCTATTGAAAAAAATCCCCGCTTGTACGCTGGTAATTACGCCCGTGCTTCGCCGCTGCGTAGAATGCCTAGGCGCATGAGTGGTGGACCAATCAGTTCATTAATGACAATGGTGGTCAGCATGAAACTCTGTAACTGCACCGCCCACTCCTGATGGGCGAACACGCGGTGAATTTCTGAGGCCAGCGCAATACTGACACCCGCTTGAGAAATCATGGCGGTCCAAAGCCATTTGTGTTCCAGGTCCGAAGCCCCAGTGACACGACATCCAGCGCGCAATCCACTCCAGGAGCCGACAAAGCGAACAGCGCAGGCGCCAAGAGCTAATGGCCAAATGATCATGAGTGAATCCAGGGAAATTTTGGCGCCCGTGGTCGCAAAGAAAATGACATAGGTGGTTGGCAAAATATTGTCGATGGAAGAAAATAATCGGCGCGAAGTGTTGGGCGATAAATTAGCCAATGCAAATCCAGCGGTAATTCCCGCAATCAAGGGTGCGATATTTAACACTCTTCCCGCCAAGGCAATGGAAAATCCAGCGATGATCATGACCATGTCAAGGCGAAACCGCGTGCCTTTGGCGATGACGCCCAACACCACGGCGAAAATTAATCCGACAAGAAGCGAGCCGGCAAGGTGCCATGAGACTTGGAGCGAGGCAATCCATCCCGCCGAATGGGATTGATTTGATGTCCACGCCGCCAGCATTGCGCTGATGACAATGACAAGCACAAGATCTTTGAGAACAACCATGGCCAACCCCGTTTGCGCAAATGGACCATTAGCTTTGGTCTCACGCAGAATGGCCACCATAACCGCGGGACTGCTGGCGCTGATCAAAGCGATCAACACCGCAATAAGAAACCATCGCTCGGTGGGCGTGCGCTGCGACAACAATGGAATTGTGCTCGATACCGCGATCAGCAACGCACACAACAGCACGGCGACGCCCAAAGATTCAAAGGCAAGCAGTTTACAAATACGCGAACCCACTGCTCTTAAGAATGAAATTTTAAGTTCACTGCCAGCAATCAACCCAATCAGGCTGACCGCCAGCGTTTGAACCAAGTTCAAATAGGTCAACTCAACTTCTGGAACCAGCTTTGGAAATCCGTTGGGGAGCCATGACGCCAACGATGGTCCAACCAATATTCCAAACAACAAATACGCTGTCACGCGTGGCAACGCGATGGTGGACGCTAGTTCGCCAGCCAGAAATCCTCCCAATACCAGCAATCCGATCGAGAGTGCCGCAAATTGAACCCCAATGTGATTTGGTGTGCCGAGTTGGCCAAGGACATCCACGACGGCAACAGTTTCCAAACCACTTTGAAATTTTCGCAAAGCCATAACGGCAAGAATGGTTGCAAGCAAGGTTAGAAAAATAATAAGGGGGCGCTTCATGATTGGCGCCGCCACAAAAGTGGAATAATATTACTCAGCACGCCAACAATGGCCAGTACCAACAACATGACGCGCTGCGCGGAATTGTTGAGCTCGAGCAGTGACGCAATAGCGAGCGCAATGGCGATTGGCGCTTGACGAATGGTTGCAAAGTGAATGTTATTTGAGCCGCGTTCAAGCCATGTGTTGCCGCTGTACACACGTGCCAGTGGAACTTTGAACACAACTCGAAAGGTCAGCACAATGGCGGCAATGATCCAAGGCCACCATGCAGCAATTGGATCTACTATTGCGCCTGCAAGAAGAAACAAAATACTTGCGATCGCGGTTTCACTCCCTGTAATCACGCGCTCTAGTCGACGCATGGCTCCACTGCGCATATTGGCAATCATGACACCCAACACGCACGCGCCAAACATGGGCGATCCATCTAGAACGGTGGACACGCCAGCGATCAAAGCTAGCGTTCCAATGAGCGACACAATGATGCGCCCATCATTCCAACTTTCCTGCTGCAGTAGAAGCCGCATAGTCATGGCGCAAACACCCGCCACGAACATGGTGCTGATCAAACCAATCGAGCCCTGTCCAAAATTTGGCGTGATTATTCCGCCTTCGATCGTGGTCACATACAGCGAGACAATTCCGTGAATGGTGATGGCAAGAATGACCGCCAAACCAGCTCCCGCTTGTGTGAGTGTGGCCAAGAGTGGCGAACGCGCATCTAGTCCGCGCAACGAACGTAGTTCCGCTGTCCATCCAATAGTGGCGCAACCGATTAAGACGCATGGCAGACACAGTGCGCCGTACGAGGCTTGGGGCGCAATCCATAAAAGAACAATGCCAGTGATGAAAACGCCAACTATGACGCTGGCGAGGCAATCCACAGCGATCCATTTCCACAACGACCCTGGAATTTGCGCCATGATCGAACGCTTGGCTTGTAAGCCGACTAACAAACCAATCCATGCCAAACCAATTTGCAACAATGGTCGCAGTTCCGTGAGCAAATCTAATTTCAGCAAATCAATTCCAATAGGTCCAATCAATAAACCCACCGCAAAGAACACCCAGCCACCACCGATCAACGCGGCCGCAATTGGTATGCGCGATATTTTCGCGGCTTTGCGCGTCAGCGCCAATGAAGCCAGTCCAAACGCAAGCGCGCCAATGGCAAGCGCTGAAATAGGGCTGATGTTTTGCACCACGGCCTGAGCGTCCGCGCCGTTGATCACAGACCTATGCCCATGACCGTTTCAAGTGGAAGCGTTACGGCAATTGGACGGCGCTCGATGGGTAACTGCGAAAGAAATCGCACAAGGTCGTCAATTTGCTGGCGCGTTGCCACGGAAAGCACAACGCGGTTCCCTGTGGATTGCGGCAATAGCGCGGCAAGCCCGGCGAAGATTGGCATTTCAGAACGGATGATTGTTCCGAGACCGCGGCTTTCCAATACCGTGGCACCTTGAATGTTGGCGTCAAGCAACGCGGTGACCAAGGGATCAAAACTCTCCTCTGTTCTTGCGATCAGGATCAGCAAGCGCTCATCACGCGCTGGTCGTTCCATGTTCGGCGCACTATCCATGTCGCTTGTCCTCATGAAGAAGCGCCTTTAGCAAGTCCGCGCCTGTTGTCGCTGCTTTAAAACTGGCACGCGCTTCTGCGTTGGAGGCAATACGACTTAAGCGCGCCAATAATCGAACATGTTGCCAAGGCGTATCGGAATTTCCAACCAAAATAAAAATAATATCTGCCGGCGGATTGGTGTAGTCCAACAATAATCCCTTGGGCATGATGTAACACCCAACAATGGTCTTCTTGACCCCCACCACAACGGCGTGCAGAAATGCCACGCCTTCGGGAGTGGACACCGCGCCGCCACGCATTCGCGCCAAAAACGCTTGTTCCAAAGTAGTTTCAGCTAATCCCACATCGGCAGAAACTTCTTGGCATATAAAACGAATAAATGCATTCAAGTCTGGGGATGGATCAAGTCGTTGAACCAAGTTTGGATTCAAGAACTCACTCAACATGCGCGCAAAGTATCACTTGCCGCGCGCTCCGTCGAGGGCGTGGCCAAATATGCCGTACACGCCGTCAACGCGTCTTTAGATAAGCGATCAAATAATCCAACTGTTCTTTGGTCAGCGACACTGGCGGCATGCTTGATGGATAGCCCTTGACAATCTTCGCCTGCGGCCGCTCGATTGATTCGCGCAGATATGCCTCGTCGGCAACCACCTTGCCGCCATCAGCCAACTGCACCGTGCTGTTGTAAAGCTTGTCCAAATTGGGAGCAAGTTGTGACGATCCAACCTGATGGCACACGGCGCACCCTTGCGCCACGAACAACTTTGCTCCCCGTTGCTCATCGGTCAGTCCAACATCGGATGTGCTGGCGGGCATGATCAAGAACACCTTGATAAGTCCACACGCGATGAAGAACACGATGAAGATGGCCACCAACCAGCCGCCAAAGTAGTAGCGCGAGTTCATGAAAAATTTGACCAGCATGAGCGAAACAACGATTACGCCAAGAATGGGCGACAGCCAATCCGCGCTAATAATTTGCGGAAAGTGCGCGCTGAGCATCATGAACAGCACCGGAAATGTCATGTAGTGGTTGTGCATGGAGCGCGTCTTCGCCTGCTTGCCGTATTTCAAATCATGCGGCTTACCCACCAACAGGGCCACCATGAATTTTTTCTGATTACGAATGATGTGCACAAAAACATTGGCCGTCATGGCACTGCCAAGCATGACCCCCACTTGCAGAAACACGGCTCGGCCATTGAAGTATTGATTAAAGAACACTGTGGTTGTCATCAACAGCGAGAATGTGAGCAACACCGCGAGCGCGGGAACTTCCTTGAGTTTGCTGCGCCAAATCATGTCGTACACCAGCCACCACGCAATGATTCCGCCCACGCTGAGTCCAATAGCCTCCCAACCCGTGAGCGCAGACTTGGACGCATCAAGCAGTGGCGCACCGCCATTTATATAAAAAACAGAAATCATCAGCAACGCGCCGGTGATCCAAGTTGTGTACGACTGCCACATAAACCAGTGCAGCGGCGATGGGATGGCGCCAGGATTGATGACTCGCTTTTGCAAATGAAAAACCCCGCCGCCATGCAGCATGTCAAGTCGACCAAGCAAATCTTTGTCTCTATTTTCTTCGCCATTTTTTGGTGCGATCAAGTTCAACTCCATCCATGTAAATAAAATGGAGTTGCCAATCCACATAATGGAAGCCAAAACATGCACAAAGCGAAAGATCACACTGAGCCAGCTAGCGATTTCAGATTCCATGAGTGTTTAAGATAGCTGCTGAATCACTTAATGTTTGTTTTGGAGCATCTGTGGTCACGGAATTTTCAGTGGTATTTGCACAGGATCCGTCTCAACTTTTGTCTTGGTTTCTATCGCATGTGGTGGCAAATTCGCTGGCGCAACCGGCGCCACGCAGTTCGCGCCTCTAGCTCATTGTGTTGCCGATTATTGATGGAGTAAACAAGGCATTGCCAGCCACGCGCCAGAACGCTCGCCAACGACCAACGCGTCGGCGATTACTCCACACAAACTCTTCTTGCACCGCTTGTGAACCATCGGACCCCTCCGCGGGGTAAGCGCGCATTTGATTCAGTTCAATGTCTTTGTTGCAACTCGTGCACGCAAACGCGTAAGGAGAAGCCAGCGACGCAATGAATGTGCCTGAATGGGCGCAGTCACAGTTCGGACACAAAAGTTGCACATGTTCTGCGCAGAATTCAAAGTCTTCAATACGCCACGGCTTGCCACACTCCGGGCAATCGCCTGGGGATCAATTCCACAGCTCGTATTGACAACCGCTGCAATGTATTCATTGAATTATAATCTTTCATTGCACATGCTTAAGCCGCGGGTGCGAAAGCCCGCACGCCAAATTTTGAAAGCGTCCATAGAAATACTGTAGGAAACTGACTGCGAGTTACGGACATGCGCCCGTATTCAGCAGCACAAGACTCACATCGCCAGAGTCGACCTCGCCAGAGTCGTCAATATCTGTCGGACAATCAATGCATGAGCCGGTATCAAGAATCACAAGACTGACATCGCCGGTGTCAATCTCACCCGAGCCATCCAGGTCCATTGGGCAAGGAATGCGGGTAAAATTCGCGGTTAATGTTGTATCGCCAGTCAACATAATTTCACTGGCCGCATTCAATGGGCTCACCACAACTCCATTGGAATTACTGACCGACCACGAAACAAATTCATGACCTGGTTTCACTTGCGCGCTGATTGGAACGGAAACCCCCTTGAAATACACGCCAAGCCATGGATATGGATGAGCCAGCACTCCAACGGTGGCACCATCAAGCGCGATGGTATTCACAGTGACCGCGCCTTGGGCGCTGTCGTTGATATTCACGGTCAGGTTGGCCGTTCCGCTTAAACCAAATTTGGAAACAATGTGCGAGCGCACCGCCGTTGGCCTTTGTTGCATGTAACTGCGTATGCGCGCAATCACGCCCGTCCAATCAGTAGGTTGGCGCCAACGCAAAATATGCTCTGTCATACCCGGCGAAAAAGTCGCTTGAAATTGATCCAGCGTTGCGGTTGCATGACTGGCGGAAAGCGATGTATTTAAAAGATCGGCGAAGCGATTGATGAACTTTTTCTTGAAGGCCAAGTTGTCAAGCGATTTGCGCAACAGGCGAGTGCCAACTTCATTATTGCTCCAGTTACTGCCACTGCTGGTTGTGGCGTGCTCAAGCGTGTTGTGACTTGGACCATCGCTATGGCCAATCACATAAAAGAAATCAAGGCCAAGCCCAAAGTCGGTGTCGTACAGCAGCCAACGCCAGCGACCATCAAGGCGCGGATTGACGCCCGCCCCAGTATTTGCGGTGACGGCGCGCCAAACACGCTGATTATTGCCGGGCCAATCGGTGTTGCCTGACCAAATCTGAATTGCGTTGTAGTCAATGTAATTATCAATGTCGATGTGGCTAGCCAAAGCGGCATACCCGGCCGTCGTGGCAAACTCATTGTTGCCAGCGCGGTTCAGAATGTCGGTGAAATCGGAAACCAGCGAGGGCTCGCCGGCATCGGCGCTGGGCCAACTTGCATTGCATGAGCAAATTTCCAATTGTGAAAATTGCAGATCGCCCAAACGATAATGATTCAGGTAGTAGCCCTCGTCAAAGCGGTCTCGCGCGTTGTGAATGCCCCAATATTCGCCATCGAGAAACACAACCACCGGGCGCGCATGCTGGCGATCAATACCGGTCGACGCGGCAAGCGTGCTCACCAACGCGTCGCGGAAAATAGCTTGCCCCCAATCATTGCCGCTGTTGCGCAGCAAGAAAGTGTCGAAGGTGGAGATGGTCTTGTCGGGAAAGAGTTGGTGCGTGAATGGAACCTTGCCCGTTGGATTACGCGAGTAAATTCGCAGCGACTTGCGTGGACGACTTACGGTTGTTCCGCCGTGAAGTCGAATACCCACCTCGCCTTGAAAGGCGAGCGCGCCGTCGGTTTCATAAAATTCAATGTGCCCCGGTCGCTCCCAATCACTTCCATCTTGCGAATAATTATTATAGTTTCCATAAACATAAATACCAGTCTCGGCGCTGAAGAAATTTTCCTTGCTTGAGGAGATGCTGACCACGGGCATTGAATATCGAGCGGATCCCAACGGATCAATCAAGTACGACCTTGTGGTGATGCGGCTAGGCAGAACGTCAGTCTTGAACACGCGAGCGCGCAGCACATTGATCTTGTACACCTCACCACTGGGTTGCTGCCAGCCCTCGTAATACGGCGCGCCAACTGATTTGAAGTTGGTACGGATCATGGATATTCCGTTGGCCTGCCCCACCCTGCTTGTAAGCGTGATAGGCGCGTTGTAGATCGACGATGACTCAGTTGGATCAGAGCCATCAAGCGTGTAGCGAATGGTGCCGCCAACAACGGTGGATGTAATGGCAACAGTGGCGGCGGTGGTTCGCATTCCACCAGCCACGGAGAACACGGGCTGCGCAAGTATTTCAGTTGGATATCCAGTTGTGGTGTTGGCGGCGCCCGGCGTGGCCTGCGTAAAAAAATAAAGTGGACCAATGCCATCAGGTTGCCTGCCCATGGACACATTGCTCGCGATTGCGGTTGACGGAAATTGATCCACCAATACGCCCGCGGGATTGGTGAGCAAGATGGACTCGCCGTTTTTGCTAATGGACCAACTCGTGTGAATCTGCGGACCATTGGGACGATTTTTATCTGAGGCCCACACTAGCAACCGCTGACCTGGTTGAATGGACACATTGCCAAAGAGCCACTTCAACGGAGTGCTTACGCTGTCTGAAAGCGCCCAGCCCTGTAGGTTCACCGCCACGGAATCCGGGTTGTACAACTCAACCCAATCGGATGATTTGCCGTCCTCATCATTTATAGTGGAAGTATTATCCGCCATAATTTCATTAATGCGCAGATCAGCAAGCGCGTTGTGCGCCAGCGATGCAATACTGATAAGCATTGCGCACCAATAAAAAAAAAATTGGGGACGCTTTACAGAAGACATGGAATGTAACTTACCACACGCCCTACCAATGAACAATAAAATTCAATAATTTTAAGAGAAATAACTGGTCTTTTGGCTATAAAACGCTGTTATCCAAGAATGATGTGGCGCCAAATTTGGGTTTGGACGCCATGTTCATGCCAAATCAATTCATGTGAAGTGTTCACCCCAACTCAATGAGCGCGGCGTGGCAATAATATTTGACGGCGTCACTCATGGCGGGTTGCAAATCATCCAGTTCGCTCGCGCCACACCAACGAATGGCGTGATGCTCTGCGGGCGCAAGCGTGGCCTGCCCCGCTTTGGGGCGCGCGAAATAAATTATGCCAATATGTTCGTGCGTTTCACTAATACGATGAATATCTAGGAAGCGCGGGCGAATCAACGCGCGCGTACCGGAACCTGTAGTGGGAGGACGCTCGCCAATCAACTCAACATCAAAGCCACTTTCCTCTTTGGTTTCACGCAGCGCGGCTTGCTCTGGGTCCTCATCAAGTTCAATGTGGCCGCCCAGCGGAAGCCATCGATCCAATTTTTTATGGTGAATCACCAAAACTTTTCCATCGTGCACTACAAATATGGCAACGGTGAAATCTATTTTCTCGTGGATATGGACCATACATTTAATATTAAGTGATCAATGGGTAGGTATCAGACCAACTCCGCCTGTGGCTTGCGCTGCGAAAATTGGCGGTGCGTTCAAGGGATCGGATATATTTTTGCAAGATCGTGAATTGAGAGTATGCGGTTCCTTACCTTTGCAAGAGTGATTGTGGTCGGACAACATGAATAACCTTTATGCGTGCCTAAATGAATGTCACACTTTGGGAAGTATGCTCGTTATTCTGTAGGCATGAAATTATTCATTCAATCGTTTTTGTGCGGCATCGCTGCAATATTTATATGCGCTCGTGCATGGGCGCAGGACGCCAAGCCAACTACGGCGCAAGGCGCGCCGACCTCGACTCAAGTTGAAATCACTCAAGATGGCGCCGCCAATGGCGAAGCGAGCAAAACCAAGGGTCGCGTGGTGTTCAAGGACGCATCGGGCACGCCAGCGGCCAAGGCCGACGCCAATCCCGCCGACACCATCGATCCGAAAGCGAAAGCCGTTTACGACGCATCGGTTGCCGCCGCGACAAAAGTGACCAGCTTTGACGCAGTCACGCAAATGAAAATGGACATTCCACAGGGGGAACAATTGCCGCCTGGCTTTGGCGAGCCCGCGCGCTTTATCATGATGTTCGATGCAAAGGACGATAACGGTATTGTGGGATTTCGTTTAGAAAATCTCAAGGATGGAAAGCCAACGCGCATCATCACCAATACTGAAGACGCCACCGCTGTCACGGATCTCACCGCAAAAACTTTCATGGACCTTGGTCAGAACATGAACCCGGTCATAGAAGATGTCATTCAACATTTTCCGCGCTGGATCATGGAGAAAAAAATTGGTGACGAAGAAGAGGACGCACCCAAGCCCGTGTCATTCACGCTTGAGCCGGAAGAAACTGTGGACGGAACTCTATGCGATGTGGTGCGCGTGGTACGCCAAATGACATTGGAGCCACAACCGGATGGCGACGCGAATGAGGACGAAAAATTAAAGCCACTTGTTATACGCTTCACGGAAACCATTGCGTTCGCCCGTTCGGACAACATGCCACGACGCCTGATTGAATCAAACAATATGAGCGATGGACCGATGGGTGGTCCACCACCAACCGTAACGACATATACAAATGTAAAAATTAATTCCACGATTGATCCCGCGCTCTTTACGCAGAAAATGCCCGAGGGATTTGCAAAGATCGACGCGCCCAAGGAAGAGGAAGACGAAGACGCGCAGAGGGCGCCCGAGCTCGCGTTCAAAGTTGGCGACAAAGCGCCGGACTTTAAGTTGGCCAGCCTGGCTGGACCAGAAGTGACGCTTGATTCGCTCAAGGGCAAGGTTGTGCTGCTTGACTTTTGGGCGACATGGTGTGGCCCATGCAAAAAAATCATGCCGGCCATTCAAAAACTAAGCGAGGAGTTCAAGGACAAAGGCGTTGCGGTGTTTGGTGTCAACACATGGGAGAAAAAAGACGGCGCCGCCAAGACATATATGGAGTCCAAGAATTTCACCTACGGTTGCTTGCTCGCTGGCGAGGAACTCGCCAAGACCTACGGCATTACGGGTATTCCAACGCTCATCATTATCAACAAGGATGGCACCATTGCCAAAGCTGAAGTTGGCGCAGGCGGTAATGTGGAGGCTGATTTACGCGCCGTCATTACCGCGGCATTGGCAAAGTAAGGGGGCTCATGTTTCCCCGCGCAAGTTTGCAATAATGGCTTCAAACGCCTCAATTTTTAATTGATTCAGCAATATGCAATCTGCGCTTCAAGCCATTCGCCGTAAGCAATTATCACGCTTAGCACATACCACCCATGACACCATCCGCGCCTGAATATTGCATCATTGTTCCAGCGTGGAATGAGGAGGCTGTGTTGCCGCAAACTCTGGCGCAGTTGCGCGCCGCAGCTGACGGCGTGGGCCGCGCCTATGAACTGATTGTGGTGGACGATGACAGCAGCGACCACACCGCGGAAGTTTCACGGGCGGCCGGCGCGCGCGTGGTGCAGGTGAAGAAGCGTAAGATCGCCGCCGTGCGCAACGCTGGTGCGCAAGCGTGCAACGCTCCCTACATTATTTTCTGCGACGCGGACACATTTGTTCCAGAGACCGTCATTCGTAACGCGCTTCTAGAGATGGATGAAGGCGCCGTGGGCGGCGGCGCGCGTGTGGCGTTTGACAGCCGCGGCTCATTGCTTGCGGAAGTGTTCTTCGCCGTATTCAAGGTGTATTGGTACATGAACACATTGGCGGCGGGGTGTTTTTTCTTTGCGCGACGGAGCGACTTTGAGGCTGTGGGTGGCTTTGACGAAACTTGGTACGCCAGCGAGGAATACTGGCTGAGCATCGCGCTTAAAAAACGTGGAAGATTTACTTTGATCAAAGAAGAAGTCGTCAGCAGCGCGCGCAAGCAACGCGCCAATAGTGGCTTTAAGTTGCTGTATTTATTGGCGCGGTTTTTTATTGGCGGCCGCAACATGCTGCAAAAGCGCGAGCAACTTCCGCTGTGGTACGACGGCGCGCGCGAAGGTAAGCGCGTGGATGTGTGAAGCGGGATTACTCAGTTGCTTCCGGCGCATCACCCGCCGCATCAACAAGTTGAATGCCAGGTTTGGTGAACACAATGCGCTGGTCGCGAAATAATTTTCCAAGCGCCTGCTTGAAGGCCTTCTTGCTCACGCCAAACTGCTCGCGAATTTGCTCGGGCTTGCTGTCATCATCAAAGTTCATGCGGCCGCCGGCGAGTTGCAGCGCCTCCAGAATTTGCTCGGTAAGGGGCTCAACGCGCTCGTAACCGGCGGCGTCCAGTGACAAATCTATTTTTCCATCGGGGCGCACTAAGCGAACAAACGCGTACATGCGCGCACCAATGGCTAGCGGCGCGGGCAAGTTGGTGTAAAACAAAAGTCCGCGGTGCGCATTTTCAATAATGGCGTTGTAGCCAAGCGGCGACTCGCCCGTAATTAAAATACTCACTGGCTGATTCACCTCATACACGGGCTCATCGCGGCTTAAGTGGCGGTTCAGACGCGCGCTGGCAATCATGCGATCCGTGTTTGGGTCTACACATACCGCCACAATAATGAGTTGACCGACATCAACCCTGCCACCCTGCTCGCTAAATGGCAGCAGCAAATCTTTTGACAAACCCCAATCGAGAAACGCGCCCATTTGCGGATGCAATTCCTTCACTCGCATCGCGGCAAACTCACCCACGGCGGCGTGCGGTTGCTCGGTGGTGGCAACCAAGCGATCCTCCGAATCACGATAAATAAACACATCAAGCATTGAGCCGGGTGCGGTGCCGCGCGGAACATAGCGGCCAGGCACAAGAATTTCGCCAAGCTCCTCGCCGTCCATATAAACGCCTGAGTTGGTTTCGCGCACAACCGCAAGTAGGTTTCGTTTACCAATGGTTGCCATGAGTCGCACAGAGTAGGGGCAAGTGCGGGCTTCGGGATCAACAGGTTTCGCAGTCGCTCAAACAACCAAGCATCCCATGCCTGCTAAACTATGATGATGTCAGTCAAAATCGCCTGCGAATATCTTGGTGATCTGCGCGTGCGCGCCGTCCACGGTCCCTCCGCCACCACGCTGATCACCGACGCCCCCACCGATAATCATGGCAAGGGTGAATCATTTTCACCCACAGATTTGGCGTGTACGGCGTTGGCCACTTGTGTCGCCACCATCATGGGCATTGCGGCCAAGTCGCTGCCAGTGGATTTGAAAGGCATGAAGATTGATATTGAAAAACACATGACCACGCATCCGCCGCGGCGAATTGCGAAGTTGAACATGGACATCCGCATGCCCGCTGGAATTTCCGCGGAACATCAAACCAAGCTCAAGACGGCCGCCGCCGCATGTCCAGTGCACGCGTCGTTCCATCCAGATGTCATCGTGGAAATGGTTTGGAATTGGGGCTAAGTCGGCCACTTCCCACGCGCGACGGTGTTGGCGCAAGTTGCATTGCGCTTCCAAGTGTCAATGAGTTTGCGTGTGGCATCACTTTTGCAGGCTCGACAAATCCAATCAACGCCGAAACCAACAAGCACAGCGCCGAAAATATATTTGCAAATCCAACGCACGCGGGGAATTCGCTCAACGCCGATGCGTACCGGCTTAACGCCGAAAATGTATTCACCCCTGGAACCATCGCGCATTTTCTTGTGAAACAATTCCCTGCAATTTCGGCGCAGGAGTGGTCGCATCGCATGGCGGTCAACGAAGTGGTTGATGAACATGGCGTGGCGGTCACACCCACACGCGCGTTTGAAGCGGGCTTAAGAATTTATTACTACCGCACGCTTGAAACAGAGCCGCGTATTCCATTCGACGAAGTCATTCTGTTTCAAGATGAGCAACTTGTAGTCGTGGACAAGCCGCACTTTCTGCCGGTGATTCCATCGGGACGCTACTTGCAAGAAACATTGCTAGTGCGGCTAAAGCGCAAACTTGGCATTGACACGCTTGTTCCCATTCACCGCATTGATCGCGCCACCGCGGGGGTTGTTGTGTTCAGCGCTCAAGAAAGTACGCGTGGCAAGTATCAGCAACTGTTCGCCATGCGTGATGTGCGAAAAACATACGAGGCCATTGCGCCCATTCATCGCGCGCTTCGCTTTCCGCTAACGCACGCAAGTTGCATGGTGCAAGACGAGCATTTCATGCGCATGAAAGAAATCGCCGGCGAAGCGAATTCGCAGACGCATTTCGAAATGATCCGCGAGATCACAGCGCCTTGTACGAACACGCTTGCGGCCATGCCCTCACACTCAATTTCGTCCACGCTTCCACCTTCATTCGCGCTGTATCAGCTTCGTCCAATCACCGGCCGCAAGCATCAACTACGCGTGCATTGCGCGGCGCTTGGAATTGCAATTGTGAACGATTCCATGTATCCAGAATTTCTGCCTGAGCCCACGCGAGATGTGCCAGAAGATTTCAGCAAGCCTCTGCAACTCTTGGCCCGCAGTGTTGAATTCACCGATCCCGTCACTGGTGCGGCGCGTGTATTCACCAGCGAGCGGCAACTCAAATTGTTGGCGACGCGCACATGAACAATACTGAGAACAAATCCCCCACCGGCCGACTTGAATTGATCTGCGGCCCAATGTTCGCCGGAAAAACCACGGAACTTATTCGCCGTCTGGATGCCGCGCGCTCCGCGCAAGAAATTACTCTTGCCATGAAGCCCGCGAAAGATACGCGCTACGCCCATCAGGAATTGGTAACGCATGCGGGCGGTCGCACCCGCGCCAGTGCTGTAGCGACTGCCTCCGATATTCTTGCCGCGATCGGCGACGCGCGCGTGATTGGTATTGATGAAGCTCATTTCTTTGGGGCGCAACTTTCCGCAGTGTGCCTAAAACTGGTCGCTTTGGGTCGGCGCGTGATTGTTGTGGGCCTGGAGTTTGATCATCGCGGCGATATGTTTGAACCATTTCCAACATTGCTGGCTCACTCAAATGACACCACCCGAATAACCGGAGTGTGCTCGGCGTGCGGCGGCGCATCCATTTATAGTCAACGAATGGTAGTCAGCGCGGAGCGTATTCATGTTGGCGGCGTTGGCGATTACGAACCGCGATGTGCCGCGTGCTTTATTCCAAGCGCGCGATAAAAGTACTGTCACGAGAACTCAAAAAACTCAAACACATATAAAATTGTTTGAGGCGTTCAAACATCTCACGCTTCTTACATAAAGTTGCTTTAGGCGTTCGAACAGCTCACGCTTCATAAAAGAAGTTGCCCCAGGGGCTCAGCCAACGCACCCCTGGTAAGCAGGACTTGCGAGGTTGCTAAACTCGCCCCTTTTGCAGAAAATTCTATCATTTCGCTGAGCATATTTTCAAATTTTGTATTTGCGGCAACTGTGTTTGTTTCGCAAGCAATTACAAAGCCGCACCACCATCATTCACAACAACAAATCGTGCCGCGGATTTATAACCGTCAGCGAAACGGCCAAAGATGGGCTCGGCGAATTCATGAAAGAATGCGCGCGCCTGCTCCACGCCAAGTTGGCGCACGCCGGAAAGTTCTAGCGCCTCCCAGCGACTCCAGCGCACGGTGGAAGGTGCGTCCACATAAACGGCAATATCTAAATGCGCCCGCGGAATTTCATGTAGCGCGTGAATGCCTTCGCACACAACAATCGGCGCGCCCTGCACGCGTTGATAGCCCTCGCGCGAGTGCGAC
>SYAC01000038.1 GCA_005787685.1 Planctomycetia bacterium
GAGGCCCCTTTGACAAGTCCTGCGATATCGACGAACTCGACTGTCGTTGGTACCTCACGGTCTGTCTGATAGACATCGACAAGTTTCTTTAGTCGAGGGTCGGGCACATTCACGATCCCTACATTAGGATCGATGGTGCAGAATGGATAGTTGGCGGCTTCAATGCCTGCCGCAGTGAGGGCGTTAAACAGCGTGCTCTTGCCAACATTTGGTAGACCAACAATACCGCATTCCATAAGGCAACTCCTGTTTTTGAAAATCAATAGCGAAGGGGGAACATACTAGCGGCGAATCATGCCCGAGAGGCGTTAGGCTTGGGGCATGGCCACCGTTGATCGTCCCACCGCAAGAGCACGCAAGAGATTGGTATTTCTTGGGGTGTTTGCCTTGCTGGTCATCTCGGGGTTGTCGGCTCGCTTGTGGCAATTGACCGTTGTGGACGGCGCCGAATATCGCCAAGAGGCTGAGCGGCGGCTTGATCGAACCATTTGGCTTCCAACAGTGCGTGGCACCATTACGGATCGCATGGGTCGAATCATTGCGCAGGATATTCCCGCGTGGGATGTTGCGCTTGACTACTCCGTCATTGATCGATCGTGGGTTCGTGATCGAGCCACGCGCGCCGCGCGAAAAATCTATGGGCGTTCGTTGTGGGGACGGCTTTCGCGCGATGCGCGCAATTCAACCATCGAGTTGTGTTTGATGCGGCAGGAAGAGGCGCGCAATGAGTTGCTTGATCAGATCGCGCTGCACTGCGATATTGCGCGCTCCAAGATTGACGAGCAAATAGAAATGATCCGCGAGCAAGTTCAAATGCGCGCCGAGGCGATTTGGAGCAAGCAACGCCAAGCGCTTGCGGCCAAGTTGGGACATGACCCTGGTGACTCCTTTCATCCAGAGCCGATCCGCGAGCAAAAGACATCCCATGTGATCGCGCGCCAAATTTCCGATGCCGCCGCGTTTGCTTTGCGCAAGTTGGGTGACACATTTCCACATTCAGTTGAGGTCGTCGACGCGTCGCTGCGTATTCGTCCTTGGGAATCCGCCGATGTCCGTCTGAGCCAAAAAACCCTCCCAAAACCCCTGCGAAAGTCGGGTGATGCCAACATTCATGTGCGCGGAGTTTTTGATCATGTGCTCGGAACCATTCGCCAAGAGACATGGGCGGAGGACTTGGCGCGGCGGCCATTTGTGGGCCCCGACGGAAAAATTGATCCAGGTGGATACCGCCCCGGTCCCGATCTGATTGGTAGCCGCGGACTTGAGGCTGTGTATGAGGATTGGTTACGTGGCACTCGCGGGCAATTGCACACGCAACTTGAAAGTGGACAGATTGAAAGAGTGGATCCCATCTATGGGCGCGATTTAAAGTTGACCGTCGATATGGAATTGCAGGCCAGCGTGCAGGCTATTTTAAATCCCGACTTTGGATTGACCAAGGTTCAAGAATGGCATCATGGTGGCAATGATGGTTTGCCTTATGGAATGCCTTTGGCAAGCGCCGCGGTGATTGTTGAAGTGGACAGCGGCGAAATTCTCGCCATGGGAAGTTGGCCCACACTGGCCGACGCGCAGGGGATGTCACAGAGCGATGTGTTTCGGTTGCAACCTGGCGTGAACCGCGCGAGTGAGGCGGTCTATCCGCCCGGCTCCATTGTGAAGCCGTTGGTGTATGTGGGAGCAGTTGGCTCGGAGAAATTTCCGCTTGCGGGCACGGTGGATTGCAAGGGACATTATTTTTCGGAGTTCAAAGATCGCGCGCGCTGCTGGATTTACCGACCGCAATACAGCATGACCAATCACACCGCGCAAACCGGTGGTCCCCTGAATGTGGAGTCGGGAATTAGCCGTTCTTGCAACATCTTTTTCTACACGGTGGCGCATAAATTAGGCCTGCGCCCGTTGGTGGATTTGTATAAAGATTTGGGCGTTGGCACGACCTTGGGGAGTGGTTTGCAAGGACCTCTGCCCGCTTCGCAGCGCGCGGCGGGCGGCGAAAGTATTGGCATGATTCCAAACGAGGAGCAGATGCTCAATATTGAGGGGCGCCACGACATGTTCACGCCCATCATCATGGGAATTGGTCAAGGACCAATCGCATGGACACCACTGCAAGCGGCCAACGCATTCGCAACGCTTGCTCGCGGCGGAGAAATTCGTGACGCGCATATTGTGCGCGACGCTGCCGCGCTTCCACCGGATCGTCGCACAGGCAAACTGAACATGCCACCTGAAGCGTGTCGGCGCGCGCTTGAAGGCTTGCGTCAGTCCGTGGAGTCAAAGCATGGAACAGGGCACCATATAAAATATGGTGATGGAAGCCAGGAGCCCATCATTGCGATTCAAGGAATTACCGTGCGCGGCAAAACTGGAACGGCGCAGGCGCCACCGCTGCCGCTTGACGACAACGGAGATGGAACTTCAGATCGTTCATTGAAAGGCATTGATCATGCGTGGTTTGTTGGTTTGGCTGGCGTCAAAGGCGGCAAACCAAAATACGCCATCGCCGTTCTTGTGGAGCGCGGTGGGAGTGGAGGCAAAGCTGCGGGTCCCATCGCCGGACAAATTGTTAGGCAAATGCAGGCCCAAGGTTATTTTGAAAAGAAGCACGAGAGTCTTAAAGGAGATCAAAACACGCAAGTTGAGCCATTTTCCCCCTCACAGGATCCAATGCCCATTGACCCCGAACGAGATGAGGATGAAACGCAACTATGAGCTCGGCGTCACCACCACTTGGATACACAGGCGGACGCTCCTTGGGCAGCGGCGGCATTGCATGGTTGAACGCTGGCTGGATCGTGGTGGTGGCCGCGGTGTTGTTGACGCTGCTTGGAAGTTTGTCCATCGCCATTACCGAACCGAGCTTAGCCAAGCGGCAACTCATATTCGCGCTCTTGGGACTGGTTGTGGCCGCGGTCGCATGTGTGCCAAGTCATAAAGTCTTTTCTCAAAGCGCGTGGTACTTGTACGGCATCTCCGCATTTTTATTATTGATCGTGTTGATTCCAGGAATACCCGAATGGTTGGTGCGCCCCAAAAACGGCGCGCGTCGTTGGATTAATTTGGGTCTATTTGAATTTCAGCCAAGTGAGGTCGCCAAACTTGCGTTGGTGTTGGTGTTGGCAAATTGGTTGCGTCGCCCAACATCCATCTCGCGGTGGCTAGGATTTTTCACGCCCTTTGCGATTGCCATTCCGCTTGTCCTGCTTATTTTGGTTGAACCAGATTTGGGAACGGCCATGCTGTTTATTCCGCCGGTGCTGGCCATGTTGTTGGTGGCGGGCGCCAGAAAAAAACATGTCGCCATACTGATCTTGGGTGTCCTGTTGGTCGCGCCTATTACCTATCCCATTTTGCGGCCGCATCAACGCGATCGTGTTGACGCGCTTTTTGCCCAATTGCGCGGCGATGATCGCTACGCGCGCGACATTGGCTTTCAAGCTGATCGCGCCATGACCTTGGTGGGTGCGGGCGGATTTTTTGGGAACGACCGCGATCACACGCAAGCGTTGGTGCGCAACAATCATTTGCCCGAGGAGCACAACGACATGATCTTCGCCGTGATTTGTTGTCGTTGGGGATTTCTTGGCGGTCTTGTGACTTGGATTTTAGGGTTCATGTACGCCGGCGGCGCCGTGGTGTGCGCGCTGTCCACGCGCGATCCATTTTCGCGCCTGATTGCCACTGGCATTGCCGCCATTGTGTTCACACAAATCGCCATCAACACCGGAATGACACTTGGCGTTTTGCCGGTGACCGGAATCACCTTGCCGTTTGTCAGTTACGGCGGCTCCAGCATGGTGTCTGGTTGGCTGGCCACTGGAATTATTTTTGGACTTGGACTACGCAAACCACGCAACTTGGAAAGCCTAGGAGGTATCCGTTGAACAGGGTTTCTGATCCACCGCAAGCATTTCACGAGATGCTGCGATCACAATCGATTGAATTGGATCATGGCGATCAAGAGACATTGACGACCTATCTGTCGCATCTTCTGCTTGTGAACCAGCAATTTAATTTGACCGCCATCAAGGATCCCGCCGAGGCGTGGATCAAGCACATCGCTGACAGTCTTACGCTGCTGCCATTTTTGTCGGCGTTGGAAGCCAAGAATGTGGCCGACATTGGCTCTGGTGGTGGATTGCCGGGCATTCCGCTGGCCATTGCCATGCCCCATGTGTCTTTCACTTTGATCGAAAGCACAGGCAAAAAGGCTCGATTTCTTTCAGAAGCGGTCCAGTTGCTTGGTCTTTCCAATGTCACAATTCTGCAAGCGCGCATTGAGGAGGCTTGCGCCTTCCGTAGCGCCGAGCGCGAGGCCATGGACGCCGTCACATGTCGCGCAGTTGGTCAGTTGGCCTCGATCATTGAACTGGCTGTTCCGCTACTGAAAGTAGACGGGGTATTGCTGGCCATCAAGGGCGAGCGCGCGCCGCAGGAAATACAGGCGGCGCAACGGGCGCTTGACTTGTTGCACGCTAATGTGGACACGACCACGCGTACGCCCACAGGAACAATTGTGGCCGTGGTGAAATTGGCCAAGACCTCGCGGCTCTATCCGCGCGATCAAGGCCTGCCATCCCGCAAGCCACTTGGAATTGTGGAGTCCAATGACTCTGATTCGCAACCGGACTAGAAATTCTCAATGACATTACACGCCGAATCCATGTTGTGCGAGGACGGTCCGCTGGCGCGGCGATTGGTTGGATTTGAAATGCGTCCGCAGCAAGTGGAAATGGCCAAGCTGGTAGAAGAGACGCTGGCCAAGCGCGGTCGACTTTTGGTGGAGGCGGGCACGGGCGTTGGAAAAAGTTTCGCGTATCTCATTCCCGCCATCGCGCGCGCCGTAGAAGCCAAGGAGCGCGTCATTATTTCAACCAACACCATCAGCCTGCAGGAGCAGTTGATTGAAAAGGATCTGCCTTTGTTGCGCGCCGCCTCCAGCCACGAGTTCAGCGCGGTTTTAGCCAAAGGCCGCGGAAATTATCTCAGTTTGCGGCGCCTGCGTTTGGCCAGCGAACGCCAAGAGCGGCTCTTTCAAGATGAGGACGAGCGCCATCTTTTACACGCGGTGGAGGACTGGGCCATCAACACCCGCGATGGAACATTGTCGTCGCTGCCGGTGCTGCGCACGGAATCTATTTGGGATCAGGTACAAAGCGACACTCACAATTGCATGGGCAAGCGTTGTCCAACCTATGACAAGTGCTTTTATCAATCGGCGCGTCGGCGCATGGAGAACGCGGATATCTTGGTGTGCAACCACGCGTTGTTCTTCAGCGACTTGGCCATGCGTGCGCGCGGGCGCGGCTTTCTTCCCGACTACACGCATGTGATTCTGGACGAGGCGCACGAAATAGAAACCGTGGCCAGCGAAAATTTTGGTTCGCGTTTGTCCGAAAGCGGCATCAAACATTTTTTACGAACACTGGTTTCACATAGCGGCAAGGGCTACTTGCCGCAGTTGCGTTTGTCCACGGCCGGCTTGGAGCGCATTGAGCAGGCGGTGCGCTGCGTGGAGTTAACCGAGCAAGCGGCGGAGGGCTTGTTCAACGACCTTTGGCACTTGTCTAAAAATGGCTCAACGGATCCAGAGTCCGCGGGCGAGCAGCGGGTGATTGGCCCCGACGCGGTGGTGGACTGCCTGAGCGAACCCATGAAAAATCTGGCGGGCATGTTGCGGTTTTTGCGCGAATCCGCCCAGGAAGCCGACCAATTTGAATTGAACGCCTTTGCCGAGCGCGCCGACGCCTTTGCCTTGGCAAGCCAATCTTTGCTGGCGCAAAATATTCCAGGTTGCGTGTACTGGATCGAGGGGGGGCGTAAAAATAAACGCGCCACGCGCGCGGCGCTGTCGCTGCAAGCCGCGGCGGTTGATGTGTCGCCCCTGTTGCGCGAGCAACTGTTCTCTAAAAATATTTCCGTAGTGCTCACCAGCGCCACGCTGGCGACTGGCCTGAACGACTTCTCGCTGGCATCGCGGCGCTTGGGCTGCGACGACGCCAAGTCCGTGCAACTTGGAAGCCCCTTTGATCTTGCGCGGCAAGTGAAATTTATTGTGGACGCCACCATGCCCGATCCAACCGATCAGAACTTTGAAGCCGCGCTTGCCAATCGTATTTTACGCCATGTGCGCGAAACCGATGGCGGCGCGTTTGTGTTGTTCACCAGTTTGGCCACCATGGAGCGCGTGGCGCGCGCGGTGGAGCCGGAGTTTGCGCGTCATGGTCATCCGTTCTTCGTGCAGGCCCGCGGCATGCCGCGCAACATCATGTTGGAGCGCTTCAAGGAAGATTCGCGCAGCGTTCTTTTTGGTGTGAGTAGTTTTTGGCAGGGCGTGGATGTGCGCGGCGATGGCTTGCGCAATGTCATCATCACGCGCCTTCCATTTGAAAGTCCCGACAAGCCGCTCACCAAAGCGCGCGGCGAAAAGTTGGCCGGCGAGGGCGGCGATTCATTCCGCGACGATCAACTTCCGCGCGCCATTCTGCGCTTTCGGCAGGGTTTTGGCCGCTTGATCCGATCCAGTCAAGATTCTGGGCGCGTGGTTGTGCTGGATTCGCGCATCGCCAAAAGGAATTACGGCCGCGCGTTTCTCAAGGCGCTGCCTGAAGGCGTGGTGCCGGAAATAGACGAAGGCCAAGGAATTGATCCGCCCAGTTTTGACGAGTGATCACGCCTTGATAATGGAGGTCTTCGCGAATGTTCCACCCAGAATCTTGGCGCTTGGCGCCCGCAGCCAATCCTCCAAGATGTTGGCGTACACGCCTCGGAAATCCTGTTTGAATTTCAAGTCGCCTTGATCAAGGTCCGTCAAACTTGGATGATCCCCATGCACACCGGCTTTCACCTTAGAGCCAATCACGAACATGGGCGCGGCGGTTCCATGATCGGTTCCGCCACTGGCATTTTGTCTTACGCGTCGACCAAATTCACTGAACACCATGGTGACCACGCGGTCCTCGGACTGCTGCGCCGCCATTTCATTTTGGAATGCCGCCAACGCGTCGCCCACTTGTTGTAATTGGCGGCCATGGCTTCCAAGTTGACCTCCATGCGTGTCGTAGCCGCCTTGGGAAACGTAGTACACGCGCGTGGGCATTCCATCGCGAATCAGCGCGGAAACAATGCGTAGTTGTTGGGCGATTTCGGATTGAGGCCATGTGGTGAGCGGGGATTTACCCACTGCGGAACGAATGCGAACGCTGCTTAATTGGGCGTCCAGTGCGGTTCGCATTAAAAATGCAGCCTGACTTGTTTCCGCGGTCTGGGGCAAAATGCCAGCGCGGTTGATCTGTTGATATGGATCATCCAAACTCTTGTGCGCCTCGGATCCAAGCCAGCGGAATAATTCAGGGCTCACAAAGGAAATTGGCTTTTGTATGTGACCATTCAGCGCCAGTGGCGCGGTGGCGCCAATATTGATGGATCCATCTGGAATTGGCGTTCCATTGCAGGTGTTGTCAAAGTAGCGTCCAATCCAGCCATTGCCTTTTGCGCCCATGTTGGCGGTCTGCCAAATATCCATACTGGTGAAGTGGCTTCGATTTGGATTTGGATATCCAACGCCTTGCAACACCGCCAACTTTCCATCGTCATACAAACTCTTTAAGCCCCTGAGCGACGGATTCAAACCAAGTCCGCGCTTTTGATCAAGCATCAACGCGACACCAGTTTGGCCCTTGGCCGTACCGCTTGGCGCGGGTATTCCAATGGTTGGTCGCGCGTTGTAATACTCGTTCATTCCAAATGGAATCACGGTGTTCAGGCCATCATTTCCGCCGCCAAGTTGCACCACAACCAAAATTCGGTCTTGAGGAAGTCCGGCGCCGCCAGGATTACCAGCCAATTGCGCCACCATTCCCAGCGCCGAATTTTGTATAAAATGCGGAATAGTTGTGGCCATGCTGGCCAACGCCACGCCATGGCGAATGAACAGTCTGCGTGAATATGGAATGTTGTGTTCACTCATGATTTGCTCCTAAACGCGTCGCATTAGCACAGCTGGTACTCAGGCATGGCCGTGGTCAAGAGAAGTACGGCGATGATTCGATTATTGTCCAAGCGCTCGCCACGACTTTTAGCGAACGCCATAACTTCTTGTAGTCGCAGCGGTGCGGGGGACTGGCCCAATGTAAATCGCATGAGATATTCAATTCCGCTTGCCATGTCCACGCTGCCATCAGGTTGGCGCAAGTGTTCCAACAAATGTGTGGCGTCAAACGGAATGTCGATGGCCTGCCACTCATACATATCGGGCTTGCGTCCGGTGAGTAAATACACCAATACATTTTGGCGTATGAACAATGTGCTGGTATTGATCCAACTCCGACCGCCGTCCCAACCCTTGACATTGGGCGGAAAGAATACATTTTGCCCCATCAAGTCGGTGGCACTGGCCAAGCTGCTGAGCTCGCGCACGGGTATTCGCAGGCTGCGTACGGCTTGCACCGTCAGTTGAATTGGACTTTTGATAATGGCGCCTCGGTTGGCCGCGCTGTAAAAGTAGGCGCTGGAAAAAACCGCGTCCAGCACGGGTTTGAGTTCATATTTACTGGAACGCAATATTTTAGCCATGGCCAGAATGAACGCCATTTGCTCTTTGGTGAAGTCTCTAGGCGAGTCGTTGATAAAAAACCTGAACAACTTTGAGGCAATAAATTCAGCACACTCATTGCGCGCCAGGATGACATCTAAAAATCCATCGCCATCAAATGGACCGCTCTTGCCCAGGATTTTTTTAGTGGAGGAATCATGATTGTTTTTGTTGAAGTAAAAGGTGTCGTCTTGAAAGGTGTAACCAGTCAACGCCAATGCGCCCGCCTTGATGTCGGCTTCGGTGTAGCCGCGACCCTCACCCAGTGTGAACAACTCCATGAGTTCGCGCGCTAAGTTTTCATTGGGGTTGGACTTGCGGTTATCGTCGTTATCTAAATATTTCAGCATGGCTGGATCGCGAATAATCCTTCCCGCCAACTGCGCGAAGTTGCCCGTGGCGAACTTTCGAAAGAGTTGGTTCTGCTGGAACATGTGAAAGCTGTCTTCAATAGTGCGATAGCCCGTGGTAAAATGCCCATGAAAGAACAGCGTCATTTTTTCCTCAAGTGGACGCGGTGTCTCAATCATGCGCTTGATCCACCACATTTGCAGTTCGGCGATCTGCTTGCGATCCAAGCCCTGCTTGCGTTGGCGTTCTCGTTGCAGCGCGGCCAAGGCCTCCTCATCATTGCTTTGGCGGGCTTTTTGAGAACTTACACGCTGTTCTTCCGTTGGCGGACTCATGATGTCGCTGTCAAATAGATCGGCTGTGACAGACTCGTACGCAATGGATTCGTATTTCACCAGCTGATCAACCGCTTTGTGTAAGCCCATGTCGGCCAGCCCGCGAGCCTGTGCCGGTGTGCCACCAAAGCCCGCGCGGTTCAGTAAATGAACCGCGGCGTCATAGTCGAATGCTTTTTCAGGCAAAGGTTGAAGAGGGTTTTCCAACATTCAAATGCCTTTCATGCAACGCGACACGCGGCGAAGGTGGGGTTGAGCAACTATTCGCATTCAAGCTTGGGAACGACCACCCTCAACACTCATTTCAGGCTCTTTTATAATTTTGTCGCTTTGCCACAGAGCCGCGATCACAATGATGCCCAAAGCGACCATTAAAAGAGAAGTTCTCGCACCTACCATGCCTCGCTCGGCTGCGGCGGCGGCGACAAAAATGGCTGGCCACGCAATGGCAGCGGGCACTCTGCGCAATTTCAGCAGCAACCATGCCGGAAAAATTATGCCGTACAGTCCAAGCCAACGCAAATAAGTGGCCTCGCCGGCGCTTGTCGCGTTTGAAACGGACGCCAATAACTCGCTGGCGGGCATCATTTGAGGAACATCCGTCGTAATGGCCGTTAGTAAGTCAAGCGCGAAGCGGCCCAGGGCCATGCCCACCACGGGTAGTCCCAAAACGCTTGCAAATCCAATCAAAAGTGACCTGCCGCTGAGGCGGGGAAACCACGCGGGCGCGCTTGGCCAACTGCTAATGGATGCGGGGCTGGTCACTGAAACCATGGCGCACATGGTGAAGGTGGTTTGTAACACAATTTGCGCGGCAATGGGCCACGCCAAAAACATAAGTCCGGTTGAGGCGTTGTATGCGCTTGCCGCAAACAGAAGTTGCGCCGCGAAGGCCACCCCAAACACGGCGAAAGAATGTTGGCTGGGACTTTGTTGCAGGGCGCGGTGAAATGTTGGATCAAGTGCGGGGCAGAGCAAAAATCCAAACGCCATAAACGGCGCGGCCCAGGCTAGCGATAATGGAGGCATGCTTCCCACCACGGGCGGATCACTCAGAGCGCCAAGACCAGATTGCGCGAACAATACAAAGCTGGTCACCGTGCACGTGCTTCCAGCGATGGTCCAGAAGCGCGCGCTGCATGGAACTATCAGAAATAAAAGTGGTAAAAGTCGGCACAGGTCCGACCAGTTTACTGATGTGCCAAGCAGTCCTTGCATGCCGAGTTTGCGATCGGCCCATGATCCAAACCACGATTGAAACGCGATGGTGACCCAAGCGAACCAGCGCATGGTGGGAGCAAATCGTTCCACAAATCGGCGGCTGGTTTCGGGTGTGAAAATATAGCCAAAGGCCACGCACCCAAGAATGTTTGGCACGGCAAAGGCGACAAATCCTTGCCAACCCCACCAACGCAGCAGCAGAATGGGCAAAAACATGCCAATGCACCAAGTCCAACTGCTCGCTAAATACAATCCCCAACCCACAATTTCTACGGATCGTCGCATTCACGCATCATGACCGCAACTTGCGGACATGTCGAGTTCACTTTGGGGTTGAATTGTTGCTGGCGTTCTCAATGACCACCAACTTTTTTGACTTGCGAAGCGCACGCGCCTTGACCATGGACTTTGGCGTGCAATGAAACACAATCTGGCAACGGCCCACGCGCTTGTCGCCGCGTTGCTTTCCCATTTGCTGATGAATATTGATCGCCAGGTTGATGTTGAATTCCCCGCCGACTTTCACCAACTCATCAATGTCCTGCTCGGTGGTGATGTCGTACAGCGCTGGTCCCACGCATGGGCGCAGAAATCGATATTCCATTTTTTTACAGACTACGAAATAATCACTGCCAACTTTTCCAAACAGAAATAAGCCGGCTGCAACCTCACTGTTGCCAAGCAGCGCTGCGCCCGCCATGGCGTTGTACCAATTTCGATTGCCACGGCTAAACGGAAGCAGCGCCGTGAAGCGATTGGCATCGACGCGCCGCATGGTGATGCCCGATCGAAACGCGAACGGCAGCCAAATCAGGCTGCACACCTTTTGCCAAAACCAATTGCGCGTGCTCAGTCGGCTTATAAAAGCCTCGGCGCGTTCGGCCATGGTTCGCTTTGCAACGAGTGGCGTGTTTGATTCCACATCGGCGACACTTGGTTGTGCGGGCGCACTGCTCACAAAATCATCTTAGTCGCAGATCACGATGTCTTCTAGAGGCAAGTCCCTGTTTTTTGCACATCAAAGGCTTGCACACATCATCGCAACATTGCGGGATAGGCTTGCAATGCAATGCCGAAACGAAATCTCGCAGTGTGCTCTTGGAGTCTTCGCCCGCGCGATCCGGTTGAGTTAATCGAGCGTTTGCGCGCGACGGGTTTTGACCGTGTCCAATTCGCGCTTGCGCCAATGGTGTCGCAACCAGAGGTGTGGCGCGGCGCGGTTGATGTGTTGCGCGCCAATGGAATTGTGATTGAAAGTGGAATGTTGGCAATGGCCAGCGAGGATTATTCTTCCATAGAGCGCATTCGCGCAACGGGTGGAGTGCGACCCGACGCGTATTGGCCCGCCAATCGCGAGCGCGCCGCGCAAGTTGCCGACATTGCCAAGAAGTGTGGCATTGCGCTGGTGACATTTCACGCCGGGTTTTTACCTGCGCATGTGGACGACCCAGCGCGCGCCACCATGATCAATCGTTTGCGCGAAGTGGTGGATTTGTTTGACCATGTTGGCGTGCGCGTGGCATTTGAAACTGGCCAAGAAAGCGCCGTCACCTTAAGTGGCGTGTTGGATGAACTGGACCGCCCGAATGTGGGCGTGAACTTTGATCCTGCCAACATGCTTTTGTACGGCTTGGACGACCCGCTGACCGCCTTTCAAACATTGCTGCCGCGGGTGCGCCAAGTGCATGCCAAGGACGCAATTGCCAGTGGAAATACCAGTGTGTGGGGCAGGGAAACCCCGGTTGGAGGGGGACAAGTGCCGTGGCGGGAGTTCATGTGGTTGGTGTCAACGCTGCCAAGCGAGGTGGCGGTGGTGATTGAGCGCGAGGGCGGCGAACGCCGCATTGAGGAAATCATCGCGGCAAAAAATTTTCTGCAACCTATGATTTAGTCAGAGGTCATCCCATGCCAACCTATGTCTATGAAGTGATCATGCCAAATGGAGAAGCTGGTGAGCGATTTGAAGTTTTTCAACCACTCAGCGATGCGGCGCTGGAGAAGCATCCAGAAACGGGTGAGCCAGTTCGGCGCGCCATTGTGTTGCCGCAAGTTCAAACAACCTCCGACAAGGGTCGCTATTCAAAATCAAATTTAGAGCGCCTTGGTTTTTCTAGGTTTGAAAAGCGCGGCGATGGTCATTATGAAAAGACCGCGGGTCAAGGCCCCGACGCCATTTCGGCCGGTGATTAAAAAGCCTCGATTATGAAGCCATCTACTCCACCCGAGATCCGTGTCAAAGAATTGACAGCGTTGTTGGATCGGGCGAATGAGGCCTATTACACCCACGCCGCGCCATTCATGAGCGATCAAGAATTCGATGTTTTACTGGAGGAATTGGTGGCGTTGGAGAAAAAAAATCCAGAGCTTGCCGATCCGCACGGACCTGCCGCGCGCGTTGGTGGAGCGCCAAGCAAGGGCTTTGTGAGCGTGGCGCACCGGGCTGTGATGCAGTCCATTGACAACACTTATGACATTGCATCATTTCGAGAGTGGTACACGCGTTGCGAGACCGCCTTGGGCGCGCAACCCGTGGTGGTGGCGGATCCAAAAATTGACGGAGTGGCAATTTCTTTGCGCTATGAAATGGGTGTGTTGATCCAAGCGCTGACGCGCGGCGATGGAATCACCGGGGACGATGTGACGGCCAATATTCAAATGATCCGCAGCGTTCCACTGCGACTCAAGGGCGTGGCGCCCAAAGTGTTGGAGGTGCGCGGGGAAATTGATATGCCGTTCACTAGTTTCGCGCGCGTGAACGCGCGGCGTGAGCAAGAGGGCGAGCCATTATTTGTCAACGCGCGCAACGCGGCGGCTGGGACCTTAAAAAGTTTGGATCCCGCGGTGGTGCGCGCGCGCGGTTTGCGTTTCACCATGCACGGACTGGGTGAATGTGACGCGTCGGATATTGGCACATATTGGAAAATGCTCGAAAAATGCAGGGGATTTGGTATTCCCACCAGCATCCGAAGCGTGCGTTGCCACGACTGCGACATGGCGTGCGCGGCCATAGAAAGTTTTGCCAAGGACCGCGCCCAATTGGATTACGGTGTTGATGGAATGGTTGTGAAGATTGATTCGCTGGCCATGCGTGAAAAACTTGGATCTACGAGCAAGTCTCCGCGCTGGGCGATTGCGTTTAAATATCCAGCCGAACGCACAACCACCACGCTGCTGAACATTGAATGGCAAGTCGGCAAGGGCGGCACGCTCACACCGCGCGCCACCATGGAGCCGGTGTTTGTTGGCGGCAGCACCGTGCGCCATGCCACGCTGCACAACATCGAGGAGATTGGGCGCAAGGACATTCGCGTGGGTGACCGTGTGGTTGTAGAGAAGGCTGGTGAAATTATTCCGCAAGTGGTGGAGGTCGATCTTTCGGCGCGTCAGAAAAATAGCGTGGTGGTGGTGGCTCCTTTGGTGTGCCCAAGTTGCGGCAGCGAGTTGGAAAAAGAGGGGCCTAAAATATTTTGCCGCAACCCCACATGCAAGGCACAATTTCGCGAGCGCGTGAAATGGTTCGTAGGACGCGATCAAATGAATATTGAGGGTCTTGGTGATAAGGTGGTGGATCAATTGGTGGAAGCGGGATTGGTGAAAAAATTCGCCGACTTGTTCACGCTTGATGCCAAAGAAATTGCCAGCATGACGAGCCAGGCCACCACAAGCGCGGGCATACAACAGCGTAAAATTGGCTTAAAAACAGCGCAATCTATTGTTCATTCCGCTGCCAGCGCCAAGGGAAAAGGTTTGGCGCGCGTCTTAGCCGCGCTTGGTTTGCGGCATATTGGGGCCACCGCAAGCAAGACCTTGGCCAAGATTTTTCCAGACGCCAACGCGCTGCTCGCGGCCACGCAAGAGCAACTTGAATCGCTGGATGACTTTGGCCAAACCACTGCCGCAAGTTTGGCCGAGGACTTGCGCCGCCCGGATATTCGCAAGATGTTCAAGGACTTGGCCGCCGCGGGCGTCGATTTACGCAGTCCTTTATATGCCACGGCACAGGCTGGCGCGGTCGCTGGCGATCAGGTATTCGCCGGCAAAACAATTGTGTTGACGGGAACTCTCGAAAATTTCGAGCGCTCCGATTTGGCTGAGCGGTTGGAATCACTTGGCGCAAAGGTGAGCGGATCGGTTTCCAAAAAAACAGATTTTGTCATTGCCGGAAGCGACGCGGGCAGCAAGTTGGAAAAGGCGCGCGCCTTGGGCGTACCCATTTGGAACGAAGCGCAACTGGTGGCGGAATTCAAAAACTCCCGCGGAGAAAGTCCGCGGGAGCGATGATGAACAGAGTAATTGTCGTGCAATCAGTGAGTCATTTCACTGGATCAATCACCGTGGAGTGACCAATTATTTTTTGTCTGTTGGTTTGCCAGGCAGTGGTCGAATAGAAATAATTTCCACGGTTTCAACAGGAACATCTTGTTGTTTTGTCTTGACAGCGCGAATCACATCGACCACCTCCATGCCGTCGATGACTTTGCCAAACACCGCGTAACCAGGATTGCGAGGGCTGGCGTTGAGAAACTGATTGTCGACGGTATTGATGAAGAATTGGCTGGTGGCGGAATTCGGATCGTTGGTGCGTGCCATGGCAAGCGTGCCACGAGCATTCAGCAACCCATTCTTGCCTTCGTTGACAATCGGTGCGTTGGTTGGCTTCTGTTTCATATCGCTCGTGAAACCGCCGCCTTGAATCATGAAGTCGCGGATCACCCGGTGGAAGATTGTGCCGTCGTAATAATTTCCATTCACATACGCCATGAAATTTTCAACGCTCTTGGGTGCCATCTTGTGATCGAGTTCCATGACCACATCACCCTTGTTGGTCTTCATCACCACATACATCATGTCCGACATTGGCATGGTCGCGCTTGCGGCCGCTGGCGGGGCAGGTTTGGCTGGTGCAACTGGCTCAGCAGGTTTGGCTGGCGCAACCGGTGCGGCCGGTTTGGCAGGCTCGGTCGGTTTGGCTGGTTCAGTCGGTTTGGCAGCCACAACTGGCGCGGCGGTTGTGGTTTCGGTCGATGGTTTCTCTTTCGGGGTTGCATTGCACGCGCCTAAAAAATGAGCGGTGCAGAATAAACCAAATACAAGGACGGATTGAAGCGATTTGTGCATGGAGTTGTTCATAGGAGCGACATGGTATCGAAATTTATGCGCAAGAATGGTAGGGCTCATTTTGTGTGGCTAAGCATCCAAAGCCCTCGTAGAATTGCTTATTCACCTATGAATCCATTGCGAGCAATTTCCGATTTATTTTCCAATGTCAAGTTTGGAATCACGCTGCTGACGCTCTTATTTATCTATATGACGGTGGGCAGCGCCGGAATTGTCTATCCTATTCATCCGAATATCTTTCACCCCGACGCGTGGCGCCACACCATGGTGCGCCAGTTGCGCCCATTTGAATTGACGGAGTTTGAGTGGTTCCATTGGTGGCCCTTCGTTACCTTGATGTTGCTGATTGCCGCAAACATTACATGGACCACGCTGCGGCGAATTCCATTTCGACCCGTGAACTTTGGCGTGTGGATGATCCACTCTGGAATTCTCACTGTGATCTCGGGAAGCTTGTGGTATTTTTTCACCAAGTTGGAGGGCGACGCGCCTGTGTCCCGACGCGATGTGCTTCTTGAAATCACTGCCAGCGATGGTGCCAGCAAGGGCATTGGAAAAATTGTTGCGTCGCCTGGCAATCAAACAAAAATTCAAGTTGGCGCGGAGTCATGGTCCGTACAAGTGGCTTCGATTGATCCCGATTGGAAATTGCAAACCGCCGACGCCGCGGGGGAAGGCGCCTACAGCATCATGATGGTGGTCGATGGCCCGCGCCGGAAATTTATTCGCCAAGTGATCGCTGGTCGCCCCGATCTTGCCGAGGATTTGTTGTTCACTGGCAATGAGCAAATGCCTGTGCAAAGGGCTGTCAAAGCCTCAGGCAGCGCCATTGTGGAGCCGCTCTTTGTGGCGCGCGTGGACTACGCCAGCCAGCATTGGTTCTATCTGAAAAATGATTTGCAAAAGGCGTGGGCTTTGTATGTGCGCAAGCCTGGCGACATCACATGGTCAGAGCGACCCATCTCTGGCCTTCCATTTTATAACGATTACATTTCCGATCGTTCCCACATCTTTTCCGCCACCGCCAATGAGCCGATCGATCCAATCGATGTCGCCATTCCGGCAGTCGCGGCCAACGATCCATTTCCAAATGTCGTCTTTTCTGCGAGCGGCTATTTGCGCTATGCCGTTGAGCAAAGTCGCATGGCGCGGGGCGCGCCAGACAGCCCACTGAATCCGGCGATGCGTGTTCGTATTGAGTCAGCCAATGGCGGTATTCGCGACTTCACGCTGGCCGCGCTTGATCCACGCGCGCGCACTTCAGACGGGGACTTGATTCGATTTCGATTTGTGAATTCCGCGGCCATGCTGGACGAGCGCGCGCGAAAAGCTTGTGTGCAATTCACGCTGCCAGGCGCGGGCGACATTGTGGTGAATCTTGACGCCGTACCCGGCGCGGACGGCTTCATTCCCATTGGTCCCGTGGAGCGCGGTTATGGATTGAAACTTGCCGGTTCGCAAGATGACATTGTGCTCTCGGGTGGCGAAGTCAGCGTGGCGATCGTTGATTTGAAGACGCCGCACGGAGAATTTCGCCGCTGGATTTTTAATAATCCCACGCTCAACCGCGACATGAACGCCAACGACAATCCTGATCCACGTTCCGCGCCGCTGAATATGGCGCCCGAGCTTGGCGCCCGATATTTGCCTGGAATTGGCAAAATTCCCATCACTGTGATCGCGGGTCCGGACCCAGCGCAGTTAACCGCGGTGCTGGCGATTACCAATGAAATGGAAGTTCGTCCACTGGCGATTGGCCAGCCACTTGTGGTGAGCGAAGGTACCACGCTGCGCGTGATGGAATATTTTCCGCGCGCAGTCCAGGAAGTTCGACCGGTCATTGTTGCAGAGAATCAAAGACTCAAAGACGTTGGTGAGCGATCATCCATGGCGCGCATTGGAACCAGTGGCGGAGAAACCAAATGGCTGCGCTACCACGACTACGCGTTTGATCGACCGGAAGATGTTTTATATGACCGCCTATTTGTTCCGACGCGCATTCGCCTTGCCGATGGAGCCGAAGCGGAGATTTTATTTTCACGCAAGCGCATGCCGTTGCCATGCGCGGTTGCGCTTGAGACATTCACACTCACCTCGCATGTGGGCGGCTTCACTGGAGAAACTCCCACCATTCGCGACTACACAAGCCAACTGCGCTTTGGCCAACCCGACGGTCAATGGAGCGCGGCACAATCGGTCAGTGTGAATCAGCCTGTTGAACATGATGGTCTTTGGTTTTTTCAAGCGCAGTGGGACCCGCCGGCCATGGGTCGTACTGGAGTGCCAGCAAGCGCTGGACTGAACTTCACCGTGCTTGGTGTGGGCACGCGCGAGGGTGTGTGGCTGCAACTCGCGGGGACTATCTTGGCCGCCATTGGAATGTGCTACGCGTTCTATGTGAAGCCAATCTTAAAGCGACGAGCCGTTGAAAAAAGCAAAAAAGCGGCGCAAGTACGCTTGCATTCTCCTTCCGCGCTGACCGCGCTGCTGCTGCTCAGCGGGGCACTTTTTGTCGGTCACCGCAGCGCCAGCGCGCAGCAACTTTCTGAGGTCCACAACACGCACGCCGCGGCGGCGGACCACCCCGCGTTGGATCATCAACCGAGCGCGGCCACGCAAGCGCTGCCAGACAACCAAGCCGCCGCCAACAGCCCCAACCCCACAAACGCATTTATAAAAGAAGTGGACCTGTTGCCGCTGGAAGGCATGGCCATTATGAGCGAAGGCCGCATTGAAAGCCTGGGCAGTTTTTCATTTCGCTACTTGCAGAATATTTCTGGCGGTAAAAAAATTGGGGCGCAGGCTCCCATATTCACCGTGCTTGATTTAGCCATTCGCCCAGAAGCCTATCAAGACGCCGATATCATCCGCGTGAAGAACACCGAGGTTCGCGCGCGCCTAGCCCAGGCCTTGTTGCAAAGTGATCCGTCGCTGCAAGAGCGCATGCGCGGGTTCCAATCGCATGGCATGATTGCACGCCAGTTGTTGTGGTCCGATACAAATCAAACTTGGCAAAGCAATATTGCGCCGTTGATGCGCCAACTTTCCAGCGATGTCATTCGCACCGCGAAGCAAGTTGATCAAATTGGTGGCGCCGTTGCCTTGATGCAATCCGATGAAATCTTGGAGCGACTGCGTATGGTTGCACCAACTCCGATCGCGGGCGTGCCGCTAGCGACCTTGGCAAACGCCGGCACTGGCGTAAATACCCCGCAAAACAGCGCAATTCAAGCTAATTCGGTGCCTATGATCCAGTGGCAATCACTGAACGACGCCAACGGCGCAACGAGTGCGCCCTGGGAACAATTGCGGCGTGCGTGGCGTGCTGGCGACGCGGCAAGTGTGAATGCCGCCGCCCAAGCCTTAGCGAGCGCGGCGCTGAATATTGACGCGGCCGCGTATCCATCCACGCGGCGATTGTGGTGGGAGAGTTGGTATTTTCGCACCGGTCAAATGACATGGACATGGTTTGTATTTTTTGCCAGCGTGGCGTTGCTTCTTTTAGGAGTGTCTTGGAATTGGCCATGGGCACGGCGCGCGGGAATGGTGGTGTTTACCGCCGCCTTCTTGCTGCAAACCACTGCGTTATTGTTGCGCTGGTACATCAGCGATCGCTGGCCGAATTCCAACATGTTTGAAGCCGTGACCACAAGCGCGTGGTTTGGCTCGTGCTTGGCTATTGGGGTTGAAATTCTTTTGCGCCGAACCGCCGTGCGTGGATTGTTCGCGCTCGGCGCCGCCGTATTCAGCATGACGGCGCTTATGGCGTGCGCGCTATTGCCAGCCCATTTGAATCCCGCCATCTCAAATATGATGCCTGTGTTGCACGATATATGGTTGTATATACACACCAATGTCATCATTTTTAGCTACGCGCTTATCTTCATGGCCGCGGTCAGCGCGGGGCTGTATTTGCTCTGGCGATGGTGCGGCGGCGCGGCCACCTACGCGCGTATTGGCGGCGCTGGCGAAATGATGTCGTTGTTGAATTCCCCCATTCCAACGGCGCAAATACGGCAAAGCCGCGTTGGTGAAATCTTGGATGGCGTCACTATGACCCTCATGGAACTTTCTTTTGTGCTGCTGTGGACGGGCCTTGCCATGGGCGCAATTTGGGCCGATCACAGTTGGGGGCGGCCGTGGGGTTGGGACCCCAAAGAGGTCTTCGCGCTCAACACATTCATTGTCTTCGCACTGCTTATTCACACGCGCTGGCGCAGCAAGGACAAGGGGCTATGGACCGCGCTTCTGGCCATGATTGGAGCGGGCGTGATGTTGTTCAACTGGATCGTGATCAACTTTGTCATCTCCGGTTTACACAGCTACGCCTAAGCCACTCACATACAAAATTCGAAATGCGCGTCATGATGCGTCATGCAAGGTACATGACCTCGCAAATACTGAGCCAAGCGCGCGTCATGATGCGTGATGTAATTGCATGTCACTTGACCGCGGGCTTGCTTGTCGAGGCATCCACCGCAGGACTCGGCGCGGATTTCTTCGCATTGGTCGCTTCAGGTTTTGGCGCGGCGCCGGGCTTCGTCTGCTGTGGATAAATCAATACGCGGTCGTGCGCCATCAACACCAAGTCGCCCTTCCCGTCGCCAGTGATGTCCGTCACCAATCCCATGTTGGGTTCAAATTCTTTGGGCTCGCCGCCCGCGAACATCTTGGTTTCAAAAACTTCAAAGGCGGTTCCATAGCGCAACGCGCCCGATTGACTAAATGTCAATATCTCCGCCATTTGATCGGCGGCGTCCAGCGCGGTGACATCCACAAATCCGTCGCCGTTCAAATCGCCAATCACAAATTCATGCTCCACACGCCGCGGTTCATCGCTCTTCCATGTCGCCACTTCATCCAACCGCCAACGCTCGCCCTTCAAGCGCACCACGGCGAAACTGGAATCGCCAATCACAAGGATCACATCATTGTCGTCGCCACCCAGGCGGCCGGCAAAAATTTGGTTGAACTTGAATCCTGGAACTTCAAGCGCCTCGCTTTGCTTCCATTGATTTTTACCATCTTTGTCTGGAGTTCTCGAGAACACCACCAACCGCCCATTCTCCTTGTCGCCCGCCACAATCTTGTCGCCCATCATGGCGATGCTGGTGAGTTTGGCGTCGGAGGCATCAGCGTTAATTTGCGTCACCACTTGCCAACCTGGACTTGTGCCAGCCGCGGGCGCCGCGTTGTAACTGAGTGCGCGCACATAATTGCGATCAGCCACAAGCAACTCGCTTTTGCCATCGCCAAGCAGATCACATGTCGAAGTGTTGCGGCCATTGGCGGCTTGCACCAAGCCAAATTGCCCCATGTCCTTGCTTTCCAAAACTTTCAGTTCGGGCTTGCCGTCCTTGTCCATTCCGTCGCGCACCATGATCATGGGCTTGTCTGGGGTGAACACCAACAGGTCCGAGCGACCATCATGGTCGGCGTCCAAACTTAAAATAGTTTCAGGCCCGCGGCTGAGCGTTCCCAAACTCACGCTGCGATGGTTCTTGATATCCATGGATTGTTCGCCCATGGCGGGAATTAAAAGCAATTGATAGTTGCGGCCATCCTTGGTCACCACCGCCAATGTGCTGACGCCATTGAAGTCCAGCAAATTCATGGTGACGGGGGTATTGCCCGCGGGCAGGGGAATTGCCTTGGGAAATGTAATGCCGTCGCTGCCCGCGTCGGAACGCCCAACAACGCCTTCTTTTTCCGAAAGCAAAAATACTTGCGCGCGCTGATCCCCTTTGGCGCCTTGGGCCGCGATGGAATCTAAATCGGACAGCGCGGGAAATTTTTCGGGCGTTTCAAATCCCTTGCCAAGCTTTTGGCGATACAGCATCACGGCGTTCTCGCCAGTGTTGGTGGCCAGCAAATCCAAACGCCCGTCGCCATCAATATCGGCTACGGCAAAGCTACGCTTTTTATTTTGCGGGTCGTTAAAGGTCACGGTTTGAATGCTGGCCTCGCGATCGCTGGCGCGCTCAATGGTGGACTTCACCAATTTGCTGAACACCAGGCGCTTGCTTGGTTTCTCAATCATGGCCAGCAGGGCCTGCTTTTCGCCAGGCAAACGCACCACATCCACCTCGCGCAGTTGCGGCATCTCAAATCGATTTTGCGGGCCAAACACCAGATTGTCGCCCTCTTGACTGGTCAACCAAATTCGAATTGGACTGGCGTCATCGGGCACAATGCCCGCAAGATCGGTGGTGCCATTGCCATCAAAGTCCTCGGCCTGAACGGCCACAATGGTTCCCTCGCCGGCGCTTAATTCTACGGGTGTTCCAAGTTGATCATTGTCCAGTGGCCACACGGAGATCTTGCCGCCTGTGTTGGTGATCAGCTCTGGTTTTGAATCGCCCACCACATTGCTCAGCAGTAAATTGTCGCGGTTCCCCACCAAGTTTTTCACTGGTGTCTTGCGGACGATTTCAAACACGCCAGGTTTTTTCTGTTGCACAAATGCGATCGTGCCTGGCTGCCCCGCGTAGATCAGATCCATTTTTCCATCGTGGTCAAAGTCGTTGGCAAGCACGCCCAACACCTCGTGTGGAACTGAAATAGTCTCGCGGCGAAAACGCCAGAGTTCGGGCAATTCATTGGAGCCAACAGTGGGGGCCTTTTCCTCGCCAGGGGTGGCGTCGGCGCGCTGGTAATACAGTTCAATGCGGCTCTTGCGGTTGTTAATCACCACCAAATCTTTTCGTCCATCACCATCCAAGTCGGTGGCAATGAGGGGGCCAGCCTTGAAATCAATCTTTTGAATCTCCAGCGGATCAAAGCCAAAGTTTGCAGACAGATCGGCGGTTTGCGCGGCGGTGAGCGCAGTTATGGACAAACTGAAAGCAACAGCACAAAGAATGGACATCACGGGTCTCCCTAAATCTGATGGATCAAAAAAGTTTTTCAAAGTACACATAGAGACCCCGACCAACTGGACGGGTGAGCTATCATAAGCCTGTGAAAAAAAATATGTCTTTATTGTCGCTTCGAGTTGTTGGAAGTTTGTCTTTCCTTCTTGGATCGGTTGCATTGGCCAAGGCCGATGTCATTCATTTGCGAAGCGGATCAACGATTGATGGGAGTATTGTCAAACGCAGCGATAAGCGCGTGTGGGTGGACATTGGAGCCGAGGTTTTGTCCTTTGACATGGAGGATGTCGCCTCGATTGACGCAGCCGCTGCCGCCGTGCCGTTTCAAGTTGTGCGCGATGACTTGTTTCACACGGTGGTCAATCCACCAACCCAAAGTCCCAAGGAGCACGCCAAAAGTATTGGTCCGGCGGTCGTGAAAGTCAGCACCCCCAGTGGCCTTGGTTCGGGCGTGATCCTTGACAAGGATGGATACGCCATCACCAACGCGCATGTTGTGCAGGGCGAGCAAAAGTTGAAAGTCACCGTTTGGTTTCCGCAACCAGATGGAACACTCAAGCGCGTTGATATTGACAAGGTGGAGTTGATCGCGGTGAACAATCATTTGGATCTGGCACTGATAAAGATTCCCACCACCAAAGAGGGCGATTTTTCTTTCGCGCCAATTCAAAAGGAGGAGCAACTTGATATTGGCCAAGCCGTGTTCGCCATTGGAAATCCCCTGGGCTTGGAGCGCACGCTGACGCAGGGTGTGATTAGCACAACTCAGCGCAGTTTTGATGGATTGACGTACATACAGATGGATTGCCCCATCAATCCTGGCAACTCTGGCGGTCCGTTGTTCAACACGCGTGGCGAGGTGATTGGAATTACAAACATGGGCTTGCGCGGCGGCGAATCGCTGGGATTTGCAATTCCAGCCCGCTATGTGAAGGACTTTGTGCGCAACCGCGAGGCCTTTGCTTACGACCGCAGCAATCCAAATTCTGGCCACAATTACCACGATGGTCCAACGCGTTCCAAGTTTGACACCGAAAGCGCATTGCTGGATGGATCAAAGGCCACGCCATCCGCCGCACAATAATGTGACCCAAAGTGGACCGCTAGTCTGAACTTGGTGACTGACAAACTTGATTCGTGAACTATTTCAAGGATTCAACATGACGCACTTTTATAAAACTTTTTTCGCGGCGGTTGTATCGTTGTCCTGCATTTCCATTCACGCCTTGGCGCGCCCGCAAAGTGGTGACGCCACAAAGGACGCCATCAAATTTGAGCAGTTGGTTCCGCAAGACGCGTGGTTGGTGTTGAGTCTTGACAATGCCAAAGCAAGTGATGAGCGATGGAGCGCCACGCCGCTGGGCAAGTGGTTCAAGAGCGACCCCGTTCAAGCGTTCCTTAAAGATACATTGGCCACGCAGGCGAGAAAATCCAAGGACCGCATGCAAGAGTTGGGTGTGCCAGAGGATTCGTGGAGTTGGCCCGACTCATTTGGTGTTGGTTTGTATCTGGCGCACGACGACATGTTGGACGCGGATTTGCCGCACATTTTGGCTTGCGCGGCGTGGGGCGACCGCGCCGACAAAGTCAATACATTGTTCGAAGCCATCCTTACTGAAATGCAAAAAAAAGATGTGGCGTCCGTCAGCTCGATTGAGATTCGCGGCAAACCCGCCAAGGCCATCCGGGTGCGTGACCTGCAAGAACCACCCAAGAAAAGGCGCAGCCGTAGGACCGATTCGTTTGTGCCAGAGGGATCGCTTGACCACATTGAAACGATCTACTTTGTGCGCGACGGCAATCGATTTTTGTTGGGCAGCGTGAAAGACGATTTGGAAGAGGCGCTTGGCGTGTATGCGGGTATCCCTCGCAAATCCGTGGCCGACTCCGCCGATTTTCAAAAGACATTGGACAGCGTTGGCCGCGGCGATGTGTGGATGGTCATGTTGACCTCCGCTTTACACAAAGTGGCTGGCGCTGGCGGAGCGCAAGTGGAATTGATTCAGCCGTATTTGCAAACACTGTTTGGCGATGTGCTTGGCTATGGATTTTCACTCGCCTCCGACGCGCCTGGCGCGCAATTTCAAGTGCTTTCAGGCATTGTGATTGATGGCGATCGCAAAGGATTATTGGCGCTTATCAATCCGGCAAAAAGCCCTTCGGAGCCACCGAGTTTTGTCGGCGACAACGCCACAGGGTACGGAACAGTGAACACGCAATTTGGCGAGATCATGAAATTAGTGGAGATGTTGGTGTCCTCCATACCCGAAGAATTGTCCCAACCATTTGACGCCTCATTGCAGCAATATGGTCCTGATTTGTCGCGCGCGCTGGCCAAACTTGGTCCTGATATGCACATTGTGCGCAGCAAAATTGCAGACGAGTTTCTTATCCTCCCTGACGGACGAAAAGCCACCCTTATGAACACCTCAGAATCGTATTACGCCGTTCGCTGCTCGGATGAGAAATCCATGATGACCTTGATGAACTTATTTTTGCCCCAAGCCGGTTTTGAGCCACGCGATTTTAATGGAAACACCATCTTTGATGACGACTCCCGCCAGACCAGTTTCGGATTTGGTTCGGGCTGGGTCTTCACTGGTCAAAGTAGACTTGTGGAGAGCGTTCTACGCTCTGTCAGCAGTCCAAATCTGCCGTCCAATTTGGCCTCTACCCCGGTGTGCAAGCAGGTTGTGGCGGACTTGGGAACTGCTCCAGTTTTATGCTGGGGGTATCAGGATATTTTGATCGATTTCAGCAAGGACAAAGCGCCCGTGAGGGACAATTCCCCAGGCATATCCACGGGCTACCAATCAAACACCTTTGACAAGGTTGGAGCCAGCGTGCCTATGGATTTAATTTTCATATTATTCGAGGATGACACATCCAATTGGAAAAGCGCAATGGGTCCAAATGTATTCAGCATGACGTCGGAGTCATTTGGACTCATGACAAAGATTCGTGTGTTGCCACCGACGACGCCGTGATTGATTTTAAAAATTCGCGTAAAGCGCGATCAAATTTTTCGTCGTCTCCCAGCCGCAAGTCGTCGTGCCGCTGGTAGGGCAGAGTGAGCAGCGTTCCCTGCGGTGCGGCGGCGGCAATTTTTCGCGCGTCCACAAGCGGCGAAATTGGATCGCTGTCGCCCGCGATGACCAGCAGCGGAGAGCGCAATTGGCGCGCGTCTAGTTCAAGTGGGCGATCCATGCGGCCAAAAATACGCAACATCAACAAGGCGATGGGCGCAAACGGCCATGTCGGAAGTTTTTGCATTGCAAGGCGCGCTGGAATGGGGGATCGCAGCGTGCTGTAGGCAGCGAAAGCAATCACGCCAGCGATGGAAATGCGCTCCTTATCAAGTGCATTGTGTTTGAAATCAGTCGCGGCCTGGTCGAGCAAGTTGGCGGCGCGTATGGCAATACCCGCGCCCATGGAGTGTCCCGCCAAAATGAATGGCCGATTGGGAAATTGGTGGGCAATGTCCTGCAGCGCATGCGCCACACACTCGGGTTCGGACACGCCCAGTCCGCTGCGCGCGCCGGCGTGCTCGCCATGCGCGGGCAAATCAATCAACACAATTTCAGAGCAGACGGTTTGAAATGGCTCGATACGCGTCAGTGAATCCCAGCGCGAGCGGCCCCAGCCATGCAACATCACCAAAATTGGAGCGTTCGCATGGATGGCTCGTCCCGAAATACGCCATGCGGGTAACGGATGCTGTTGTCCCGATGCACATGTAATCTCCTGAAACGTCAAGCCAAGATCCGACGGATCTTTTGGACGACCCGTAGCTAACGCCCACGCAAAATATTTGCGTGGCGGCTTGAAGGCTTGCAACGCCGTCAGCACGCCGCCCCACACGCACAACAGCGCAAGCACCAGCGCGAATAAAATGAAAAGCCCCCAAGGCTGCGCCATGGACTACCTGGCCTTCATGATGCTGGCGATTTGGTTGGCTATGGAATCCGCGGCCGCGCGCACACCCGCAAGCGCACGATCCAGTTGCATTTGCATGGCGGCGCGCTCGGCGTTGTCGGTCAGTTGCGGCATATTCACCCGCACATTCCAGGCCGCGGCGTCGGCGGCGGTGTCGGCCAATTTGGCCGCAATGGCCAAGTCGCTGATCAAGTTTGGATTGCTGGTTGCAGGCAGGTTGTGCAATGATTCCAGAATTGCGCCCGCAACCAAAATAATGTCCATGGGCGCGGCCGTGGCGGCGCGCACAGCCTCTGGTTCTTGCTGCGTACGGCGCGCATCGGTGGGGGGCAATTTCCAAAGTGCCGACAAATGCCCGTAGGCAATGGCGTCTTGATCGGCCAACGCAAGCGCTTGCATTTGCGCCCGCTGTAAACGCGCCAATATGTTTTTATTTTCATGCTCATGCGGCGCGTACTTTGGCTTGCCCAGCGTGTAGGCCAGCACCATGCATCCAAGCGCCGCGGCGTTGGCGGCGGTCACCGCGGCAACCGCTCCGCCACCGGGAATAGGTTGCTTGCTCGCCAAACGGTCGGCGAATTCTTGCAATGATAGTTGCCCAAGTGCCTGGTTCACGCTCGCAACTCCGCCTTCAGTTCTTTCTGCAAGACTTGAACAAGCGATTGAACCTCAAGATCTATTTCCTCGCGGCGCAAGGTGCGCGCGCTGTCGCGGAACACAAGCCGCAGAGTCAAACTTTTTTTATCCGCCCCAATTTGCTTTCCCTTATAAACGCCAGTGAAGGACATGGATTCAAAGTGCTGCGGACGATTGCCCAGCACGACGCTCTCCACTTGCGCCCATGTTCTTGCATTGTCCAAAATAAGCGACAGGTCACGCTCCACGCTGGGCATATTGGGAAGCATGGCAGCGGGGCGCTCTGGTGGCCAGTGCGCCAAGAGCAAATCAAGCGCAATTTCCGCGGCAATCATGGGTTTGTCAATTCCAAATGCGCCGCGCGCCGCGGGCGTGAGAAATCCAATTCGCCCAATCGCCACTTGATTCAATTCAATTTTTGCCACAGGGTGCATGACTGCATCCGATGTGGTGGGCGTACAAGTGGCGTTCTGTCCGGCGATTTCATGCGCTAGACGCTCCACAACGCCACGCAGGGCTCGGTAGCCAAGGTCGTCCTTCTCCACATCCGCAATCATTCCCAGCGACACGGATTCGTGGTGTTGCTTCTTGGCGTCCAAATGAAAGATGGAGGCAATCTCAAATAGGCGCATGGACTCCATCGCACCCCGATCCTGATTCAATTTGCGCGCGGCCAGCAATCCCGGCAAAATACTGGGACGCAAACATGGTGTCCCACCTGCGCGTTCATCTTCTATGCGTAGCGCGGAATGTTGCGCCAATAGAAACGCGTTGGCGGCGGCGTCGCTGATCAAGGCGTGTGTGACGCACTCCACAAAATCCATTCCCGCAAGCGTGTCGCGAACGCGCTCAGCGGACTCCACCTTGGCGTCGGCGGCCGCGGTTCGAATTTGTATGGACTCAGTCATTGGAACGCGCTCCAGTCCAAGCAGGCGGATGACCTCTTCGATCAAATCCACCTCGCGCTCAATGTCCATGCGCTGCGGAGGCACGGCGCATTCAATGAGGTCGCCTTGTAAACGCGGGGAGAACCCCAGGGTTTGCAGGGTTTGCGACATTTCTTGATTGGAAATATCCGCGCCCAGCACTGCGCGGCAACGATCGCAACGCATGCTCACCATCTTCAACTCGGGCAGCGGCGCGCCGGCTTGCACCACACCGTCACATAAAGTTCCACCGGCGGTTTGCACAATTAAATCAGCCAAGCGTTCGGCGGCACCATCAATCGCCGCCGCGTGCACGCCGCGCTCAAAGCGCTTGCTGGAATCGCTGGCAATCTTATGGCGGCGGCTGCTGGCGCGCACCTGCGATGGATTAAATGTGGCGGCCTCCAGCACAATGTCGGTGGTGCTTTCGCGCACCGCGCTCAACGCGCCGCCCTTCACTCCTGCGAGCGCCACGGGTTTTTCGCCATCGGCAATCACCAGATCGGCGGGGGACAATTCAATGGCCACTGCCTGATCACCAAGCGGCAAAAACATTTCCTTGGCGCGCGCGCGGCGAACTTGAATCTCACCTCCGGCAAGCGTGGACAAATCAAACACATGCGTAGGTTGACCCAATTCCAGCAGTACAAAGTTGGTGCAATCCACAATGTTGTTGCGCGGAATTTGTCCCACATCGCGCAGGCGTTGCTGCAGCCACTCGGGACTTGGACCAACTTTCACCCCGCGAATCACGCGCGCGCTATAGCGCGGACACGCTTGATGATCCATATTGCAGACGCGTATGAATTCAGAGCAATTGCGTGCGCTAGATTTGGCGGGCGCCGCGGAATTCCTTTTCACGCCACCGTCGCCCTGGCTTCCAGGCGCAACCAACACGCGCTTGGTCTTGGCCGCAAGTTCGCGCGCCAAGCCAAAGTGGCACAGACAATCGCCGCGGTTGCTAGTGGTTTCAATCTCCTGCCAAATGGAGCCGTCGGGCAGTGTTTCGCGGCCATCAAAATTCAAGCCCACGGCGGTTAGCGCGTCGGCTTGCTCCTGCGCGCTCGCTGGCTTCTCCAAATAATCATTGATCCACCGCACGCTTGTTCGCATGGGAGCAAAGAGTAGCGAACGCGGTCTTGGTACGCTGCCTTCGTGAAAGCGGCGCTTCTATTCATGGTGACACTGCTCATGCACTCCGCGCTGGCGACTGGTTGCGCTGCGCCCGCGCCCGATCCATTGGTGACGCCCAATGAGTTGACCTTTGACGTGACCATTCTCAAAGGCGAAAAGGTTCCATTTCGCACCGAAGCCTGGATGCAGCCAGGGAAGATGATCGTGTTTCCAGATGGCACTTTGCTGGCGGATTTTGGTCCCAGCGTGAACACGCGCGTGCGTCCCGGCGTGGCGCGCGTGTTGTATCAGCGGCAGCTTTATGAATTGTGGGATGTTGCCAAGAAACTTGGTTTCACCGATCCCCAACTCGCGGACTTCACCGCCAATCCCTATTTGGTGGAAGCGCAACCAAATGAAATGGTTTACATCATGACCTTCGCAGCCAACTCCGATCGCTGGACATTTGTGCGGCGATTTGAAGGTACGGCGCAACCCGATCCCGCGAGCGAAGTGTGGGTGAAGGTCATGGCGCAAGCAGCTTTCGCCATGGATTTAAAAGCCGATGCGGACTTGCCCATCCGCTATGACTTTGGACCCGATCCATACGCGTGGTTCAAGCCACCCGCCAAATAAGATGGGCGCAATCATGGCGGCACAATTTCAATTCATGCGATTCGCTCGGTTATCAATTGTGATGGCGGCGACCGTGCTCATGGCGCCAAGTTGCGCCTCAAACATTCCATCCGCCGCCACTTCACCCGTGGCGGGTTGGCGATTTCAGATCGCCATGCGATCGCCTAGCCAACAACGCTACGAACTTTTTCGCGTCATGCCCACCGGGGAAATTCAATATGGCGGCGGCATGAACGCCATGAATGATTACACGCCGTGGGAGACGGCGTTGACGCCGGAGCAAGCCGCCGAATTTGTGGCGTTGGTTGAATCGCTTTCTTGGATCAAGTTGGTTCCCAAGGAAACAGGCGACAACAAGACGGAGCCAGTGTTCATTATTCAGTATCAACAGTACGGTGGCAGCGAGCGCAATTTTGCTATTCGTGGCAGCACTCCGGAAACTGACAAAGTGATCGCCTTTATGAAAAATCTAACCCAGACGCGCTATCACTCCACCTTGCAAAAACTTCCAGAGGCCACGGAAAAGCCGGCATCTGCGCCAGCTGCACCAACGCCAACCCCGCCCACGCCAGTTTCATCAACACCGCGCACCTAGGATGTCCCATGTCTCCAATTGTTGGAATTGATCTAGGAACAACGCATTCTCTTGTCGCTATTTGCGACCAAGCCGGCCCGCGCGTGTTGCTAGATGATCAAGGGCGGGCGCTGCTTCCAAGCATTGTGCAATTTTTAGACGACGGCAATACCAAAGTGGGTTGGCAAGCCAAACATGAAGCCGCCCAATCTACGCACACCACCATTGTCAGCGCCAAGCGATTCATGGGCCGCGGCTTTGATGAAAGCCTTGACATGGCGGCGCAAATGTCCACTCAACTTGTGCGGGGTCCGCGGGGACTGGCGGCCTTCAATGTGCGCGGCACGGCCATCACGCCCCAAGAAGTTGCCGCCTTGGTGCTGGGGCAACTGCGCAACATTGCGCAGGCGCGGCTTCAAACACAAGTCACGCGCGCCGTGATCACCGTGCCCGCCTCCTTTGATGACGCGCAGCGCCAGGCCACCCGCGACGCGGCGCGCCTATGTGGTTTGACCGTGGAGCGAATTGTGAACGAGCCAACCGCCGCCGCGCTGGCCTACGGCATTGGACACAGAATGAAAGCATCGCCGCAGACGAACGCCGCGGTGCATGTTGGCCGCAAAGATACCCGCAACGCCAAGAATCCCGCCGCCAACATGGGCGAAACCGTGGCGGTGTACGACTTGGGCGGTGGAACCTTCGATGTTTCCATTTTGCGCATCGAGGCCATGGACGACGCGCATCCAAACCAAGGCGACGCCTTTCAAGTGTTCAGCACGCGCGGCGACACGCGTCTTGGTGGCGATGACTTTGATCAACTGATTGCGCTTTGGCTGCAAAGCGAAATGAAACGTGAATTGAACATGGACGCATTCACTGTCGGCGACATGACCACCATTCGCATGGCGGCCGAGCAAGCCAAGTGCGCGCTTTCAGAGCATGCAGAGGCCACCATTGAAATTGAATGCGACGCCTCCCTGAAATTGCAGCGGTGCGTGGTGATTCATCCGCAAGCTTCGTTCACGGCAACCACGCCACCAACGGCATCTCCATTCACAGCAACACCCGCGCAATCCAAATATCTTTTGCGCCGCACACTCACGCGCGCGCAATTTCAAGCCATGATCGCGCCGCTCATCGCGCGCACGCTTGACGCCTTCACACGCGCCCGCGCCGACGCGGACAACATCAAGATTGACCGCGTTGTGCTGGTGGGCGGATCCACTCGTATTCCATATGTGCGCGCGCAAGTGGCCGCGCATACTGGCCTCATTCCATACACCGCGCTTGATCCCGATCAAGTGGTGGCCCTGGGCGCGGCGGTGCAAGCCAGCATCTTGGCGGGTGGGCGCACGGATTTGCTGCTGCTGGATGTGATTCCGCTGAGCTTGGGAATTGAAACCCAAGGCGGCGCATTTGCCAAACTGATCGTGCGCAACAGCGCCATTCCCGCGCGCGCCACGGAAATGTTCACCACTTCAAAGGACAACCAAACTGGCGTGTTGATTCATGTGGTCCAAGGCGAGCGCGAAATGGTGGCTGATTGCCGCAGCATTGCGCGGTGTGAATTGCGCGGGCTTCCGCCCATGCCTGCGGGCATAGCGCAAGTGGAGGTTGAATTTCTGGTGGACTCCAACGGCGTGTTGAATGTGTCCGCGGTGGAGCGTCGCAGCGGCATGCGCGCCGCCATTCAAGCCGCGCCCAGTTACGGTTTAACCGGCGCCGAAGTTGAGCAAATGGAGCGCGACAGCGTCACGCACGCCCGCAGTGACATGCATCGCCACCGTATCAGCGACTTAACCGTGAACGCGCGCCTGGATGTGAAGTGGATTGGGCAGGCGCTGGAGCGCACGCACGCGGCCTTGGAGCCCGCGTATGTGCTTGAACTTCGGGAAATGTTGCACAAAATTGAATCCATGTGCGCTCAAGCTGAAAGCGATCCCATGGCCGCCAACGCCAACGCGTTGCAGCAGGCCAAGGAGCAACTTGATCGTCAAAGCGTGCGGTTGCATGAGACTTCCATCGCCCAGAGTTTGCGCGATATGCGTGTGACGCCAACCAACAAGCCCAATGTCTGAATAAATATTTTGTAAAATGCAAAAAGTTTTATCGCTTTTCACTCTGACTGTCGTATAGTGCACATGCCAATTGGCGAGCGACTCAGGTGAGTCGCAAAGGAGATTCATCGAGTTGACGAAGCAGGCTATTTCTCAGGTTCAAAATTCAGTTCATACATCCGCTCCCAAAGCAACCATCGCCAACACTGTCCATGAGCATGTGGCCACGGCAGTCCAAACGCTTCCTCCTTCCCCAAGCGAAGTTCGACCCACGCGCGCGCCAAAAACCTCGCCCGATCCAGTGTGGACCACGGAAGATTCCGTAGACCTGTACAACGTGCGCGGTTGGGGCAAAGGTTTCTTTGATGTCAACGCCAAGGGCCATGTGGTGGTTCTGCCAACACGCACGCCTGGCGCCGAAATTGATTTGCATAGCGTGGTGGAGGGTCTGCGCGAGCGCGGGCTAAAGACGCCCGTGCTGGTTCACTTCAGCGATCTCCTTGAGAAGCGCCTGAACGATATTCATCAGGCTTTTGCCAGCGCCATCAAAGAGCACAACTACAAGGGCGAATATGTTGGCGTGTATCCCATTAAGGTGAATCAGCAGCGACGCGTGGTGGAGGAAATTCGCCAATACGGAATGAAGCTTGGATTTGGCCTGGAAGTGGGCAGTAAACCAGAACTTCTGGCCGTGCTGGGCATGACCAGCGACACGCCGGAACGCTTGATTGTGTGCAATGGTTTCAAAGAGGCGCGCTACATTGAGTTCATCACGCTGGCCGCCAAGCTTGGCCGCACCATTATTCCAGTCATTGAAAATCTGACCGAACTCAAGCTTATCGTCGAGTACGCGCAGCGTTATCAAATTCGTCCGCGCATTGGTGTGCGCGTGAATCTCAGCACACCGGGCGCGGGCCGTTGGCGCCATTCCAGCGGAGCCAAGGCCAAATTTGGTTTGAGTTTCAGCGAAGTGCTGGAGGTGCTCGAGTATCTGCGCGTGCGCGATATGGCCGATTGCTTCGAGCTTTTGCATTGCCACATGGGCAGTCAAATTCACGAAGTTCGCCAAGTCAACGCCGGCGTGAATGAACTTGTGCGCACCTATGTGCAGCTTGCCAAGTTGGGCGCGGGCATGAAGTATCTGGATGTTGGCGGCGGCATGGGCATTGACTATGACGGCAGCCAAACCAGCTTTGAGTTCAGCACCAATTACACGCTTCAAGAATACGCGGCCACCGTTGTCTACCGCGCCATGAGTGTGTGCGATGAGGAGGGCGTTGCGCATCCCACAATCGTCACCGAAAGCGGCCGCGCCATGGTTGCGCAGCAAAGCGTGTTGATCTTTGACACCATTACCGCCGACCGGCCCGATCGAACTCTTGTGCCAAATGAGTTGCCAGCGCTGAAGCCTGGTGATGAAGAAATGCCGCGGCCCTTGCTTGAGTTGTTCGACACCTACAAGAACATCACCGAGCGCCGCTTGATTGAGCAATATCACGACGCCTGCGAGGCGCGCGACGAGTCCAGTCGATTGTTCAGTCTGGGCTACATGAATCTGGAGCATCGCGCTCTGTGTGACGCCATTTACTGGGCCACCTGCGCCAAGATTCGCGACAAGTGCCGCGAGTTTCATGAAACGCCAGAGGAACTAGAAGACCTTGAAAGCTTGCTCAGCGACACCTACTTCGGCAACTTGAGCGTCTTCCAAAGTCTGCCCGATATTTGGGCTATCCGCCAGCTCTTTCCAATTCTGCCAATTCACCGCTTGAACGAGAAGCCAACCCGTAAAGCCACCATTGCCGACATTACTTGTGATTCGGATGGCCGCGTGGACCGCTTCGTGGACGCGCGCGATGTGAAAAAGTTTGTGGAATTGCACGAGTTTGATGAGAACGAGTCCTACTACATTGGCGCGTTCCTGGTCGGCGCGTACCAAGAAACACTGGGCGACCTTCACAATTTATTTGGCGACACGCATGTGGCGCACGTGAAGTACGACGGCAGCGGCAATTGGTGGATTGATGAAATCATTGAGGGTGACGCCGTACGCGATGTACTTTCCTATGTGCATTACGATGTGAACACACTTTTGGCGCAAGTTCGCCGCGAATGCGAAAAAGCCGTTCGTCTGAAGCAAATGACCGCCACCGAAAGCCAATCATTGGTGCGTATTTATGAAAGCGGCATCAACGGCTACACCTATTTGGAGCGCGAAATTCTCTCGAGCGAAGGCTGAGCGCGCTTCTGTGAGAGCCACACAAAAACCAAGCCTCCCGCGTTGATCGCGGGCGGCTTTCTTTTTACGCCTGCTTGACGCGCTCATTATCCCCGCAAATGCTTCATGCGTATGCCGACGCGCATCAAGTGAAAGCCACTGAAGATCAACTGCACTCCAAAGAAAATAGCGAACACAAATATGGCTACGCCCGGCGAGATCAACATGGCCACGCCAGCGCCAAGGGTGAGCAAGCCGTTGAGCAACAGTAAGCCCCAGTGAATTTTTCCAGACAAACCGAGCGCCGCCACCACTTGAAATATGCCGGTGACCACCGCGAACGCGCCCAAAAATTCCGTCAGCGCCACCAGGCCTTGCGCGGGGGTGAACCAAAGAATGGCTCCGATCAAGATGGAAAAAATCGGTCCAAGGAAGACCAACAAACTGTGCTGCGCGTTGCCCATGGATTTCAGCGCGGCGAATAATCCAACCACGCCGACAACAACCAAACACAATCCAAACGCCGCCGCAAATGTGAACGCGGCCAGGAAAGGCACGGCCACCAGCGCAAGTCCGCCCACACTCAGCAACGCTCCGTTGAGTGTCACCATGGCCCAATGCGAGTGTTGTTGAGTTGACATTGTGTGAGGTCTTTCAGTTTGAATTGATTTGCAATGGAAGGATGATGACAAAGTGATCAGGTTCTACTTTACATCAGGCTGGTATTGAGCGCGCAAAAAAGCGCGAACTCGCGGTGGAAAGGTAGCCCATTGCCTGATAGCGTTGGCGCCATGAACGACATTCACAATGACACCAATCTTGCGTCGCGGCTTGACCGCGTGGAACGATCGCTGACCCGAGTGCGTGGCACGAATCTTGTGCTGTTTGGCGCCCTTGCTGCGCTGGTTGTAGGTGGCGCCAACGCTCCCCAAGACACCATGAGCGTGCGCCGCTTGGCGGTGGTTGATTCCAACGGCAATGAACGCCTGGTGCTCAACGGGGAGGACGACAAACAGGCCGCTGGACTCTCTTGGTACGACCAGGACGGATACGCGCGCCTTTCCGCCAAGACCTATCCAAGTGGTCAATCCAGCTTTCAATGTTTGGACACCAAAGGTCAGAGCCGCATCGCCATGACCACGCAGGCCAGCGGTGAGAGCAGCGTTCAATGGCGCGATATGAGCAACAAATTGCGCATTGGAGCATCCACCAAAGCCAACGGCGACGCGTTGATGATTTGGCTTGCGCCCGACGGCAAAAGTCAAATTAAAATATTCACGGATGAAAACGGCGTGGCCCGCTTCACCTCGGGTGGCTAAATATTATTTCTTATTGAGCAGCAATTGATCCAATAAAGCGCTGCACGCCTCGTTCACCGCGGTTTCAGCTTTTTTGCCACCTTGATTGGTGGCTGCCAGCACCCCAAAATCTTTTTGCGGGGACATCCACACCACGCAATAATTCAGCATGTTTGATCCCGCATGATGCAGGGTTCGCCCGCCCGACCACTCCCGATTTGGCCGCATCCAGCCGCAGGCGTAGCCAAATTTATCCTCGGCCACCTCGCCCGCAAGCGTGTGCAAATGCTCCAGCGTTTGTGGCTTCAGGAGCGGAGGAGTTGGTTGATGGCCCAAATGCAGCAGACAAAATTTTGCCCAGTCGGTCACATTCATGTGAATGCGTCCTGCTGGAGTGATGGCTTCGGGATTGTCAAGAAAGTTCGCCCCCCCGGTTTCCAAGTGCGGATATGGAGCGGTTAATTCATTTTCACGACCTGCGGGACCAAATCCAGCGCTGGTGAGTCCAAGTGGAATGAAAACTTTTTGCTCCATCAGTTGCTCATAAGGCGTGTTGGTTATGGTTTCCGCAATCAATCCAAGAATGGCGTAGCCCGCGTTGGAGTACAAATATTTACCCGCCGGAAATCGCGGCGGCTGTGAAAGAATGGATTCCACATAGCTCAAGCGTTGCTCCACTGGTGTTTTTAGAGTGCTTCTTTGCGCGGCCTTCCAAACCTCGCTGGGTCCATTCGGCCAAGCGCCAGAGCGGTGGTGCAGCAATTGGTCAATGGTCACTGGCACATAATCGGGATTGATCCCATTGATGTCGCGGCCAATCAAGTCGCCAATGGTGCTGTTCCAATTTAACTTTCCCTCGTCCACAAGAATGCCAATCAATGTGGCGGTGAGTGCCTTGGTGCAACTGCCCAAATGAAACGGATCGTCGACCAATACTGGATCGGGCATTCCTCTTTTACGCACGCCAGCCGCGCCCGCGCCAAGAATTTTGCCATTCATAATGACTGCCGCGGCCATTCCTGGCATGTCGTCGGCTTTCACGATGGCTTGGAGTACGTTTGTTATGGCGGCTTGAACTTGAGCTGGGTTGGTGTTGTCCACAACACTGACCGGAATGGTCAACCCGTCTTTGGGAGCCAATGGAGATGTTTGGCCAACCGCAACTGTGGCGGGGGATTTTGCTGGTGCGCCTTGTGGAGTCGCGTACTTATTGGTGGCGGGCGCCGCTGGATTTTGAATTGAGGGATTCGCATTTTGCGCCACCGCAAGTGTGATGGCGGCCGCGCCAACAATCACGCACACGAGAAGTACGACAATGTTTCGTGCGGATGTGGCGGTAATTGATTTTTGTGGAGAAGAATTATTCATTGCGATATTTGGTTGGGGGAGAATACGCTACGAAAGTATTGAGGAGAAATTTTTCGTGATATTTCCAACAAAGCGCTTGCAAATTGATCATGGATGCGTGGTGGTGGGGATAACCTCCAGGGGTTGCGCGGCCAACGATAAATCCAATTCTGGTTTGATTGAGGCCGCCCATATGGCGTATCCCTTCTGTGAAAAATGCAGCAAGTCCGGCATGACCGTTGGATCAATCGTTGAAGCTGTGTCCAAAAATTGACCGCTCACACACACAAAGCGCGCGTTCGCTGGCCATTGGCATTGTGCAAGCAGGGTGTTGATCTGTGTAATTTTGGCGCGCGCGGAATCCAGGGGCACGCCGCGTGGCGGAATGTCCAAAATTAAAATTCCAGCATGAGGGCATTGAGCGCTCATCAGCGCAACGATGGCCCGAATGCCCGCCACAATGTCTTCGGCGCTGTCATCGTAAATATTGTTGGTGCCAATCATCAGCACAATAACCTTTGGTTGAATACCGATGAGTGGCGCTTGCTCAAGCCGCCACAACACATGTTGCGTGCGATCGCCACCCACGCCCAAATTGGCCGCGCTACGCAATCCAACCAGCGCGTGTAATTGGTCGGGCGCGCCTTCCCACCCCTCTGTGATGGAGTCGCCAATCAAGACCACTTGTGCGTGGCTGGCGCCGGCGCGCTCAAGCACAAGATTTTGCCTAGTGGCCTCGCCAGGATCTCGCGACACTGGCGTAGTGGTTACGGTTGGTGCTTGTGCGGGCGCTTCAGTCACAACTTCAGTTACAACTTCAACCGGCGTTTTTGCTACCACTTCGGCTGGTTCAGGGGATTGTGATGGAGTGGCTTGAACAGTTGGCGCAGTTGGCGCAGTTGGCTTTGGCCCGGAAGTTTCCGTGAGTTGCGTTGTCACTGGCGTTGATTTTTGTCCTGGTGGCAATGTTGATGGCGCCAGTCTCTTGCTGCGCATGGACATTGATGATTCTACGACAGGGGCGTTGGTTGGCTTGGCTTTGGGCACTGGCTTGTACGCGCCTGCGCATCCGGCCAGGATGAGAAGCATGGACACACTTGCACTCGCGATCACACAGCCATGCACACTGAAAAAATTTTGAAATATAAAAATGGTTTTTTTCATGCGACATTCCCACCTGTCGAGTGCTTGCATACAAGATATTTATGGATATGCATGGGACAATTCCAAGATTAGCGTACTTGCGCGCCGCGCTCAATTACCAACGAAGCATTTGAATAATTCTGATCTTGATCACCTCGCTGATAAGTGGATGGCTCGAAGCGGCATGTCCAAGCACTACTTGTGTCAGTGCCGTGGTCGCTGGAATCGTGTCCGCGCCTAGATTGAGATTCCACGAGCTCCACAATCGCATCCATATATGGATGGCGCCGAGCGGGCTTGGTGCGGGTTGTTGTGGGATAGATATGCAGCGATCCCCGCGTTACCCGCATCATTTCTAACACCGCCGCCAAGTGCCATTCCAGAGTGAAGGGTGAATTGGATAGACAACCGCCTACAGCAGAATCGCTGTAAGTCACCAGCAAATGCGCGCTCAATGTGTGGTCAAAATGGCGATTGGCAAATGGCAGCTTGGGCAAACTTGCGTTGATGTACCGCTGGCCGGCGCGGTCTGACTCGTAGTCGGGCAAAAATAATTCAAGCGCTTGGCGCTTGTTGTTCGCGTACGCCTGTAAATCCAAATCGCCGTATGCGGCATCATGCTTCGCCATTTGCCGCACCGTGTAGTCAATGTCATCCAAGCAGCGGTTGCGTAATTCATTCGCGGCGTGCGCGTACAAAGGGTCAACGCCAATCGCGTTGACGCCAGCCGCGCATGCCTGCGCTACAAACGAACTTGGCCCCGATGGGCAATCAAGTACGCGCTTGCCCGCCAGTGATTCCAGAGTTGTGCCGAACATGGCCTGGTAATCCGTGGCAAGACGGCCAAAGAATTGCATGCGCTCAAGTTGGAGCGTGGGTTTGCTCACACGCGCATTGTGACCAAATCCGCAATTCGTGTGCGGGGCTGTTTGGTGGTTCACAATCAGTTCAGCGCCTGGACTTGCTCAACTCTTCGCAACATTGGGGCACCGTTGTATTTCCTGCTGCAATAGCGGTATTTGCGCTTTAACCAATCTGGATGGTGCCAATAGTATTCTTACATTTGTGGCGCAAAGGCAGTCACACTTGCCCATCTCAATCGTTAGAAGAAAGAACCCATGCCACCGCATGAACGCCATTTTCTGGGTTGGTCCGAATGCGCCGCCAACAGCGTGGCGCGGTGGCTACATGCGCAGCGTGAATCGATTGCCACATATTCCAACGGGGTTCTTGATTTCACCACTACGCTGGTGATTGTTCCAGGCGCGGGCGCTCGGCGCCAAGTTCTTGCTGCGCTTCGAAAAATAACCCAGGGGCCCATGATTCCACCAAGCATGGCCACGCCTAGCCAATTCATGGTGAATGCATTTGAAACTCCCGCTGGTTGTGTTGTGGCTGGACCACTTGAACGCCTGTTCGCCATCAGCAAGGCGCTCGCAAAGCAGCACGATCTGCGCGAACAGTTACTACCTGCGGTTCGAGCCACTTCGCTCGCCGCGCTTGCAGGTCCTGCCAAACGCCTGCTTGCCGTCATTGACCGCGCCGACGACGCGCATCGAAGTGTGCAAGAGATTGGCCGCCTCGACATTTTGAGCAACAGTCCAACTCTGGCCAACAATTGGCAGTTGCTTGGGCGGCTTCATCAAGCAATGAAGCATGAGTTGCAGGAAATGGGAACGATTGTGAGCATGGAAATGTTGGAGCGCAGTGAAGTGATTGATCTCGCCGCAACTGGATGGTCGCCAAAGTGCGCCACGCTGGTGTTGGCGGGCTTGCCTGATTTCGCGCGTAATGTTTCGTTTGCCACGGAATATTTCGCAAGGACCGCCTTCAAGGGACACCCGGTGCAGGTGCACGCGTTGGTTCTTGCGCCACCTAGTGAGGCCGCCAAGTTTGATCATCTTGGAGTTGTCATTGCAGGAATCCATGGCTTCACCAGTGGTCCTGATATTCAAGACAGCATGATTGAAGTGGCGAGTGATCCACCCGATCAGGCGAGCGCCACCGTTGCCCGCTATAGCCAACTGACCGGCGCTCTAGACACAGGCGATACATGCATTGTGCTTGCTGACGAGTCGCTGCTGCCAAACATATCGCGCGCCTTTGCCCAACATGACCGCGCAGTCCATTCCGGTGGAGGCACGGCCTTTGCAAAGACCGAAGTTGGTCAATGTTTGCAGCGGCTCGAGCAGGCGGTCTGTGGCGAACAAGCCTCTCAGTTGATTGAACTGACCCGAGTTCCGGCGATCACGCATTTGATCAAGGCCGACAATGCGGCGGTGGATGGTTTGGATCATGAAGATGAGAGTGGAACTTTCCCACACAAGGCAACCCAAGCGCCAATACAAACTCTTGAAAAGTTGATGGTTGATTGCAAGGCAACTTCTATTGAGCAACTCTGGATGCGCCTGAACGCCACAAGCGCCACCAAGAATTTGGCGCGCTCGCTTGACGCACAGTTCAAGGATTGGTTCGCGTGTATGTCGCCCTTGGCCAATACGCATGTGCAACTTGGCCAGCGCTGGAAACAGCTTGAACAATGGTTGCACCGCGCATTCGCAACCAATGAAAATCCGATCACGGCCCGTGCATTGACGGAGTGCGTTCAAACATTGCGTCATGCCCAGGAAAGCATGGCGGCGCAAGAATTGGGCAGCGCGGCCGACGCCTTGTCGTTCGCGCTGCTGTTGTGCGCGGATCTCAGTGTGCACGCTCCCGCAGAGGCGCAGAGCGTGGACACGGTGGGTTGGTTAGAAACATTGTTCCATCCAAGCGAAAAATTTGTACTGACCGGCATATTTGAGGGCAGCCTTCCATCTGCTGCGCCAGTGGACTGCTGGTTCAACGAAAGTATTCGTGCGGCGGTTGGTTTGCCAACACGCGCTGCGCGCTTTGCGCGTGATGCGTACTTGCTGAGCGCGTTGGTGGCGCGCGCGCGCACGACGCAAACTCATGTGGTTGGCAAAAGTCATGCCCAAGTGAACGCGCCACGGCTTGCCATTATTGTGGGACAACTTGGGAGCGACGGTGATCCACTGAAGCCCAGCCGTTTATTGTTGCCACAAGATGAACTGGCCATCGCCAAAAGAATTTTATTGCTAGTACCCAATGATGCTGAAGGCGATGAAAGAAAGCGGGTGCGTCCATTGTCCCTGAATGTCACGGCATCTACCAGCGCGTTCGCCATCAAGCCGCAGCCAAGCGCAATCCATGCAAGCGCGATACCAAGCACCATCAGCGTCACCGATTTCGCGGTGTACATAGACAACCCATATCGCTATTGGCTGGAGAAAGTCCTGAAGTTGAGTGCTCCGGAATTGGACCATGTGGAATTAAACGCAGCCGAGTTTGGGACATTGTTGCACACCGCCGCTCAGGCATTGGACACGCCAGCGATCAAACAACTTGACATCAATCACGCCAACTATTGCGCGCAATGTGCGCAAGGCATCATGCAGGCGGCCCACGACAGCGCCCACAAGAAATTTGGTGGAGAACTCACACTGCCTATTCGCCTGGCGCTCCTTGAATTACAAAATCGTTTGCCCGCATTGGTGGAGTGGCACGCCGCGCAGTTGCGCATGGGTTGGACCATGGTGGCCTCTGAGTGGCCAAGCAAGCATGAGGACGCCGTGGCCATGCTCGATGTGGATGGCGCGCCGCAACCGATCAAATTTCGGGTCGATCGAATCGATTACCACCCTGAACATGGTTGGCGCATTATTGATTACAAATCAAGCGACGGTGGATTTGTGGTTCAAGGCAAGGCAGCCAAGGTATTGCGTGGCGACAAATGGTTAGATTTGCAATTGCCCCTTTATAAATTGCTGTTGCCGCAAATTGCAGAGCACCATGATGCTCTTGTCAATCTGGCCACGGCCACGAGCGACAAAATAGAAGTGGGCGTGTTGTCCGTGCCAGCCTCCAACTTGGAACCAGCATGGTGTCCGCTGATCGGATCGATCGATAGCGCCATTGCTGAAGCCAAGCGAATTGTGCGTGAAATCCGCGCCGGGGTATTTCCAGACACGGGCAAGGATCCATCGGGCAAGTTTGACCGCGTGCGCCGCGCCTTGTGCTTGCCCATGTTCGCCGAGGAGTTCGATGAGGACCAAGACAACGACCAAGGCGACGACCAAGGCAATGAGGGCTCGGCCACATGAGCAACAACTCTAGCACCAATCGTCGCATGACCCGCATTATTGCCAACGCGGGTAGCGGAAAGACCTATGCGCTTTCCACGCGCTTCATCGCCATTATCGCCGCAATGCTGCGGCGCGAAACTTCGGACGCCGCGTTTGATCCGGCCTCCGTGTTGGCAACCACCTTCACGCGCGCCGCGGCGGGCGAAATTCGCGACCGCATTCTGACGCGTCTTGCGCAAGCCGCTCTGGATGAAGCCAAGCGCAAATCTCTGCATGACGATGTCTGCAAAGTCGATCCTTCGCTTGCGGATACATTTGATCCTGCGCGCATCCTTGCGCGCTTGACCAATCAATTTGATCGTCTAGAAATTCGCACCATTGACAGCGTGTTCACGCGCTTGGCGCAAGCTTTTGGCCAAGAGGTTGGTCTTCCATTGCCACTGCAATTTTTATGCGAGGCAGAAACAGCGGCCGCCTCACGGCGCGCCTTGCGGCATGTGATGCATGAATCAACCGATGTGGACACCATTTCCAAGCGATTACAAAAGTTGGCGTATGGCGTGGCAGCAAGTTCCTTAGAGCGCGTGATTGGCGCAAAGTTGGATCACGGTCTGTCGGCGCTGCGTGATTCGCAATTGCCCGACGCGCTAGCAATAGATATTCCGCCGGCGTGGAACGCCCCGCCAGGAAAGACATCCGGCACATTGCTCAGCGATGAGCAACTCGCCAAAGTAGTGGAGTCGCTTCGGCACGAGGTGCAAGCCATGCCCACCCAAAATAAATCGTATGCCGCCATGGTTGAAAAATTAAGCCCGCCTCCGCCCACGCTAAAAGGCAAGAAAAGGAGTTGGGAAGATTGGAAAAAAAGCGGACCACCGGCGGCCGTGGTGGAAAACCCGAACAACCCCATTTTTTCCCGCCAGCCCGTTCCCGCGGGTTGTGTTAAGCAAATTCAAATTCTGCTGGACCACATCACCGCCCTGCAAGACGGCGCGATTGCTGATCAAGCGCTTGCCTGGGCGCAATTTCTTCTCCTCATTGACGACGCATGGAAGCGCATGATGGCGCAGGATGAGAAGGTCACATTTGAATCCGTCACACGCCGTTTGTCGCACGCCATGAATCATGCCAGTATTCCCGAGATTGCCTTTCGACTGGATGCGCGCATTGACCACTTGTTGCTTGACGAGTTTCAAGACACGAGCGTTGGCCAGTGGCAAGCGTTGCGACCATTGGCGCAGGAAATTGCCTCCACGGACAACCACGACCGCGTGCGCAGCTTGCTGGTGGTGGGTGATCCCAAGCAATCCATTTACGGCTGGCGCGCCGGCGAACCGCGCTTGCTGTGCGATTTTAAAAATATGATCCACAATGGCCGCGGCGAACATGATGTGGACGACTCGGTCACTCTGCATACTTCCTATCGCAGTTCGCCCGTGATCTTGCGATTTGTGGACCACTTGTTTACGCGACTCAAGCGCGGCGAGAGCGAGGTTCTTGATCTGATTGAGGATGAAGTTTCCAGGCGATTTTATTCCGCCATAACAAAGTGGTCCGCTCAGTATGTCTTGCATGAATCCGCCGACAAGTGCAAAAATCTTGCTGGATGCGTCCAAGTTCGCATGCTTCCATCGGTGAAGGGGGTTTCCGCTGCCGCCGTTGAGCGCCGTCTGATCAGTGAAAGCGCAAGTATTGCCATGGAACAATTCCGCCGATTCAAAGGCGACGCCAAGGTTGCAATCATCGCGCGCCGCAACAAAGATGTGGCCAAACTTGTGGAGTGCATTCGCAACCACCCCAACCCCGTCGCATGTGTGGCTTTGGCCGGCGGCGATATGCAAACTTCACCAGCGGTTGTCGCGTTTCTGGACGCGCTGCGATTCAGTTCGCATCCTGGGGACACCATTAGTTTATTTGGAGTCGCGACAACGCCACTGGCGCAAGTGCTTGGGCTCAAGCAAGAGTGGGCATGCAATCATCATGATAAAAAGGTGTTGCATGAACGCGTTTGCCAGCGCGAAACTGCCGCGCGCGCAATTCGCGAGCAGCTTGCGCAGTTGGGCGTGGCAGGGGCATTCACGCGGTGGCATCGTCAACTCTCGCACTCTGGCACGAAGCTCTTTGATCAAAGCGATCAGTTGCGAATTGCGCGTCTGATTCAAGAAACAACTCGTCTTGAGGAGCAGGGCACACGAAGCGTGGAGGAACTTGTGGACTCCCTCGCTGCTGTGCGCGTGCAAGACGCACGCGCCAATGCCATTCATGTCATTAACATTCATCAAGCCAAAGGCTTGGAGTGGGACATGGTTGTGTACCACGCGGGCGCGGATAAATTGGAAAGCACCCGTCCAACATTCGCGGTCAATCGCCAGCAGCCGCTGCAGCCACCAACCTGTATTGTGCCGTGGATTTCTGGCGACCTCATTCCAGAGCGCTATCAAGACACAATGAATTACGCCCAAGAATTCCGCCTGCAGGAGCAACTGAGCCAGTTGTATGTTGCCCTGACCCGAGCGAAGCAAGGCTTGTGGATTGTTGGCGCGCGCAAAAAAGATGGCATTGGCGCAACACCCGCCGGCATTGTGTACGACGCCATATGTTCCATGCCTGGCATGCGCCTGTCGGAGTTGGCGTACGAGCTGCCCGATGCCGTGCAACCATCCGCGCAAACAATCTCCTTGGCATCCGTGCAAGTGGATTCCGTCAATAATGCGCAAGCAACATCCGTTGAACAATTTGTCATGGAACGGTCCGCAGCGTTTGAGATCATGACGATTGGCGATGAACATTGGAAGCCAAATCACTCCAAAGCAAGCGAAGCGCAAGACGACACAATGGAAATTGTGCCCATATGCAAGTCCGCACCAAGCGCGGTTCACACTCGTGCGCGTAGTTCGCCTTCATCCCGCCACGAAAGTTTTTCAATATCTGCAGCCGCCACCGCCACGAATCAATCGTCCGCGTTGCAGCGCGGCGCGCTGTTGGCAACCGAACGAGGCACCATTGCCCACTTGGTGGCTGAAAGTATCCAGTGGAGCGACAACTGGAACCCTCATGCGCCCGGTTTCATTTCCAACCTGGTGGCCAAGGCGCTCGCGCAATTTCCACAGCGCGACAAATCCGCCATTGAACAAGTGGTGGGCGACACCATCGCGCAGCTCACAAGTTCTGAAATTCAATCCATGTTGGCCAAGCCCGCCGCCTCATGCGCTGTGTTGAACGAGCGCAAATTCGTGCGCTTGTTTGCTGACGGCGGCGTGCAAGAAGGAATCATTGACCGTGTGGAATTGCTTGGCATATCAAAGGACAATTCAATCCAATGGCACAGCGCACGCATTATTGACTTTAAGACCGATTCCTTCAATTCTGACACGCACTCATTGGAGCTGTGGAAGCAGCAGCGAGCGCAGCACCACGCGTTCCAACTCAACGCCTACGCGCATGTGATCGCACAGGAACACTCCATTGCCTTGGAAAATATTTCATTGCATTTGGTTCTATTGCACGCCAGCACAACGGTTCAAGTGCCAATTACCTCAAGATCCGATCATTGATTACAATGCATTGATCATTATTGATTATCGCTGATTTGAATTCAACCATTCCGAAAACCTTTGCAAGAAAGCCACCATGACCGACTCCGCATCCCGCGATGCTCACGCTGAAACCAACGCCCATCACGCATCCGTGTGTAAAGCCTGCGCCATGTCTTGTGCAACCGATATGGGGGCATTGTGCCATGCCGCCGAGCGATTGAAGAAGCTAGAAACCTCGGTGAAACGGCTGCGCATTGCGATATTGGTCATACTGATTGCCCTGCTTTTGTTTCTCGCATTTTTGTTTGGTCAGCGCACCCAATCCCGTGGCAACCAAATGCAGCCTGGTCCAATGCGCGGAATATATGTCAATCCAGATGACTTCAAAGGCATGACCGGTAATCCAAACAGCAATGTTGAAGTGTTTATAGAGCGCTATGAAATAGGCGATGACGATGGCCGTAATCAAAATGACGAAAATCAAAATGATGACCGTTATCGGGGTAGGCCAAGGAAGAACATGAAGAACAATGACAATCGCCCACCACAACCGCCTGCGCCTCCCTTGAGCAATACATAATTTTAATGCCGCGCCCGCGCGCAACTCACCAATGCACTTGGCTGTTGTCATCCACAAGCGAGTAAAAACCTTGTCCTTCGCGGCGAAGTTTGCCCGCGTGCACCAAGGCTTCCCACACTTCCATAGGAAATTCGCGCGGGGGAATCATGGCGTCAATCTTGTGTTGCGCTCCGCCGCTCATGGGTCCAACTCCCAACTTGCTTTCGGCGTCTAACTGCGCAAACTTCACGCGCCGACGGAATATCTTCAGCGCACTCTGCATCACGGATGCGTCCACCGCCACGGCCGCCGCCGCGGGCGCAACCACATCATCGGCAACTTCCTCTCCACGCAAGCGCGCCGCGACTCGCTTTAATTCCTTCACATCGCGCGCGCCCACCAAACGCATAATGGCGGCGGGTTCCACCTTAGCCTTCAACAGCAATTTGTGCATGGCGCCCCAGTGCGGTCCCGCACTGGCCGCATCGGCGCCTTCAATGGCGGCAACTTTGGCGGTGATTTCATTCAACAATGGTTGTGCAAGTGGGGGCATTCGGTTCAGCAATATAATGCCTGCGGCGCTTGGGGGATACCTGCGGTAGATTGCTTGCATGTCCCGCAGAGTCGCCATTGTTGCAGCCATTCGAACACCCATTGGTCGTCACGGGGGCGCGCTTGCCGTGGTGCGCCCAGACGACTTGGCCGCGTATGTCATGCGCGCTGCCGTGGCGCGCGCTGGCATTGACCCCGCGCTTATTGAGGATGTGTACTTTGGCGCAACGAACCAAGCAGGCGAGGACAATCGCAATGTGGCGCGCATGGCCGCGCTGTTGGCGGGTCTTCCCCCGACCGTGGCTGGTGCAACGGTGAACCGCCTGTGCGCCTCGGGCCTTGAGGCGGTGAATCTTGCGGCGCGCATGATCGAGTCGGGCGCTGGCGACATCATGATCGCGGGTGGCGTCGAGTCCATGAGTCGCGCGCCGTATGTAGTGAGCAAGGCCGATCAGGCTTTTGGCCGCGAGCAGCAAATGGTCGATACCACCATTGGCTGGCGCTTTGTGAATCCGCGCATGGCCGCCATGTATCCACCGATCTCGCTTGGCGAAACCGCAGAGAATGTGGCGCGCGCCCACCATGTTTCGCGCGCTGATCAAGACGCGTTCGCGCTTGCGAGCCAGCAGAAGTGGGCCGCCGCACACGCCGCTAGTCGATGGCGCGACGAGATTGCGCCAGTTGAGATTGTCCAAGGCAAGAAGCCGTCGATCATGTTTGACACCGACGAACATCCGCGTTCGGACACCACACTTGAAAAGCTTGCCGCGCTCAAGCCCGCGTTCTCAAAGGCGACCGATGCCACGGTGACCGCTGGCAACTCATCAGGCATGAACGATGGCGCCGCCGCGCTTGTACTTGTTGAAGCGTCACGCGCGGCCGCGCTTGGCTTAAAGCCGCTCGCCTTTGTGGGAGCATGCGCGTCGGCGGGTGTGGATCCAGCGCACATGGGCATTGGGCCTGTACCTGCGGTGAAGAAACTTTTCGCGCGCACTGGTCTTGCCGCTGGCGACATCGACTTGATTGAGTTGAATGAGGCGTTTGCGGCGCAGTCCATTGCGTGTGTGCGCGAACTTGGCTTTGACATGGCGCGCGTGAATGTGAATGGCGGGGCGATCGCAATGGGGCATCCACTTGGAGCAAGTGGCGCTCGTATTGTGGTCACGCTTGTCCACGAAATGCAACGGCGCAACTCCAAGCGCGGTGTGGCTTCGCTTTGTGTTGGCGTTGGGCAGGGACTTGCAACGCTGTTCGAGCGGGCGTGAGTGTGCTTGATAGGTCTTCGCATTTCCAGTGCCGTTGCACAATCAAGCGCCACTTGTGGTCGCGGCTTGTGAAGTTTCTTAGGCGCCAACCATCATTTGCAAAAAGAGTGCTACCACCTTGGGATCAAAGTGCGTTCCTGATTGCTGGCGCATGTGCTCCACGATCTTTTCATAAGGCCAAGCCTTGCGGTAGGGGCGATCGGATGACAACGCGTCCCACACATCGACCACGGCGAAAATACGCGAAGCCAAAGGAATTTCTTCGCCTTTGATTGCGCGTGGGTAGCCCGTGCCGTCCCAGCGTTCGTGATGGCACAAAGGAATAACAAGCGCGGGTCGCAGATATTCAATGGGCTCGAGCAACTCAATCGCAAATTGCGGATGCTTTCGCATGATGTCCCACTCCGCTTCCGTCAGCGGACCGGGCTTGTGTAAAATATAATCGGGCACGGCCATCTTTCCAATATCGTGTAGTAAAGCGCTGCGACGCACATGAACAAGTTCATCCTCATTCATTCCCATTATGCGCGCAAGTTCAACCGTGAGTAGCGTGACACGCCGCGAATGATCTCCTGTTTCGTTGTCTCGAAAATCCAGGGCTCGCACCCAGCCTTTGAGCGTGGCATCGTAGGCGTCCTGCAATTCATGGTGAGCCTGCAGCAAATCGGCTTGTTGCTTCATTAACTTTCGATAGCGATTCAAGCGGATGATGGTGTTGACGCGCGCGCGAATTTCCATGCGATCGATCGGTTTGGTAATAAAATCGTCGGCGCCCGCCTCAATGCCTCGGATCCGCGACACCTTGTCATCGAGCGCGGTGGTCATGACCACAGGCACATCCGCCAACAAAGGGTCCATACGAAGTCTGCGGCACACTTCAAAGCCGTCCATGACGGGCATCATGATATCAAGCAAAATAATATCGGGCTGCAAAATACTGGCTTGCTTCAGCGCGTCAAGACCGTTGTCGCAGAAGTGCAAGTTGTGACCAGATGGAGTGAGCAACGCATCCAATGTTTCACGGCCACCTGGTTCATCATCCACAATTAAAATAGTTGATGATGTAGTCATGACGAATTTGATTTAGCGCGTTTCGTCTTTGGGTAAGAGGGCATGCATAATCTTCACCAATTGTTTCATATTCACTGGCTTGCTCAGATAGTCGTTGGCGCCAGCAGCCATGCAACGTTCGCGGTCGCCCCCAATGGCGCAGGAAGTCAACGCAATGATGGGGATTTTCGCATATTGGTTGTCGGCACGCAAATGGACGATGGCGTCAAGGCCATCCATCTGGGGCATTTGAATATCCATGAGCACCAATGAAGGAGCGTGCTGACGAGCCATTTTGACCGCCTCCAAACCATCGCGCGCCTGGATCACACGCCATTGATTCGCACGCAAATAATCAGATACCGTAATCAGGTTGATCTCATTGTCGTCGGCCACCAAGACGAGCGGAGTGTTGCTTGGAAGTATCTTGGTGGGCGAGATTTCAGAAATGGTGACAGCGCCTTTGTCGCCGCCACGAATCGCATTCTCTAAACCCTTGCCAGGAATCCGAAGGGTGAAGCAGCTGCCTTTGCCAATTTCACTTTCCACCGTCACGCTACCACCATGCAATTCGGCCAACTTCAGCACCAGGCTTAGACCAAGTCCAGTTCCCGCGTACTGGCGGGAAAGTTTGGAATCCAATTGTGTGAAGGGACTAAAGAGTCGCTTTAAATCTTCAGTGGTAATTCCAATGCCAGTGTCCCGAACGGAGAACATAAGTGATTCACTTTCCAAATCCCACATGGTCTCCAGAGTCACGCTGCCGCCATCCGGAGTGAACTTCACTGCGTTGGAAAGCAGATTCACCAATATTTGTTTCAGGCGGCGTTCGTCGGCCATAAGCATGACGGATTTATCGTTCATAGCCAGCGTGAGATTTAAATTTTTCTTTTGCGCCTGCCCAAGAACCAATCGCAGACTTGCTTGGCACACATCTTCCATATTGGCGTTGTTCAACTCCAATTCCATTTTGCCGGCGCCAATTTTGGCAAGGTCCAGCAAGTCGTTGATCAGAGATAAAAGGTGGCGGCCACTTTCCGCGATGGTGTTGATGGACTGGGCTTGTTTTGCGTTCATCTCGCCGTAAACGCCCTCGGCCAGCGATTCGGAAAGTCCAAGCACGGCGTTCAGTGGCGTGCGCAATTCATGGCTCATGGCCGACAAGAAATCATCCTTGGAGCGCATGACGCGCGACAGTTCGGCGTTGGCCAATGAAAGTTTAGCGGTGCGATCGGCCACGAGTTGATATAAATCTCTCTTGATTATATCGTTGGTTTGAGTCATCTGAAGCAGGTCAACAGTGGAATCATGTAGCGCAAAATCGTTCATCACCAATTGCAACAATTGCATTTGCTTGAGTGTACGCACCCATGGTGAGCCAAGAAAAAGATATCGCTCTGGGTCGCGCAAAATTATCGCTTGCAAGCGCAACGATAAATTAGATGTTGCGGATTCGAATATAAAGATTCCAGTTTGTCGACGCGATATCAATTCTGGAGTGATCCGTTTCGCGCGGTCGCTTGACAAATCAAAGAGCGAAAAGTGATCATTCAATTCCTGGCCCACGCAAAATTGTGGGCAAATGCGGGCCAACACGGCGCCAGTTTGCAACACGCGCATGTTTGCGTCTAGTAGAAAGTGAAACGGAAACAGTTTTGAAAACTGCTCGCGGTCAATCATGAAATCTGCCTGAGTCATTGTTTGGCCGCGTCGCCCCAATAGACAAGAAATTCGTCATGGTCGTCGCCCTTGTCTTTGAATTTGGTCTGCGTGATTTGCGCGGGCGTGTTATACAATTTGGCAACGCCACTGAATAGACCCCGCACAAAAACGGACAAGCCAGGGCGGTGGCTGAAGTAGTGCATGGTGATTCGATCCGCTTTCCGATTGGAACATTCAAAGCGCGGCGGTTTGAGATTTGGAAAAATAAGCGCCACGCGAATGTGAAACATTGGAAGGTATTCCAGAAACTCCGGCAAATTGCGGCCAGCGGAACTGAGCATGTCCCCGTATTCCTCTCGCGCAGTGTGCAGAATCCAAAACTCGCCAAAAGCGAACAGAATTTCGTCCGCGCTCATTCCCAGCACTTCTGTGGCCGCGCCAATCAAGCCATAGGTTATGGAGTCGGGGTAGCTTTCATTGCTCAGGAAAACATCTTCCTTCACGCCCGCCTTTCTTTTAATGGATTCCCATTTGTCAATGCCGAATGTGGTCGTGACAAGTGCTTGCACCGATTTATTCACCATTCCGTACATGACAGGCTCCTAGAAATGTGTAAGTATAAAATTCAATTGACGAATTAAAAATAAGAAATTAATACTAGACGCATTGACTCGCGCGCAAATAGGTCTGTGGGGGCATGAGCAATATGGCTGTTTTCATTGGTATAGTTTACTTGATCATTCTAAGATGCTTAAGCCAAATACATTGTTGCTCGTGCTCACGGGGGCGCTTATGTGGCTTTGTTGTGGTTGTCAAAGTGGCCAGCCAAAGCTGAACGCCAATGAAATGCCGCAAAATTCTAGACATATTTGGATCAGCAAACGCAGTTCTGGACAGTGCGCCACGACACATTGCCAATCGCCAAGCCGATTGCAATTGTGATTTCAGTGGATTGCGATGTGGTGTTGCGGGACATCAAGGGTCTGCAGATTCGTGAATACACTTTAAATATTGCTGCCAGCGCGGGCTTGTACGCCTCAAATCGTGTGTGGGGATCCGACCCGCGCGTGGGATCAGCGGACCTGATCGTCACCACGCATTCGATCGAGGAGACTGTAAAAAGCATGGCGCTGGCTGGGCCGTATCCATCGTTGAACAGCGCGTGCGATTTCATCGCCCCAATCATTTATGATTGTTACGCAGCACATTCCAGACAAGCGTTTACAGATGGTGCGTTACGACGGCTGGTATTCCAACAAGATGTGTGGTCAGCGCAGCAAGCGTGCCGAGGAGGCCGCGTGCGAGTACGCGGCAGCAGAGCAGTGGTGTGGTGCGGCAGCAAACTCAGCTGTGGAAACAGCTGTGGAAATTATCGAGCATCATGAGTCGAAGCCGCGGCGCATTCCATTGCGATCGTGGCGCGAACTCATCAAGCTTGATCATGAAAGTCTGGGAAGTTGATCCGCTGTTGTGTCCCCAATGCCAGCACCAGATGCGCCCAATTTGACTGATCATGATGTCACTCATCAATGATGCGCAGATCATTGAGCGCATCTGGCGGCATGTTGGCCAGTGGCTTGACGATCCGATGCCGGAGTATGACTGCGGACTCTGATGACTGATTCGCAGCGCGATACGCCGCGCTGAAGCAGCAATGACATTTCAGACCGCGATCGACTGCGCGCAAGCAGCAATGACACACGGGATTTGAAAATTTTCTAATTCTTCAAAGGCGCCGTGGATGTCGCATGGAATCATTGCGTTCATTTGCGCCACTCGACCACCGTCGAAGCGATGGGGGACGCACGGGAACGCTCCGCGGCAAGGGCAATGTCCGAGCGCGCCACATTGTCGCCCGACGCTCGCACTCAAGCACTGCGGTGGCACAGTCAAGGCATGGAATCAGTGTTCCTCGGCGGACTTGTTGGGCGCCCGCCCGCGACGCTGGAAATGCGAATTCCCATCAACAATATTATTATTCAGAACTCGAGCAGTTCAACAGGGCCGTCATGTATTCGCGGCAGTAGTGCGTGAGCCTCGTTGCAGTGTTCCTCGCTCTCGTGTCGCAAGTGGATGGGGTGAGGGTGGCTTACATTGCCTTTTTTCCGGTCCTGTTTCTGTGGTTTCTCGATGCGAAGAATGAGTTCCAAAAAGTGCAGCTGCTGAGGCTCTACGAGCGCGTGCGGACGACGCCTCCCGACCGTATTGATTTCGACATCCGCACAAGTGAACTCAAAATCCCGAGTGACAGCGTTTGAATCTACATGTTGTCAGGTGAGACTTTTCTTTTCTACATTGCAATGCTGGTTTGCATCTTCGTCATCGACTGGATTGTGCGCTAGAGGGTTCCTTTGCAGACGCGCCTTACGCCGGCAATCACGCCACGCCGAAGCAGTTGTTCAGTGCGCGCGTGATTGCGATGGGGCGTCCACTGGCAGCAAGTGGCCCCCCATTGTTGTCAGGCTAGTTCATGAAACTTAACGGCGCGGTGCCAAGCGCGGTCTGGCGGCGCTGTGTGTTGGCATTGGGCAGGGACTTGCAACGCTGTTTGAGCAGGCGTGCGTGTGTTCAGCCGATCTTTCTCAGTCCACTTTCCATCGCTGCCACCAGCGCGTCAATGTCTGCCTCGGTCATGGGAGTTGACAGCATGCCCGTGCATGTGCCAACCATCAGGAAACCTTGGTCGAATAGGTGTTCAAGCATCATCTTGAGTCGGCGATTCTCATCGGCGCTGGGGTAGGCCTCGCGGTAGTTCGCTGGTACATCGGCTTTCATGTGCAGGCGAAACATGCTTCCGCCGCCAGTCACGCTGGCGCAAGCCTTGGTGCGATGGATGGCTTGCGCAATGCCATTGCGTACGCGCTCGCCAAGCGCGTTCAAGCGCGCCACGGCGGGTTGATCAAAGTGCTCCATGGCGATTCGTCCCGCGGTCATGGTGACTGGATTTGCGGAGAATGTGCCTGACAGTGGAAAGAGAAGTTTGGCCGCGCCCGGATTGAGCACTTGCATGACATCGGCGCGACCAGCAAGCGCGCCCACTGGAAAGCCGCCGCCGATCATCTTGCCCAGCGCGGTGAGATCGCCATGAATATCGTAACCCTGCTGCGCGCCGCCGTAGTGCGTGCGAAAGGTAATGACTTCATCCAGCACAAGAAGCGCGCCGTTCTTCACGGTCCACTCGCGCATGGCGGTCACAAACTCACGCGACGCGGGCTTTAACCCCACGCGGTGTGGCATGAGGTCAAGCAGCACGCATGCAAGTTCACCACGGTGCTCGTTCAGTAGCGCGATGGATCGATCAACATCGTTGAAAGGAATCACCACCACATCGTCCATGGCGGATTGCGGCTGACCATGCACCAGCGGCACGCGATTTGGATGATCAACAGCGCCCCAGTTGGCGGGCGATGAGCCCTGGCTGGTTTCCACATAGTCGTAGGCGCCGTGGTATGCACCTTCCACTTTGGCAATCTTGGGGCGACCAGTGAACGCGCGCGCGGCTTTCAGCGCGGCCATGACGGCTTCGGTGCCGGAATTCACAAATCGAATTTGGTCAAAGCCATCGCTGCGCGAGCACAGGTGCTCCGCATGCAGAACTTCCTGCTCGGTGGCCATCATGAAGGCGCTCCCGAGCGCAAGTTGCGCCGAGGCAGCTTCCACAATGGGCGCGTACGCGTGTCCGTGGATCAGTGAAGCGACATTGTTGGCAAAGTCGATGCGCGTAACTCCGTCTATGTCGGTGACGCGGCAGCCTTTTCCATACGCCACATAGGGGGGAACCGATGACCAAAGCACGGTATTGCGGCTGACACCGCCGGGCATGACCCTTTTGGCGCGCGCAAAAAGTTCCGCGCTGTGGCTCGTTGTGGGAGTCGCTACTTCTTTGGCCGAGTTGGTTGCCATGTTCATTTCCTTTTTCATTTGCTTGCCTCAAGTGCAAGGTTGATGATCGGCGCGCCAGTGCGCTCTTGCACAAACTCAAATGATAGGCCAGGCGCCAGTTGCACAAGAGCAAATCCGCGCGCAGTCACATCAATGACCGCCAAGTCCGAGTAAATACGAGTCACAACGCCGCGGCCAGTGAGCGGATAGGAGCAGCTTGGAACAAGCTTTGGCTCGCCTTCCTTGGTGACATGCGTTGTCATGACAAACACTCGCTTCACGCCAGCAACTAAATCCATTGCGCCGCCCACGGCGGGAATGGCGTCGTCAGCGCCGGTTGACCAATTGGCCAGATCGCCGTTGGCGGCAACTTGCAGAGCGCCCAACACTGAAAGATCAAGATGCCCGCCGCGAATCATGGCGAAACTTGTGGCTTGGTCAAAGAACGCGGCGCCAGGCATCATGGTCACGCGGCGTTTCCCCGCGTTGATGAGTTCGGGATCACCTTGGTCCGCGGCGGGTGATGGACCCATGCCAAGCAGTCCGTTCTCGGTGTGATAGATAAATGTTCGCCCCTGGGGCACATGTCGTGCGACAAGTTCGGGAATGCCAATTCCAAGATTCACATAGGAACCGTTGGGTATGTCCTGCGCAACACGCTGCGCGATTTCGTCGCGTGTCCAACCGATGGAAGTGGCAACGCTCATGGGTAACTTGCTCCAACTTCGTTGAGCGCGGATTCAAGCGCCGGCGACGGCACATGCACCACTCGATCCACAAAGATGCCGGGGGTGACAATCCCCTCTGGATCAAGTTCGCCGGCTTCAACAACTTGGGCCACTTGCACAATGGTCACGGTGGCGGCGGTGGCCATCATGGGCGCGAAGTTTCGCGCGGTGCGGTGGTACAGAACATTGCCGTGCGTGTCGGATACGCGGCCTTTGATCAGCGTGAAGTCGGCGCGAATGCCCAGCTCTAGCACATGTTCGCGGCCGTCGAACACGCGCGACTCTTTGCCTTGCGCCAGCGGCGTGCCCACCGCGGTCGGCGTGTAAAACCCCACAATTCCAGCGCCACCAGCGCGGATGCGCTCGGCTAGTGTTCCTTGCGGTACAAGTTCAAGCTCTATTTTTCCAGCGCGATACAGATCAGGGAACACGGTTGAGCCTGCGGTTTTAGGAAACGAGCAGATGATCTTGCTGACACGCTGCGCGCGCAGAAGCGCGGCAAGTCCAACCAGGCCAGTGCCCGAGTTGTTGCTCACGACCGTCAAGTTTTTCGCGCCCTGATCAATCAGGGCATGAATGAGCTCGATTGGACTTCCCGCTTCGCCAAAGCCACCGATCATGACAGTGGCGCCATCGGAGATGTCGGCGACCGCCTCGCGGGCGCTACCAACGCGCTTGTCGATCATCGGCAGGATGGTGTTGGTGCTGCCGCGTGGGTCACACGCGCGCTCTTCACGCGTGAGTAATCAAAGAGACCTGCCTCGTCATAGAGCACGCGATCGGCGAACCCGTCGAACCACAACGCCTCTGGATTGCGGCCCACAATGCAAATCTTGCCTTTGTCTTTGGCGGAGCCGGCGTTGCGCAGAATCTTGAATATGACCACGCCGTTCTCGCTGCCCTTGAGTCCGGGGATAGGGTGGTCGGTGACAGCGCAGACTTCGGTCTTGCCCTTGTAGTGGGTAATGGAAAGTCGTGCGTGGCTTTCAACGCCAGACAATCCCTTCTGCGATTCATTGAGGATTTGCCACACGCGTTCAATCGGTGCATTGAAGGCGCGGTAGGCAATGATGTCGCGACCACAGAAGAAGTAGTGGTTCTCGCCGCCAGCACGCTTGAATTCGCGTTGCAAAATGCGAAGTGCGTCGGCATCATCGTTGATTCCCTTCATGATTGGCGTTTGGTTCTCAACGCTTAACCAACCGCGCGACACAAGGCGACGCATGGCGGCACCAGTGACGGGAACCCACTGCAAAAAGCCTTGCGCGTTGTGGATGTACTTGCCGTCGGCGTCCTTGGCAAGAAATTCATCGGGGTGTTCAAAGTGAACCACAATATGCAAACCAACTTCGGGATATGTCTGGTGGAAGTTGTCAAGCATCGCGACAAATGCGTCGTCAAATCGCTCAGGATAAAATGCCATTTCCTTGGTGCCGATGCGGATCGACTCAACACCCGCCTCCGCAAGCGCGCCCAGCCACGCCGCGATCTTTGAATTGTTCAGCACCATGGGATCGCCGCCCGACATGAGTATCTCGCGCAATTTTTCACGGCCACAGGTTGGGTGGTGTCCGCCATTGGCGGCAACTTCCGCGTTAAAGCGTTTGATATATGCGACCACCTCTGGAATGGTCGCCATGCCCTTCTTGGCAACAGTGCCGTCTTGACGCGTAATTTCCTTGCGCGCGATCAGTTCCTCGCGGTAGCAGAAGCGGCAGTGCGCCGAGCAGGTGGAGACAACATAAAGAAGACCCATTTCATACTTGTGCAACATGCCTTCAACTGGGCTGTAGTCCATTTGAAAGCCGGGGTCCTCAGAGCCAGCCAGGTCCATGGTTTCGGAGGGGTCCGCCTTCACAATGCGGCGAATAGGCGCGCTCTGTTTGGCAAGTTCAAAATAATGGCGCGTCATCTTCACTGGCATGCGCTTTTCAAGATCGCGATCCGTTCCCTTCAGGACACGCAATTGCACAAGTTCGGTTGATGAGTAAAGACCAAGCATGTCGGCGGGGGCTTTTTCATCAAGGAATGGCGCAAGACCGTTGATAATGTTGCGCTCGTGGCGGGAATCTTGAACTTTGTCCAAGAAGGACTGCTGACGTTCGGTGGTGGCATACTCGGTAGACATGGTTCAATCCTTGAATGGGTTCGTGAACTGACTGAAGTAGACAAGGCAAGCATAGCGGATGAGCGCACTGAAACAAACAATATATACAACTACAAAAACATAGCAGGCACCGTGCCAGGACCTGTTGTCGCCAAAGGACGCTTCAATGTGATGTCAACAAAAAATCCGCCAATATTGATTGAATTGGCAGTTTCTTACATTATCCGTGCGTGTGCGCAGTGCGGTACATGAACTTACAATTCAGTTGGGCATGCTTGTGCTTGACGAAGTGGGCAATTGCTCCCCCAAATCGCGCTCAATTTCTTCCAATGTTCGTCCCGCAGTTTCGGGCAGGAAAAACAGCACAAAGAGAAGGGCGAACATTGAAATACTTGCAAAGAGCAGGAATGTGTTACTGGCTCCAAATGCATTGAGCAGGCTCAGAAATGTCGCAGCCACAATAAAGTTGGCAAAATAATTTCCTCCACAGGCGATTGCGTTGCCAGTGCAACGGGCCTGAATCGGAAACATTTCGCCAATCAGTACCCACACTAATGGACCCATGCTGAATGCAAAACATGCGATATACACAATCACGCACACCAGAGTGAGCCATGCCAGTGTTTCTGATCCCTGGGCAGTGCTGGGAAGATCTTTTGGCGCAGCGACATCAACGGGGGCATTGATGGCGGGGGTCTTTGCGTCAACTTGAGTGGTCGATGGTGTGGCGGAAGCTTGTATTGAACTTTGTTGGGTATCGATTCGGTCAAATTGTTGAAATGCGATACCCAAAATTCCCAGCGATGTGACCATGCCGGCCAAGCCACAAATGAGCAATTTTCTCCTTCCTGATTTGTCCACCATTCCAATGGTGATGAATGTGGCAACAACATTGACAACGCCAATAACCAATGTGGCCCAGAGCGCGGCCTTTTCATCCACAAATCCAGCCTTCTGAAAAATGCGTGGCGCGTAATAAATAATTGCATTGATCCCGATGAGTTGTTGGAATATCGCCAGCGTTGTGGTGATAATCAACGCCTTCTTTGCGGCGCGGGATCGAAAGGCAAGCCACCATTGGGGATCATTTTTCTGACGCTCGATATCAGCTTGTATTTCGCGCAAGGCGGTTTCGGCCATGGCAGGTTCCAGTGTTTGATCAAGAACTTTTTTTGCCTCGGCCATACGCCCTCGCGTCGCAAGCCAACGCGGGCTGTATGGCAGAAAAGCCATTCCCACGGCGAGCACGACACCAGGAACCGCGCCCAACCCGAACATCACACGCCAATGTGGAGCCGAGATGAGATCCACGACATAACTGACAAGGATTCCAATGGTGATGAAAAGTTGATAGAGCGTGATCATCATGCCGCGGCGATCCGGCGGGGCAATATCAGCGATATACAATGGCGCGGCGACAGCGGTAATACCAATGCCAAGGCCAACAATGAGCCGCGATATCGCCAGTGTTTCGGCGCTATCCGATGCCGCGCTTGCAAACGCGCCAACGACAAAGATGGCGCCCGCCAGCATATTTGCGGATCGTCCACCAAATCGGCGCGTATACCAACCTGCACCAAGTGCGCCAAGGATGCTTCCAACCAGCACCGCGCTTGTGACAATTTCCAATCCTTCGTCATTCAATGAAAAGTTTTTTCCAAGAAACAAGAGCGCTCCGCTAATCACGCCCACGTCATAGCCAAACAATAATCCGCCACATGCGGTCACAATTGCGATCATCATGACATACATATTTTTATTCATCATTGACAAGTGTTCCCTTAAAAAATGAAATGGTGTCCATTATCAGAATTGCATTTTGAGTCGTAACGCCAAAGAAACAACCGCACTTCCATCGCCGCTGGCTGGATTGAAAGACACTTGCAAGTCGGGCGAGAGCTGCATGCTGTCGGTGATTTGGAGGCGATAAAAAGTCTCAAGAACGGTAGCGCTTTGCGGATCGCTACCAGGAATCTCATCGCCATAATTATTGGTTGGTTTCGTCCACGCATAGGCGATCCCAAAGTCATCATCGGGACGACCGAATGGACGCACGATTGAAATCCCGGCGCTCACTTCTTGTTGGGCGACAACATTGTTGCTTTCGCCCAATCCATATTCGACGAAAACTCCAAGCCAGTCGTTGAATTGTTGTTGCGCCAGAAATCCAATCATGGAGTTGGTCTGTTTGACGCCAGTGATGTTCCCATACCCAGCAAACGATTGATTCCCAGCGTTGGTTGTTCCCAAGGTCACGTTGAATCGTGAGAACTTATTCAGCCAATTTGGCGTCCATCCAACTTCCACACCCGCCCAATACAAGCCTTCATTTAAATTTTGAAAAGAATTGCCTGGATAATCCGCAATATCAAAGATGGCTGAGTTGACATATATGTCATCACACGGAATGACTTGTGAGACAAAGCCAGGCGCATATGTTCCTTGCGCGGGCTGAAAAACGCTGTTGCCGTCGAACGACCCATTCAGAAATTGGCGTGATTCATCGTTGGCATAGAAATTCAACATAAAAAATTGATTCGGATGCAATTTCCCGGTGCTTAAAACAACTCGGTCGTTCAGAAATCCCTGTTGATAACTGACAATGTTCAAGGTTGTATTGTCTGCATTTTGCAGCGAGTTCATGAAGAAGAAAGATCCCGATGCGCCACCGGGTGTCCAATTCGCAGGTTGTCCCAGGATATTGTGTTGCCGAAAAAGAATTTGCACGGCGCTGGTTCCATATTCGGGCGATTTGGCAAGCACTGTGAGAAAATTCACATCGAGCCGACCCACGCCGGCCAAGTTGCCTTGCCCTGGCAATGTGCGAGAAACCCCTTGCAACACAAGCGTGTAATAAATGTTGGACATCGTGCTGCATTGCTCATACAAAAGATGCTCCAAACCACGAATTGGTCGCATCGGCACCTCAAGCGGATCTGGAAAAATGGGATTCACCGGAGCAAACCCAAATGGTCGATCAATTTCCCCAAAATCAATGTTGCTTTCCATCGGACGCGGATCAAAGAACGGCAGGAAGCGGCGTGGACTTAACAAATCGGAACCAAATTCCGCGCGACGAATACCATTCATAAGCTCCCAAGGTTCATAGAATTCAGGTGGTTTCAAACCAGTATGATCAGGTAATACATAATCCTTGATCACGGCGGTGCGCGAAACCCCTGGGCCAACTTGTGACTGCGCCGATGCTTTTGCACTCATGATTGACGCCAGCACCAACCCCGTAACTATTAATTGTGTGCTGTGGAATTTGAGCAATCAATTATAGTATACTGTATTGCCTACAGGCCCTGCGCCCGTTGCGTGAGTCGGTCCATGGACAGCGCTCACCGAAGTATGGCGCAAGTATTGAAAGGCGAAAAACTCAACGGAAATTAACGAACTGCTCGCAGTTCATCAAAGACTACAGAAATAAGCGCTGGGGTTTGCCAATCGTTCACACCCTCACGCGTTGGGTGGAAGGTGCGTAGGCGGATGTATTGATTTCGGCAACGACGACTTGCTATACTGAAAGCGCATGTATTTGTAGAAAAATTTAATCTACATGTCATTTTTAATAATGAGTAATCCCCTAAGTCGTTCTAACTTCCATTTCAATTCTTACATTGTGGATTTAAATATTTGGAGTTCTTAAATTGAAAAAAGCATATGCCGTTCTTCTTGTGTTGTTGTCTACGACGATGCTTATGCCATTGACCCGGTCGGCGCGAGCGCAGTGTTTGACTGACTTAGACAACAATAGCCAAATCGACGGATCGGACATTGGTCTGTTGCTACTTGATTTTGGCGGCAATGGAACTGCCGACTTCGACAACAGTGGTCTGGTCGACTCCGCAGACATCAGTCTTATTTTACTTGACTGGGGTCCATGCTCGAATGGAGATCTCACTAGCACAACTCTCTCCATCACTCAAACTTGGTCGCAACAGCCCAGCGGATACAGTCGGACTGCAAAGGTCATTGTCCCCGCTTCTGGATCAGGCCCTCATCCGGTAGTGATCATGCTTCACGGCAATGGAGGAACAGGGGATCTCAGATTCCTTGACTCATTGGGCTCCACCGCGAACAGTGCTATTCGCGTGGCTCCCAATGGATATTTGAATAGTTGGAATGTCCATAATGAAACTTCCAAAGCACCTGACGTGGCATTCATGTGTGATTTGATCGCACTGCTCAAGACTTACGACAATGTGGATGAAGGGAGGATATCCATCTATGGGGACTCCAACGGAGCGGGCATGGTCAATCGGCTTCTGATTGAGCTGAGTGCTTTCGACTTCCAAAGAGCCGCCTGTCGTGTTTCGCAAATGATCACCAAGATGTATCACGACGGATCGTTTTGGTTCAACGCTGAGGGCAACAACAATTATGACCAAATGATCATCCCAGCCAGTGGACGAAGGATCATTTCCATCAGTGGCACAAACGATTCGCTTGTCCCTTACACCGGTGGATACAGCAATGTCGGCACGACCTTTATGAGCTGCCAAGAAAGTATTTATCGCCTCGCACAACGGATGGGTGAAACAGGTTCGCAACTGAGTGATGGTGCAGGGATTCCAGGGAACAACACGAACGGTTACTCCAATCTCTTTGTGAAATACAGCTATGTTGGCGGCCAAGTTGTCCACTACAAACTCATCGGCGGAAATCACGGACTGCGCGTTGGCACCAACACCGCCTATTCAACCGAAGCGAATAATCTCATTGCCACATTTCTGTTGCAGTAGAGAACTCTCAATTGTCATCGCTTGCAGGTTGCGTGTGTGATTGAGTGATCTGCAAACATCCTCATTCTCATGGTGCTATTGAAGCCAAGCGCAAAGCCTTGGCGATGGTCCACTTAAAGAAATAGCGCGAATTGGAATTGGTCGCTCTATGTATGGAGTGCGGGGAATGTGTGAGGATTTCGTGGAGATGCCCTGCAACCAAAAATAAATCTGAAATGGAATACTCACACAGAATAAAATTTTGGTTATGTTATGTGAATGCTCAATAAAACCCATTCTATCCGTCGTTCCATTCGCATTGCCTTCCTTCCATTATTGGTCGCCACAGCCGCTTTCATAGCGATCGGCGCCAACATGGCCGCCCACCCTCCCGCGGGACCTATCACTGAAGCGCAGGTCAACGCCGCGCAACAGGCGTGGTGCGACGGATTGGTCAATGTGGCGCAGACACACGCGAAAGGTGGCAACGCGAAGGCCGAGGCTGAGAAGATGATCGACAACTTATATGACTACAGCGATGGCAAAGTATTCTTCAAGCCCACGATGGCTTTCGGCCCACGCACATTCCGGCCAACGCGCGAAGGCGCGCTCGCCTACTTCGTGGGTGGTAACCCCAACTTCCCCGAGGACACCGGCTTTGCTCTGAAGGGCTGGACGAAGGCGCGCTTCGACAACAACGCCAGCGAAAACGGCATTCAGATCCACGGCGACCTTGCCATCACTATGGGCAACGTGTACATCACGGCCCCCGATGGCAAGGAAAACATGGTCGACAAAACCTTCGTGTTTCGTCGATGCAAGGACGGCAATCTGCGCTTGTGCGTGCACAAGTCGGCTTTTCCGTTCAATCCAAACTAACCGCAACAGCGCGACAACTTGATTTGCATCGTCAAAGTTCTTCCTTGACAAGAGCGCATGCCAAGTTCAATGTGTGCATTCGCTATGCCTGCAACTTGATTGCTAGCACGCTGATGCGTGGCTTGTAGCTAGGGTGCGCCGAGACCTTGTTGAAGGCTGGACTGCGGACACGCTCGGTCATCTATGCCAACTCGCTGCTTGAGAAGAAAATTGGTACGCGTGCGCCCGAGAGCCGCATCGTGTGGCAAAGTATTGGCGATTGCACCGAATACATCGAGACCATTTCCGGCGCACCGGTGCCGTTGCACACTGTGACAGCAGAAATCGCTGCGGCAATGGTAAACGACCAAGTGCGGGGTCCCTCGCGCACAACATTGATTTGGGTCATGAACCAGCCGGCGACTTGGAGCCCGAATAGGTTTCCGATGGCGCCGAGGGGCATTTGTTGCCAGAACCTGACTCGAACGGTGACGCCTCCTGGCCTTGAGAAAAGCCCGAAATAGAATTCGAGCCTGTCACTGGTCATCATTCAAGCAGCGCCGTCCATTGCCGGTTGGCGAGTGGTTGGCAGAGGTTCTTGACATACAGACTCATGGGCAAATATCGCTCGCAGCTGCGTGCAATCGCACTGACCTTTCTGCTGTACATATTGTAAAAACCATCTACTGCAAGAATGATCCAAAGAATGTAATTCTTTTTGCGATATGCGCTATTTACAAATTGCCTCGATGCCTTTGCTGTAGATGATCAATTCAACCAAATTGCTTGGCGATGAGCTCATACGCGAACGAGCGAAGCAAGCGAGTATGGCGAAGTGATTTGGGGAATGCATGTTCGCCAATATGCCCTGTATTAGGAATTGGTGCGAACATTAGGCGTTGGGGCTGTTATCGAATATGTATGAATACTTTCAGTCCAAGAACGCAGTCAGCGCCAGTAGAGTTTCTTTGGGCGCGTCATAAAAAATAACATGCCCCGCGCCTTCAATGAGCACTGCAGTTGAGTTTTGAATGCCGTCTCGATACACATTCAGCAGCGATGAATCTGTGATTTGGTCCGCGCTCCCGTACAGAATCAGGGTTGGAGCGTGAATCGATCCCAAGATGCCAGCGTTGCCATTCATTAGAAAATGTTGGAGTGCCTCAACCATTTCCTTCTGCCGAGGCAAGTTTGAAATTGCTCGGTCTAAGAGAAATTGTTTGAAGGGCGCAGGGATAGGCGGAGGTTTGGCAAAGCAGAGTCCAATGACGCGATCAAAGTCCGATGAACTTGCGATCAAGAGTGGGTTTTTCCCAGAATGCACATCTCGCATGAATGCGTTGAGCTTTGGAGCCTCCAACCCGGCCGCAGATTGCAAGACGATCCGACGCACAGAATCTGGATATGCCGCCGCATACGCAGCTGCAAGTGCGCCTCCCATCGATTCTCCGACAACATCAACTCGCCCAAGATTCGCGGCGATGCGAAACTCCTCGATCCACTTCACATATCCAGATCCGTCAAGGGCAGGTTGATCTGGTTGAAGCATATTTGCACCAAATCCAGGCAAATCTGGGGCGATGACTCTGCGAGTTGAAACAAACCACTTCATTTCGCCCATCATTGCTTCTTTGCTTGTTCCCCAACCATGCAGGAATAAGATTGGTGTTCGGTCAGGTTGCAGGCGGGCATCTGAAGATGAAATGTGACCTTCGAGCGTCGGCGTGGCAACTCCGCGCACCATAATTTCCTCCAAGCGCACACCAGAATTGAAACGTGCAGCAGCAGTTGCGACCGTATAAAAAGCAGTTGGCCAATTCCATAAGATCACGCCGCTCGCAACACAAATGGCCGCAATAATTGCGACAACTTTCATGGATCGCAAGAACACTCTGCGAACGCTCAACTTTGCTCGCTTGGGAAATGCGTTCGCGATATCGCTTTGATTTTGAATTTGATCCGTCAATATGCTCCTTGAATTTATGATGCGTCGCATTGATTGAGTTGTTGGCAATCCTTTGCGATTGGGCTCGATAGATATTGTCAAATACATTTCAAGATATAGTCAGAATCAGTGATTCATATATTTTCATCTGTTGCATCAACATTAGCATCGTCCTCTTTTTCATTCTCAGACTGCTCCAAGTTCTCTTCACTCAAATCCATTCTTTTCAATGTCTTCAAGTTGTTTTGAATGAATTTATAAATGATAAAGTTCAGTAAGCAATAGAAAATAGGAGGGGCAATCCAGTGTCGTTGAGTTCCCTCTGGTTCCGATTGCAAAACAAAACACGGCTGTGAACGGCATGTTTAAGAAGCGGGCAAAGGGACTCGAACCCTCGACATTCAGCTTGGGAAGCTGACGCTCTACCAACTGAGCTACGCCCGCGAGAATTGGCAAGTGTAACGCCGAAACCAAATATCTAAAACCGCGTAACGCATTCGCGGCGCGGAGGTCACAGTCGCATGGGCCTGGTGTTTCTTTCAATTTGAATGAGCAGTGGAAAGAACAGGAAAATCAGTAAATTTGCCACGGCACCTGCGGCGGTATAGACCGCCCACTGTTGCATGGTTTGTCGGCGCGCATTTTCTTGAGCGGCCTCAATCGCCGCCGCCTTCTCTTGCTGATCGCGCGCTGTCAACGCCGCGACGAATTCATCGTGAAAGAAATGCGCCGCCTTGGCCCCGTCGCAATTGGCGGGCTTGGGAGTGGTGGCTTGAAATGATTTTGCGAAGGCGACAAAGTCGGCAATAAATTGTTCCTTGTCCTTGACAGGTATTTGTTGAATCCAATCGCAGATGAGATCGCCCGAACTTACACCCCTTGTTGATGTGTTGCCAGAGATTCCAAGCGCCTGAGTAATTTCAATAATACGAGCGCGATATTTTTGGCAGGGATCAATCACGCCACTGCCGCTGTATGCGCCATATGGTGATTGACCACCTCCAGAAGCAGTCGTGGGCTGATTTGGTAATCGACAGATTTGAATAAATTCAAGCGTCGTGGCTGGACGAATGGTCTGACTTACGGGCGTGGGTTGCGCATCGAAACCGGAATGCATGATGTAAAAAATAATGGCGCCGACCAAGCTGAATGCGCACAGTGAAATGACGATAATGGAGAACCAGCGACCAACTGAGAACGCGGCGCGCAATACTTTGTCGCCGGCGTCAAGCGCGGGAGGTGTTGGATGCGTTGCCGCGCTGGATTCTGAACCTAGGCTGGTGGCCGCATGTGGTGGTGGTGGCGCAACAAATGCTTGCTGTGAGGCATTGGTTGACGAAGCGGGAGCAGAATTTTCTGCGTTACCCACTGGCCGAATTAAATTCTTCAATCCGCGCACTGAACGGATGGGCACAAATTCGCCGCCATCGGTTCGGCGCACCAGGTCGTCGCCCGAAAGTCGTCCATCTTGCAGGGCCTCTTTCAGATCAGCGGCATCGAAAGGGCCAATGATTTTCCCGCTGGAAAGTTTGACTTCGTACATGGTCATATTCGCCCCAATTCAGGAATGCGTTGGTCATTAGGAATATCACAATTTGAACACTATTTCAGTAGGGGGTGAACGCGGGAGCATGGTTACGGAATATTCGCCGTCAATTCATCTTGATATGCGCCCTCAATCCTGCTGCACAATGTCGCACCAGCGAATAGATTGCACGCGCATGCCAAGGACAGCGGCGGGCGCCGCGCAATTTCGAACTGGTGACGACCAAGAGTGGCTGTCCGTTTCGTATGAGTCGTCATTGGGGCGGACCAATGGACAAGGCAAAAAAACCGCGCGCCGCCGCAAACAACTTGGCGCATTTTATACGCCCATGCTTCTAGCGGATGTGTTAGTAGAACTTTCACTCAAGCCGTGGTTGAAAGAGCATCAGCAGGTCGCCACAAGAACCGCCGTGCAGCGGGGCGCAAAGGCAATGCGACACGCAATGACAACGCGTGCCCGCAGCGCGCCGCATGTGTGTCCAACTATTTTGGATCCCGCTTGTGGCAGTGGAAACTTGCTCATTGCCGCGGCGCGCGAGTTGGTTCTTGTGGGATGCTCCAAGGCCGCCATTGCCCGCGCCATGCATGGCGTTGACATTGATCCCATCGCGGTGTCCATAGCGCGCACAAGATTGGCGCACTTTCTGCGCCTCAGTCCAGTCGCCACGCGCCAACTTGCGCGCCAAGTGCGCGTGGGTGACGCGCTGTTTGAAAAGAATTTGCAGGGCGCATTTGACATTGTGCTTGGAAATCCTCCATTTTTGAATCAGTTGGTTGGCGACACCGTGGTGGATCGCCGCCGCGCGCAAAAGTTGGTGCAGCGCTTTGACGGCGCGGTGCGTGGATACGCAGACATGGCCAGCGCGTTTTTATTGTTGGGCGCGCAAGCCCTGAAGCCCGGCGGCCGCATGGCCATGATTGAGCCGATCAGCGTGTTGTCCGCCGCGCACGCGCACTTGGTGCGTGAACGCGTTGGAGTATTGGCGAAACTTGAATGTATTTACTTTGAACGCCAGCGCTGGGCCAGCGCGTCCACGCATGTGGCCATACTTTCATTTGCAAGTGTGCATGCCAGTGAAAGCGCCTTATCCAGCGATCGTGCCAAGGTGGCGCACGCACAAGCAAGGAAGACTTCGCGCGCAGGTGGTGATATTGCCAGCCATGCTGCGCGGGCGCAAAAAAATCAGGGGCACTCGCTGCGTGTTTTGCCTATGCCCGCTTTGATATTGCCGTGGTCGGCGTGGCAAGGGAAGTGGAGCGCGGCCATGGCGGCGCACGCTGGTGTTCCCCGCATGAAGCAGCGCGCACACGGAGTCATTGGTGATCGCGCCCGTGTTGCCGCCGACTTTCGCGACCAGTACTACGGATTGCAAGGCGCCATCAAAGATTCCAAAAGTTCGCACGGACTTCGCATTATCACCACTGGCTTGATTGATTGGGGACACTGCATGTGGGGAGAGCGACCGGTGCGCTTGCTTGCAAATGTGTGGAAGCACCCCGAGGTGAATGAGCGCGCGATTGCGAATGATCCATATATGAAGGATTGGCTTGCTGATGCCAAGCGTCCCAAGGTGCTGGTTGCCGTGCAGACCAAAGCGCTGGAGGCGGTGGTGGACGCCACCGGTCACATGGCGCCCAGTGTTCCGCTTGTACGAGTTGTGCCGCACAAGCGCGCTGATTTATGGCGCATTCTTGCGGTATTGCTTTCCCCGGCCACCAGCGCGGAGGCTTGGTGGCGCCACGCGGGTGCCGGTTTGTCTCCGCACGCTTTGAAATTGTCGGCCAAGCAAATCGCTGCGTTACCGCTGCCGACCAATGTGTTGGCGTGGAATCGCGCGGCGGCGGTGTTAGAAAAATTGCATCACACCTCGGGTACGGCGCGCCAGAAACGCATTGATGAATTTGCGTGGCTCGCTATGCAGGCGAGCGAGGTTGCACAAGCAGAGCGCGCCGCATTGTGGGCGTGGTGGCGGCCCTTGATCACACATAGGGACAACAAATAATAGTTTGGGCGTTGGTGCGCTCGTTCATCAGGCGTCGCAGCGTCAAAACATTCAGCGTCGGTGGCGAGCCAACCGAGTGCTCAACGCAGTCCATGTAGTTTGCATACAGATTGAAAAGATGGCCTGATCAGATTTTGTCGCTTCATCAACAGCGCCCTGAGGCTGGCGGGATACTCGATGTGAATGCGGTGCACCGTGAATTCACTTTGCTCAAATGGTTGGGCACAGGACAAAGTGTTCGGGACGCATGCTTTGCGGTTCAACGCAATTACAACTTTGGCAACGGCGGTTTCATGCTGGCGATCTTGTTGAGACCCTTGACCATGAGAAACACCGCCCAAGCGACGATGAAGAACTCAATGCACATGTTCAAGAACGCACCAATTTTAATGGCTACTTCGGGAGTCGCCAGAATATTATTTACGGGGTCAGCCACCACGGCTTGCCGAAGCACCACTTTCAAGTTCGACAAATCAATGCCTCCAATCAACATTCCCACAATAGGATTGATCATGTCTTGCACAATGGAGTTCACAATTTTGCCAAAAGCTGCCCCGATAATGACGCCCACGGCGAGGTCCATGGCATTGCCCTTGACTGCGAACGCTTTGAATTCTTCAATAATTTTCAAATGAGTTCCTTTCAGATGATGCTGTTCAATTAAAATTCCAGTTTCAAACCAGCGTACCCGCGAAAATCATTTCCGGTGGAGTTGCCGGTTGGTTGGCTGTTGTAATCATCGCGCAAGCCAGCAAGCAAGCTGAGACCACTGAAAATATCTAGTTTCATGCTCCATTCCAATCGGGTTTGCACGAAAAAGGTTTCAATATTGGACAAGTCTGGGGAAATGTAGGAAGACAATGTCAACTTTTGTCGCTCACTTATATGCCACGCTAGCGCAATTTCCGCGTAGCCGTTAGGTTGGGTTTGGTCGATCCCTCCAAATTCATGCGTGGCACCCACTCCAACTTTGCCAGTGAGTGAAAAACCTTTGGGATCTTCGTAAAAGCGGTACCCAATTCCAGCCCATGCCTGGATGCGATTTTCCCAACTTTGATTCACATCGTACATGTACTGCGTCTTGCCAAACCACAACCACTTGGTTGGATTCAGAAAGCGGTCGTAGGTGATATTGGTGAGCAAGTTGTTGTCGGTCACACTGCCAAAGCCTGTCTGTCCGGAATTCGCCAAAGTGCGCAGGTAATACTCAGCGTAACCTTTGAGCTTGTCGTCGATGGTGTCGCGCGTGACCTGTGCGGCGGCACGCAAGTCAAGTTGTGTGTTCACGGCAGAGACGAATGTTGCATTGAGTTCAAATTGTCCTTTCCATTTCGGCGCGTTTGGATCCTCGGCTGGGGCTGGCACTGGCGGAGCGCCTGCAATTGGAGCCGCTGCTGAAGCCGCAGCGGGAGCGGTTGCTACGGCGGGAGTTGCCGCTGTGGAAGTTGCGGGCGCTGCTTTGGCCGCAGTTGCTGCGATTTGTTCGGGTGTGGGGGCGGGACCCATTTGGGAAATGGAGTCGCGCTTGATTTTTAAGTCGCCCAAATTTGGATGCTTAATTTCAACAATGCCGTTGGCATCACTGATCAGCGTGCCGCGAATGACGTCGCCAGAGAGCAGTGTGATGACAACCTCATCCGCCAACACTGTGGATGAAAAATGCAAGCACAACATTAAATAAAAGGCGAAAGTGTAATTGATGAGTTTGCGCAATTTCTATTCCTTTGTGTTCGACCTGAATGTCAATACATGAGCGGCAGAGTTTCAAGACATGAGACCCTAAGTGCGTGGATAGCCTAATTGACCTTTGTAAAATATAATTACTTTGCGCAAATCTGTATTGCAAAGCTTTATTAAAATTGAAAGTTTTTTGTAAAATGAGTGACTTGCATTTACGGGGGACAAATGAGCGCCTCCACCTAAAATTCCAATTATGAACCCTTATAACCACGAAATTCATAGCCGCTAGAATTGTTGTTGGGTTGGTCTTGAAAATTATTTCTTAGACCAGTAATCAGCCTTAGTTGGCAAAATATGTAGAGTTTCATGCTCCATTCAAATCTGGTTTGCACAAAAAAAATTCAAAATTGGAGAGATCATGAGTAATATAAGTGAAAATCGATAACTTTTGCCGCTCGCTGATTTGCCATCCAAGGGCAAGCTCCGCGTATCCACTTGGTTGCGTGGTGTTGATTCCACCAAATTCGTGCGTAGCGCCCACCCCAAGTTTTCCAGTAAGCAACAACCATGTTGGGTCGTCAAAGAATCGGTGCCCCATTCCACCCCAGCCTTGGATTCTAATTTCCCAACCTTGATTCGGTCGTCTTGCGTTTCGCGCAACGCTTGCGCGGCTGTTCGTAAATCCATTTGCGTGTTGTTGGCGGAGACAAAGGTTGCGTTCAACTGAATTTGACCCTTCCGATCGGAGGAGTTCTTTTCAACCAGTGCAGCGGGGGGTTCAACATGCGCCGCTTCGGTGCGCAAGAAAGAGCAGTGGTCCAATGCGCCAGTGGAGGTGTTATAAAAGATTGTGAGCTGCCAGCCTGTGGAATCGATCGACTTGCCAACGCTTCGGCGTCGTTGGGGGCGGTGGAAACTAGGATCAATTTATAGTCGGTAGAAGGGTTGGTGAGGTCATTGAAAGTATGTCGGGATGTATTTGGTCCGATGGCTGCAATCGACTTGGAAGTTTGAAATTACGCTTGAGAAATTGGTGAAATATCGGTGAATTTCAAGTTGCCAAAACAAAAAGAGCGTGCCTGATTTGAACCACGCCTTTGATTTCGCTCACCAAGCGGACTAAATCACCTCGCCTGATTGCAGCGTAATGCTCACCTCTTCAGCAAGCGTTTGAGTGCAAATGCAAAGCGCAAGGCAAGTGATAAATGAGATTGAGCGTATCTATTTGAAATACATTGTGCAGACTCGTGGCTTGGTATCGCGCACATTGATCGCAGGGGAGAACTGAACAAGAAAGTAAATTAAGAACCCACTGTCGGAGTGTACGATTAAGCCATGCCGCTTGATTCAGCGCTTGCAATACATCCGCTATTTCGGGAATCGCGCCCTCTCATGGAGCGAGTGCATTGCCCAAGTTGTCGAATTGGATTTGCGCCAAGCGAGGTTTTATTCGTGGCCGAGGATGCGCGGCTTGTGGGGGATCCCGTGGCCGGCCCCGCGCAGCAGTTGCGATTTCTTCCAACCCGATTTGATGTTGGTGGCGCGGCGCTTGATCCCGAGGGCATGCGTTGCACGCGAGTGGCGTGTCCGCGATGTCGCATTGAATTTCCGCGTGCCATGTTGGAGTTGCCGTGCGCGATGATCAGCGTGGTGGGCGCGCCTGGATGCGGCAAAAGTCATTTGCTTGCGGTCATGACATGGGGCTTGCGCCGCGAGCAGGCGCGTGCTGGCGCGTACATGGTGGATACCGAGCCAAAGTTGAACGCGCGCTTGCATCGCGATGAAAATATTTTGTTTGGCGCGCCGCAATCGAATGAGCCTGTGCGCCTGGCCAAAACGGAAATTGCCGGCGATTCGTTGTTGTATCGCACAGCGCGCGTGAAGGGCAAGGATGAAACGCTGCCGTTACCGTTGATCTTCACATTGCATGTGGATGCGGATGGAATGAGCGCGACACGCGTTGGCGAAAATTTGGATGGACAGTCTGAAACGCTTGGGTCGACAAGTCAAAGTGCGTCGCTGGTTGTGTTGTATGACAACGCGGGCGAGCATTTTTTGCCAGGTGCGGACGAATCGGCGCAACCTGTCACGCGCCACTTAAGCCAAAGCCGTGTGATTATATTTGTTTTTGATCCAACGCAAGACGCGCGCTTTCGCGCCGCCGTGGCAATGCCTGAACATGGCTGCATAAATATCCGTCAAGATTTGGTGCTCACCGAAACATTCGCGCGCGTTCGACATCATCGAAGTCGCCACGCCGCAGATGATTTGCATGTGCCGCTGATTGTGGTTCTTTCCAAAGCCGATACCTGGAGCGCAGGCGCCAAAATAGATCTCAGCGTTGAGCCATATTTGCCAAATGGTGGTCTTGATTTTGAGGCGTTGAAAAAAATGGATCGCGCCTTGAGGCCGCTTCTGGAAAGCGCATGCCCGGAATTTATGAACGCGGTGCGCGCGGCCAGCACGCGCGTCTTGATTGTTCCGTGCTCTGCGCTTGGGCCAAGCGCATCAAATATGTTGGGGGCGGGCGTGCGCCCATCGCAAATCTGCCCGCAATGGGCCAGCGTTGCATTATTGGCAAGTTTGCCCCTGGAGGTCGACGCAATTGAACATGCGCCGTTGTGGACATGATCAGTGAACTGATTCACACATCCTTGGCGCGCGGACTTGATGGCACCAGCGGCTACACCGTGGCTGGACGCACCGGCGGAATGCCTGTGTCCATGTCGGATGTGTTGTGCCGACTTTCTGGTTTGCCCAGCGCGTGGAACGAGGCCGCCATGGAGGAAAAGTTGATGTGCGCGTTTCGACACATTGAATGTGGGGGGCAAAGTTTTTCGGTACTGAGTCGCATTGCCCCAAGTGGAATGGATTACACCGGGCGCGCGAATCGCATTTCCCACCATCGCGTGGTGGACGCTCGCGTGATGGGCGAGTCGGATCCGGCCGCGTTGCTGGAGGATGATTCGCTGTGGCGTCAAGAGTGGGTTGGCGCGGCGCGCGAGTTGAGTAGTGACAATTTGCCAGCGCGCCTGGCGCGAGATGATGCGCCGCTGCATACATGGCAGCGGGTATTTGGGGACGCGGGTTGGGCGGCCAGTGTGCTGGAACTGATCAGGAAAAGTGGAATTGGTGTGTGGCTGGTGGTTCCAGCGCGAAGTAAAAAACTGCGCCTTTGCGCTGAAATGATGTCGCTTATGCCGCAGGAACAGCGCTGGGACTTCACATTTGCCACGCGTCCCATTGCCCTTGGCAACGAGGCAAGCGTGAAAATATGTTTCGTGGATGAGCGCGAGCTGGACTTGAAAGCGCACGCCGCGGGTTGCGCGTGGATTCTTCGCGTGGGAGTTGACGCATTAGCGGCGCAACCGACCGGAGAGTTGGCGCAGCGCGCGCGGGTGGGTCATGTCGTGTCGCATACGCCGCACATGAATACATCCAAGAACCCATTGGATGGTAAAGATGTGGCGTGGAACGCGCCTTCAACTTTGCCGCCACCGCACGAAAGGCAGTTTGGTGTGGCAGGTGCATCAAGCGCAATAGGCGTTGCGGATGAGCGGCAACACGCCCACCCACCTGAAGCAAGGATAGATGTCCGCCGCGTGGCAATCCCATCCACAAGCAGTGGAGTGTGGAAATGGTTCGTGGCGACATTCATAGTGGTTGGGACTTTGGTGTGGCTTGCCATAAGAAGTGGAGCCAACACATGAGCATGAGTGATCGAGAAGTGGTGGAGTCGATTCGCCAATTGCTGCTGCAGCCGCGACCAGATCCAAGCATGGTGGTGCAAGTGGCGCAAGAATTTTCGCGGCAAGTGGATGACGCAAACAAAAATCTAAATCGTTGTCATCGCTGGATTGTTGTCGGTTTATTCGCCGAAGCGGTGAGTTTTGGAGAGGCTTTGGACCTGGCCAAATCAGCGGCGCGCTTGATGCTGGAGGGCATATTTGCGCAGTGGGGTGAATTATGTCGTGCCTGCGAAGTCGCCCCTTCAGCGGGCATTGATCAGAGTTTGCTTGAGTCGTATGTCGATGCGTGGTCGCGCTTTCACTCGTTGGCGCCAACTGAAACTAGGCACCGTCATTTGTCGCTCCAACGCGCGCCACTTGCCGAGCGCTTGCAAGTCTTGCGCGAGTTGATTGATCTTGATCGCAGAAATCCCGAATGGTTGCGCTCCATGACGCGGCTGCAACGGGAGACGGCCGCGGAGTTGGCACAGGTTGTTGAGCGCGCCTTGCGTGAACAAGATGATGATTTGGCTATTGCGATTTCGCCCTTGATCGACGCTTGTGGCGGCGCGGTTGGTGAGCATCAAGAACAATTAGCGCGGTTACAAACTTTCGCGGCGGCGGCTAAATCTCGCTGCGCTGAAAAAGACGCACGCGCCGCGTGCTATGACATGCATGCTGCGGCGACCGAAATGAATCTTGCCGCATTGCGCCAAGCAAGCGAGCGTTGGCAAGCGGCGATAGAGCGCTTTCAGCCCGATCAAGATTTGCTGCAATCCGCCGCCGCAAGTTTGCAACTATTGCAGGCGCAACGCGCGCGTGAGATACGCGAACTTGATCAACGCAATGCGATCGGGAGGCTGGAGTTGGCGCTTGATCAAGCGCAGCCATTCGAGGCGGTGCAACTCTGCGTGAGCGCCGCGCGAAATGTGGAGGCCACATTGACGCAACCACTTTTGATGAGGATTGCCGCGCTCAAAGACGCACATCAAGCCGCCGCTCGCAGAAGATTTGCGCGTAAAAGTGTTTCAGTCGCCGTAGCCATGCTTGTGCTTTCGTTGTGCGGATGGTGGGTGGTGCGGTGGCAACAATCGCTTGAACAGATCAATACCATTGCGCGCGAGGTCGATGAGATGTTGCTTGCGGGCACACCACAGACCGCGTTGACTGCGTTGGCAAGTTGGAAGCAGTCGCATGAAGAATTCAAAGACGCTCCGCAGATCGCCGTTGTGAGCGCCAAAGTCGCCGCCGCGTGCGCAAGCGAGCAAGCTGAAATGAAGTTGGCCCAAGACGCCATTGATCGCGCCACGCTATTGTTGCAAACACCTGGCTTCCCCATGGAATGTGACAAGATCGCCGATGAATTGAGGCAAATGGCGGCGCGCGCTCCTAAGTCCATGCAGCCTCAATTGCTTGCCGCCGCCGATCAACTTGCCAGCCATGCGGAGGCGGGGCGTTCACTTTCTCTGAATCAAGCGCGTGGCGAATTTATGCGATTGGAGTCGGCGTTGAATGCGTTGACACCATTGAGCGCGTTGGAACAAGTTGATCCCGCCGCATGGAGACGGCGGGCCGAGCAATATCAATCGATTGTTGATAGCGCAAATTTAGCGGCAAGTGCGGTGGTGAATAACCGCGACGCGCAAACGACTGCGCAGTCATTGCAAGCCATGGCGTTGAACGCCATGCGATTGCGTGAGCAAGCGCAGCAAAATGAAAAGTTGTACATGGATGCCAATGCACTGTTGCGCGATATTGAAAAAATCCCGTCGAGTGAGTCGAGCTATCGTGATAAGTATGTGGAATTGCTGAAAGTGGCGGGCGATCTGTTAAACCGAGACAAGAAATTACAGGCCTATGAGCAAGGATTCAAAGTTGCCCAAGGAGGAGTTGGCGTTGAATACTGGCGAACGAACATAGTCAAATTGATCTTGGCGGGTAGGGTTAACACGGTAGGCGGTTTGACAGATGTTGATTTTGGTGACGCGGGCACGGCGCGCTCCTTGGAGCCGGTGCTGGCTCGATATGTGACGGACTATCCCTACAGCCCCCATTCGGAAGCCGCGCAATTGATCCGGGGACAATGTCGAAGAACCCTAATGAACTGCGTAAATGCCGAGGGAATTGGTGCGGCCACGGCGGCGTGGTTGGATCAATCAGGGTGGTCAAATATGGGCGAGCAATCGCTCGACGCGGGGCGCAAAATATACCGCAAGCGAACAGCGCAGCTTGGTCAAACATGGGCGCAAGCGGTGCAGTCCAAAAATGATTTGGCCGTCCCCGCGGAAAAATTGAGGGAGCGCGCTCCGCTGAAGGGGAAAGTATTGGGAGTCAGCACGCCGTGGCCACCCGCACAGTTGTTGGGTGAGGTCGCCGCAAATTTGCCAAAGGCATCATGGAAAGACGCGCGTGATCTGTGGCTTGAGTTGCTTGCCAAAGAAGCCGCCTTGCAACCAAGCAATCCAATTTTGACATGGCACTTGCAGCGTGATTTGTGGAATGTATGGTTGGATTTTTTCGCAGAAGAAAGCGACCCTGTTGATGCAGCGGCCGCCAAGTGGGTTCGCGCGCTTGAAACGCAGCGGGCAGTTTCCGCCAGTGATCCATTTGTAGTCTCAGCCAGCGATCAAGCTGCGCGCTCGGAAGATGTTCGAAATCTTGCGTTGCAATCGTTGTCATCAATGCCCAAGATTGGTGAACTGGTCAAAGCCGCCAAGCGGCGGGATGAAATTATGATGGCAGGCCTCAAACCCGCGGGGCTGGTTGGAATCATGTTGACGCCGCAGAATGGCGGGTACGGGGTTCGCGGACTCGCCAACGGCAAGGACGCCTTGCTGATCGGAAAATCGAACGATGATATATGGAGGTTTTTCCAAGTCCGAATTGAAAAGAACGAAGTTCTCTTTTTGCAAGACCCGCCAAATCCCATTCCCCAATCACCGCAACTTCTTTTCATTCAAGGAGCAACCAAATGACACAATTGCAAAGCCGATCAACCACACAAAGCAAGCCACCAGCGCCGAAGGCGTTGCTTCGGTTCGCGTCTGTTGATCCAGAGGCGCGTCTTTCACTTCCAAGTGGCGCGTTCACCACGCCGGCCTTAAGCAGTAGTCTGCTTGGCGGTATTGCGCTGATGGTATTTATCTATGCGCCGGCGTTCGTATTTCGTAATTCCGAAGTTGGACAAGTTGTGTGGCGCTACTTGACCGCGTTTGATCGCATTCCAATTTTGATCATGTTTTTCAGTTGTTGGAGCGTGAGCATCTTGGTGATTAAGAGTTTCAAGATTGTCGCGCAGCGCAAGGCGTTTCAAATTCATTTTGCGCCCGATGATCCGGAGTGGTTCATTGCCCGAAGCAACGCTATGCAGGTGGTGGAGGCCATTGAATCCAGGGTGCAGGGGGTGGAGGGGTTCATGTATCTCAACCGTGTCACCAGTGTGTTGCGCGCGGTGCGTAATGTTGGACGCGTGGGTGACATTGACGAAATGTTGCAGAGCCGCGCCGACAATGAGGAGTTGCAAATTGACGGCGGATATGTTTCGGTGAAAGGATTCATTTGGGCTATTCCCGTATTGGGGTTCATTGGAACCGTGCTGGGTTTAACCGAGGCAATTGGCCGATTTGGCGGCGTTCTTGGAGCGCAGGGGTCCGATTTGAAGACCATCACCTCACAACTGACGCAAGTTATTGGCGGATTGGACACGGCGTTTGTGACTACGGGCGAGGGTTTGGTGGCGGCGCTTGGCATTCATTTGTTCCTTACATTTTTGCGCCGCGCCGACGACCGCTTCCTTGATGATTGTCGCGATCAATGTTCGCGCCACATCACTTCACGCGTGCGCGTGACAGGAAACGAGTACTGAGCATGCCGCGCTCGCGCCGTGGTGATGAGAGTCCGATGTCGTTCTTCTCATTTCAAGATGTGATGATGTGCACCATTGGAGTGACAATTGTGATCACCATGGTTTTAATTTTGCAGATTGGCGCCGACGCGGCCGTGGTGGAGGCCACCCAGTCGCAAGTCAAATCCGACTTGACAAAAAGTCGCGCTGAATTGGCCAGTGAAGCGGCCGGGTTGAAGGATCGGTTGAATTTAGCGGCGCAGAAGAAATCCCCAAATCAAGCCATCGTGCGGGGAACACTGCGCCAAGAATTGCGCAGCGAGTTGGACAAGCGACAGCGTGCGACGCAGGAGAAGAAAGAAATCGAGATGCAGGTGCGTGAAATGGTGGCGCTGTCCAGCACCGATCCCAGCGCGATTGAGGCCGTGGAGTTGATCCGCCAACGCGATGAATTGGAGGAACGGCTTGCGACCACGCAATTGCGCCGCAGAGTCACCTATTTACTGGCCGAAGATGACCGCAAGCCAGTGATTATTGAGGTCTCCGGTTCACAGTTGGTGGCGGGAACTGATGTGGAGCAAGATTCTCCGCTTGCAATTCCGTTGAACGATCCCGATACGGCGGCGGCGTTATTAAAGCAATGGATACAAAGTTTGCCCGAGCCGACCAAGCGCACTTTACTTTTTGTGGTGAAGCCAAGTGGCGTGGCCATGTGGCGCGATATCTCGCAGACATTCGACAATGACAACGAACTTAGGTCGCTGGCTCGCGGGTTAGATTTAATCGAGGAGGAGTCCTACACCAGCGATCGATTTCGCCCAGCCGCCAAGGACTTGAAGCCATGAGTCGCCGAGGCGGGTCGGGCGATGAATTTGGAAGTTTGGATTTATTGCTGGATACGGTGTGCAACATGTTTGGTCTGTTTATTTTTATTGGCATTATTGTGGCCATTCTTGCGGGCGCCCGCAGCAAGGAATTGATCACCAAGGCAACTCCCGCGGGCGCGACAGCGTCCGATCCGTTGAGCCAAGAGCGCACCGCGTTGCAAAGACTTCGCGTTATGGTTGAGAACGCGGAAAAAAAATCACCCGAAGAGGGGGAGTCCCTCATCGCCTCTGGAAAATTAGAGTCACTGCGTGAGAGCAACACGGAAACCACAAAGAAAACCCAGGAACTTGCGGCAATTTTAAAATTTGGCGAGGATCGCACGGAGGCCTTGAAAGTTGAATTGCCCAATCTGCGCGCCGAAATTGAGCAGCTTGAAGCCGAACTCAAAGCCGAGGCGGCAACCATGGACAAGAAAGTTCGTACGCCCCGCAAGCGCGAAGTGGAGGGGTTGCTTCCAGTGCAAGTTATTTTGTGGAAGGACCGCGTGTATTGGATTAATCCATGGGTGGGTTCGATTGATGAGCCTTGCACACGCTGGAGTGAATGGAACACAGATGCGGTTGACATGTCGGCGCATCCAGAAAGCATTATCCATGAATGTTTTCGTGGAGGAGGTCAATGGATTGAGCGTCGTGTTCCCTTGCTTGTCAATGGAGGCCTTGCAGTTGGCCAAGAGGGAGCGAGAGAGTGGGAGCAACCCCTGCGCGCGTTGCTTGATCGGCTTTCAACCAACAAACATGTGCTTAGTTTGAAAGTGTCGTCCAACTCCCATAGGGCATTCGGTCCCGTGCGAAGTTTGATCGCGGAAAAGGGTTTCGCGTATGAGGTATCCCCTATCCAAATCAACGACGCAACATACCGCGACGAGATTCGCGATGGCGTAGCGACGGCGCAGTAAAATGCGCGTGCAGCACATTGCGATTTCTTTCAACGCGCTGAACAAATGCACTTACCATTGTTGTGGTCCAATGCCGCACGCATTGACGGAGCAATGATGTGCGCCCCACGGCGCTCAATCAGGGTTTTTGCCCTGGTGTAGCAGGTATTTGCGGCATGGGCGGTGGGATCGCTTGCGTGGCAATGGCGCGGTATTGCCCGCCATATGTCTTGGCGATTGCCGCGAGTTGCGTGGGGTCCACATCTTGGCCAAGTCCAATTGTGTGAATGCGAGTTTGATCGGCGCCTCCGTTGTACTGCTGCAAAATAAAGTTTGGGTCAGCACCAAAATGTCCATCGGTCAGCAGAAATAGTTCATGTGGAATTGGATTTAATTGGGTGAAAGCATATTTCAAGGCGTTGGTTGGATCGGTGCCGCCACTCGATCCAACTTCTTGAATCTTGCGCAAATAGTCACGGGCTTTGGCCGTGCCCGCAAGCACCCAATCTGCTTCAAGTACATAGGCGTCGCTGCTGAAGAAGATCACTAGGAAATGGCTTCCCTTGGAAAGTGATTGGATCGTGCGCGTCAGTTCCGCACGAAGCGCAATAAGTTTGTCGCCATCCATGGAGCCACTGATGTCGCAGACAAAGCAAATATATTTTCCGCGCACTCGTGTACCAAAGAAATCCACGCCGCCATCGGGCGTGTCCGACTTTTGCGCGTTCTTCGCCGTGTTGGAATTCTTTGGTCCGGAGTTGCCGTTGGCGGCGATCCCCGATTTCACCTGCGTCGCGGATTCAAACTCCGATCGATTGATGCGTTGATACACCTTGGAATCCATGTGCAACGAGCCATCTTTTTCCACGCTCCATTTGGCGGTGTAGGGCAATGCCTGAGCGGGGGGAATCACGCTTCTTTTCGCTTGATTTGCCTGGGCGGGTAACTCAAGCGCGGTGGTCAAAAAGCGACATGGTGTGGATGGATTTTCCGTGAAGACAACGCCATCGTTTAAATCAAATGTGGCGCGCAATTCCGCTGCGATCACAAGTTGCGATGGTGTGCCCCAGCTTCTATACAGTTGCATTGATCGTTGCGTGGGACGAATGGCCAGTATGGATTGATCAAATCCGCCGGGCGCGAAATCAGGTTGGTGTTGAGTGGTGTCCACTTGACGCCAATAGCCCAGCAGCGGCGCAAATTTGGATTGAGTTCCCACCTGGGAAGTTTCGGGAGTGGCGTCGCCCGTTTCATTTTCATTCTCCACAACTTCTGGCAGTGGAATGGTGGTGTCGGTGGCGCTTGACTCGTTGCTTGGTGTGGGTTGTGGAGCGGGTTCAGATATTAATTTCTCCTCGACGGCGCGACTTTGATCTGGCATGATTGAACCAGCGTTTGTGGCATCATCTTTTTTGGCGCCGTGATTGCCTGCGTCCGCTTGTGCAGTGGTGCGGGTTACGCTTGTTCCCTGGGTGGTTGCCAACGCGCCAGCGGCAGATGTGGAGCCAGCGCTTGCGGAGCCGTTGGCGCTTTCACTTTCGCTGGGTATACCCCTGTCTTGCGCGCCATTTGCGCTTCTGCGCAGCGTGCCAGCGCTGGTGGCTGTTTCTTTTTGTGAAGCCGTGGGCAATGTGGTTGCGCTAGTTTGCATTTGTGAATTTGAATTTGTTTCAGTCGCTGGTCCAGCGCCCGTGCCCGTAAGTGATCCGCCACTGGCCGATCCAGTTCCCGCTGAAGTTTGTGAAAAGCGTTTGGGAGTAAAGGGTTGATTTGAGGCGCTTGATCCACCGTTGACCGTGTCAGCAATTTTTATAAGTTGCGATTGCGATCCTCCAGAATTGGCGCCGCCACCTGAACCTGATCCACCTTTGCCGCCGCCACTTGCACTTCCGCTACCGCTTCCGTTTCCGCTACCGCTTCCGCTGCCGCTTCCGCTACCGCTTCCGCTACCGCTTCCGCTACCGCTTCCACTTCCGCTGCCGCTACCGCTTCCACTTCCGCTGCCGCTACCGCTTCCACTTCCGCTTCCACTTCCGCTTCCGCTTCCACTTGCGCTTCCGCTTCCACTTGCGCTTCCGCTTCCACTTGCGCTTCCACTGCCACTTGCACTTCCACTGCCACTTGCACTTCCACTGCCACTTGCGCTGTTTCCAGTAGAACTCGGA
>SYAC01000039.1 GCA_005787685.1 Planctomycetia bacterium
CGCGGGATGATCGACATGGCGTTGGGGTGTCAACCCACAGTATTGTTGGCGGACGAGCCAACCACCGCGCTTGATGTAACTATTCAAGCGCAAATTTTGGAACTGCTGCGTGATCTACAGCGCGCGCGCGGCATGGCCATTATGTTGATCACGCATAACCTGGGCGTGGTGGCCGAGAACGCCGATGTGGTGTGCGTGATGTACGGCGGCAGAGTGGTTGAATATGCCCAGGTATTTGAGCTCTTTGATCGTCCCATGCACCCTTACACACGCGGACTATTTTCCAGCATTCCAGGATTGCAGCATCGATTGCGCAGATTGACTACAGTTGATGAGGTCACAGGAAATCCCGCCGAGTTTCGCAAGTTGCCAGGTGCCGACCGCGGCGTGATACCGTGGTGGCCAGGATTACCCAAAGAGGCACGGCCACCGCTTGAGTCCCAATGCGAGCCGTATTGTTTGCACGAAATAGAATCGGGGCGTTGGATTGGATGTTGGCGCACACCCGAGCTTGCTATGAAAGGGTGCCGCCGACCTGAAATTGACTATCGACGTGATCGTTGATTTGTTCTGACTGTCCCGAAAGGTAATATCTATGCCGCTGCTACATGTTGGTGCTAAAATTCCCGCTTTTCTGTTGAAAGATTCAAATGGAAAATCATTTGGGTCAAGCGATCTGAAAGGGTCCTACAGCGTGATTTATTTTTATCCGCGTGACGACACCCCCGGCTGCACTATGCAAGCCTGCGAATTCCGCGACATCTCAAAGACATTTGAAAAATTGAAAGCCAAGATTTATGGCGTGAGCAGCGACAGCGCCGAAAGCCATTTGCATTTTGCCAATAAATTTTCTCTGAACTTTCGATTGATTGTCGATACGCCAGACAAGTTAGGGCGCGCTCCATTCGCCATGAAGCTGGGCGCGTGGCAGCGCAAGGTCATGTATGGAAAGCCCTACATGGGAATAGTCCGAACAACTTTTTTAATCGCTCCAGACTGCACCGTGGTTACCCGTTGGGACAAAGTGAAACCAGAGGGGCATGCCCAAGAAGTGGCGCAAGCCATAGCCGCTTTGCGCAAGGGCGCGAAGAATGTAAAACAAGCCGCAAGCAAGCCCGGTGTTCAATATAAAAAATCCACTTTGACGAAGAACGCCAAGAAAAAGTAACCGTCCCAAAAGTTGCCGTCACGCTACCCTGTTTGTGTGGAGCATGAAGCGGCAAAAATAATCTTGCAACTGAAACGTGTTCATCCCGCTGCCACGTTGCCCACCTATCAAAGCGCACACGCCGCGGGCATGGATTTGTACGCATGCCTCGAAAAGGAAGTTGTGATTGGCGCGGGCGAAATTTCGAAAATTTCCTGCGGCTTCGCAATGGCGCTACCCGTTGGGTGGGAGGGTCAGGTTCGTCCACGCAGTGGGTTGGCCACTCATCATGGAATTGGAATCCCCAATTCTCCGGGAACAATTGATTCTGATTATCGCGGCGAGGTGCAGGTGCCCCTGATCAATCTCAGCCGCGTGGCTTTCACCGTGACCCATGGCATGCGCATTGCGCAACTGGTCATTGCTCCTGTGGCGCGCGCGGATTGCCACGAAGTGAGCGATCTTTCGGATACTGCCCGCGGTGCCGGCGGCTTTGGCAGTACAGGGCACTAAAAGTTCTCGCTTGTTGTTGTTCAAATGTGGGGTGGCGCTTTGTTGATTGTGCGCTTACGCACTACACTTACGCAATGCTTACAGTCCAAGTCACCGACATCAATGTTCCGCTTCTTGATTTAAAGGCGCAATACGCCACGATTCGCGATGAAATTGAGCCCGTGGTCCACGAGGTGATCGAGAGCCAATATTTCATTGGCGGACCAAAGATTGATCAATTGGAAAAGGAAATTGCGGCGTATTGCTCTTGTAAGCACGCCATTGGTTGCGCCAACGGATCCGACGCCATTGTGTTGGCATTGCAGGCGATTGGCGTTGGCCCCGGCGACGAGGTGGTCATACCCACCTACACATTCTTCGCCACGGCTGGAAGTGTCTCGCGCTTGGGAGCGCGGCCGATCATGGTGGACATTGATCCAGCCACATACAACATTTGCCCAAACAGTTTGGAGCAGGCGTTTGGTTGCAGCAAGAAAGTGAAAGCGATTATTCCAGTGCACTTGTTTGGACAGGCGGCGGACTTGGATTCTGTTTTGGCGATCGCCAAGAACCACAAGGTGGCCGTGATTGAAGATTGCGCGCAAGCCATAGGCACGGAGGATCACCGAGGCGTGCGTGTTGGTTCGCGCGGCGATATTGGCACATACAGTTTCTTTCCAAGTAAAAATCTGGGCGGCTTTGGTGATGGTGGCATCATTGCCACCAACAATGACGAATTGGGCGGGTGCATGAAGCGCTTGCGTAATCACGGCATGGAGCCAAAATATTTCCACAAGGAAATTGGAATGAACAGCCGCTTGGACGCGCTCCAAGCCGCGGTTTTGTCAGTGAAATTGCGCCATTTGGATGCATGGGGCGCGGCGCGTCAAAAGAACGCCGCGTGGTACGACACCTTCTTCAAGGATGCTGGCGCTACCGACAGCCGCACCGCGGTGGACGCCGGTGGACTGGCGCTGCGCTATCCAGCGCTGAACAAGGGACGCCACATTTACAACCAATATGTGGTGCGCGTGCCTGGAGCCATACGCGATCAAGTGCGCGATGAAATGACCAAGCGTAAAATTGGAACCGAAATTTATTATCCATTATCGCTTCATCAGCAAGAGTGTTACGCCAATTTAGGATATCGCCCGGGTGTGTTTCCGCATGCTGAGCGCGCCGCTCAGGAAACCATCGCGCTTCCAATCTTTGGCGAACTCACCGCGGCGCAGCGATCGCATGTTGCTCAAACACTGGTTGACACTGTGCGTAAACTGAGTTGAACAACACGCGTGCTTGCAGGTGGCCCGCAAAAAGTTGTTCACGGCTTTGTCCTGCCCGACGCTTGAATCCGTGTTGGCCAAGATGCGTATTCAAGTTGCTCCACTGATCCGCATACAAAGTCATTATGGAAGCAAGGCCGACACATCGCGCACCCCAAGACACTCCGGCGAAGTGATGGGTTCCCCAAATTCGCAATCAATACGGCTGCCATAGAAACGGCCCATGGATTCCACCCATCCTGGAACAGCATGGTTCTTGGGGTTGTCTTGGAATTGGCTTTTATAGGCGGCAATAGCCAACATTTTTTTCTGCTGAAATCCCGTGCAATTCACAATGAAATCTGGCTGCGGAACATGCCTCAAGTGGGTGCAAAAATAGTGGTAAAGTCGCCGCGGGTGGTGCGGTTGTCCAGCAATGGCGCACTTGGTCAACTTGGCATCAAAGCGCGCGTCCACGCAAATTTTTGTCAACGCCAAATGATCAGGGTGCGTATCCAATGGATGCGGCACAAACATGATGTCGATTGCATTGAGCCGTAGTTGAGCGGCCAGGGCGTGGCGCGAGGCAAGGTCATGTGTGATCGCTCGATTCGTCCAACCAAGATTCACGCGTTCTACACCTAGAATGTGCGCGGCCTGCGCGGCCTCTTGCGCACGCGTTTCCACACTGCCAAATGGCGTGGGCTCGCCATTGGTGGCGTCGATAATCAGAACACGATGGCCTTGCGAAATCAACAGGGCCATGGTGGCGCCTAGGCCAAGTTCGGCGTCATCTGGATGTGCGGCAATAATCGCAAAATTCATGGGGCTTGGCTCCAATCGGTCAATGGTCTTCGCTTGAATAAAAGTGCTTCACGGTTAAGGAGTTCCGGGCGCAAGTAAGCCGTCGGGCAGCCGGTCTTGCAGTAATGGTGAAAGTTCCTCAACCCATGCCTTGCGCGCCTTCAAGAACTCACCCGCCAATTGCGGATCGCTTTTCAGTAATGTCCTTCGCTCTTGCTCCAAGCGCACCAAGGCGGCGATCACCGTCACACTTTTGTCGGCTTGCAATGCGCACAGATCGCGTGTGACTGCTGGAGTTTCTGATGAGGTATTTCCTGATTGACTCAGACGAAGGCCGCACGCCAAAGACGCTGCGGCGTCGTTGCGTAGTGGCGCAAGAAATGGCTCCATGGCTTTCATGTTGTCCGTGGCAAGCGCGCCATCGCCGTCACTGACACACAGGCGTAGCGCGTCGCGTGATGCCGCCCAATCCAAGCGCGCGCTGGGCCACTCAATGGGCGCAGCATCAAGCGCGTCCATGGCGCGTTTGGCCGCCGCCCAACGAATGAAATCTTGTATGTGTTCTAGGGCTTTGGCAGGCTGATTGGCGGTCCAGGCATCCAGCCATCTTTGATGAATAACGTCTACTTGCGCCGCCACGGCCGCGGACAGATTGGCGGTATTTTCCGCGTTCATCAACACGCCAAGTTGTCGATCCAAGGATTGAAGTCGCTCACGAAACAGATCTGAAAAACTTTGATCTTTCATGCCCGCCACAAGCGTCTGAATGACAGAGATCAATTGCTTGGTTTGCTTGGATTGCGTGTTTTGAAGCGCAACACTCAAGCGCCCAAGCATGTCCATGTCTTGCACCAGTTGCTCCTGTGCCACAAAAATAGTGGCTAACGAAGGATCATTGGGGTCGAAGCCGCTCTTGGTGAGCGATTCAATACGCGCAAGACCAAGTTGTTCCTGGGAATTGGCGTAACGTTTCAGTGATCGCGCAAAATTCCTCAGCGGCAAAGCGATGGTGTCAATATTGACTTGCCGAGCCTGGGCCATGCAAGAGATAATTTTTGCGACGCGATTTAAATCGCGCGTGGCTTGTTCAGGATCCGTCTTGGCGAACAACACGCGAAGTGCCTCAGGAATGCGATCAGACTTGGCGGCGGGGGCGGCGCCTGCGGAGGCTCGATATTGATTCAAGACTTCAATGCATCGACCCATTGCGCCCATCTTGAAACATTGCGCGATTGACGCGGCACGAGTGGCTGGATCATTCAAGCCCTTCACCGCATCGTTCACCTGAGCGGCAATTTTTGAGCGCGCCGCCGCATTTTCAAAAGCCGCTTTATTCAGGGCACACAGCGCGTTCGCCGCTTGATTGGCCGCGCTCACAACCGCGGCCGTGGATTGAATCAGGTCTGGCGCTGTGCTCGCCGCCGTGGATATGGGAAGAATGCGTTTCAGTAATTCGTTTCCTTCTTCACATTCACAGGGCTGCGCCGACACCGCGGGCATTTGCGCGATTCCAGCCAACAGTCTTGCAAACTCTGGCATGGGGTCGGCCTGCGGATCTACGCGCGCATTCCATTCGGCGGCAAACAATTGCGCCGCTGGTGTATTCAAGTGCGGGTCCATGTCCTTTCGGATAGCGACCATGACTAAGGCAATCGCAGCGGGCGATGAATCCGCAAGCGCTGACGCGCCGTGAACTCGCAAAATGTTGGCTGCCATTCGCCGCCACGCTGCTTGCGCCGAGGGATTGCTTGCATTGGCATCCAAATGATTGGCCTCTCGCTCTAGTGCGTCTGCAAGCACGGTCACCGAACTTGGATTTGGCCATGTGGGATTTGGCGGCGCATCAAGTCGCAGAATTTGCGCGCTGGCGCCGTGTGTGCTCGCGCCGCTTGCCAACAAAGCGCTTGCCAGCCAGACCAATTTGCAAATACCCATGATCTGCCGCGGCACATTGCGGAGTGGACGAATATTCAAAGAGACGTACATTCCATTGGCTCCTGTGACTTTTCCTGGGCGTAACGAATCCATCTTAAGCGCAGTCCTTCAGGCGGCAAGGTTGGTCCGGCAAGTTGACGGTCGCCACTTGCAAGCGCGGCTTGAATATTGCCTAGAGCCAAACGGCCTCGTCCAATTTCCGTGATCGTGCCGGCGATAATTCTGACCATATTGTAAAGGAAGCCGTTTCCTGAAATATCGATGACAATTCTGTCCATGGTCAACGCGTGGGCCTCACAAGAGAAGATAGTGCGAACCGTACTTTCGCGCCCATGAGCGCAATGGGCGAATGCCTTGAAGTCATGCTGTCCAACAAACTTGGAAGCGGCAATTATCATGGGTTCGATATCCATGTGGTGCGGTGAAAAATACACCGTACGCCGATCAAAAATTGGACGCACCCGTAAATGGTGGCCGTGTGAAACTTCGTAGCGGTAACTTTTCTCTAGCGCGTCACGCACGGGGTCAAAGTTCTCAACAGGCAGCCATGCCTTGAGCACACGCATGTCCGCTGGCAGACGCGTATTCAGGGCTGCGGGAATGCGGGGTAGGGGAATTTTTGTTTGTACCGTAAAGGCGACAACTTGCGCGTCGGCGTGAACACCCGAGTCAGTGCGACTTGCCCCAGAAGTGGCTATGCGTAACTGAAATAAATCAGCCAACGCCTTTTCAAGCTCACCTTGAATGGTTCGATACGGCGGTGTATGGGGTGGTTCCTGGCGTTGCCAGCCATGAAAGTTGGTGCCCTCATAGGCAATTCGTATGGCAATTTTGGGCATATGGATGTTTAAAAGCGGGTTTCAAATGTGATCAGGTTTTAAGAACCCTACAACAAATAAGAATCATTATGTTCAGTGTGGCATAACTTTATGTACTCAAATTTGATCAAAAATTGCAATTTTTTCAATTATTTTCTTTTATTGCATGAAATCGGCTGTAGGTTTTGCTGAGTACTTGTATTTAATTTTATCGTTTCAAAGCATGCATTTAAATTACGGAGAAAAAATGAAACTAGCCTTATCTGCGTCATTCTGTGCCCCGTTTATGATTTGTTGTGCATCAACATTGGCGCAATCCATCGATGGGGTACTTGATGAGGACTTGTACGGAAATCCCAAATTCGCCCAAGTTGTTCATACTGGATTTGGAAATTCTTCCGATGGTGCGAATAGTTATGCAAACGGTTCCGAGCTGAACTCGGGCTTTGTACGAGTTGACTCTACGAGCGGCCACCTCTATGTATTCTTGTCGGGCAATCTTGAAAGCAATTTCAACAAGCTTGATATTTTTATTGACAGCGTTGCAGGCGAGGGTCAAAACGAACTTCGTAGTGACAATCCTGATATAGATTTCAATGGTCTAAACAAGATGGGTCGGGGAACCGCATTAGATGCACAAGGGAATCCATTGCTTGACTCTGAAGGCAATCCAATAATCTATGCGGGTCTTAAGTTTGACACGGTGTTTGCAGCTGACTTCTGCTTAATGACAACAATCGGTGGCAGTGGCTCTGCTACGGATCCCCTTACCCAGTACGCAAACATTTCTCAAATATTGACGAATGGCGGCGGCGTCGGGGCGTATATTGGAAACGGATCGTTTAGTGGTCCAACTGCAACGAATTTGTTGGACGATGTGGTCTATGGTTGCCAACTTTCCCTGAACAATAGCAATGTGGCAGGCGTGAGTGGAGATTCCAACAATCCAGGTTCTGGTTGCGGTGTTTTAACTGGAATTGAAATGAAAATCCCGCTGTCTTTGCTGAGCTGGGATGGATCATCGGACATTAAAATCTGCGCGTTTATTAATGGCCAAAACCATGATTATGTCAGCAATCAAGTGGCTGGATCACTTCCACCTAGCACTGGTAATTTGGGTGGAGATGGTGTTGGCGGATACCTAGGTGGTTCTGTAGGCGCGTTGCGTGGCATTAATTTTTCGGCGATTGAAGGGGATCAATTCTTTAGTGTATTTGGCCAAGACGCCTGTGGATTTTGTTTCGGAGACCTTGACGGTTCTACCGAAGTTGACTCCGGCGACGTGTCGTTGGTTCTTCTTGAAACGGGTCCTTGCGCAGGTTGCCCAGCTGACTTGGACGGATCTGGTGAAGTTGACTCCGGCGATGTTTCGCTGGTTCTTCTAAGCACTGGCTCTTGCCAGTAAGTTGAAGCGCGGCTTTGAAAGCCGCAACTATTGAAGTGCAAACAAGCCCCTCGGCCACACGGTC
>SYAC01000040.1 GCA_005787685.1 Planctomycetia bacterium
CCGATCTCGCCTTCGCGAAGGCGCTGGCGAAGGTGCCCAACGTGGCGCGTCTGGCGTACTACCGCGACGAGACCAGCGTGGATCCCGCGTGCACGTTCCATGTGCCGCAGGCCCACTTCCTGGAGTGCTGGGGCGATGTCAGGGCTCCGGACGGCACGAAGTCGATCCAGCAGCCGCTCATCCAGCCTCTGATCGACCCCGCACAGGGCGGTCTGAGCGGCATCGAGATGCTTGCCATGCTGCTCGGCGGCAGCGAACCCAAGGATGGCTACACCATCGTGCGACGGACCTCGATGGCGTCGAGCGGCCTGTCGGGCTCCGCCTTCGAGACCATGTGGCGTGGCTGCCTCGACAAGGGAGTGATTTCGGCCGAGAACCCTGGCGGCGCGCCCGGTTCGATCCGCGCAGGCGACGTGGCCAAGGCCGTTTCGGCGCTCGCGGATGCGCAGCCCTCTTCTCGCGACGCGAATCTGGAACTGTGCTTCATCCCCGACAACCGCGTGCTTGACGGCTGCTTCGCGAACATCGGCTGGATGCAGGAGCTGCCCGATCCCGTGACCAAGATCACTTGGGACAATGCGTTGCTCATGTCTGTGGCCACAATGCGCAGGCTTGGCCTGAGCCAAGGCAGCATGGTCACGGTCAGCGCGGGCGGACGCAATATGCAAGCCGCTGCGTTTCCAGTTCCAGGAATGGTCGATGACTGCGTTACTATTTCATTGGGCTGTGGTCGCGGCGAATCCGCCGGCCGCCTGGCGGTTGGCGCAGGCTTTAACGCGTATCCAATGCGCACCACTTCAAATATGCGATTAGTACGCGGAGCAACGGTGCAATCCACCGGCGCCATGTACACATTCGCGCACACGCAAGATCACGGCAGCGTGGACGCCGCGCTTCTGCCAAGCGTTCCCCATGACGGCATTCAAGAACGATTGCCAACGCTTGTGCGCCAGACTTCGCTGGATTCGTACAAGGCGCATCCGGATTTCGCGGGTCATGCCGTGCACATGCCGCATCGACTTTCACTGTGGCAGGAGAATAATTTGGATGGCGCGCAGTTCCGCTGGGCCATGTCGGTGGATCTCACCACCTGCACCGGCTGCAGCGCATGCGTGACGGCGTGCCAAGCGGAAAACAATATTCCAATCGTGGGCAAGGACCAAGTGAAGCGCGGCCGCGAAATGTTCTGGATTCGCATTGATCGATATTTCCGCGGCGCCGACGCCGCCAAACCCGACAGCTTTGCCATTCAACCAGTGGTGTGCATGCACTGCGAGAACGCGCCTTGCGAGCAAGTGTGTCCCGTTGCCGCCACGGTGCATGACCCTGATGGCATTAACACCATGGTCTACAACCGCTGCATTGGAACGCGCTATTGCAGCAACAATTGTCCCTACAAGGTGCGCCGTTTCAATTTCTTTGATTATCAACGGCGCGAACCCGTGCGCGAGCAAACTGGCCCGCTCGCCGTGAAGCCAGAGTATTTTGTTGAGACCGGTCCCGATGTCCTGGTGCGAATGCAATTCAATCCAGAAGTCACGATTCGCATGCGCGGCGTCATGGAGAAATGCTCTTTCTGCGTGCAACGCATCGCCGCGGCCAAGATCAAGTACAAGAATCAATGGGTGAAAGCTGGCGGAACAAGCGGCGGAACATCCAATTACTCCATTCCAGATGGTGCCATTGTCACCGCGTGCCAACAAGCGTGCCCCGCACAAGCCATTGTGTTTGGCGACTTGAATGATCCAAAGAGTCAAGTGAGCAAGTTGCACGCCAGTAAACTTTCATATGGCATGCTTGAAGAACTCAATGTCAAGCCGCGCGTCAAGTACATGGCCAAAGTTGTGAATCCAGCGGTCGATCATTCTCAACACGATCACGGACACGATCACGGACACGATCACGGACACGATCACGGACACGACCACGGAGCACATTCATGAGTTCCGTGCCCGTCAATCGTCAAACCGCGCTTCCTGGATTTCAGGAAACCGACAACACCGCCGAAAATCCCGCGGTGCGCGCTCCGCTTGTGTTGAATATGGATCGCTTTGGTCAAGTCACGCGTCAGGTTTGCCAAGTCGCGGAATCAAAGAAGCCGCCGTTGGCTTGGTACGTGGCATTCACGATCAGTTTGGGCTTGGTCGGGTTGCTGGGTTTCTGCGTGAACTATCTCATCTTCACGGGCGTGGGCGTGTGGGGCTTGAACAATCCCGTCATGTGGGCCTTTGATATCACCAACTTTGTTTTTTGGGTTGGTATTGGTCACGCTGGAACTTTAATCAGCGCCATTTTGTTCTTGTTCAGACAAAAGTGGAGAACTGGCATCAATCGATTCGCCGAAGCCATGACCATCTTCGCGGTCATTTGTGCGGGACTCTTTCCAGGCATTCATGTTGGGCGCGTGTGGTTGGCGTACTGGCTGTTTCCAATTCCAAATCAAATGGACATGTGGCCGCAATTTCGCAGCCCGTTGTTGTGGGACGTGTTCGCGGTTGGAACGTATTTCACGGTTTCATTTGTGTTTTGGTTTGTGGGCATGGTTCCAGATTTAGCCACGCTGCGCGATCGTGCCACTGGCCGCATTCAACAATTCGCCTACGGCTTGTTCGCTCTTGGTTGGAGAGGAAGCAATCGACATTGGCATCGCTATGAGCGCGCGTATTTGTTGTTGGCTGCTTTAAGTACGCCGCTTGTGTTAAGCGTTCACTCCGTGGTGAGTTTCGATTTCGCCGTGAGCCAAGTTCCAGGTTGGCACACCACCATCTTCCCGCCATACTTTGTTGCGGGCGCCATCTTCAGTGGCTTTGCCATGGTGGTCACGCTTGCGGTTCCAGCGCGCCAACTGTTTGGTCTCAAGGATCTCATCACGCTGCGCCATTTGGATAACATGAACAAAATCATCCTGGTCACGGGATGCATGGTGGGCTACGCCTACTCCATGGAGTTCTTTATTGCGTGGTACTCCGGCGCCGTGTATGAGCGCTTCGCCTTTATCAACCGCGCCTTTGGACAATATTGGTGGGCCTACTGGATCATGGTCAGTTGCAACGTGATCACGCCTCAATTGTTCTGGTTCAAGCGCATTCGCACCAGCATTCCAATTATGTTTGCGCTGTGCTTGGTGGTGAACATTGGAATGTGGTTTGAGCGCTTCGTGATTATCGTCACCAGTCTTGCCAATGATTTCCTTCCCACCAGCTGGGACTTCTTCACGCCAACATGGGTTGACATGGGAACCATGCTTGGAGCGTTTGGATTGTTCGGAACGCTCTTTCTTTTGTTCTGCCGCTATCTGCCAATGATCGCGATCGCGGAAGTGAAAGCCACCATGCCACAAGCCAATCCTCATTGGTCTGGGTACGCGGAGCATGATCACGGCCATGCGGGCGGTCATTCTGGCGGAGGAGCCAAGCCATCATTTGCAAGTCCGGACGCGCTGCATAGTCCAGGCAGCGGTCCCGACGGAGGGCCAATTGCGCCATGACATCTTTTGCGCCAACAACTTCACCCGTGATTCAAGGCAATCAAATTCCGCGCAAGCGGCTCTACGGAATCATGGCCGAGTTCCATGACCCCGCCACGCTCATGGCGGCCGCTGACAAAGTTCGCTTGGCGGGATTTCGTTGGTGGGATTGTCACACGCCATTTCCCGTGCACGGACTTGATCAAGCCATGGGAATCAAGCGGACTATTTTGCCCGTGCTGGTGTTTGGCGCGGGTCTCACTGGAACCACGATTGGCTTTTGTTTGCAAGCATTCACCAACGCTGCAAGTTTCTCCATTTGGGCGTTGGTGTGGGTCACCGGCTATCCCTTCTTAATCAGCGGAAAGCCGCTGATTAGTTTGCCCGCGTTCATACCCGTCATGTTTGAACTCACCATCTTATTTTCCGCTTTGAGCGCGGTGGGCATTATGTTCTTGTTCAATGGGCTACCGCGCTGGAACCATCCATTGCTGGCAAGCAAGCGCTTCCTGCGCGCCACGGACGACCGATTTTTTATTGTGATCGAATCACGCGACCCGCGTTTCTTCGCCAGTCGCACAGAACAATTCCTGAAGGATCTTGGCGCCAAGGCCGTCGAGTTGGTGGAGGTCTAATCATCATGCCACGTATCTTCATCTTTGTTGGACTGATATTGCTGCTGTGCTTGCTCTTGCCGCCCGCCGTTATCGCGCGCGTTCGTAGCACGCCCAACTCCAATCTTCCTATCCACATTATTCAGGACATGGCGTTTCAATCCAAGTATAAAACGCAAGCCGTGAATCCAATGTTTGCCGACGGCAACACCATGCGTCCGCCCGTGATCAACGCCGTGGCGCGCGGTGAAACGTATCTTGACGCGCATTTGTACGACGGCGTGATTGATAGTCAATGGGCCAATGTTCTTCCATCGCAAGTCGCTATGAATTTTGAAACGCTTCGCCGCGGTCAAGAGCGTTACGAAATTTATTGCTCGGTGTGCCATGGAATTTCCGGCGGCGGCAATGGCATTGTGAATCAGCGCGCCATGGAATTGGTTGCCAACACCAATGGTCCCGTGAATGGAACGGTGTGGGTACAGGCCAAGAATTTGGTGCACGATGAACTTGTGACTGTGCAACCCATGGGACAACTGTTCAACACCATCACCTACGGCATTCGCAATATGGCGGGCTATGGAAGTCAAATTCCAACCGAGGATCGCTGGGCCATCGCGGCCTATGTAAAGGCACTGCAACGAAGCCAAATTGCGCAGCCTTCGGATGTTCCCGCGGGAACCAAGGTTGCTGACGGCGCGCCGGCTACGCCCGTGGATCTTTCGCCTCGTGATGTGGTCAACAATGCGCCGGCAATCCCTGTGAGCACCTCAGTCACCAATCCAGCCAATGCCGAGGGCAAGTTATGAGTGAAGGCGCGCCCGCAGTCAATCTCAGTTCTTCCAATATCCGCGGCGACGCTTTGGCGACACCGGGAACGGCTTTGCGCATTCTTGGGTTTGTCATTCTGATTGTGGCTTTCTTCCTGGGCATGCGAACGCCCGATCAAGGATTATTTCTGCGCTTTTGGATGCAGTCGTGGTTGTTTGTAACCACTATTTCATTGGGTGCGTTGTTCTTCTTAATCGTGCACCACATCACGCACGCGGGTTGGAGCGTTGTGGTGCGCCGCCCCGCAGAGGCGATTGCCGGCAATCTGCAATGGCTTTGGATTGGCTTTCTACCGTTCGTTTTCTATTGGTACAAGGGACAGTTGGATGTTATTTTTCCTTGGGCCAATCTTGCCGCGCTGAAAGAAATTTCTTTGGCTGAGGCGGAATTGGTGGGCAAGAAAGTCGCGTATCTCAACGACAAATTCTTCATGATTCGCGCCGCCGTGTACTTAGTGACATGGTTTGTCCTCGCGCGCTTCTTTGTTGGCAACTCGGTGGCCCAAGACAGTGATGGTTCAATCGCGCGCACCAAGACATTGGAGAAGTGGGCTGGTCCAGCCGCGATTTTGTTCGGTCTGACCACATCATTTGCGGCGTTCGACTGGATCATGAGCCTCAATCCTGCATGGTTTAGCACCATGTTTGGCGTGTATTTCTTCGTGGGTTGCTGCACCGGCGGCTTTGCCTACATCGGCATCGTGTGCTTGCGCCTGCAGTCCCTGGGATATCTCAAAGGCATTATCACAACGGAGCACTATCAAGACATTGGTAAGTTGCTCTTTGCATTTGGCGTGGTGTTCTGGGCCTACATTGCGTTCAGTCAATACATGTTGATTTGGTATGGAAACATTCCAGAGGAAACCGCGTGGTTCTTGGCGCGCCAACTTGGCCAATGGCGCGTGGTCAGCGTGGTGCTGCTCTTTGGTCATTTCATTTTGCCGTTCTTGTTTTTAATCAGTCGATGGACCAAGCGTTGGCGCGGCACTTTGTTGTTGGCGTGCGTGTGGATGGTGGCGGCGCAATGGTTTGATTTGTTTTACTTGATTCAACCAAAAATTCCCCACGACATTGGCGTCTACGACACCTATGAGCAAATCTTGGCGCACTACTCCAACGAAAGCGCGCATTTTTTCAACCCACTGAATTGGGTTTTGCTGGTTGGATTCATGCTCATGCTCACTGGCTCAACCATGCGCCGCTTAAGCGCCATGGGTTTGCTTTGTATCAAGGACCCGCGTCTAGATGAAAGCTTGCGATTTGAAAATATGTAATGGACTAAGAACATGGCAACCGCACCAACAGATATGCTGAAGCAACTTGACGATCCTGAACCAGGCAGCACATGGTTCTGGTCTTTGGCCAGCATTGTTGTGTTTGTGGTCATCATTGTCGCGGCAAGCGCCTTTTACTTTAAGGTTGATTCATTTGAAATTGACGCCAAAGTGATTGATCAACCAACTCTAAGCCTTGAGCAATTGCGCGCGACCCAACGCGAGGAGTTGTCGACATACAGCACATATTCATGGACCATGCCCGATGGAAAGACGGCCACATTCACGCGCATTCCGATTGACCGCGCCATGGAAATGGTGATTCTGGACTCCAAGAATGCCCCGAGAATATTGCCTGTCTCAAGCAATCCTGCGCCAACCTCTGCCGCACAACCTGGAGCGCAAAAATGAATTCGCGCCAGGCCACGCTGCTTGTCTGTTTGATCGCGGTGGCGGCTTTGGCGCAATCGGTCTTTGCGCAGCGACCTCTTGATCCTCATGGCTATCAGCCCCCGGTGCAAACCACCGACACGCCCAAAGAGCTTGAGGGACTTGAAGTGACGGATCAGCGCGGCGTGGTGTTGCCAATGCAAAGCATGCTTGTGGATGAAACTGGAAAAGCAATCACGCTGGGATCGCTCTTTACTGATGGTCGACCCAAGTTGTTGCAACTGGGCTACATGAAGTGCCCCATGCTGTGCGGCCTTGCGCTGAATGGTTTGGTGCGCGGCATGCAGGAACTGGATTGGTCCGCGGGAGATCAATTTGATGTGCTCTTCATCAGCATCAATCCGGAGGAGACATTTGAACTGGCCGCGGCCAAGCGCAAGGGATACGCCGCGGAATACGCGCGCGCTGGTGGCGAAAAGGGCTGGCGCTTTTTGACGGGTTCAAAAGACAGCGTGCGCGGTATTGCCGACGCGGTTGGATTTCCATATCGCAAAATGGAAAACGGTGAATACGCCCACCCCGCTGCGGTGTTTGTTGTGACTGGGGATGGCCGACTCGCGCAGTACTTGCCTGGCGTGGCGCAGTCCGGCGGTGATTTGCGCCTGGCGTTAACCGGCGCTGGCGAAGGGAAGCTTGGCTCCACATTCGACCAGTTCGTCTTTTGGTGCCATCAATTTGACACATCCAAAGGCGGGTATGTGTTGGTGGCATATCGCATCATGCAAATAGCGGGCGCGGTCACTTTGCTTATTCTTGGCGCCACGGTGTGGATATTGCTGCGAAATGAGGCCCGCGCCAAGCGTTTGGCGCCCCCGAGCGGCGAAAATGAGCCCGTTAAAAATATTGTTTCAAGAGTGGTCTGAAGCCATTACCCCTCCAAAGATAGTCTTCCAATGAATATTGCATCTACCATCATTTCAAACTTGCTCGCAGGCGACCCGCTCGAAGGACGCACTATTTGGCTTCCGCCACCAGACAGCAATCTGGCCGCCAACAGTGATCTGATGTTTTGGTGGATCAACGCCGTTTGTTATTTCTTTTTCTTTGGCATTTTGATCGCCCTGGTGTGGTTGGTGGCGAGTTACCGCATGAAAAAGGACCGACCCTTCCGCACCGACGGTCCGCTGCACCACTTGCCGTTGGAAACCACATGGGCGGTCGTGCCGTTGTTCATTGTGATCTTTATTTTCTACTTTGGTTTCCGTGATTACCTGAACTTCATGACGCCCCCCAAGAATTCATATGAGATTTCCGTCACCGCGCAGAAGTGGGGGTGGTTGTTCAAGTATCCAAACGGCGCCACCAGCGATGACTTGTATGTCCCAACTGGTCGGCCCGTGAAGTTGTCCATGCGCAGTACGGATGTGTTGCATTCTTGCTTCATCCCAGACTTCCGCGTGAAGAAGGATCTTGTGCCTGGCCGCTATTCCTATTTGTGGTTTCAAACCGACAAGGTCACGCCCGAAGGTTGGGGACACAATCTATTTTGCTCCGAATATTGCGGCACGGGTCACAGCAACATGAATCGCAAGGTGTACGCGTTGGCGCAGCCGGAATTTGACGATTGGCTGACGGCTCAAAGTCAGTGGCTCGACAAAATTCCAGATGAGGAATTGTATTTCCGAGCTGGTCCAAAGTTGTACGCGCGTTGCCAGCAGTGCCACTCACTGGATGGCACAAAGGGCATCGGACCATCGTGGAAAGATTTATGGCCTCGTATCAATGGTGGGGAGAATGGCAAGTTTGTGGACGGAACCAGTTATCAAAGTCAAATTGGCGCGGGCAAGCAATACCCAACACCAGAGGATTACATTCGCGCCTCTATTTTGAACCCTGGTGAGCATGTTGTATCTGGATACGGCAACGCCATGCCAAGTTTCAAGGGTCAATTGAATGACAAGGGCATTGACGCCATCATTGGATTCATAAAGCACATGGATGAATTTGACACCAAGGGCAAGTATCTCAAGGAACCTGCGCCGCTTCCAAAAGTGAGCATGAAGTAGAACGATATGTTTTGATGACAGTGACAAAGTATTTCCGAAAGTAAAATTCATATGACAACAATCAACCTTTCACAGCCACTCGACACCACCGTGCGGCCCGACAATTACCTCACGCATACCAGCGGGTTTATGAGTTGGGCTTTCACCTTGGACCACAAGCGCATTGGCGTCATGTACATGGTCAGCGTGCTCCTGAGTTTCTTTGTGGGTGGAGTGTTTGCGTTGTTGGTGCGCACGGAGTTGCTCACTCCTGGTCAAACCATTCCTGGCGTGACCGCCGACGTCTACAACCATTTCTTCACTTTGCACGGCGCCATCATGGTGTTTCTGGTGATCATTCCCAGCATTCCAGCCGCGCTTGGCAACTTCATCATGCCCATCATGTTGGGCGCTAAGGACGTGGCCTTTCCGCGACTCAATCTATTCAGCTATTACCTTTGGGTTTTTGGCGCGCTGTTCACCGTGTGCAGCTTGCTGCTTGGAGGTTTTGACACGGGCTGGACTTTCTACACCCCATACTCCACCACAACGCCCGCAGGCGGAGTGATTGCCGCCCTCACTGGCGTATTTATTCTTGGCTTTTCAAGCATCTTCACGGGTTTGAATTTCGTTGTCACCGTCCACAAGTTGCGGCCCCCTGGAATGACATGGTTCCGCATGCCATTGTTTTTGTGGGCCATTTACGCCACGGCCATTATTCAAGTTCTGGCCACACCCGTGCTGGGAATCACGCTGCTGCTGCTCATTGTGGAGCGCGCGTTCAACATTGGCATCTTTGATCCATCCATGGGCGGAGATCCTGTTCTCTTTCAACACTTCTTCTGGTTCTACAGCCATCCCGCCGTGTACATCATGATTCTTCCCGCCATGGGAATCATCAGCGAACTCATCAGCGTGCACGCACATCGCCACATCTTTGGGTACAAGTTCATCGCGCTCAGTTCAATCGCTATCGCCATCTTTAGTTTTTTGGTGTGGGGGCACCACATGTTCATCAGCGGTCAAAGTCCGCTGCTCAACACGCTCTTTAGTTTGATTTCGTTCAGCGTGGCCATTCCCAGCGCCGTCAAGGTGTTCAATTGGATGTCCACCCTGTACAAGGGAAATATCGTGTTGAACACGCCTATGTTGTATGCGTTGTCCTTCCTGGTGCTGTTCACCATTGGTGGTCTTACTGGTATCCACTTGGCGACGCTGAACACCGATGTGCATTTGCATGACACCTATTTCGTTGTCGAGCATTTCCACTATGTCATGATGGGTTCCGCGTTGATCGGCATGATCGGTGGTTTGCATCATTGGTGGCCAAAGATGACTGGCCGCATGTACAACGAAACACTGGGACGCGTTGCCTGCGTGATTGTGTTCATTGGTTTCAATGTGACTTTCTTCACGCAGTTCTTCCTGGGTAGCCAAGGCATGCCGCGGCGCTATTACGACTATCTCCCCGAGTACCAGATTTACCACGTGATCAGCACGATTGGTTCATACATCATGGCGCTTGGCTTCCTGCTGACCGCGTATTACTTAATGGCCAGTTTGTTTGGTGGTCGTCGTGCGCCAGCCAATCCCTGGGGTGGAGGTAGTTTGGAATGGCAATGCTCCAGCCCGCCGCCCTTTGACAATTTCGCCAAGCAACCACGCGTGGGTGATTGCTACAATTTCTCAGCAATTCGTTGGGATGAAAAAGAGCAGGGGTATGTTGTCGATCCCGCGCTTCAGGCGTCTGTGAATCCAAATTTGGCGGCCAAGAATTCGCACTGATTTGCAACTCATTCAAAAGAGAACCCTGTGACAACACTTCAATCACAACCCGTTCACGCCCATGACGGGCACGGAGCCCATGATGCGCATGACGGTGCTCACGGCAGTGCCGAGCACGCCAAGTATCCCTTTTTACAGCATCACTTCGACACCCCGTATCATCAGTTTGACAGCGCGAAGCTAGGCATGTGGTTGTTCTTGGCCACGGAAGTGTTGTTCTTTGGCGGATTGTTTGTGGCGTATGCGGTGCTGCGCAATCGTTTCCCTGAAGTGTTCAGCTACTCCAGCCATTATCTAGACACGATCATGGGTGGCATCAACACATGCGTGCTTATTCTTTCTAGTCTCACCATGGCGCTGGCGGTTCGTTATGCACAGACCAACCGAAAAAAGGGTTTGATTATTTGTTTAATCCTGACATTCATGGGCGCGATTGGCTTCATGGTGATCAAGTACTTTGAGTACAGCCACAAGATCCACGACAACTTGGTGTGGGGAACAACGTTCTATATACCTCCGCATGACGCCGTTGGCGAAGCGGAAGCCAAGGAATTGGCTGTGGCTCCAACGACCAGCGTGACATTGAACCCAGTCAATCCGGCCGTGTTCGCGGTGCCAACGCTTGCCACAATTCCCGCGGTAGAGTCCAGCGCCATTAAAGCCGCCTCGCGTGCGCCAGTTGGCATGGCAACGCCAACGCAAATGGCCAAGGCAGAAGGCTTGCCAACAGGCGAGAAGGATCCCGCATTTGACCACCCGGCCACGCATTTGGCGGATAAGAAAATGCCAGCCAATTCACATGTGTTCTTCGCCATTTATTACGCCATGACTGGTTTGCACGGCATTCACGTGCTGGCGGGAATGGTGGTTATTGCATGGCTTATTCAGCGCGCAATCCGTGGCGATTTCTCCAGCGATTATTTCACGCCCGTCGATGTGGGCGGTTTGTATTGGCACATCGTCGATTTGATTTGGATATTCCTCTTTCCTTTATTTTATCTCATCCACTAAAGGCTGCCCATGTCACACTCCGCAACATCTTCGCATGAGACTGGTGGAAAAAATCCAGGCGCGCACCCAATTGTTGGCCATTTGGTTCCAACATGGTTGCTGGTGTTTGTGGGAACCTCGTTGCTCCTACTCACAATCATTACCGTGGCCGTGCGCTACATCGACATTGGCGAGTTCAACATTGTTGTCGCCCTTGGCGTGGCGGTGATTAAGGCCACGCTGGTGTGCATGTTCTTCATGCATTTACGCTGGGACCGCTCATTCAATTTGTTGGTTTTCGTGGCCAGCGTTGCGTTTGTTATTTTAATGTTGGCCTTCCTCATCATGGACACCAATCAGTACCGTGATTTGCAATTTGATGGCAACGCTCCAAATGCCGAGGCCACATTGCAAGCCAACGCGCCGGGCGCTCCAGTCGCGCGCTTTAAGCCATACAGTCCGTGACGCCGCGTGGCCATTAAAACCCAAACAGTCGTGGACCCATTTGCGGGAGCGCCGCAAAGGTTTGCCGCCGGTGTTTTGGGCATGTGGGTCTTTCTGATTGTCATTGCCATGCTGTTTCTTGGGGCAATCATGGGGTATTTAGTGGTGCGCCTGCATCCAGACCCAGCCGAGCCATTTATTCCAAAGGGTGCGACGGGATTGCCTGGCGTGCTTGTGTTCTCCACCATTGCGTTAATGGCGTCTAGTTATTTCATGCGCCTCGCCACGCAAAAGGTGCGGCTGGCTCAATGGCAACACGCGCACGCGGCCATGAGCGCCACGCTGGTGTTGGCGATGGTATTTCTTGCGCTGCAAATTATTGCGTGGGTCACGCTGTGGCGCAACAATATTCATTTTGGTGACTCACTGTACGCCTGGACTTTTTATGTGCTCACAGGCTTGCATGCGCTGCATGTGTTGGCGGGATTTATTCCTCTCATTCGTGCGTGGAGCAAGACCGCGCGCCGCGCCTACAGCCCGGAGCACCCCGAAGGCATTGTGTACTGCGAAATGTATTGGCACCTTCTTGGAGCGATCTGGCTCATGCTTTATTTCACGCTGTGGCTTGGTATGAGAACCTAATCTGGCGATGCAGGTGAGTGGAACGCTTGCCACACAAACCAAAGACAAGGCGTCACTTGAATGGGAGTGCCATCGCTTGAGCTCACCAAAACGGACGCTGGTTCTTTGTGCGACACAACCACAATGGGCACGCCGCCCACCATAAAATTCCACGGAGCGTCCGCGCCACGGTCTGCGGCCTCGCGCAGCGTGACCACTTGGGTTTTGCCACCAGCCGTTATGGCAATAATGGGCATTTTAAGAGGCATTTCTGCTGGTATTTTCGCCTGGCCTTGCGCCGAATGCTGCGCCAAATCATTGGCCGAATTTGTTTCGTCCAATTTCTTAGGCAATGCGCTCGTGGTTGCATTGCGGCCAATTGGAAATTCAAGCCGCGGGCTGAGGAGATAGCGGCTGTATGAAATTTTTTTCATGCGCTTCTCATCCTGCGCGTCGGAAAGAATCACTTCGGTGGTTGGATGCGTGGCCAGCCAATGTTTCCAAGTACAGACATTCACATTTGGAATTTTTATAAGCGCTGTTCCAATCTCCGGACCGGCGATGGCTTTGCCCGCCATTTGACTCCACAAACTAGAAACGGCAGCGGTTGTGGTGGATTGCGACTGTGGGGCATTCATGTTGGCTTGCGCCGCACTTTCTGGCTGCTTGTCATACATCACCAAATTTGAATCCAGCAGCAACCCGCTCACGCCAAATCGCAGCGTTTGGCCATTCACGCGCCGGTCAAACACCATCACGCTGTCGCACAATGGACTAAAGGTCACGGCAATCGGCACGCCATCAAGTTCATCATTCACAATTTCGTGCACATTCATGACATTCAACGGAGAAGCGCGCGCCTTGCCATTGATGTTCACGCCAATTACTCGATCCGTGGTCACAACATATTTGGAGCGCAACTTAGCGTTATGCGCAAGCATTTCGTGGCCCGCCAGAATGTCGGGTTGATCAAGCGAGCGCAAAAAATCACGCGGGTTTCCACTGGCTACAAAGGCGCCGCCATTGGTTTGCAGGTTGGACAAATCAAATCCATAGGTGTCCACGGATTGCCCGTTGCCTTTGGGGTGGTGGCCCGTGAATATGCCTGCGAAAGCCCAGGCAATAATAAGCAGCACCAATACGCCCGCTAATGCGATCACCCAACCGCCAGAGCGGAATGTAAGCGAGGGCCGAGTGGCGGGGGAGTTGTCGATCATGGCGTTGTTGCCGTTGTTGGCGTTGTTGACATTGGAGGCGTTGTTGGCATTGGTGCGGGCATGTCAATCATCACATTCAGGCCGCCACGCACCGCGGCATTCACGGCGATTGATCCGCGGTCTACCACCATGGTTCCAAGCACAATAGGTAAATACAGCAGGGATGCAAAAAACATTGTGCGCGCCGAAGCGTTGTCCACACGTCGCATAAAGATCAACGCGCAATAGGAAAAGCCGAGTGCGGCCACGCTGGACACAATCGCGCTCGTCAGACCTGCAAGCCCTAGCAATGTGGCCATTAAGCCAAGGGGCACCAATGTCAACGCGCTCAGCAAACTAGTTTGCGCCGCCAAATACTCCATCCCAGGTATGGACGACAGCATTTGAAAGCCACCGCGTTGATAGTCCGCACGGTGCATCCACGCCAGCGCAAAGAAATGCGGTAACTGCCATACAAACAAAATAGACCCCAAAATCCAAGCGCCGCGTTGCAGATCGCCAGTGGCGGCGACCCATCCAATCATGGGCGGAATTGCGCCCACCACCGCGCCCACCAGCGTATTGAGCGAGGTCATCCACTTCATGGGCGTATACACGGCCACATATAAAAAAATAGTCAGTCCAGCCAGCGCGCTTGCAAATAAATTCACATTTGTGGCCAGCACAAAACATCCAAGATATCCCAGCGCCACGCCCACAATCACTGCCCTGATCAAAGGCACCCGCCCAGCGGGAATAGGCCGCCGCGAAGTGCGGTGCATGAGCGCGTCGCGGCGCACTTCAATGGCTTGATTGAGCGCGGCGGCGCTTGCGGCCGCAAGAAAAGTTCCCAGCAATGTCCATCCAAAAAGTCGCCAATTCGTGGCGTTTGGTTGCGCAATTACAAAGCCAGAGGCGGTGGTGCCCAGAACCAACAGGCTCAAGCGCGCCTTGATAAGCGTGCTCCAATCGGACGCAAAATTTCCCTTGGGCGCAATGGCAACGGGCGCGTTGTTCAATTCCAATTCAGAATTTGTATTGGTTGAATTCATGGCGTGGCTCGACCCATCAGGTTCAGGGTGTCTACTATAGATGCCTTCATGCAATCAATCATGCTCGCATCCACGCCGTCAAATTCAGCCGCGCTTTTCATTGGGCTTGGCATAGGACTCACAGGACTCCTCGTGTTGGCGTTAATTATTCGGGCTATGCGCTCACAAACATTGGCCCTTGGCTTTGCAACCACCGCGGCGCAATGGGCGCTGGCGTATGTGGCCATGATGGGGCCAGGTCTGCTGATTGGAAACGCCCTGTTCTTGCTCACACTGGCATGCCCCGTTGCGGCGGGCTTTGTGGCAGCGCGCGCCATGCGCAATGACGCATCCCCAATAGGAGTTGGATTTGTGAGTGGATTTGTGAACTTGTTGGTGGTGGGCGCGCTGGTGGGCGGCGGCGCCAGCGACACCAGCATGATGATTCAAGGCGCCATTTGGAGCGTTGGCATGCTTGTGAGTAGCTCGGTCTTGGCCATGGTTGGGGCGTGGCTTGCTCCGCGCATTTTCACCAAAGTTGGCGTCACAACAACCGCGCAATGGTCATGGCCAGCGCCCGCTGCGTTGTTTGCAATTGTGTCTGCGGCAACGATCTTTTTGTTGTTGATCACCGGCGGACTTGTTACTGGTTTAGAAGCCGGACTCGCCGTGCCAGATTGGCCTAATTCATTCGGTCACAACATGCTGCTGTATCCAGTGAGCGAAATGAAAGGCGGAGTGTATTACGAACACGCTCATCGACTGTTTGGAATGTTGGTTGGAGTGACCACATTCACCATGGTGCTGGTTGTGTTTCGCCAGGATCGCCGCGCGTGGGTGCGGGGGTTGGCGTGCTTTGCGTTGTTGATGGTGTGTGTGCAAGGCCTGATGGGCGGATTACGAGTCACTGGAACGCTCACTTTGAGTCAAGAGGCAGCGCAACTTTCACCAAGCACATTGATTGCCATTGCCCACGGAATCTTTGGCCAAGTTGTATTCGCAACCATGGCGTTGCTTGCGGCGCTGTTGACCATGAAATGGAAATCCACCATGTCACTGCGTGATTTCGCGGGCGTATCAACCCTGCACACGCTGACTACGATCGCACCGTTTGTATTGCTTGTGCAACTTTTTCTTGGAGCCAGTTACCGACACTTGCAGGTGCCGCCACATGATGGGCACCCCGCGTATCACCCCGCATGGGCCATGCATGGACATCTTGGCTTCTCGATTATCGCGGTCTTGGCGGTCATACTTGCCGCAAGCCGCATGTCTGGAGCGGCGCGGGAAACTCCGGCGCTCAAAGCGCTGGGCACATGCGCCGCGTTGATGATCACCGCTCTCATCGTGCAAGTTTTGCTTGGGTTGTTGGCGTATGTCGCTGTGCTTATGCGCAAGGACGCCGCCATTCCATTGTGGGAACTCATGTTCACTTCCGCGCATCAAGTCACGGGAGCGTTGTTGTTTGCCGCAACCATTTTGGGCGCGGCGTGGTCGTGGCGACTTGTGTCTGCCAACGCCCACATGGAGCACCAACTCAATCGTTCATCTGTCGCCTAATCACTCCGCGGGTGTGTGACTTGCAAAACTGGCGCAAGCCTATTGTGAAACACGAACAGGCTTGATGGCTTCTTCGAGTGCCAGTACCGCGAACACGGTGGCAAGATCGGGCGAGTCCTCCATCCAGCGCGGCTCAGGATTTTGCCAAGAGCCATTGGGGCGCTGGCGCACGATGATGGAGTCGATCAACTCCTCGCGCCAATTATGTTTTGTGCCCGCGGTATCCTTCAATAAATCATTTCCACAGGCCAACATAGCGCGCGCGGCGGCGTGAATGTAATAGTAATAGCCTTGCTGACCCAAGCCTGGATTTTCACTGAATGTAAAATTCATTTCTATCCACGCTTTGGCGGCTAACACGCGTGGATCATTCTTGGAAAGCCCAGCAAATAACATGCTTTTATAGGCGGCGTAGGTCATGCTGCCGTAACTTCGCAGGGCGCGCGTACCCGCGGGCATTTTTTCACCAGCGCGGCCTTCGTCCGCCATTTCACTGGCAAAACTTTCACCATCATTGGCTGGCGTGTACACCATGCCGCCATCATTGCTGCCATTCTGCGCCCACACAGCCGCGTTGGTTGATTTCAAATTTTGGCATCGAGTTAAAAAAATGACCGCGCGTTGTACTGCTGCGTCCTTAGCCGTGGCGTTTGATTCGTGCAGCGCGTCAAGCATAAGTTGCGTGTTGCTCAAATCAGGGCGGCCCTTGCTGCCATAGCCAGTGCCGCCATACCAATCTTGCGTGGGGGCAATGCCTTCGCTTTCATCCCATTGGCTTTTACGAATCCACGCCAACGCGTCCGTCAATGTCTGCTCATATTTGGATTCTTGCAGAGCCGCCAAACCCATGGCGGTGCATGACGCCACATATGTTGCCAATCCACCGCTGGCGTCGGGTTGAAATCCATTTTTGCCCGTCACTAATTCTAAAAGCCGCGTGGCGGCGCGATCTAGGGCGGTATCGCTTTGAATGCTTAATCCGCGTTGCGCGAAGGCGCGCACCACCAGAGCGGTGACCGCCGCGCTGGCTGCGCTGCCACCCACCGCGTTACTCGTAGAGGCGGTGGTCGTTGGCGTGGCGACCATGCCCTCCATCCATGCGCCGCTTGCCGATTGAGTTGATTTTAAAAATAAAATACCTTTGTCAATTGCCTCAAGGGCGTGCGCAAATGTGGCTGGGGCAATCGGCACTTCATTCGGATTCGTGCTGACGCGCCGAATGACCGGAGGCGGGGGATCAAACGAAAGTGTCGCGGCAGGAATATTCAGCGTGGTCGCCTTTGCCGCAGCGGCGGCCCCCAAGTGTTCAGCCTGTGAGCCATGCGCGCTCGTGGACAGTGGGGGGAGCGCTTTGCCCCGCTCGCTTGAAGGAATAAATCCATGCGTTGTATTGTCTTGCGCTACCGCACATGCCGTGATCGTGCTTGATGGCAAAAAAGTCAATAGGCTTGTGATCAAGCACAATGTGCCCGCCAATCCGCAACGCGCGATCGCCAGACCAACAAGCATGCGCGCTCTCAATTTCATCTTAAAATTATATCCTTCTTTGTAGTGTGAATTAAGTTATAACTTGCCATGCCGATCAAGCAGGCGACCATTCTTTTCTTGAGTGTTGGCGTATTGGCGCCGCATCTGCTTGTCACCACGGCCTACTCGCAAACTGTTCCCATGCCCAAGCCGTTTGATCCTGTGGGAGATAAGCCAAAGGCACCACCCAAGCCCGTGGTTGTTACTCCAACCCCACCCGTTTCTTCCAATCAACAATCACATGTTGAGCAAACGCAATTGCAGCAACAAGAAAGCGAGAATGTTGGACCACAAAGCGCGGGTGGAGCGGATTTAAATCTGGGAGGGTCTTGGCCATGGGATTCCAACACCATGACAGGTGATATCTTTGGCGTTCGCTCCAAACTTCAGGACGCTGGGGTGACTGTGCAGGGAACCGCAACACTTGACTTTGTGAATGTACTCAGTGGAGGCCAGGTGAATGGTTTTACCCTCATCTCCTTGATTGATATCAACGCCACTGGCGATACCGAAAAACTTTTCGGTCTCAAGGGTGGATTGATTTTTTTAGATTTCCAAACTGCTTATCAAACGCGCTCGCCCGCGGCATTGATTCCAGACTATTGGGGGTTTAATGTCATCAATTCATATAATGAATTCACGCAACTGGCGCAGTATTGGTATCAGCAGGAAATTATCACTGACCGACTCAGGGTGAAGTTTGGAAAAATAGATTCCAACGTTGACTTTGCCGCTCCTTGCACTGGATTAAACTTTGTCAATAGCGCCGCTTATTTCCCATCCGTTCTTGTGAAAGACATGCCCACATATCCGCGTCAAGCCGGCGGTTTGGAAATTTTGACCAAGCCTTTGGATAATTTCGACGCGCGTGTGGGTTTCTTTGACGGCTCGAGCAACTATGCCAATCCCTCAACCGGGCTTTCGGGACCCAACACGGGCACGAATGGCTTAGCAAGCTTCCTTTGGGAAAATCCTGGCAGTTACTTTTTGATTGCGGAGCTTGGTCCTGATTGGACCATTGGCGAACACAAAGGCAGGTTCCGCGCAGGTTGGTTTGAGCAAGTTGGTGACACATCCATTTCCGGCGTGACTGGTTCGGGCGTGGGTACGGGGCCAACGGGGGCCTATGCCTATGCGAATCAACATATTTTCGATTCCGATGGTGACGGTGCCCTGCTTGGTTGGGAAATATTTGGTCAATTCGGTTGGAGCGATCCCAACCGCAATCCATCGCATTGGGGTCTTATGCTTGGCTCCCAGTGGCAAGGGATCATCGATGCGCGCCCCAACGACACGGTTGGAATTCTTTGGGCCTACAACCAATTCACGAGCAATACAAATCTCACCACTTCGCCGGGCTCCTCCGAGGCAATCTTGGAGGCCTTCTATGACTTGCAAGTCACCCCGTGGTTTTCCATCCAACCAGACATTCAATATCTCAGCCAGCCAAGTCCCTCGAGTTCATTGAATATTCCTGGCGCCTGGATATTCACGGTACGGCTTTCGTTTGTGTTCTAAACCCAACGCCTTGTGCATGGCGCAGACTTGCGCGCTTGCAAGGGCTCATGAAGACCACGAAGGTGCCTGCAAGCGGGGCGTGTCGAGCGCTATTGCACTTTTCCGTACACCAGCAAATCCACCTCCGCGGGCAGCGTGGTGATCTTGGGAGGTTGCCCTGGCGTTGCCGCATTGGGTCGTTGAGTCATATACGGTTGACCGTTGGCATCCGCCGCCACCAAATGCACGGTCGTCATGAACACGCCAGCAACATCTTTGCCTGGCGTCAGACGAATTGTGACAAGCAACGAACTTCCATCAGCCCGTTGACCAACAAGTTCTGCGGTAAATCTTGCATCAACCGCCTTCACAGAGGAAATCGTATTGCCACCCATTTTTTTAATTTCAATATCAAAGGTTCCCGATCCGCCCGCGTCAATCACGCCCACGTTGCTGCGGAACTCCGCAATCTCAAGCGCGGGTGAAATCTTTGTGCATGCGTGGCGTACGCGCGCGTCAATCATGCGCGCGTCGGCGCGGTCAGTTTCCACCAACAAATATTTAGGCACCAATTCACACGGCTCGCCCGCCAACGCAAATTGCACTTCGTACTTTGCACGCGGTGCGTCGCTTTGCGCATTCCAATTCACAAATACCGGCGCCGCGCCCTGAACGCTCAGCACTTGGAATGGCTTTCCATCGTTGCTGAATACTTGCGCTACGCCTTTTAAACGCAACGGATCTTCGGCAGCGTCCACATAAGGCTGCATTTTTCCTGTTGCGTCTGCAATCGCTAACCGTACCGCGTACGCAACTTCCGCACGCAAATCGAAGGTGATTGGCAGGGGCTCGCCCTCAACCACAACCTTCACTTGGGCGGTCTTGATTCCAGTGGCGCTCACCTTCATAACCACGGGCACTTCAAGGATGCCTGGAACTCCACCAACTTGCGCCGGAATTTCCTTGCCCGTGATATCAATGGTGGTGCATTGACATGACGGCTGCGCGCCCAGCACTTTCAGCGGTTTATCAGAGCTATTCACAAGTTTGAAATTGCCTTCAAGTACTGTGTGTGGCGCCACAACTGCAAAATCTAAACCCGCGGGCATAGCGATCACCTTTGCGTTGGCGGCTGGTTCCGTTGAAACCCGCATTGGTTTTCCAACAGGTTTCGTGGGAGCAACGGTTGGCGCTTGTGCAAACCCCGCATTCAATTGGTTTGTCACGACGGTTGCGCTTGTTTGTGCGCGTGCTTGGGCCATTGCCCACGACGCCACAAGGATTGTCCAAGCGACTATCGCGGTGGGCAGATGAAATATGTTTTTCACCCACGCTGTGTTTCGTTGTTTCAATGAAGGTTTCATTCTTTGTGTCATTCTATTCAAATCCGTTATTCATTCACGCCGTTGGTTATTTATAAATGCACGCATTCAAAAATTCACGCCAAACCCTTTTATTATTCGCATTGTTAAGGCATTGACCATGGTTGGCACGAGCCATGGTTACACTTTGTTCATGCAGGCTCTAGAAATTACCAAACAGGCAACCCCCGTCGCTCCCAATGTGAACTTTGTCACGAACCGTCCCGCTCCGCAACCGCTGCCTGGCCATGTGCAAATTCAAACGGAAGTGTCCGCGCTGAATCACTTGGACCTGTGGGTTGGCCGGGGCATGCCAGGCATTGACACCGCTTGGCCAACCGTTGGCGGCTCCGACGGCGTCGGCAAAGTGGTTAAGCTTGGCGTGGGTGTAGATGCTGCGTGGCTTGGCAAGCGTGTCATTCTTATGGCCGCCGTTGCGCAAGCCCCCATCAATATGCCTGGCCACAATCCCGCCGGTGAGGATATTCACATGATTGGCGAGCATTCCCCGGGCACGCATGCGGAATTTTTCACCGCGCCCATTACCAATATTCTTGACATTGAGCAGCAGGATGCCGCCCAAGCCGCGGCCATTGGTTTGACGCATCTCACCGCGTATCGCATGTTGATCACACGCGCGCGGATTGCGCCTGGCGCTCAAGTGTTGATCACCGGAATTGGCGGCGGCGTTGCGGTTGCCGCGCTGGCCATTGCAAACCATCTAGGTTGCACAACTATTGTCACAAGTCGTCATGCTTGGAAATTAGAAAAAGCCAAGGTGCTTGGAGCCAATCACTGCATTCTTGATGATGGTGCCGATTGGTCTAAACAAGTTCGCGTAGCCACCAATCGCCGCGGCGTTGATGTGGTCATTGATTCCATAGGCAAATCCGTTCACCAAAGTTGCATAAAAAGTTTGGCGCGTGGCGGCGCATTTGTCACATGCGGATGCACATCTGGCAGCGACGGTGTAACCGATTTGGCGCGCGTGTTCTGGAATCAACTCTCCATTTTGGGTTCGACCATGGGTTCCATGGATGAGTTTCGTGCCGTTATGGCTTTGCACAAATGTGGCGCACTGCGGCCCGTGATTGATTCAACCCACCACGCCAAAGAGGGTCGCGCCGCTTACGCGCGCCTTGAGGCGGGGGAGCAATTTGGAAAAGTACTCATCGATTGGCGCCACTAGCCCACATTGTCCAATTTGGCGGGGATCCAATTTTAATGGCGCTTCTATTTGATTAATTGCTTGCAATTTGCACTTCGCTGTGTCAAAATGCGACTATGAGCAAAACCATTACACTGCCTGCAGAAACATCCGCGCGTCCCAGTGAAGCCATGCCGCAATGGGCTGTGCGCCTTCACAACGACAATAAAAATGACATGGTTTATGTCGTGTCCACCCTGGTCCAATTGGTTCGATTGCCTACTAAAGTCGCTACGGAGCGAACTTTAGAGACCCATAACAATGGATCTGCGATTGTCTTTCAAACTCATCGCGAACATGCTGAACTGGTTCGGGACCAGATGCAATCCAAAGGATTGTCGGCAACGATAGAAAAAACCTGATTTTTTGCGCATTTTATTGTCAAATGATTTTTGGCGAATTGTTGCGATTCGCCGCTATCCCTTTTAGCGCAGGCCTTGTTAGCGGTTGCCTATTCCATTTTTTTAACAAATATTAAAACAATTTGCTTTTTCATTGGACTATTGTTTAGCAAGGGTTAGGTTTGTACGTAGTTCATTTTATGGCGTCCAGATTCTGTGTGCTGTAGTGGCGTCGCTACGGCAGAGAAATGTAGGACAAAACTGGTTTGCACCAATACAAATAGGAGATTTGAAATGTCTAAGTGTTATTCAAAGTTTACATACGGAATTGTTGCTACGGCAGCGTTATTCGTGGCTGGCGGTGCTTTCGCACAATGTGATCCCGCTTCAGCCGGAAACTTCACAGATAACGAGTTCGACACTGGCGCGGACTGCAGCACTACTGGAGGCGTTGATGCCAACGGTGGTTGGAATCAACTTGATGCCGACGGTGAATACATGTTTTTGGAAGCAGGAGAATATAGTCCAGGAAGTTCATTCCGTGTCCAAGGCGTCGTTGGATCATATGACAGTCAGTGCTCGGGCGACGGCAGCAATGCTCGCGATCTTGACTGGGTTCGATTCTCAGTCACCGAACCATGCTATGTTCAAATTACGCTTAGCATGGCCGACAGTGCCGGCGTTCCTTTGAACGGCACCGACATGTTCGACCTGTTCTTCCTTGAACAAGGCTCTGATCCAGAAACCGCCATCGACTTGGCTGGAGAGTACGGATTTGATGGCTGCCCTCATAATATTCTTTACACCTTTGCCAATGGTTCGCAGCAAGCGCGTTTTCCAGTAGAAGCTGGCGAGTTGTTGGCGATTGTGACAATTCCATTTGAACCAGATTCCACAGCGCCTATTTACGGCGGTCCAATGAACTACGGTCTAGATATTGCAATAAGCGCTTATGACAACGCTTCTTGCACCACTGCAACGAACGACTGCATCACTGTAAGTAGCAGTGGTGGTTGCTCGGATGGTGCATGCTGTGAAGTAGTTTGCAGTTTCACCCCAAATTGCTGTGATTCATCGTGGGATGCAACCTGCGTACAAGAAGGCGTAACCAGTTGCGGAAACTTCATCTACTCCTGTGACGAGCCCTGGGTTGGCGCAGCAAATGATTGCGTCACAAGCGCCGAGCTTGTGCTTAGTTTTCCTTCATCCGTTTCGTTTGATTGCACCTTAGCCAATAGTGACGGTCCAAACGATGTCGTGAATCTTTGCAGCAGCTCATATAGCCACGATGTGTGGTATATCATTGGGCCAACACCAGCAGCTGGTGAAATCTTGGTCACTATGTGTGGTCAAGATAACACTGGAGATGCCGTTATAAGTTTGTACGAGCTTGGTGAAAGCTCCGACATTGGTAGCCCACAAGATCTTCCTAGCAAGTATATTGCTTGCCGCGACGATGTGTGCGATGACAATGCTGACGGCGAACTGGATTTGGCGGGTCCAGCGGGTATCAACCTGATTGGTGTTGGTGCAAATACCTATTGGCTGGTTCGCGTCGGTTCTTTCTTTGATATTGACCTAGAAACCCAAGCGGACGGCTTTGTCGGCTCATTGGAATTCGGTTTCCGCGCTGTGTTTGTCGACCACGGAGTACAGAAGTTTTGCGTGAATGCCGGAACGAACACCAATATTGGTCTTATCTCTGGTTATTCGACTGCTTCTTTGCCAAAGCGTTGGTCATTCATTCCATTCGAAATGACAGTATCAGCTTCTGTTGACGGCTTTGATTTCGCAGCCTTTGACAGTTCAACTCCTGACACGATCGGTTGGAAGATTATTAGCCGTAATACAGAAGGTGGTGATTACGGATTAAACGGTCGTCCATTTGGTTCAACCGGTGACTTTGATCAAGCTCAAGTTGTGGCTGAAGGTTCAGTGGCTCATGCTTTTGAAACTGACTGGGCTGATCTTGGCGACAGCATCGGAGAGCGTCATTTCATTGACATGGAAACTTCATTCCAACTTGAACCAGGCTCTTACTACTTCACCTGCTACGGTGAATATGCCGACGGTTCATCAGGTGCGGCGTTCGCCTGGTGTTTGTACGGTGCAGAAGGTCCAATTCAGGAAACCACTGCAGAAGTTGTAATTGATGCAGCAAATGCTGCGGGTGCTTCCTCAACAGGAACTTGGCCAGCGGGCACTCCACACGGATGGCGTGGTACTGGAACAGGTCCAAAGGCATGTTTCTACAGCCTTGGCGTGAATTACACCACGCAAACGTTGGACGCTCCTGGCTTGCTCTACAACTGCGCCTTCAACTTGAAAGGTCAGCTTGCAGCGGCTTGCTTCGGAGATCTTGACGGCTCTACCGAAGTTGACTCCGGCGATGTGTCGTTGGTTCTTCTTGACACGGGTCCTTGCGCAGGTTGCCCAACTGACTTGGACGGATCTGGTGAAGTTGACTCCGGCGATGTTTCGCTGGTTCTTCTAAGCACTGGCTCTTGCCAGTAAGTTGAAGCGCGGCTTTGAAAGCCGCAACTATTGAAGTGCAAACAAGCCCCTCGGCCACACGGTC
>SYAC01000041.1 GCA_005787685.1 Planctomycetia bacterium
CACGCATTAAAATACCCCCCCCCCCCCCCCCCAAAAAAAAAGAAGACGGACCCAATTCAATTGGGTCCGTCTGTGAAATTAACTGTGTGAATGGCTTATTGAATCTGGAGCAGCAGCAAACCGATATCTGCATTGTCCACTTCGCCGCTATCGTCTAAATCAGATGGACAATCAAGTGGATCTGGACAAATTCCAAAATCAAGGAGTTGAATGCCGAGATCCGAAATGTCAACAAATCCATCTCCATTCAAATCGCCAAAGATGGATTCAATACATTTCACGCTAGTGAATGTGACGCTGTCAATGCCGGCTTCAACTACATTGTCCGTGCCATTGTCCTGAGCCACGAACTTCACACGCATTTGGTTGGTGGTAGGGATTAGGCTAAGCACATCCACCGACTTCAAAGACCAAGTGTTGGTTCCAGTGGCTGCGGTATAAGAAGCAGCCAAGGTCCAAGTGCTGCCACCGTTATTGCTGACGAATACTTCCAATGGATCATCAATTGGAGTCGCTCCGTTGTAACTCAAAAAGATGGCGTAGGACAATTCAACCGTATCCCCAGATGAAGCGTCAACGATTGGGCTCATCAATGTAGTCTTACCTCCGTCAACATCCACACACGAACCGAAAGCTGTAACAAACGCCTTTGTTCCGCTGTATGAAACTGTGTTAGCGCCGCAACCAGACAACACCGCATTACGCACCCAAGTACCCGCGGTTGCGTTGTCGCCCGCCGCCCCAACGGTGAATGACGTTGAACTGCCATCAAAGTTGTCTGAAATTAATGTTTCAAACAAAACTGCGGCCGAGGCTAAATAGGGCTCCGATGCGCCGCCGCTTGGAAGGGTCACTGCAGTTCCACTTGTTGAAGTGGCTTGCACATAGAACTGCACTTTTGTATTGCAATCAAACGCAGGAAAGGTGCCAAGATAACTGTTGCCGCCGGTTGAAGTTAAAAGAGCTGAACTCCAAGTTGAAGCAGTGCTTGGCTTATAAAACAATTTTTGACTGCCTGCAGCAACCGTGCCAGTAACAGGGGTGATGTTCACAGCCATGGTAGTTCCGCCAGATGGCATAACCGTGGTTGGTGCGCCATTTGGAGCCGCAATGACGAATAAGCTTAACGGCGGGGCAGTCAAACCATGGTTGTTGAATGCGGCTGAGATTGCATAATAATTTGGACTACCGTCACCCAAATTTCCGTTGTTGTCATCTAATGTAAGATAATCAATTGTGATGTCGTTTTGGATAGTGGAAGATCCAGCATGCAACGGCATGGCATTCACGGCTAGCAGAGCCAAGCGGGTGCGGTAGTCGCTGGGATATGTGGCCAAATAGGAATTGCGAAGATCCCACACGCAACCCGAGAGCAACTGACCACACGAATGGATCGCACTGCCGCAACTAGAACAACCACTGGCTGAATACATGCATGTATTACTGGCAGTGCGGATACCTGTGCTGCATGTTTGAAAACCGTAGCCCAAAATAGCCGCGTCAGTTAACAAGACTCCTATGACATCGGATTGACCTTCCCCGTATTGATTTTGGCCGCTGCCTGCGCTTGCGATCGCGTGGTGACCGTATTCATGGGCTACTACATCGCCGAATCCAGTGTTGGAGCAACCGCCACCAGAGAGGTAAAAATTTAAATTGCCGTCGTAATATGCGTTGCATGTTCCCGACAAATTGGGGCGAACTATGAAGCCAGTTTGTGTAGAAATGGATGGATAGCTTGGACTTGCCGCCAAAATTAAATCTCTGGTATTATTCGCCATTTCATAGACATTTGTTTGCGCGGTTGTAGTGGCCGCGTTGGCCGCGTTTGGGTTGAACAGGAATGTGGCTGATCCACCATCGACCACGCTTTGAGAAGGGACCGTGTTGAGAGTTCCAGACCCCACAGATACAGTGAAATATTTTCCACTCATTGTTGGGGCGACGGTGATTGGACCCGTTCCTGAATAGGTATGGGTCAGTTTTCCGGTTGAATTGGTGTAGTAACTCACTCCACCAATAACAACCTTCGCGTATGGCATGCCGCGAGTGGTTTCCGGGCCGCATGTGTCGGCTTTAAAGTTGGAGGTGACATATTCATTCACCTGAATAGTTGCGGTGCCGTAATAAATCATGCTCTCTTGATACAGAATGTCGCCGTTAGAGGCATCGACCACAAACAACACCTTTCGATAATCGTCGGTGCCTTCGCCGCTGATGACTTTGAACTCGACCGCAAGTTTGGAGGCTTGAATATCTTGGTCGAGGCCGGACCAAATCACATAGCGCGGCGAAGACATTTCTGGTGGAGCGTTGAATTGGCCAAGCACTTGACTACTGACCGTTTCTAGATTGATGAAGGATGGATCAATGTCCACGCCTTCTAGACGGGTTTCCATATTGCCAATGTCACGCAGTGTGCCGCCACCTAGAACCATTGGGTAATTATCTTCATTGCGAACTAGGCCCCAGCCGTAGGAGCGGAACACGGGAACCCCCTTGGCGTGTTGACGGAAATAGGCCACCGTGAATTTTGTGTTCTCTCCATCATCGTCGGCGACCAACGGCAGCGTGTGACCGCCATCTTCTGTTGGTCCAACTTTTTCAAGTTGCGAGTAAGGCACCTTCCACAGCATGGACCACTTTTGCATGAACTTGTCGGCGCTATCGCTAGGTGAAACACCAGTGGAAAAAGTTGTTCCAAACACACGGCGCAGCACGCCTTGAATGTCGTGTAAGCGACCTGTTGGAAAACTTTGGGCAAATGAATCACGAATGCCTTCACCAGGATCGGCCACTCCTCCAGTTGTTCGCGTGCCAATTCCTGGCTTGATTCCGTTGCCATTGGCAGCTTGCAGGCCGCCAGCGGCAAATGCAAACGATGCCATTCCAAGGATGACGCTACCTACTAGGGACAATTTAGGTGAAATCATTTTCATTTGCTTTCTTTGGTTGATAATCAACTTGGGGACAGGCCTGTGATGACAAATTACAACAACTTCATCTCAACACGAGAAATTTAATTAATGCCATGATGTGGCTCGGAGGCAAGATAATAATCAAATTTTAATTGAATTTATTGCTTTTAAACTCACAAATGGGCGCAAGCGGTACGCAGGGGGTTGCTTAGCCTATTCTACGAGTTGGACAATAATTTAAGTTTTCATAAAAAAAGAATGTTGCGAATATTGTTCTTAGCAAAAAATGACTAAATTTGAGCCAAAATAGTGACAAAAGACACCAGAGAACCCGAAATTGAGAACCGCAAGGCGCGCCATGATTTTGTAATTGAAGAGACTTTTGAGTGCGGCATGGTTCTGCGTGGTTCGGAGGTGAAAAGCATCCGAAAAGGTCAGATAAGTCTTGCCGAGGGATGGGTGATGGCGCGTGAAGCTCCACCACAATTGGAATTGCACGGGGTCAATGTGGCACCATACCCGCCGGCGGGCAAGGACAGGCAGCATGAACCGCTGCGTACAAGGCGGCTTTTGGCGCATAAAAGCGAAATTAAAAAGTTGGCATTTGCCATGAAGGCCAAGGGGTCTTCATTGGTGCCGCTGAAGTTGTACTTTAAAAATGGCGTAGCCAAGTTGCTGGTAGGCGTGGCCGTTGGCCGCAAGAAAGCCGACAAGCGCGCGGCCATTCGAGAGAAGGAAATGAAGCGCGATATGGATCGCGACTCGGGAAGGCGACGTTGAACGATGGCGCAATGGTTTCGGACTGATTGACTGATTGACTGATGACGGACTGATGACGGACTGATGACGGACTGATGACGGACTGATTACGGACTGATTACGGACTGGGCATTAAAATTATTTTACCCTGGTCGTCGGCGCGTTTGCCTTCAATGCAGTCAGTGATTGTGGCGGCCACACTTTCAGGAGAAATGGTTTTATGCGGCGGAACCATTTTTTCGTTGAAGTTAGAGCGCAGTAACGGAGTTTCAACGCAGCCCAAATTCACGCTGAAAGCGCGCACGCCAAGGGTGCGACCTTCGCGGGCGGCACTGCGGGTCAGTGAATCAAGTGCGGATTTGCTGGCGGCGTAGACAAAAAATCCAGGAAATGGATCGGAGGATCCAAGCGTTCCAACATTCACAATGCAGCCGCCTTTTTGCGCACGAAATTGCGGCCAGCAGGCGGCAATCAGATATCCAGCCCCGAATGTGTTGATGGAGAAAACCTCGGTGAATAAGTCCTTATTGGTCCTGTCAATGGGCGCGCTGGGCGCGATACCAGCGCAATTCACAAGATTGTCGATTCGACCAAAGCGCTCCATGGTTTGATCAATGACGGACTTGGCCTGCTCGGGGTCTGAAATATCGGCGCGTGCGAGCATGACATCGCCGTTGCCCACGGCGCGAATCTCATCGGCGGCGTCGGCAAGTTTATTTTCAGTTCGACCCACCAAAACCAGTTGGTGCTTGCGATTGGACAACATGAGAGCGCATGCGCGGCCAATTCCAGAACCAGCTCCAGTGATAAGTGTGACCATTGTTAATTTTTGCTCCGATATCAATGTGTGGTAATTTATCCGCCAGTAAAGAGACGAACCACATCGTTATAAAATGTAATCACAAACAAACTGCCAAGGAACGCAAGTCCAAGCAGCGAGGCCGCGTTTTGAAAGCGGACACTTGGCGGACGGCCAAAGCAACCCTCATACAGTAGGAATAAGAACAAGCCACCGTCCACAATGGGCAGGGGTAGAAAATTCAGCACCGCTAAATTCACGCTAATCATTGCTAAAAAGAACAGTAAATACATTATTCCGCGGTCGGCGACGCGCGTTCCCACTTGCACAATTCCTACCGGCCCGCGCAGTTGCTCCACGCCCACAGTGCCACGCGCCAGGCGATCAAGAGTGAGCCAAGTGAGCACGGCAAGTTTTTTAGTTTCGGTGAAGCCCATGGTGGCGGCCAGCAAGGGATTGCCTCCAGCGCTGCGAGTGATCATTTGCGGCTGAAACAAGTCGCTTGGCAGTGGACTAGACCAACCAAGTTTTTGCAGGGTGTTGATTTCAGCCGCCCCCACGGTGATCACGGCGGATTTCACCGGCGAATTGGGCTGCATATTTTCAAAGGAAATATTCAGCGTCGCGGGGGAGTTGGTCGCAAACGCATCGGCGGTGGTGACCCACAACGCGTCGCGCATGGACGCCCAATCAGTGAGCGGTATGTCGTTGATCGAAATTATTTTTGTGAGCGATCGAAGTTCAAGCGACGCGATTGGCGTAGGCACGGTTTGCGTGGATTGAAGGTCTAGTGGATTTTCTAGCACCCGGTCAATCACACGCGCGCTTATCAACACGTTCCACGCTGGACCTACCATCACATCCAGGCGACCTTGACTATCGACACGAGCGTTGATGGAAAGTGTTTGCCCGGCACGCAGAATTTGTAATTGCACTGACCGATTGGCATATGTTTGAATCAGCGATCGAAACTCGCCGAGTCGCGGACCAGAGCGATCTTGGATAGCAAGAACAATGTCGCCTACCTGCAAAATACCAATATTTGGGCTAGTTTTTTGAATAAAATCAATTCGCACCAAGGGGGAAAATCCAATCAAGCCCAGGTCGTATTCGCCGCTGGACTTGGAATCCGTTGCAAAGAGCTGCTCAAATTTAGGTTCTGCCGAAAGAGACAGCGTGACCAGCATATCTGGTGGAGTTGTGGCGCTGCCAAGCGACGGGTTGAGCGCAGGTGTATTGGATATGTGCGCCAACGACCATGTTGTTGAAATTGGTTTGCCATTTGATTGAGCAAACGCCAAATCGAGAGCCTGCGCATTCATAACCGCAACGCCATTGATGGCAGTCAGCGTAGAGCCAGGTTTTACGCCCATGGCAGCGAGTCCAGATGTCACCAACATATTTTCAATCACTGGCGCGATCTCTTGATTATCCGCAAGCGTTGCGCTGCGGGCGGGTGTGACTCCAAATGAGCGCAGACCACTGGTCGTATCTTTGATGGGATCAATTTCAAATTGCAATGGAGTTGGGACGCCGGCACGAGTGACTTGCAAAATGAATTGATCATTGGGATGGCTCATGGCCGCGCCAATTTGAATGTCGGCGAAGGTGGTCATGGGTTCACCGTTTATGGAATCTATTTGATCGCCAGGCATAAGGCCGTTGGCGACGCCGTTGAGACCGCGCGCGCGGGCCGCTGGGCTGTCGGCACGCACTGCACCAATCATTGGGGCCTCAAATTTCACCCCCACCATGAATGCGACCACGAACAAAATCACGGCGGTGACCATGTTCAAGAAGACGCCCGCGCTCACCACAATCATGCGTTTCCACACAGGTTTACTGCCATAACCGTCAATGGCGTGGTTGGTGGCGGTGGGATCCATGTCCTCTTGCCCCTTCATACGCACAAAGCCGCCAATGGGCAGAAGCCGCAGTGAATATTCCGTTTCACCAACACCGTCGGCGTGCAATTCGGCAGTTGGAATTTTTTCTGGCTCAGCGCCGTAACGAGTTTTAATGTCGGGTGCGGTGCTGCCAAAGCGTACTCCAAGGCCGCGGCGATACGCCAACACGGTTGGACCCATGCCCACGGCAAATGATTCAACACGAATGCCTGCCCAACGCGCCGCGATAAAATGTCCAAACTCATGGATGGCAATGAGAAGACCAAAGCCAATCACAATGAGCGCGATATTGGATGTGCTGCTGAGTATTTCCACTGTGAGATTGTTGCGCCTTTCTGGCGAGTTGTGGTGAATAAAAAATTAATGCGGTCGAGTGGCCGCAGGTTGCGGCAAATGATTTTGAATTGGCGTGATGAGCGAATACGCATGGCGGCGGGCATTGTGGTCGGCGGCTTGCACATCGGCCAGCGTTGTGATGGCGTGGGTGGGCAACGCGTGCAGCGTGTCCTTGACGATACGCGCAATGTCGCCAAAGCGAATGTGGTGATTCATGAACGCTTCAACCGCAATCTCATTGGCGGCATTCAGCGTGGCGCCCGCGCTGCCGCCGCTCTCAATCACATGCTTGGCCAGCTCAATCGCGGGAAACCGATCATGATCAATTTGCTCAAAATCGAGTGTTCTAAGCGTGTTCCAATTCAGTTTTTTGGCCACGCCTTCAAAACGTTGGGGCCAACACAGCGCAGCTTGAATGGGCAACTTCATGTCGGGCGGGGATAGTTGTGCAATCACGCTGCCATCGGCGTATTCAATCATGGCGTGCACAATGCTTTGTGGATGCACAATGGCGTCAATGCGATCGGCGCCTAAATCAAACAGCCAATGCGCTTCGATAATTTCAAGGGCCTTGTTCATCAGCGTTGCGCTATCAATTGTGACCTTGGGTCCCATCTTCCATGTTGGGTGGTTCAGCGCTTGCTCAACGGTGGCGTTGAATGTGTGCTCACTGCTCCATGTTCGAAATGGTCCGCCGCTTGCGGTCAGAACCACGCGCGCGATTTCTTTTTGCTCGCCCGAGCGCAGGCATTGAGCCAGTCCACTGTGCTCGCTGTCCACCGGCAACAACATGATGCCGGCGCGTTTGGCGGCCGCGGTCATAAGCGATCCGGCGGCGACCAATGTTTCTTTGTTTGCAAGAGCGATGGTGCAACCGATTTCAATGGCCGCAAGAGTTGGCGCCAGGCCCGCGAAGCCAACCATGGCGGCCACAACAATGTCGCCAGGACGCGCGATGTCTTGCACCAGTTTCAGGGCCGCGTTTGGACCGCAGCGCACGTTGTGAAATCCCGCAAGGGCAGCGGCAGAATCCGCCGCTAAAATTGCAAGGTTTTTGACGCCAAATTTGCGCGCTTGATTGGCAAGTTCCGCGGCGTTTTTGCCCGCGGCAAGTCCAACAATTTCAAATCTTGGCGCGTTGGGCGCGGATTGCATGGCCGCAAAATGTGAAACAACTTCGAGCGTGCTCACACCAATCGAACCCGTCGAACCAAGCACGATCAATCGTTGCACGGGTCGAGACGCGTTCATTTCTGATCACTCCTTTCGCTGCGCATTTTTGGCGGAGCCCGGGGCAAGACCGCGTCGAGCGGCGCCGTACAAGCTGCGTAAAAAACCTGGTTTCTTTTGCTCAGTGGCCGCGGGTTGCGCCGCCGCCGAATTGCCAGACACATTGCCAGACACATTGCCAGACACATTGCCAGACACATTTGCCGGCGCGGAAGAAGCCGGATTGACTGGCGCAGGTGAGGAATTGCCAGTGGATAAATTGGAATACGAGCCAGGATTGGACCGTGGATTCAAACCTTGTTGCGCCGCGGCGCGTTGCGAAGCATTGGGATAAATAATTGGCTCGCGGTTTGATCCTTGATCTTGGCCACGTCCGTCGCCGCGACCACCACGACCGCGTCGCCGACGGCGGCCGCGTGGACCATCGCCCGCGGGCGCGTTGGGATCGCGCGGTTGATTGGAATTGTTTGCACCTTCGCTATTGTTGCCCGCGTCTTGCAAGGAACCCGACTGAGTACTGGATTGATCATTGGTGATTTCGCCAGATTCTTGAGGCGCATTGCCACCAGTTTCATTTGGCGCATCACCATTTCTACCACCGCGGCGACCACGACCACCACGGCGACCGCGACGACGGCGCGGACTTCCATCTGGATTTGCGACTTCTGGTGTTGGATTGTTTGGATCAACCCGAAGCGCGCCCTCAACAGGCTCGCCTTCGATTGGTGTTAAACCATCTGGACGACCCGCCGACGCAAGCGGCGAACGTTGCGGTTGACCGGGTTGCGAACGACCTTGACCTCGTCCATCACCGCGACCTCCACGACCGCGATCTTGTCCACGACCCCCACGGCCGCGTTGATCACGGCGTGAATCAACTCGTGATTGCGAATAGCCTTCGGTGTTGGCATCGCCGTCGACATCGGTGGACTCTTCGCCCTCCTCAAGTTCTTTCGCGCGCACTTCATCAATCACCGCGGGTTCATCTTCCATCACCTCCGGAAGATCATCAAAGGCACCGCTCATAAGCATGGCTGTGGCGTCGGCGGGCAAAACCCGTCGACGACCACGACTACGACCGCGGCCACGGCCGCGTGAATTATCTTCTTTGACGCTATCGGATGAAATAGCATCATCCATTTCTGGCGGCTCGGTTGGAAGGTCCTCAAGCCGCGGCGCCGACAAATGCGATAGACGAGGAATTTCCACATCCGCGCCACGATCGTCATAGGCGTATAAATCCACGCGATCTCCAGCAATTGCCTCGCTAATGCGCACATCAATGCGCTTGGCGCAATCGCGTTCAATCTCCACCAATTGACGGCGGCGTGTTGAAAGAATCACGCTGGCCACGCGCACCCCGCACACCATTTCCACGCGGTGGATTTGCGGGTAGCTCAACAAAAGTTGAATTTGTCGCAATCCATCGGCGGCGGTTGAATCTGGAAGACGAACCTCACCTGTGCCGGCGCAGTGTGAACAATCCATGTAGTGCGCCTTGCGAATACTTGGTCGCATGCGCTGACGCGTGAGTTCAATCATGCCGAAGGCGCTGATGGGAGCCACGGTGGTCTTCGCGCGGTCTTTCTTCAAATGTTCGGCGATGCGCATTTCAATGTCGCGTCGGTGGCGCGGCATGCGCATATCAATAAGATCGCACACAACCAGTCCGCCCAAATCGCGCAGACGAAGTTGGCGGCAAATTTCCTCCACCGCCTCCTTGTTGGTGTTGTAGGCGTTGGTCTCGCTGTCGCGCGCGGAGCGGCTCTTGCCGCTGTTCACGTCAATGGCCACAAGCGCCTCGGTTTGATCAAGCACAAGCGCGCCGCCCGAGGGCAGCGGAACTTCGCGACTATGAATGCCGTCGATTTGCCGGTCTAGATCGAACGCCGAGAAGATGGGCGCGGGGCGATTATAAAACAGGACTTTTGGCGCATCTTTTGCAAAGACCACTTCCAGGAACGCGGTCACGCGTTGCCACGCCGCCTCGTTGTCAACAATGATATGGCTGATGGTTTCATCAACCATTTCGCGAACGGTGCGCAGCAAAATATCGCTTTCGGTGTACAACTCGGCGGGCGCGCCAACGGAGTTGATGCGTTTAGCCATGGCTTGCCACAAGCGTTGCAAGTACGCGGCGTCGCGTTGCAGTTCCGTGCGACTGCGATCAAAGCCAGCGGTGCGAAGAATAAATCCAAAGCCCTCGGGCAAGTCAAGCGAGTCCAAGATCTTGCGCATCTCGCGGCGCTGTTGCTCGTCTTCCACCTTGCGGCTGACGCCAACCTTGTCCATGTCTGGCATCATCACCAACAGGCGGCCAGGCACGCTGACATAACTGGTGAGCGTTGGCCCCTTGGTTCCAATGCCTTGCTTGATCACTTGCACGGTGATCTCCTGGCCCTTCTTCACGCAATCTTGAATGGCTGGTCGATCATGGCGCGGAATTTTGTGGCCCACGCTTTCAGCCTTGTTGTTGCCTGGAAAATATTTTGGATGCAAATCGCTGACATGCAGGAAGCCATTTTGGCCCTCGCCAAAATCAATGAAAGCGGCTTGAATTGCGGCCTCCACATTGGTGACGCGGCCCTTGTAAATATTGCCCACATTGGTGGCGCTGGTCACGCGCTCGGCGAAGTACGACTCAAGACGGCGACCGCGCACAAAGGCCACGCGGCATTCGTCGCCGGGAACTTCATTCACAATCATGATGGTGTCGCGCGCCTTGGGCGCTTCACGGCGCTTCACCACTCGGCGCATCGGTTTGGTGGGCGCGCCGTCGGCGGGGACATCTTGCGTGGTTCCTTCAACGCTGTCCACGGTTTCACTGACTTCGGCGCCTTCCTCAAGCGCGTCGCCTTTCACGGCATCGTCGTCGGATTCTTCAACATGTTCAATCTCTTCAAGCTCGTCAACGCTCTCCATTTCGGATGCATCAGTTGCCGCCGCTTCAATTTCATACGCATCTTCGGCGGGGTCCGACTCAACGAGCGCGTGACGCTTTGGAAGCGGGGTGGCCTCCTCAAATGGAGTCCAGATTTGACCTGTTGGCATGTGTTCGCCGGCATGCTCGGTTTCCGAGGCGAGTTCGGAGTGCGGCGTGTGCCCAGTTTCCGAAGGGGGTGTTGATACTTGGTCGCTTTGATCGCCTGTTGGCGCACTTCCAGAAAAATGTTGCGATGGGGTCTCAGACGGTTTGTTATTGGGGTCGATAGGTTCTGCCACGAGTTAATCCTGCCGCACTATGCGGCGATTTGTGGCGGGCGCTAGTGGCTTGCAATTTCCAAAATACAGCCGCAACGAGGATAGCCCTCGGGGTAACTGAGATTGGTTTGATCGCACATCATGAGCGTTCCGCCATTGATTCTGAAGACTGGCTGGGGCCGCACCTTGCCGAATTGTTCGGGGGCGACATCTGCAGTCAAAGCAGAATCGAGTTCCTGTTGTCCCGCGTGGCTCAGGCCGTAGCCCAGCCGCCGAAGTTCGCGGGGTCTAATTTTCGTAACTCGTCGCGCAGACTTGTTTGAATCTGACGCTCGGAGTCGAACGAGCCGACCTTTCGGGCGAGGCGTTCGCAAAGTTCGAGGTTTACTGACCGAATCACCCTTTTGATGAGTGGAATTTGACCTGGAACAAGAGATAGAGTACGCAAACCCATCCCAATTAGCAACATGGTGAAAACTGGGTCTCCAGCGATCTCACCGCACAGGCTGGTTTCAATGTTGGCGTAGCGGCCTGCGCGAATGGTGTTTTTCACCAAATGCAGCACCGCAGGGCTAGCCGCGGTGTACAGATTGGCCACTCTTTCATTGCCGCGATCGACCGCTAGGGTGTACTGCACCAGGTCATTGGTGCCAATGCTGAAAAAATCCACCTCGCTGGCGAAGGTTCGCGCCATGAGGGCGGCGCTGGGGACCTCGATCATGATGCCAATTTTGGGTTGCGGGTCAAAAGCGATTCCCTCTTCTTCCAATTCTTCCATGACATCGCGCACGATCAATTTTGATTGGCGCAATTCCATCAGCGTGCTGACCAGCGGAAACATAATTCGCGCTGGACCAAAAGCGCTGGCGCGCAGAATGGCGCGCAGTTGAGATTTGAACATGGGCTGATGTTGCAAGCTGTAGCGAATGCTGCGCAATCCCAAAAACGGATTTCGCTCCGGTTCGCTCAACATGCCTTGCGTCATCTTGTCGGCGCCAAGGTCGAGGGTGCGTAAAGTGCAGGGCCGTCCCTTCAACATCAAGATTGTGTTTTTGTAGGACTCGAATTGCTCCTCCTCATCGGGCGGCGTGTCGCTGGTCAGGAATAAAAATTCCGTGCGGTATAAACCCACGCCGTCGCCGCCATGCTTGAGCACATTCTCCACCTCGGCTGGAAATTCAATATTGCCGTGCAGTTGAATGCGCACGCCGTCGGTGGTGATGGACTCAAGTGAATCCGTTTCCTCCAATTTCAAACGCACGCGCGCGCTCTGCTCGGCGCGCTTTTGAAAGTCGGATTGAATATGCGTATCGGGCTTCAGAACAATTTCGCCGGAGTCGCCATCGACAATGATTTCATCACCATCCTGCAGTTTTTTGGCGATATTGAGGCAACCCACCACGGCGGGAACCCCCATGGCGCGGAACACAATTGAAGTGTGGCCAGTCAAACCGCCGGCCTCCGTGACAAACGCAATCACCTTGCTGCGCGGCACCGCGGCCACTTGGCTGGGCGTGAGTTCGTGCGCAACAATGATGGTTGGCTCGCTGAGGCGCTCAAGTCGGTCCTCTTCTTCGCCCATGAGCAATCCCAACACGCGCCGCTGCAAGTCAAGAATGTCGTCGGCTTTGGCGGCAAAAATTTCATTGCCCATGGAGCGAAATTGCCGCGAGAGTTTTTGAAATTGATCCGTGACCGCGGCTTCAACATTGGCGTGCGCCACGCGAATGGAATTTTCAATCGGGTCAATCAGTGAACGATCTTTCAGCATGCCTTCATGGAAGGCAAAAATTTTCGCGGCGTCTGCGCCAAGTTCACGCTCGGTGTGTTGGCGAAGTTGGGCCAGCGCGCGCAACGCGTGCGCAAGCGTGGTGTGCAGGCGATCAATTTCCCCGGGGATTTCCTTTTCTACAATGATGCGGCGCGGAACATGGGTTTCCGCCTCACCGAGAAGCAGAACTTTTCCCCAAACGATGCCGGGACTAGCGGCGATGCCTTTGATTCGTTCCATGCGGTACTCGGCGGGGCGTTCGGCGTGATGGCCTGGAGAATGCCAGACAGATCAAGCGGATCGGTGCCATATATAAAGGTAGCGAATTCTTGAAATGAGCAAGCTCCAAAGGCGGTGATGTTGGGGGCAGTTTGCAGCGCTGCCTCTGAGAACGAAATCCACCGCATTAGCGCACATTGACGCGGCCAAGCCCATTCCACCAGCCATTATCCACATTGCCATCACCGTCAAAGTCATCCAGTGCGGCGGGGTCCATTGGTTCGGTGTGACCGTCAAGGAATCCGGCATTGACTTTGCCAAGATTCCGTGGTGACGGTGTTGCCCGACAAGTCGGATCTCCAACACGGCTGCTGAGCGCGCCATTTTCGCCTTTGAGAACGCCGTCAGCGCCACCCTGATATCCGTAGTTGGAAGCGGTTGGTCCACCTTGCGCCTTTCGGGATCCAAGTGAACCAAGCGTTCTTGATCCTAAAGGTGGATCGATGACATAGACCCCGTTGCTGCTCCAAGGCGACTCCATTGTTTGACCACTTGAATTGTTTGTTTGCTCGGCCTTGGTGCCGTCGGTGTCGCTCATGAGAACAGTTCGAGAGGGCGCGGGCAACATCGCTCCTGTGCGCGCGTGAAACGGGACGTTGTACGGAGCCTGCAAAGTCGCCGTATGTCGACCGTTGCCAAGGTATTGATAGTTGTAGCCGTATCCGCCAAACTTCAGAGTGGGGTCGTGGGCAAAGGGTATCACCATGCGCGCTAGATCACCCGTTGTCAGTTGCGGCGAGATGTACATTTCGCGAACTTCCATGTAAGGCCAAATTGCGTCGATCCATCGAATGCGTGGCGTTGGTGGCGACGGATACGCGCCCGCTGGTAGAAAGCCTTTTTGGCCAAGTGCGTACATTGTCACGCCCAACGACAGTTGGCGTAGTTGAGCAAGCGATTTCGAACCACGCGCAAGCGTAAGCACATGACCGACCGTGGGCGTCAGAAGCGCCACGAGCAGGCCGATGACCGTAACGACCACAAGCAGTTCGATCAAAGTGAACGCATTACGAGTGCCGGAGAATTGACCAATATTGATACTGGAATGAATGGGACTGTTTTGAATTGATCGCACAAGGATATTTTTAGCAGGGTTTAGAGAATGAGTTTAAAATAATATCAATAAGAATGATTTGTGAGCGTGATTGAGCAAAAATATGCCACACATTGATAATTGAAGCCCTGGGTGCAAGTATTTATTGCAGGGCGATCACATTCCATCTGTCTTCAAAATGGAAAGAAAATAATGTGCGCGGTCCATCCATCCGCCGACGCTTGTTGCCAAGAGCAGTCATGTTTGTCCTGCAAGACACCTCACATGATTAGACGAGAGCCCATAGCAAGAGGATGTTCATTGCAAGAAATGGGCGGATGATTTATTTGTAAACACAGAACCCTTCCAAATCAAAGTCTTGGTGTGGATGCACATCCACAAAAATTGAAAGCGTGGTGTTGGATCTCGGAATCCATGAATCCATTTACTTTTATCCACTGGGTAGCAAATCAATATTTGCGGATGCGTTCCTAGAGTGGGATATGGCGAAAGAAATTGAAGCCGAATATCTGGATTTACAAAAAAGCGGGCGGAATGGGTTGCGAATTCTTGCAAAAAGGAATTTGCCTTGGGCGGCGTGGTGGGGTAGACTGTTCATGTATCCGGATAAACGGATGAATGCGGAAGTCCGCACTCTTCGTTCTTCTTTCAACACTTTTTGGAGTCTGCCCGTGACCGCAACCGCAACGACAACGAATTCAACCGTCAAGCCATCCGTCAACACAACCACCTTCATGGACACCGGACTTTCGCTTAACAGCACCGCGCCATTTTATGTGAAAGACCTCAGCGAAGCCACCGTAAAGTTTGGCCGCAAGGAAATTGAATTAGCCGAACACGAAATGCCAGGCTTGATGGCGACACGCGAACAATACAAGGGCAAGTTTCCGCTCAAGGGCGCGCGCATCACCGGCAGTTTGCACATGACCATTCAAACCGCTGTCTTAATTGAGACCTTGGTTGAACTTGGCGCGCAAGTGCGCTGGGCAAGTTGCAATATCTTCTCCACGCAAGATCACGCCGCCGCCGCGGTTGTGGTTGGTCCAAATGGAACAGTCGCAAATCCCAAGGGCATTCCAGTGTTCGCATGGAAGGGTGAGACGCTTCCAGAATATTGGTGGTGCACATGGCGTGCGCTTGATTGGGGCAACGGTAAAGGTCCAAACATGATTTTGGATGACGGTGGCGATGCGACCATGCTGGTGCACAAGGGTCTTGAGTTCAACAACTTAGGCAAGGTGCCATCGCCAGACACGGCCGACAACGAGGAGTTTAAGGTTGTGTTGCAACTTTTAACTGACTTGCAAAAGACCAACGCCGGCTATTGGAAGCCAGTGGTCAATGACATTATTGGCGTGAGCGAAGAAACCACCACCGGCGTGCATCGCTTGTATGAAATGCAAAAAACCGGCGAACTTTTGTTCCCAGCGATCGATGTCAATAGCTCTGTGACCAAGAGCAAGTTTGACAATTTGTATGGCTGCCGCCACTCATTGGTGGACGGAATCATGCGCGCCACCGATGTCATGTTGAGTGGGAAAACGGCAGTTGTGTGCGGCTACGGTGATGTGGGCAAGGGCTCCGCGCAAAGTTTGCGTGGCCAAGGTTGCCGCGTGAAGATCACGGAAATCGATCCAATCTGCGCGCTTCAAGCGTGCATGGAAGGCTACGAAGTAGTCACGCTTGAGGAGGTTCTTGGCACCACCGATTTGTTCGTGACCGCCACCGGCAACAAAGACATTATTACCAGTGACCAAATGTTGCGCATGAAGGACAAAGCGATTATTGGAAACATTGGCCACTTTGACAACGAGATTGACATAGCCGGCTTGAAGAAGATCAAGGGCGCCACGCAAGTCAACATCAAGCCACAAGTGGATGAATGGAAACTTCCAAACGGTCGCTCCATCATCATGCTTGCGGAAGGTCGCTTGCTGAATCTTGGTTGCGGCACTGGTCATCCAAGCTTTGTCATGAGTACCAGTTTCACCAACCAAGTGATGGCGCAGGTTGAGTTGTTCCAGAACCATAAGAATTATGAGAAGAAGGTCTACTCACTTTCAAAGACACTTGATGAGAAGGTGGCGCGTTTGCACCTTGGCAAGTTGGGCGCAAAGTTGACCGAGCTTCGCAAGGATCAGGCGGATTACATCTGCGTATCGGTGCATGGTCCGTATAAACCAGAGAACTATCGCTATTGATTTTGTTATTGGTTCATAATTTTGGGGATCGCAGGGTCCCTGTAAAAGCCTGATATTATTCAAACCCGCGGATTCGTCCGCGGGTTTTTTATTTGCGCGCCACGCAAGATTGTGTGCCTGAAAAATTGGCGAAGAATAAGAAATCAAATTCAAATTCGCCTACCCTCTTTATTCATGCAAACAGGAACTCTACAACCCGCATTTGGTGGGCAAACTCTCATGGAAAATGCTGTGCGCGAAATGTTGGCGCGCATTATCCATGTGAAAGCGATCGTTGAGCCCAATACATATACACGTTTGGAAGTGCCCATTGATTGCGACGGTCAGGCGTGCGACTTTTTACAGTGGCTTCGCACCGCTCCCACGGGCGAGCGCCGTTATTTTAGAAATCGCAGTGGCAAGTTTGAGATTGCCGGTGTTGGTATGTGCGTTGCAAGCGCCTTTGGCGAGCATGAAAAATTTAATCAGAGGGTGGGGGATCTACAAATCGCGGCTCAATCTGTTTGGTTTATCGCGCTTCCATTTGACGCCACCTGCTCGCTTGATAGTGCGTGGAGTTCATACAGACATATTGGTTGCGTGCTTCCAGAAATAGAATTACGACGTGATGGTCACGCTCACACACTGGCGGTGAACATGTCGCAAAACACATCGCTTGACGGGTTGAAGCAACGCCTGCATTCGTTAGCCGCGCCCGTGAAAAAATGCGCCATTGAGCCCGCGCTTGTGCGCGAGGCGGATGACATTAGCGAAGAGCAGTGGACGGATGTTGTGCAAAGTAGCCTGCATAAAATTCAATCGGGAAAGTTGCGCAAGATTGTGATTGCGCGAACCCTGCTGTATTCCGCAAGTGGTCCGCTAGATCCAGTGCTTGTTCTTGCGCGGCTGTGCGCGCATGAAAGCAATGGATTTCGATTTCTTGTAGAAGCCGCTCCTGGCAAGGCGTTTCTTGGTGTCACGCCCGAGCGGCTGCTGTCTCGTATTGGGCGCTTGGTGCGCAGCGAGGCCATTGCGGGAACGCGTCCGCGCGGCGTGGATGAGGTGGCCGATCGCCTGCTTGGCGAATCACTTTTGGCAAGTGAAAAAGATCGCCGCGAACATGAATTTGTGGTGGAGCGATTGCGCGATGTGCTGTGCGGGCTTTCAGTTTCGTTGCGTGTTGATGCCCAACCAAGAATTTTGCGCCAGGCGTATGTGCAACATTTGGCTACGCGCGTGCAGGCAGAAATTCGCCCGGACTTTTCTGACGCCGACCTTGTCGCTTTGTTGCATCCAACGCCCGCGGTGGCTGGCGCGCCGGTGCCTTGCGCCATCAAAGCGCTTCGTGAATTAGAGACCATTGGCCGTGGCTTGTATTCAGGGCCAGTGGGAATTGTCTCGCGTGATAAGACGGAAATTGCCGTCGCGATACGTTCAGCCCGCATTGATGGATGCACGCTCAAGGCCTACGCTGGCGCGGGCATTGTGCAAGGTTCCAATGCCGCTGATGAGTGGCGCGAAACCGTGCACAAGTTGCTGGCCTTCGAGCGTCTTGCCACATAATTGATTACGCGAGCGAACGAAGCCATTTGCTATCTTGGCACTTTGCCCATGCACAACGCGCCCAACATCAATCTTGCTTGGACCATGCTGGCCGTCGAGGAGTGCTTTCGACTTGGTGTACGCCATGCGGTGATTTGTCCCGGGTCGCGTAGCGCGCCGCTGGCCATTGCGTTTGCGCGCCATGGAAAAATTCAAACTCATGTGGCCCACGATGAACGCGCCGGCGCGTTCATGGCGCTTGGCGTTGCCAAGTCATCGGGCTTTCCTGCCGTGATTGTGATGACCAGCGGAACCGCGGTCGCCAACGCCTTGCCCGCCGTGGTTGAGGCGCGCATGTCGCGCACGCCGTTGCTGGTGTTCAGCGCGGATCGACCTCCAGAGCTGCGTGATTGCGGCGCAAATCAGGCCATTTCGCAAGCTGGACTTCTGGCGGGCGCGGCCCGTTGGTGCTGTGATATTCCCTGTCCAAGCGAGCAGATTGCGGCTGAATATATTTTGTCCACCGTCGACGAGGCGTTTGCGCGCGCGTGCGGTGATGCGGGCGCGCAGGCTGGCGCGTCGCATTTGAATTGGCAGTTTCGTGAACCGCTTGCGCCTGAAATCGCGCCGTGGAATAAAAATTGGTTGAGCACTATTGCGCGATGGACAAAGAATAAATCGCGCGCGCCGTGGCGTGCCACTCGCGCCGTCAACGCCACCAACCTGTCGCTGACAGACACGCTGGTTATCGCGGGGCGCTGCAATGTGGCCACGCGTGAATCGCTTTCCAAGTGGCGCGGCACCATGCTTGCCGATGTGACCAGTGGACTTGCCGCCGGCGCAACCGTGGGCGCCGATCTTGTGTTGCGCGCCGCCTACGATGGTTCAGGCAATCCTGCGCTACGCGAGGCTCTGCGGGTGCAAGCGGTTGCGGTGGTTGGCGATGCCGTTGTTTCCAAGCGCTTGAACGCGTGGATCAATCGTCAAGAGAATGTGATGGTGTTTGGCGCGGGCGATCCGCGGGTTGACCCGTCGCACCGCGCGTCGGGCGCCTATTACGGACCCGTTGTGTTGAAAGCGGGGGCGCGGCTCCGGCCTCACGCCGGTTGGATGCGCGCGCTTTCGTGCGCCACGCGCGCGGCGCGCAAAGCCATGGCAAACGAAAGCGCGCTTGTAGAGCCAACGGCCATCGCAGACGCTTCGAGCGCCTGCGCCAAGTTGAAAATTGGAACTCTCTTTTATGGATCGAGCATGCCAATTCGCGATGCCGAATTTTTGGCGCTGCATCCGCCACGAGGCTGGCACGTTGGTTCCAACCGCGGTGCCAGTGGAATTGACGGGCTGCTTGCAACCGCGGTGGGACAAGCGCTTGCGTCAGGGCAACCGGTGGTGGCATTTGTGGGAGATGTCAGCGCGCTGCATGATTTGAACACGCTGCAACTTGCATCGCGTATCAACACGCCACTGGTGTTGATTGTGCTGAACAACGATGGCGGTGGCATATTTCGATATTTGCCCGTGGCCAAACATGCGGATGTGTTTACCGAGCTGTTCACCACGCCGCATGGACGCGCGTTCACGCCCATTGCCAAGGCGTTTGAACTTGCCAATGAAAGTCCGACCACGCGCGCCGCATTTTCCAAATGCGTCTCCAAGGCGCTCGCTCGCAAGGGCGCCACATTGATCGAGGTGCGTTGCCAGGCGCAAGCCAGCGAGGCGGCGCGCGCGCGCATTGCCAACGCCTCCATAGCCGCGCTGGCCAAAGAGTTCCGCTGATGCCGCGCGCGGTTTTTGTGCATGGATTTCTTGGCTCGCCAGAGGACTGGTCCGATGTACGCGCTCAATTGAATCCAGCGATCCATTGTGAATGCGTTTCGCTGCGGGATCTTGGGTGCGCGTCGATTGCGGCGGCGGCGGATGCGTTGGCCATGGAACTGCAAAAAAATCGCTGCGATGTGCTGGTGGGATATTCCATGGGTGGGCGCATTGCGCTTGAACTGACCTGCACACATCCAGAGTTGACGCATCGGCTGGTTTTGCTTTCAACAAGTTTGGGGTTGCATGACGAGCAAGAACGCCGCGCGCGCGCCGCGAAAGATGATGCGCGCGCCGAGCAGTTGCGCACGCAAGGCATGGCGGCATTTACACGAGATTGGTATGCCTTGCCAATGTTTGCCCCGTTTCGCGCGCATGATTCATTCGCACGCGCTTGCGAACGCCGCGTGGCGGGCAACCCGGAATTTTGGGCCGCATGCATAACCAATTGTTCGCCAGGACGAAGTGCGTATCGTGCGCGCGACGTTGGAAGTTTGACCGCGCGCGTGGTTCTAGCCGTGGGCGATTTGGACGAGTATTATGTTGATCTTGCCTTACGGGCCACGCAGCTTTGTCCCACTTTGCAAGTTGAAAGAATCGCAGGCTCGGGGCATGCGCTTCCCTTAGAGGTGCCTTTGGCTTGCGCCGGCATCATTGAAAGAGCGTTGAAAATTGATTCTTAGTTTATTGACGAGTACCCCATGACATCACGCAACAAAACTTTGACTGTAAAGCCATCCACCGAGACCGCCGAAAAAATTAGATCCGCATGTGATTGGAAAGACGTTGCTTGTGCAAACCAGTTTGCAGAAGTGAAGTACCACAAGTCGGGGGGAATAGCCAAGATCACAATCAATCGTCCGCAAGCGCGCAATTCGTTCACGCCGCGCACGGTGGAGGAAATGCGCGCGGCGTTGCTTGACGCCAAGAATGACCGCGATATTGGCGTTGTCATTCTTACTGGCGAAGGCGAGCGCGCATTTTGCTCGGGTGGTGATCAGCGCGTGCGCGGGCATGCTGGATATAAATCCGAAACGGGCAGCGAGGTGCTGAATGTGCTGGAGTTTCAACGCGAGATTCGCAACTGCTACAAGCCGGTCATCGCCATGGTGGCGGGTTGGGCCATTGGCGGCGGACATGTGTTGCACATGATGTGCGACCTTACGATTGCAGCGGAAAATGCGCGATTTGGCCAAGTTGGTCCGCGCATGGGGAGCTTTGATGGAGGCTTTGGCGCCAGCTACATGGCGCGCATCATCGGGCAAAAGCGCGCTCGTGAAATGTGGATGTTGTGCCGCAGCTACAACGCGCAAGAAGCGCTTTCCATGGGTCTGATCAACACTGTGGTTTCCGTGAGCGAGCTTGAAGAAGTCACCGTACAGTGGTGCAATGAGATTCTGGCGAATTCTCCAACCGCGTTGCGCGCAATCAAAGTTGCGTTGAACGCCGACTGCGATGGTCAAGCGGGTCTTCAAGAACTTTCAGGTCTTGCCACTATGTTGTATTACATGACCGACGAGGCCAAAGAGGGAAAGAACGCTCAACTGGAAAAGCGCGTGGCGAATTTTAGAAAGCATGCGCCGTAATGAACCCTGCGCGACCGTCCACGGCCGCGGTATGGGTATCCGCGCTTCGACCCAAGACACTCGGCGCTTCATTGTGTCCCGTGCTCATGGGTGGCGCGCTTGCGTATCACGATGGAGCGTTGAAGGACACATTGCAATGGCAACTTGTTGGTTCCGCATTCGCTGGCGCGTGCCTGTTGCAGATCGCCAGCAACTTTGCCAACGATCTTTTTGACGGCTTGCGTGGCACGGATTCAGGTGAGCGGCTTGGTCCCGCGCGGGCGGTTGGCTGCAAACTGGTCACGCCGCGCGCCATGGTCTTCGCGCTGTGTATAACGCTTGTTTTTGCTGGGTTTCCCGCCTGGTTTCTAGCTCATCATTCGGGTGTGGTCTTTGCCATCATTGGAGTGTGCGGCGCGATCGCCGCGGTGGGCTATACCGCGCCACCATTCACGCTTGCGTATAGAGGGCTTGGCGATTTATTTGTATTTGTGTTCTTTGGCCCAATCGCCGTGGCTGGAACACGCGCGGCGTGCGATGGCGCGTGGACAATCTCTGCGCTTGTATGTGGACTTGCGCCTGGCGCGATCGCCGTATGCTTGCTTGCCACAAACAATCTTCGTGACCGCGTGGGTGATTTGAGCAATGACAAACGAACATTGGTGGCGCGCTTTGGCCAGCGCTTTGGTCGCACACAAATTATTGTCTGCCATGTGTTGGCGTGTATTGTTCCTATGTTCGCAGTAATTATGTTGCAACTTCCACCAACGATTATGCTGGCCTCATTCATCGCCTTCATGTTCGCACCAGCATCCATCACAATTGCACGTGGCCGCGATGGCGTTGCGCTGAATAAAAATTTGGCTATGTTTGGCGCGCTGCTTTATGTGTACGGCGCCACCTTCGCGCTGGCTATTTGGACAGGTCAGTCCATGAGCGGGGGCGCGAAATGAATTTTGAAATGCTGCGGGTTTCCCTACCGGTGCGCGCGCAAGCGCGGCAGCTTGTTGGAGCCGACGCGCGTGAAATTATTTTTATCGCGGCGCGCGACCAAGATCGCATTGGCTTTGGCGAATGCGCTCCGCTGCCGGGGCTTCATGCAGAAACGCTTGAATTCTGCATGGAATCAATGGAAAATTGGAGCAACGGCATGGGTGAAATGAACTCGCTTGCGCCGTGCGCGGCGTTCGCTCTGTCGTGCGCCTTGGAAACGCTCAACGGCTTTGGCGCAAGTGAGGTTGCGCCCGCGAAAGTGGCGCATTTTTTTCCAGGCACATTTGCGCAGTGCGATCAAGCGGCACTTGATTCTTTGCGTGAAGCCAAAATTGTCAAAATAAAATGGGGTCGTGACAGCGAGAGCAATGATCGCGCGTTGTTGGCGCGGTTGTGCGGCGCGCTACCCGCGGCGCAGTTTCGCGTGGATGCAAATCAACTGTTATCACGGGCGGAGTGCGTCACACGCCTAGAAGGCATAGACGCATTGCGTGTGGAATATCTGGAGGACCCGCTGCGTGATCCGTCACAACTTGCGTTGCTTGCCAATACCACGGGCATTTCCATTGCCCTTGATGAAACCGTGGTTGACCAATCCACGCAGGCCCAAGCCTTGCGCGCATCACTGGCGCATGATGGCTGCGTTGCAGCGTGGGTATTGCGTATGTCCACCATTGGATCGCTTGACGCCATTCGCGCCATGGCCGCTGAGGCCGCGCGACTTTCGGCCGACGCCGTGCTTTCCACCGCCTACGAAAGTTCCTATTCACTGCGCGTGGCGGTTCATGTGGCGGCTTCCATTCCAAACGCTTCGCGCGCCCACGGAATTGGCACCGCGGCACTGCTACAGCAAGATTCATGCATAGCGGCAACCCCGCGCGATGGTTTGATTGATGGCGCTCCACTTCCAAATCCGTTCGCGGAGGCTTGGTTATGAGCTCGGGCGCAATTCTCGCTTGCGAAATTGTTGCGGGTGAAAACCCGCTGCCAACGCTGTGTTGCGCATGGGAGCGCGGCGAAAGAGTGTTGCTTGTTTCCAAAAATATGTCCGCTCTTGCCCGCCAGCAATTGTTTACCAGCGCGCGCGTGCAAACTGTGGCGCCAACAAGCGCGGGCGATCACGCTGGGCAAAAAATAAATCTTGACGCGTATCCATCAACCGCCTCCGTGTTGATTGAAACAAGTGGTTCATCCGCCGCGCCGCGCTTGGTTGAAATTGGTCTTGACGCGCTTGTCGCCAGCGCGCGCATTGGCGCGCACGCCATCGCCTTTGGACCAGGCGATGTCTGGCATGCCTCGCTTCCAGCCACGCATATTGGCGGATTGATGATTCATGTTCGAGCACTCGTTCTTGGCGGCGCGATTCGCTACGCCGGCGCGGCGCAATGTTGGGCGGACTTGCATGGCGTCACGCATGTTTCGCTTGTTGCAACGCAATTGGCGAGGCTTTTGCAGGACACCAACCAGCCACCTTCATCTTTGAAAGCCATCATGCTGGGTGGCGGGCCAAGTTCCCAATCGCTGCGTGACAGCGCGTTGCGCATAGGCCTTCCATTATTCGCAACATACGGCATGACCGAAACCGCCTCTCAAATTGCCACTGGTCCCATTGCCATGGGTGACGCGGCAACGCTGGCGGGCGCGCCGCTTCCAGGCATTCAAATCTTGATTGATTCTTCCAATAATGAAATTCTTGTTCATGGTCCAACCATGGCGCGCGCAACGCTTGTCAATGGAAATCTTGTTCCGTTGCCAGTGCCACTGCGCACGCGCGATGTTGGGTTTATTGACGAGCAAGGCGCCCTGCATATTTCAGGACGGCTTGACGCCATGTTTATTTCCGGTGGCCGCAATATTCATCCAGAAACAATCGAGCGCGCGCTGATGCAATTCTCCGAGGTTTGTTCAGCGTGCGTTGTGGGAATAGCCAACGAGAAGTGGGGAATGCGACCAGTCGCATTTGTGCAGCTTGCACCATTGCCGCGGAAAACCCAGCCGCGCATTTCACTTGTAAAGCAATTGCGTGAAACCTTGGAGCCATTTCTTGTTCCAGACCTCATTTTTGAAATGCCCGTTGAGGAGATTTCACGCATGAAACCTTCACGCGCCGCACTCGCGCAGCGCCTTGCTCAGGGCGAGCGCTTTCAAGCGCTTGCTTAAATTCATTCAGACTTTCCTGGCGATTTGAGTCTGTGAATGCACAAGCCATTTTTTCAAGGCCTCGGGCAACCCAACGCTACCGCCGGACTTGGTGTCAATCGCAACTCGTTTCACGCGCGTCTGCATGGCAATTTTTCCATCCAGAATTAATTGCCATGAAAGTGTGAAGCCACTACGGCCAATTTCTACGGCTTTCAACTGCGCCGCAAGTCGATCACCCACGCGTACAGGTATTTGATAATCGCCATCGCAGTGCACCACTGGAGTAGGCGCAAGCGATCCATCAAGCATGGATCGCAAACTGAATTCACCAGCTTCCAGCCATTTCTCAAACAAATCCTGTTCAAGTTCAAAAAGCCTCGGATAAAAAATCACTCCCATGGCATCGGTATGAGGCAGACGAATCACAACTTGTTCGGTGAAATCGACGGGGTTCATGCGATGAGTTTAAGGGCAACCGTGGAACCCGTCGGCATGCATCGGGTGAAGATTGCATTGAAGTACTCAAACGGAATATTTACTCGAACAACCACCAGCGGCGTTGCACTTTTTCGCGGTATTTCAATCCAAATCTTCGCCGCGCAGTTTCGCTGATGTAATCAGCGGCCTCCACGGGCTCGTCCGTAATTCGGTACAGCGACCTATCTTTTGAATCGATCGCTCCATCTGGAACAAGTCGTTGATCAATGAATTGAAATAGACCATTCCAATATTCGCGACCCATGAGCACAATGGGAAAGTCGGCGATTTTTTTAGTTTGCACCAGCGTGATGGCTTCAAAGAATTCATCTAGCGTTCCAAAGCCGCCCGGTATGACCACAAAGCCATAAGAATATTTCACCAGCATTACTTTGCGGATAAAGAAATATCGAAACCATACGGTCGTGTCGCAATATGGATTTTCAACCTGCTCGTATGGCAGCACAATGTTGCAACCAATGCTTGGAGCCTTTACATCGCGCGCTCCACGGTTGGCGGCTTCCATAATGCCGGGACCGCCGCCAGTCATCACGGTGAAACCCCGCCGGCCAAGCTCCGCGCCAACTTGTCGCGCGAGTTGGTACCACTTGTTGTCCTCTTGAAAGCGCGCGCTGCCAAACACAGTGACGCACGGACCCGCAAAGTGTAACTTGCGGAAGCCATTTATAAATTCCCATGCAATGCGCACAATCCGAAAAAACTCCTCGGATCGCGGGCGCGGTCCCTTCAACATCATTTGCTCTGGCGGATCGGATTTAGAATTCAATGATTCGGGCGTGGTCACGCAAGAAAGAATAGTGCACTTGCACTGTGGCGCTTCGTAATGCGCCCAAGATTCGCACGATTCAGTTGCCGAGAGAGATTCAACTCGCGCATTGTCAGGGAGGACTAGATCGACCCAGCGCAACGGATTCGCGGTGTCGCACTGGTATTAGCACATTTCAATCAGCATGCTGACCGCGTTGCCGCCGCCAAGGCACAGCGAACAAATGCCGCGCTTGCCGCCGGTGCGTTTCAGTTGGTGAATCAGCGTGACCAAAACGCGAGCGCCACTGGCGCCAATGGGGTGGCCCAGCGCAACGCCGCCGCCACAAATGTTGAGCTTCTCGTGCGGTATGCCAAGTGGCGTGACATCGGCCAACACTTGCGCGGCGAACGCCTCGTTCACTTCGAACAGGTCGATGTCTTTCACGGATAAATTATTTTTCTTGAGCAACATTTCAATGCCAAGTTTGGGCGCAAAGAATAAATCTTTGGGCGCAACGCCAGCGGTGTTGTAATCAATAATTTTCGCCAGTGGTTTGGCGCCAATACTTTTGGCGTACGCCTCGCTTGCCACAATCACCGCGGCGGCGCCATCGGAAATTTGGCTGGAGTTGCCGGCCGTCACCGTTCCATCTTTTTCAAATGACGGACGCAACTTGGTCAGCGACTCAAGATTGGAGTCGGCGCGGAAACCTTCGTCCGCATCAAGGCCTTGCTTCTGCATAATTTGCTCGGCGCTGAGCGCAACCATTTCCGCTTTGTAGAAGCCGTCCTTGGTGGCTTGCGCGGCGCGTAGATGGCTTTGCACGCTGAACTTGTCCTGCGCCTCGCGCGTCACGCCAGCGCTTTTTGCCGTGTAATCCGCCGCAAAACCCATGCCCCATTTTTCAAAGGCGCAGGTCAGACCGTCCGCGGACATGTGGTCAATGAACTTGGCGTCGCCAAAGCGCACCCCGGCGCGGATGTGGGCAAAGTGCGGCGCAAGATCCATGTTCTCCATGCCGCCAGCCACGCCGCATTCAATGTCGCCAGCCTTAATGCTGGCCGCCATTTGCATAACGGCTTGCAAACCAGAGCCGCAGACTTTGTTCACGGTTGTGGCATTGAGCGTGTCAGGCAACCCAGCTTTCAAACCGGCTTGACGCGCTGGATTTTGTCCCAAACCAGCCTGCAACACGCAGCCCATCACGCATTCTTGCACGCCCGCTTTGGCGGCTGGCACATCCCCAAGAACAGCGGCAATGGCAAACGCGCCAAGTTGCGGCGAAGAAATTTTGGCAAGTGATCCACCAAACTTTCCAATGGGTGTGCGGCGCGCGGCAAGGATGACGGGTTGGTTCATGAAGTGCTCCTAAGTAAATGAGTTGGTGATATGCGTTGCACGATGCGATTCAAGCATTACCAATGACGCCAGCCTGCGCACGCCAATCGCGCACATGATGGGAGGCGGATGGTAGCCTGAGTTTGGGGCTTGTTCTTGCCCTTTCTGGAGTCCAAGTATGCCCGCCGCCAAGATAAACAAATCCAAATCAAAGCCAGTCAAAAAGCGTCAATCCAAGTCGATTGCTCATCGTCGATCCAAGGGCAAGAATTTTGCGCGCGCCAATCCAAAGCGTAAGGATGTGGTGACCGACAATTTGGTCAGCCTGCAAAGTTTTATTCTTGAGCAAGAGCAGCGCTACCCAAACGCGACCGGCGAACTGAGTTGGATTATTTCCGCCATTTCGCTGGCTGCAAAAATTATCGCTTTCAAAGTTCGACACGTGCGCTTGCAAGGCGTAATTGGTCAAGAGGGTGTGACCAACGTGCAAGGTGAGGCGCAGATTCGCATGGATGTGATTTCAAACGAAGTGATTACGCGCGTGCTTGGATCGCGCCCTTCCATTGCCGTTCTTGGAAGCGAGGAGGATCAGGAGCCAACGATCTTGCGCAAGGGCAGCGAGGGTGGAAAGTATTGCGTGTTGTTTGATCCACTTGATGGATCCAGCAATTTGGATACCGCTGTGGGCGTGGGAACTATTTTTACGGTGCTCAAGAATGATCCCAATATTCCCGGCGCCATGGAGACCGTGTGTCAACGCGGCGCGGACCAGATTGCGGCGGGTTATGTGTTGTATGGATCAAGCACCGTGTTCATGTTGACGACCGGACATGGCACGCACATGTTTGAGCTTGACACCAGTGTTGGAAGTTTCCTGTTGGTCAAGCGTGACTTGCAAATTCCCAGGGCAAACAAGGTGTATTCAGTGAATGAGGCCAACCTAGAGGGCTTTCCAAAGGGCTACCGCGACTACGTTGCATGGACGCACAACAATCAATACACAAGCCGCTATATCGGCAGCATGGTGGCGGATGTGCATCGCACATTGGTCAACGGAGGCGTATTCCTGTATCCGCCAACCAAGAAACATCCGTCAGGAAAATTACGCCTGTTGTATGAAGCCAACCCCATGAGTTTCCTGATGGAGCAGGCGGGGGGGAAAAGCACAACTGGTTCGCAGCGCACCATGCTTGTGTTGCCCAAGCAGTTACATGAGCGCACGCCGTTGGTCATGGGTTCGCCCGATGAGGTGAGTCATGTACTTCGTATTTCCCATGGCGGGAAGCGTTGATAGATGGTTGCGCTCTTACACGCATTATGAATTGAAAAATTAGAGTGGAAATACGCGATTTTGAAATTACAACAGAAAGAAAAAATATGTTACGCACATTATTTTGGATTGTGGGATTTGTATTGGTTGTGACCTTGGTGGAGTACGCCGCAACGGCGCAACCCTCACAAGATAATCAAAACACAAACGCGTTCGTGGCAAATAGCGCGCCAATTTCAAGCGACGGCAAGGCGCCCCCCATGCTCGCACCCGCGCCAGGGCGCGGCTACTTGTCACATCCTGCCATTCACGGCCAGCGACTTGTATTTGTGGCCGAGCGTGATCTATGGACCACAAAAGTCGGCGGCGTGGCGCCCTACGAAGCTGCGCGCTTAACTAGCGGCGCGGGCGGCGAAAGTTGGCCGGTGATTTCCCCGGATGGAAAAACCCTGGCATTTGCTGCGGATTATGATGGAAATCCAGAATTGTACGCCATGCCCATCACAGGCGGTTCGCCCACGCGCTTGACCTTTCACGACTCCAGCGAGCAACCATTGGCATTCACGCCCGATAGTCAAGCTGTTATTTTCCGATCGGCTCGCACCAATCCACTTGGACGCATGGAGCTTTGGCAGGTGCCAATTCTAGGCGGTCCCGCCAAGCCATTGAACATTGGCGAGGCAAGTTTGGTGTCCATCAATCCCATCACTGGGCAAATGGCGTTCACGCGTTGGTCCAATGAAGGCTGGCATTGGAAGGGCTACCGCGGCGGCACCGCGCCCGACATGTGGTTGGCGAGCGATAATGGAAAAGCGTTCGCGCAATTGACCAAGTCGCCCGAAAACGAATTGTTTCCCATGTGGGTTGGCGGGCGCATATGGTTTTTGTCTGACACAGGTGGTGTTATGAATGTGTGGAGCGTGGACGCGCAGGGTGGCCAGCGCACGCAGCACACATTTTTTACCACGGCAAATCTTGAGCCGCGCTGGGCGAGCGCGGATAGCTCCAGTGATGCAAGTGTGATTGTGTTCGCGCGTGGTGGTGAAATTATTTACTTTGACACCGCCAACAACACAATGCAGGCGCTTGATATTCGTCTTGTGGGCGACCGTTTGCAGAGTCGTCCACGCGTTGAATCGCTCATGCAGAACGCCAGCGGATTTTCACTGTCTCCTGGTGGCGAACGATTAGCCATTGAGTCGCGCGGTGAAGTCACGGTGATCGCGGTGGATGCAATGAATGGCGGCTCCGTAACAACGCCCTTGCAATTTCCAGGTCGAAGTGAAAGCCGCGAGCGCGATGTGGCGTGGATTGGCGGCAATCAAGTGGCGTATATCAGCGATATTCATTGCGAATCCGACATCATGACGCGCCGGCTTCAAGTGGAATCCGACGCCGCGCGGGACACGGATAAGCCAGTTGATCTACTTGCACTGGATGAGACCAAAGTGGAAAGCAGCGAGTCGTGGATATATCCATTGGTGAGCAGTTTGAATGGAAAGTATTTGGCATGGAGCACCAAGACAGGATTTCTGCGCGTGCTTGATCTTGAATCCAAGACCTCCGTGGAGGTGGACTCGTCCACCAATGGACCTATTTTAGATTATCGATTTAGTTCTGATTCTGAATCACTTGCTTGGACGCGTCCGCTCGCCAACGGCATGCAGCAAATTGTGATTCGAAATATAAAAAGTGGTGTGAATACGCCTATTGGCGACGGTATGACCAATGATTATGCTCCGCGCTGGGACCCCGCGAATTTCTATTTGTATTTTCTTTCCGACCGACATTTTAATCCAACGCCCGATGAATCAGAGTTGAATTTTGCCAATCTGAAAACAACGCTTGTGTGCGTTGTTTCGCTGTATGCAAAATTTCCGCCGCCGCTTCGCAAAGAAGCCGCGCAATTTGGAATGAATTTGCAGGCGTGGCAAAGTGTGGGCGAGTTGTTGAAGGAACCCCATGATGCACAAGACAACCAGGAAACCGCGTCTTCCAGCGAGGATCAGGAGCCCGACAAAACCCAGTCCAGCCAGGGGCAGGGATTTCATGGCGTCGTTCCACCATCGGAGGTTGTGGGCACTAAAACAGAATCCGCTGCCAATGAGCGTGAAAAATCGGCTGCATTGGCCAAACTGAATGACGAAATGCCGAGTGAAATTGATGCGGCTGGCCTGTCCAACCGCGTCAGCGTGTTGCCAATTCAGCCTGGCAACTTTGACGGCTTCGAGGCCATCGCGGGTGGCGTGTTGCTTGGTCGGCGGCCACTGAACGGCGTATTGGATGAGAAGTGGCCAACTCCAACCCTGGGTCAAGGTGGAATTAAAGTAGAGCACTTTGATTTGGTCAAGGAAAAATTATCGCCGCTATTCTCAAACGAGGTTGACGCGTGGACCATGGATCCAACTGGCGCAATTGTGGTGGCGTGGGATGGCTCGGAGCTTCTCAGTATTGATGCTAGTGGCGGCGAACCTGAAACCATTCAGACCAAGGGTCTCACTGTGCCGGTGAATCCCAAGGCGGAGTGGAGGCAAATGTTTGAGGAGGCGTGGCGCCTGCAACGCGATTTTTTCTGGCGCGAGGATATGAATGGCGTGGACTGGGCGGGCATGCGCGAGCGCTATCGACCACTGGTTGATCTCGTTGGTTCGCGCGCGGATTTAAACGATGTGATTGGCGAGTTGATGTCGGAGCTTCGCAACAGCCACGCGTATGTTTCGGGTGGCGACGACTTTTCAGAGACGCAGTCCGTGTCCGTTGGCGCGCTTGGAGTGGACTTGGAACAAGCGGTTGATGGCTGGAAAATTGCGCGTATTTTGCCTGACTTTTCCGCTATTGGGAGCGCGGAAAGTCCTTTGGCAAAACCGTTTCGACAAGTGAATGCGGGGCAGTATCTGCTTGCCATTGACGGCAAAAAGTTGGATGTGACCAAGGACCCAGGCGAGCTGCTAGTGGACAAAGGCGGCAAAGATGTGCGACTATTGATCGCGGATTCGGCGGACGGAAAAAATAGCAACTTGATCGAAGTCACCCTGCCTTCAAGCGACCAAATGCTTCGCTACTTTGATTGGGTGAAGAAAAATGAAAAATTGGTGGACACACTTTCGAATGGAAAGCTTGCTTACATTCATTTGCCTGACATGGATTCAAACGGTCTAATTTCTTTTATGCGTACCTTTTATCCGCAGACCGATCGCCAAGGCCTGTTGGTGGACATTCGCGAAAATGGTGGCGGGTATATCAGCTCGTTGCTGGTGGAAAAACTTTCGCGCAAGCCGTGGGCCTACACCGTTCCACGCGAGGGACGCATTGAGCCCTATCCATCGCGTGTGATTGACGGACCAATCGTGGTGCTGATGGACCAAGGCGCGGGCAGCGACGGCGATATTTTTCCGGAATCGATGCGCTCCGTGAATGGCACCACGCTTGTGGGCACGCGCACATGGGGTGGCGTGGTTGGCATTGATGGCGACAAGGATTTAATGGATGGCGGAATGTCAACGCAACCTAGTTATGGATTTTGGACGCCCAAGCGCGGCTACAAAGTTGAAAATGAAGGCGTGGCCCCCGATGTTGTATTGGAGTGGTTACCCCAAGATCAACAAGCAGGTCGTGACACGCAACTGGAACGGGCCGTTGAGATTTTAATGAAACAATTACCTGCGCCCCACGAAATGCCAGTGCGGATAAAAAAATAATTTCCGCCGTGTTGCGCGGAATAATTTCAATTGGAGATGCATTCACTTCGAGCGCAACCGCCCAGTCAATTCACCGCGTGTGCTTTTATCTTTGCACTACTCAAATGTGCCGCGATCAAGCAGTTGAAAGTCATACAGCGCCGCAAGTTGCTTGCGATTCAGCGAGCCGAGCTTGCCCAGCGTGGCGATGAGTGATTTGCTTTTCTTCACACCCAGTTTGCCCATCATGGTGAACTTGGTGGCAAGAATGTCATTCAAATTAGCCGTGGTGTTGCGCGCGTGGCCGCCAGGAAACATGACTAAGCCGCTGTCATGCGTGCCCGTATCGGTGGTGATTTGAACCTGGGTTGGAATGCCCTCTGGATAGCGGCGATCAAATTCAGGACCGCCATGCTGAAATTGAATCTTGGCCATCAGCGCGCGCGTGTTTGGATTCAATATGGCATCCGATCCATAATCCTCCGGCTCCAACATCAGATTTTTCCAAGCGTCGTCGCTGCTTGCGCCCAGTCCCGCGCGTCCATGCGACGCCACGCACTCAATGGCCTTGCGCAGCAATGTGCTGACAATGTAAAGCATGGAATGATCCGCGCTTTGGCGCGTTTTTGGATCACGCTTGGCGGGATCGCCAATAATTCCAAACGCTGGCTCATATGCCGTGATCACAATACTTTGTATTGAATCGGGCTTCTGCGCCAACTCTGGATGGCGTTGCACCAAATCAATCACGCCTTGCAGCGCGCCCGCGCTTTGGTGCTCATACAAGCCAAGTTTGAAGTGCATGCCCATGACCGCAAAGTCATCACCCGACATGGACAAATGCAAATCAAATGGACTGTCGCCTTGCGTGCGCTCGAATTGGCGGAACATGCTTTCGGGATTGCGAAAAATGTCACGCGGACCCATGAAGCCGCGCATAGATCGCTGCATGCAAAGCACCGCGAATTCAGTACTGATAGCAGCGCTTGCACCCTTTGAATCGCTGAGCTGTTTGCCAGCGCGAATGGCGCGCCATGGAATGGCGTGCGCTACGAACATGCCAATAGCGCTCTCGATTTCCTGAGCCGTTGCCCCCAGAATGGCGCCGTACACCGCCGCGCTGGCAATGGCGCCGTGCACCACATGGTCAATCTTGTAGGTCTTGAGTGAAAAAACTTCAGCAAGTCGTCCGCGAATTTCATCAATGCACACCATGGCGCGCAACGCCATGTCGCCACCCTCTTGGGCAAGTTGCGCCGCCGCAATCGCCACCGGATAAAAATCATTGTGGCCAAATTCGCCGGCCGTGTGTTGAAGCTCTGGTCTATAGCCGAAATTTGTTCCGTTGGAATCCCATTCGCGTACCGCGGCGCAATTGGCCACGATGGCTTTTTCTGGCGCCACCAATTTGTCGCCGCCAAAGACGGGCACGCCATTTTTATCGCGGTAACTCAAAGCCTCTTTGCGTAGCAGCACTGGCGCGTTGGTGCCAAGAGCCAGTGCGCTGACGCCGCATAACACCGCGTCAGTGTGGAACAAGGTTGTCCGATCAAGCACCGCTTGCGACGGCATGCCCTCGCGCAGAAAATCAATCGCGTATTGCCCAATGCCTAAAGCCTGGTTTGTGTTGCGGGCCAAAACGCGCACAGATGTGGAATCACTCATAAAGGGAATATAGCGTTGAGCAATTCAACCACGCCTTTGCCTTGTGTGGCAATGGTTTCAAGAATTGGCCTGCCCGCCGCCACATCAAGAAGCTCGCGCACCAATTTGGCTTCGCCCGCGTGGTCGGCTTTGTTGGCCACAAACAAATCCGCAATCTCCAGCAATCCAGCCTTGTCCATTTGCACGGAGTCGCCCATGCCCGGGACAACCACAACAATGCAGCGGTCCACATGGCGGCGAATAGCCACATCATTCTGTCCTGCTCCCACGGTTTCAACAATCACATCGTTGTATCCAGCCGCGCCAAGTAAACCCAGAATGTCGTTCAGCGTGGCGTAGTCCTCGCCAACAATGGCAAGCGATCGGTAGAAAATGCCTTCATCCACGGCGTTAAAGTCCACGCGCAAGCGGTCACCTAGTAGCGCGCCACTGGTAATGGGACTCATTGGATCAAAGGCGATCACCGCCAACTTGCTGCCGCGCAACACGCTTTCGCGCGCCATGGCGGCAACCAGCGTGCTTTTGCCGGCGCCAGGCGCGCCCGTGATGCCAATCACGCGCTTTGGTTTTTTGCGGGGTGTGAGCGCGTCAAGCCGCTTGGCGTGCGCCAAAGAAATCATGCGTCCAAGTTGCGCGGTTGGATGCGGCGTTGGAGTGAAAGGCAATGGCGCGTAGTCGCGCACCGCCGCGCGCACGCTTTCAACAATGGGATCAAGCCCGGCGCCCGTGTGAAAAATCTGGTTCACGCCCGCGGTCAAAAGAACTTTCACATCTTCTTGTGGAATAATTCCGCCCACATTCACAATCATGTCGGGACGGCCAACTTTGCGGCACTCATCCAGCAGGCGCGGCACCAACACCAAGTGGCTGTTGCTCATCATGGAGCATGCGATGCAATCCGCGTCTTCATCGCGCGCGCCAATGGCCAAGCTGCGCGGTGTCTGCCACAACCCGCTGTAAATAACATGCACACCGCTGTCGCGCAGCAGTCGCGCAATAAGTTTGACCCCGCGGTCATGACCATCCAGACCCATTTTCCCCAGCAAAACCCGCGGGCGATGCGGCAAGCCGCCGCACCTATCTTTTTTTTCAATCGCGGTTGTTGGTTCGGTGGTGGCGCGCATGGTGTGTCAATATGTTGAGCGACCGCAGCATTTAAGAGGCGGATCCCTCGGCGGTTCCTTGCTCCGTCGTATTTTCGCCAACGCGCTTAGCCTGATCCGTCCACTTGTCCGGCATCATGCGATGTGCGATGGAGCCAATTATCAAGTACATGTTCTTAAAATCATGGTCATCCAAAAGAACTCGCGTGCCATCCGTGGTTACCACGGTCGCGGTCCAAGTGCTGCGGCGGTCGCCTTCCTTGGCGCACCATCGGCTCATATCTATTTCCACTATATCCTTTTGCTTAAATGTGCCAACTGGCGTGACCAAAGTTCCGTCGTCTTGTAATTCATAAATTAGTTTTTTAATTTTAATAATTGGCCAGATAAAGAACGGCGTTCCAAGTAAGCCGCAGCCAATGATGTATAGCCACAATTGTAAAATGCGGTCATATTGCGAGGGTTTGGAGGGAGCGCCAGAATTTCGGGCGGTGATTTGTGCGACGGTTTTTTGTAAGTCTTCAAATGTGGACTTTTCGGAATCACTGAGTGGCGTGGTGGTCGATTGCGTTTCCAATTTCTTGATTCCTTCCTTGGCTTGTTCAAAGGCCAAGCAATCGACTTCCAAATTTGGAATTTTAATCGAGTAGTCATACCAACCCCAAAGGGCAAATACGATGCACAGCGTCGCAAAGATCGCGTTTCGCCAAAACACGAATGGTGCAATAGTGGTTCGAATTGGCATGAAATTCAATTATAGCGCATGATTTGATTTAAGAACTTGAACGCCAGCCACTATGGGTGCGGCGTAAGGGCGATGGGGGCAGTCTTTGGAGGCAGGCCACCTTGACGGATTCGGAATCCATTCCAAATCGTACGGCTTCCGGTATCAGCCGCAGCCAAGGGGTCGGGAGAGCGGTCTCCATGCTCGTCCGACCAGTGCAAGGAGGTCCATCCACATGCCGACTAGTGCCTCTGGGGTCTAACCCCCATCGCGTGCATACGCCCAAGTCATTATCGGAGTGATGAACAACTTGGGAGATGTTTGTGAAGATGAATCAACTGCAACCCATGCTGTTGCCGCAGTTCAGACATCGATAGCAAGTTCCATTGCGAACAGTGATTGCTCCGCACACGTCACAAGCTGGAGCGTCGCCCATGAGTTGGGCATTTGATTGGTCAAGCACGGACGCTGCTTGGAAGGCGGTGCCTTCGAACTCTTCTGTGATCTTCACGGGGGCTGCCACTCCAGCCAAAGATTCGCCCGTCAATCGTCCAAGATCCGCAACTGACAATCTGCTGGCAGCAGCGTCGATCTTCGCCAGGTCTTCGAAGCTGGGGGCGTTGGACATTTGATCGGCCAAACCGCTCAATGTATTGCCAATTCCTTCCATATTCGCAAATCGATCCGCCGGCTGATTCGTGGCGCCGTCCATTCGTTGTGACCATGCAGTGTCCTCCTTGACAGGTTTGACAAATCCAGCGGTTGGAACATCCAACGTTGAATTTGAAGCCACGGCAGCTCCGCGCCGCGGCGAATTTTGTTCGCGATATCCATGAATGAATTGCATGCCCATCCAACGGAATATGTAATCCACCAAACTTTTAGCAAATGGAATTTCCGAATTCGTTGTCATGCCCATGGGTTCAAATCGCTGATGTGCGAACTTGGTCACCAGGCTTTCAACAGGCACGCCATATTGCAGCGCCACGCTAATTGCGGTGCCAAGCGAGTCCATGAGCCCGCCAATGGTCGAACCTTCTTTGGCCATGGTGATAAACAGTTCGCCTGGTCGGCCGTCCTCGTACAAGCCGACAATCAAGTAGCCCTCATGTCCAGCCACATTGAACTTGTGCGTAATGCTGCCACGCGTTTCCGGCAAGCGGCGACGAAGCGGCCGCTCAATGATGCGTTCAACAACGCGTTCAACAACGCGTTCCACAAATTCACCGCTGGTGTTCGTTGGCACAATCACCGATTCCGTGGCGGCGACCTCGATCACGCGGTCAACGGTTTGCGTGCCGGATGAAACCGTCTCATGAATGACGGTGGTGGTGATGGTTGTTTCAGAGGAAAGATCCAAACCCTCCATGTCCTCGTCCTCTTGCTCCACATCCGTCTTGGTATTGAGCGGTTGGCTCAACTTGCTGCCATCGCGGTACAAGGCGTTGGCTTTCAGGCCAAGTTCCCAACTCAACCGGTAGGACGCGCCGACATCAGCAATAGTGGCTTTTGTGGGCAAATTGATGGTTTTTGAAATGGCGCCAGAGATGAAAGGTTGCGCCGCGGCCATCATGTGAATGTGGCCGTCGGGACGAATGAAGCGCGTGCCGGTTATACCGCATGTGTTGGCGCAATCAAACACAGGCAAGTGCTCTGGATTGAGCAGTGGCGTGCCTTCTACGGTTTGTGTTCCACAAATCAAACGGTTCAGGGTTTCAATTTGCTTTTTCTTTAAACCAAGTTTGCGCAAGCCGTTGAACTTGGGATCGCTCTTGGCGGCGGTGGCGTCAATACCAATATTTTCCAGGACATGCACGGGAATGCTCCAGGCGGAGAAGGCAAATCCCAATTCGAACATCATGGGCAATTGATTTTCCAACGCCACCAAGTCGTCGCCGGTGTAGCCCTTGGCGCTGAGATAGTCACGCAGCGTGGTTGTATCGTTTGTAATTTCGCCACTCACGCTTGGTAGCGCGGTGTCAATGCTGAGCGTGCCAATGACATGCGTCATAATGCGGTCGCTGATCTCATCGCTGTACCCCAACGCCTTGATGGCGGGGCGCAAACTTTGATTGGCAATCTTGAAGTAGCCGCCACCGGCGAGCTTTTTAAACTTGGTCAACGCAAAATCTGGCTCGACGCCAGTGGTATCGCAATCCATGAGCAAGCCAATGGTTCCAGTTGGCGCAATCACGGTGACTTGCGCGTTGCGGAAACCAAATTTGGTTCCAAACAACAACGCATCGTCCCAACACGCCAATGAGCGCGCCAGCATGTCGCTCGCGTTTGCAATCGAAATCGTGCCCGCCTTGAACAAGCTGTGATCAATGGAAACAGGGCGAATATCAAGCGATTCCCACTCGCTTGCGGTGCGATCCACACCGTATGCGGCGCGTCTATGGTTGCGAATGACACGCAACATGCTCTCGCGATTTTCGCCGTAGCCATCAAACGCACCGTGTTCCGCTGCAAGCAGGGCGCTGGCGGCGTAACTGCGGCCAGTAAGAATGGCGGACAACGCCGCACACACCGCGCGACCTTGACCGCTGTCGTAGGCAATGCCGGCTTGCATAAGCATGGCGCCCAAGTTGGCGTAGCCCAAACCAAGCGTGCGATATTTCCAGCTGAGTTGGGCGATTTCCTTGGAAGGAAACGCCGCCATCATGACGCTAATTTCCAGCACCGCGGTCCACAAACTAATTGCGTGCTCATAGCCCTCAAGATCAAAGGTGCGGGATTGTGCGTTATAAAATTTCAGCAAGTTAATGCTGGCCAAGTTGCACGCGGTGTTGTCCAGGAACATGTATTCGCTGCATGGATTGCTGGCGTTAATGCGGCCACCAGCGGGGCAGGTGTGCCACGCGTTGATGGTGCTGTCGTATTGCAAGCCAGGATCGGCGCATTGCCACGCCGCGAAATTAATTTGCTGCCACAGGTCGCGCGCGGGAAGCGTCTTTGAAATTTTTCCATCGGTGCGCTGAATCAAGTTCCATTGCGCGTCGTTGTCGACGGCGTTCATGAACTCATCCGATAGGCGGATTGAGTTGTTGGAATTTTGCCCGCTGACTGTTTGATAGCACTCGCCGTTGAAATCGAAATCAAGTTTCAATTTCAAACGATTCGCAATTTCCGCCTGCTCAGGCGTGAACTTTTTAGCGCCTTCAACCAAGGCAGCCACCTTCAGTTCCTCGCGCACCTTCCAATTCACAAAGGCCTCAATATCAGGGTGATTCACGTCCAAACACACCATTTTGGCGGCGCGGCGGGTTGTTCCGCCACTCTTGATTGCGCCTGCGGCGCGATCACCAATTTTCAGGAAACTCATGAGGCCGGAACTTTTTCCGCCACCTGAAAGAGGCTCATTATCGCCGCGCAGATGGCTGAAATTGGTTCCAGTTCCCGATCCATATTTGAACAGGCGCGCCTCGCGCGTCCACAAATCCATGATGCCACCATCGCCCACAAGGTCGTCGCGCACGCTTTGAATAAAGCACGCATGTGGTTGCGGATGGCTGTACGCATCGGTGGCTAGCGACACTTCACCGCTGGTGTGATCGGCGATCCAGTGTCCTTGCGCCGGACCGTTGATTCCATAAGCCCAGTGCAAACCTGTGTTGAACCACTGCGGACTATTTGGCGCAGCGACTTGGTTGAGCAACATCCAAGAAATTTCGTTGTAGAACGATTGCGCATCTTGGGACGAGGCGAAGTAGCCAAACTTCTCGCCCCAATGGCGCCAACAGCCAGCCAGGCGGTGCACGACTTGTTTCACGGAACGCTCAGGACCAAGAATAGTTTTTCCAGCCGCGTCAACTTTGTTCTTGCCACTTGCGTCCACTTGGGGCACGCCCGCCTTACGGAAATATTTACTCACCACTATGTCCGTTGCAAGTTGGCTCCAAGATGCCGGGATTTCTGCGTCATTCATTTCAAACACCGTTGATCCGTCGCTATTACTTATGCGACTGGTTCGCGTACTCCACTCAACAGTGCTGAAGACGTCTTGTCCTGGACGAGTGAATCGTGGGGTGATCTTCATGTTGCTCAATCCTTAAACGAGGTGACAAAAATATGAAAACAAGAGTGACGGGAAGATATTTATGCAAGGAGCGGTGAAAGCGGTAACAGGTGTAGAAGTTGCAAATCTGGACTCATTTTTCACAATCTTTTAAACACATTTCCACTTGTCGCGACTGCCAAATTTCTAATTGAAAATAATTCACAAAACACGCTAAAATCATAGTCAAAGCATTGGAAATTACCCCAAAAACCACGATATAATTGAATCCTACCCCTATACTTGGGGGGCGCAAGTAGGTAGGGCACATAATGTTGTGATTTTGTAAATTGAATTTGCAAGCCTTTATTTTGTAAGTCTTTGAGTATCGGATAATTATTTATATCCACCCCATATTTTGTGTATAAATCTTGCCTTTGGAGGTGTGCGACACAACAAATAGTGTTTTTATTACTTTTCTCTCGTAAAACATGAATTTTTTTGGTCACTAGACTCTTGAAGTGCTTCAAAACCATTTACTAGAAGGCTTAACTCAACCACAACGTCAAGCTGTTTTGCATGCTGACGGGCCGTTGCTGGTGCTGGCTGGGCCAGGCTCTGGAAAGACACGCGTGATTGTGCATCGCATCGCGCATTTGGTGTCGCAAGGCATTGCGCCGTGGAGCATTTTGTCTTTGACATTCACCAACAAAGCCGCCGGTGAAATGCGCAGGCGCGTTGAGTTGTTGCTGCCGCAAGATATTCCAGATCGCGGGCGGGTTTTCGCGGGAACATTTCACTCCTTTGGCGTGCGCGTGTTGCGCCGCTTCGCAGCGCAGGCGAACTTGGATCCCAATTTCAATGTGCTCGATGTGGATGATCAACGCGCTGCGTGCAAAGCCGCAATCAAGCACGCGGGTGAGAGTGACACCCGCTTTACACCTGCGAGTGTGTTGAGTGAAATTTCAAACTTGAAAAATAAATTAATCTCACCAGCCCAGGCTATTTCTTTGGCAACGGATTGGCGCAGCAAAGTTGTGGCGCGTATTTTTGACGCATATCAACAAGTGATGGCGCGCAACGCCAGTCTTGATTTTGATGATTTACTTGGGAAATTAGCGGTTTTATTGCAAACCGATCAATCCGTGCGCGAGACATTGCAGCGCCGCTTTCAATATGTGTCGGTGGATGAATACCAAGACACCAACTTCGCGCAATTTTCAATTGTTCTGGAAATCGCAAGGGCGCACCGCAACTTGTGCGTGGTGGGCGATCCCGATCAAAGCATTTATGGTTGGCGCGGCGCCGACATTGGAAACATCCTCAACTTTGAGGAGCATTTTCCAGGCGCGAAAGTAATTCCACTTGGTGAAAATTTCCGTTCTACCAAGCCCATTGTTGACGCGGCTGCCAGTTTGATTTCCAGAAACCGCCAACGCCGGCATAAGGAATTAAAATCCATGAAGGGCGACGGCGAGTCTCCGCAGTATGTTCGCTGCGCCGATGAGCATGCCGAGGCTGCGCTGGTTGCGGACAGAATTGCGCAAGCCACCGACCAAGGCATTCCCTGGCGTGGAATGGCTGTGTTGTATCGCATGAATTCACTCAGTCGTGTCATGGAGGAGGCGCTTCGACGCCGCTCTATTCCATACCAAGTGGTGCGTGGAACGGCGTTCTATGACCGGCGAGAAGTGAAGGATTTACTGGCATATTTGCGCCTTGCGGCCAATCCCAGCGATGACTTGGCGCTGGGGCGTATCGCCAACACCCCCACGCGCGGTTTGGGATCCACCAGTTTCGACAAGATTGAATTGTGGGCCGCCAAAAATGGCGTCACGTTGCTGGAGGGTTTGCGCCACGCAGAAAGTTCCGGCGCCACCAAGCGCGCCGCCGCCAGCGCGGTGGAGTTGGCGGCACTCATTGCGTCATGGCGCCATGCCGCTGAAAATAGTTTGCCCGACGAGCTTGGCGATTTCACGGCGCGCATTCTCAAGGAGAGCGGCTTGGAGTCCTACTACTTGTTGGCTGATCGCACCGACGCGGAGGCCGACGAGTCGCGCACTGAAAATTTGGCGCAGGTTGTCAGCGCGTCGGCGGATTTTGTGGTGGACAGGCTCAAGCGCGAAAGCGGTGGCGACATGGATGAGGCCGTTGCCCCCATGAACACATTGCTGGACGCGTTGCGCGCGTATCTGGAGCAAGTGTCGTTGGTGGCGGACTCGGACGCGTTTGATCCGGAGCTTGGCGCCGTGACGCTCATGACGCTGCACGCCTCAAAAGGGCTTGAATTTCCATTTGTTTGCATCATTGGCGTGGAGCAGGGAAACCTGCCGCATGTGCGCAGCTTCGAAAGCACCGAGCAAATGGAGGAGGAGCGACGCTTGTTATTCGTTGGCATGACGCGTGCCGAACAAAAGCTTCTCATCACCGCGGCCGCAGTTCGCACCCAGCGCGGCACTCCTATGTCAAGTATTGAAAGTGGTTTTATTCGCGAGTTGCCCGAGGGCGTGGTTCGCGATGACCGGGTGCGTGGTCCGCGCTGGGATGAAACGGACATGGACGCCGATCAAGGTGAATCCACGCATGATGGCATTGACGCGCCGCACGGTGCAAGTGGAATGAAGGCCGGCATGCGCGTGCAACATCCGCTGTTTGGGTTGGGCGTTATTGAAACACTGTCGCCGCGTGGTAGCAGCACCATGGTGCGCGTGAAGTTTCAAAAAGTGGGCGTAAAATCTCTGGTGCTTGAATTCGCGCGGCTACAAGTTGTTGGCTAACTTCATCGCTTGCAATTAATTTTTACTTGTTCCAGCTGGCGCCACCGCCGCAGAAGCGCCAGTTGACACTTGATTGCACAGACCTGTTTGCGACATTAAAAACGACCAAATATCAACGCTTTCGCGTATTCGGTTCACCAACGGTTTGCCTTGACCGTGTCCCGCCTCGCGATCTACCCACAGATAAATTGGCTTGGCGTCTTTCTGATTTGCGCACATGGCTTGCATGCGTGCCGCCATTTTGCGCGCGTGCAGTGGATGCACGCGGCTGTCATTTTCACCCGCGGTGAACATGACCGCTGGATACTTAGTGTTGGCTTTCACATTGTGGTAGGGCGAGTAGGCGCGCAACCACGCAAATTGTTTGGCGTCCTCACTTGAGCCATATTCAGGAACCCAATATTTCGCCAACAGGAATTGTTGATAGCGCAACATGTCAAGCAACGGCACCGCGCTAATAGCCGCGGCGAACAAATCGGGTCGTTGCGTAATGGCAACGCCCGTAAGCAGTCCACCGTTGCTACCGCCTTGAATGGCCAAGTGCGAGGAGTCGGTCCATTTATTTCCAATCAGCCATTCGGCACAGGCGTAGAAGTCGTCAAAAACATTTTGCTTGTTGCCAAGCATTCCGGCTTCGTGCCAACTCTCTCCGTACTCGCCGCCGCCGCGCAAGTTGGCAACCGCGTAAATACCGCCCGCCTCGATCCACGGAATAATGGTGGGGTTGAAGCCTGGCTCCAAACTCACGTTAAACCCGCCATATCCGTACAAAAGCGTGGGACAGGCGCCAGTGGGGGAAATACTTTTCTTGCGCACCATGAACAGCGGAACCATTGTTCCATCCTTGCTGGCCACGCGCACGCGCTCCACCATGAACTTGGAAAGATCCACTGGAATGGTTGGCTTCCACCACACGGAAAGTGTTGGCATGGAAAGATTTTCAATTCGGTAAATCGTGCGCGGCTCGTCGTAGCTGGTGTAGCTCAGGTATGCGTCGGCGTGTTCCTCGTCGGTGCTTATGCCGGCGCTTCCCAAACCAGGCAACGGGATTTCGCCAAGCGACTTACCCGTGAAATCAAATCGCTCAAGGCGTGAGCACACATGCTTGGTGTAGCTGCCAATCATTTCGTTCAGTGAAAAACTCACGCCCTCCAGAACCTCATCTTTGCGCTCTGGAATAATCACTTTCCAATTGGCTTGCTCAGGTTGATTCAGATTCACGGCCATCAATGTTCCGTTGGACGCGTTGAGCGTGGTTTGCATGAACATCATGTCCCCGCGAACCTCCACGGGCGAAAATTTGGCGGCAATGCCAACCGCCACAGGCACAATTTTCAGATCTCTTTTGCCGCTTTGCATCCAGTTTTGAAAGTTCGCCACGGACAAATCGTTGGCTTGCCAGCCATGGCTGTAGCCCAGCATCAACCATTTGCCGTCGCGGCTCAGACCACCAAATGGAACGTCGCTTGGAGTGATCTGCTTCAATAGAATCGCGTCGCTTTCAACAGGTTGTCCCAAGGTGTGAAAGCGCACTTCGCGGCTGTATGGATCTTTGGCGTCGCGCAGCGACGAGTACAGAATGCCATCGCCCTTGGGTGTCCAAGATTCAAAGCTCACTTTGCCGGTGATCACATCGGGTAGCGCCGCGCCGGTGGCCACATCAATCACGCGCAGTTCGCTCATCTCGCTGCCCGACATGCTGCTGCCATACGCCACCAACTTTCCATCTTGGCTGGGCCGCCACCAATCAAGCGACAGCAGGCCTTTATCATTCATTGTATTTGGATCAAGTAGCACACGCGGCGCGCCGGTCGCGCTGGCGCGCGTCATAAGCACACCTTGATTTTGATCGCCACTGCGCTGGCCATAGAAAATACTTGCGCCAGCCATGACAGGCGTGCCCATACCGGGCAACTTCATAAGCGGTTCAAGTTGTGCGGCGATTGTTCCGCGGCAGGGAAGGGCGTCCAGTGCGGCGCGCGTGCGCTCAATTTGCATGGTGGTCCAGTCGGCAACCGCGGGCGAATCCTTTTCAAGCGACTCCAGCCAGCGATTTTCATCAGTGAATTGCTCGCCTTGCACGGTTTCCACAACCGGCGCCATGGCGGGAACCATGCCTTGCTCTGGTGGCGCGGCAAATGCCAGCACGCCTACAAAAATGTTTGTCGAAAAAAGTTGGCCGATAATGACAAGAGCAATTTTTGAGATCATGCATCAATTATAGAGCAAGATTTGAAGCACGAATGGCGACCTGCGCCGCGTGAAATTTAGCGCAAGAATTTTTGTGCAGATTCAAGCCTGTTTCGTGGCCTATCCGCCACGGAAATGACTTAGCTCGCCACGCGCATTCGAATTGTTTCAGGCAGCGACCGCAACGAATTCATAATGTTGGCGTCCTGAAATTCATCCACATCTAAAATAACATAGGAAGTGTGCTGATCGCTTTGCAAATGCTCGGCGTTAATGTTCACGCCAGCGTTGGCAAGCAATGTGTGCATTTTGCTTAACACGCCTGGCACATTTTGGTGCACGTGCAAAATGCGAACTTGACCGCTGCGCACATTTGGCAAATCGACTGCAGGAAAGTTCACACTGGTGGCGGTGCAACCTTGCCCCCAAAAACGCGCCAATTTTTCGGCCACATCCACTGCGATCGCCTCTTGCGCCTCCTCGGTGCTGCCGCCAATGTGCGGCGTAAGAATGACATTGAGCAAACCCGCGAGCGGAGTCATGAACCCCTGGCCATTTTCCGCGGGTTCCTCTGGAAAAACATCAACCGCCGCGCCGCCAATGTGGCCACTTTGAAGGGCCGTTGCAAGCGCCACAAGGTCCACCACTTTGCCACGACTGTTGTTCACCAGCATGGCGCCGGGCTTCATGGTTTTCAATTGCGCCGCGCCAATTAAATTGCGCGTAGAGGCCATATCGGGCACATGCAGCGACACAAAATCCGATGTGGCCAGCACTGCGTCCATGTTCGCTAGGGAGTGCGCGTTGCCCAGCGCCAACTTGCGAGCGGTATCAAAGAACACCACGCGCATGCCCAGCGATTCCGCCAACACGCTGAGCTGGCTTCCAATATGTCCATATCCAATAATGCCAAGCGTGCGTCCACGAACCTCGCGCGAGTTTTTTGAGCTTTTGTCCCATCGCCCCGCATGCAATTGCGAACTCTTTTGAAATAAAGCGCGCGACAAGGAAATAATTTCGGCCAAGGTCATTTCCGCAACGCTGCGCGTGTTGGAAAATGGCGCGTTAAAAACTGGAATTCCCAAGCCAGACGCGCTCTCATCGACTTGGTCCGTACCAATGCAGAAACATCCAATGGCTGCAAGTGACGGCGAGGCGCGCAGCAATTGCTGCGAAATTTTGGTTTTGCTGCGTACCCCAATAAGCGTGGCAGTTTCGGCAAGCGTCGCCAATTCTTGCGCGCTCGGACTGTGTTGGATTGAATCCACGCGAAATCCATGCTCTTGCAAAATACTGGTCGCCACAGGATGAACAGCCTCAAACAGCGCCACACGCGGCTTAGTTGTTTCGCTTGCCATCTTCAATTTTTGCATCCCACCACATCGGGCAAGTCACTCATACCCGCGGTTAAATCTTCGCAACCATTGGCTGTCACCATGACATCGGCTTCATAGTGCACGCTTAAACTTCCATCGGCGGTGTAAATGGGCCACGCGCTTCCGTTGGAGCGGACTTCATTGGTGCCTAAAGAAATCATGGGCTCAACCGCCAGCAACATGCCAGACTCGAAGGTTGTCCAAGCTTCGTTCCACTCGCCGGGATAGGTTGGCGCAGTGTTTGAAATGTAGGGCGATTCATGCAGCGAGCGACCAATACCGTGGCCGCCAAGGCCGCGCACCAAATAAAAGCCGCTTTCCTTTTCCACATATCCCTGCACCGCCTTGGCCCATTCAATCAAAGGGCGGCCCGGTCGAATGGCGGCAATACCTCGGCGTAAACTTTCACGGCCGCACTTTTGCAATTTCAAACCCATTTCGGTGGCACTACCAATGGAGTATGTCCATGCCGCGTCGCCAATAAATCCGCGGTGCTTCACGCCAATATCCAGCGCCAATAAATCGCCTTCTTTGAGTGGTTCCACAATGGAATCGTGCTCGCCGTGGACCACCATGTCATTCAAGCTTAGACATGTGTGGCTTTTAAACGGCGGATGCCCGCGAACCTTGTAGCCCTTGAACGCGCTTTCGCATTGCAACTCTTTGAACACATCCGCGCAAAATGAATCCACCTCTGCCAGCGTCAGGCCAACGCGCAGCCACCGCGCAAGTCGTCGATGTGTTTCAACAACACATTGCGCCGCGGCGCGAGCGTCAGAAATATCCCGTGGAGAAGATGCGACCATGAAGAACAAGATAGTAACGCCCGCGCATAGACCAGTGAGCCATAAATAAAAGGTCCCCACGATTTGCAATGGATTGGCTTTGGGGGTTGCAATGCAGCGCGCATAGACATGGCGGTGCCAGCGATTGTGAACTCAAGTGACCAGGTAAATATGTGAATTCATTGCCCCGACCGCGAGTATCCGCAAGATAAACAAGACTGATCAATGCGGCTGTGCCTGGGGCGGATTGGCATTTGCAGTCACTGTGATTTCTTCATCGCCGTGCATGGTTCAGCCAGAGAAGCTTGAGATATTGATCTTCGAGTCGTTGATACCAATGGGTTCACCGCGGCACCCAGTGAGGAAGCCGATATTTTAATTTTGTTGCCAAGCCATGTTGCTGTTCGAGAAGTCACGACCAACATTCTGCGAAGCATTGACGGTCGATGCCTGGAAATACGCACGAGTGATCAACATGCTCATGCTGATGGCCTAATGGCGATCATTGATCAATTTGCCCGCCAACACAATGTGGCGCGGCGGCGGGCCGGAAAAGCCATGGGCCAATGCTCGTTCATCTCGCTCTTCTAAAACAATTGCGTCGGCGCGCTTGCCCACGTTCAGGCTTCCGACTTGTGTTTCAATGCCAAGCGCGCATGCCGCGTTCCATGTTGCGGCTGTCAGCGCTTCGCTGGGGCTGAAGCCGCAGTGACGCACCGCCAAGTGCATTGCAAATCGCAAGTCAATGGTGGGGGCGCTGCCGGGATTGGCGTTGCTGGCAACCGCCACGGCCGCGCCTTGATCAATCATGGATCGGCCACGCGCGTATGAGCCACCCAGCGCGTACACGGAGCACGGCAACAGCACCGCGATTGTTTTTGATTTGGCCAGCGCCGCGATGGAGTTCTCATTAGCCGCCTCCAAATGATCAACGGTGGTTGCGCCGCATTCAATAGCCATTTCAACGCCACCTATTGAATTGAACTGATCTGTATGCAGGCGCCGTGGCACATTGAATTTTTTCGCCTGCACAAATATCTGGCGGCATTGCTCCACGCTGAGTGCGCTGCGTTCACAAAATGCGTCCACCGCCACGCCAGGAAATTGCCGCGCCAACTCCGCAATATGCGCCGCAAATTGTTCCGGCCACGCCGCGTTATCTGCGGGAATTGCGTGGCCGCCTAAACATGTGGCCAAGACATGTTGGGGCGTCTGTTGCGCGGCTTGGGCAATGGCGGTCAGCATTTTTATTTCGCTTGGCCAATCAAGTCCGTAGCCGCTTTTCACCTCAACGCTACCCACACCCAAGTACGCAAGCATGCGCAAGCGATCCGCAAGGTCTTGCGCCAGCGTGGCCACTGAAGCTTGCCGAGTGGCGCCAACCGTGGACATAATTCCACCGCCCGCGGCCAAAATAGATTCGTAACTTCTGCCCGCACGCAACTGCTCCCATTCATTCCAGCGATCGCCGGCAAAGCATAAGTGCGTGTGGCAATCGATTAGCGCTGGCATGCACACGCGACCGCCCGCGTCAATCACTTCGCCCGCAAGCGAATTGGGGCGGCCACTTGCAACCGCGGTGATCACGCCGTCGCGCATGCACACATGGCCACTCTCAATCACGCCAAGTTCATTCATGGCGGCACCATGGCGCGCGCCGGTGTGCGTATGGGCGCTGCCGTGTGCGCGCATGGTGACCACGCGCGCGTTGATGATTGAAAGCATTCCCATTCTGCCAAAGGTAGTTCCCGTTCTAGTAATATGCTTGCCATGAAACTGATTGTTGTGCGCCATGCCAAAGCCAAGGACCGCGACGCCGCACGATTTCCAGATGACGGCTTGCGGCCTCTTAGCGCCAATGGCCGCCGTGAATTTGTGAAGTTCGCGCGCCGCATGGGGCGTTGGCTAGAGCCGCCGTCCATCGTGCTGGCCAGTGGTTGGACACGCGCCTGGGATAGCGCCGACATTCTTCAGACCCAATCCAAATGGCCCGTCGCCAAGCGTTGCCAGGCGCTGCAAAGCGAGGGAGGATTTGCCGCGGTGGAGGTGATTCTGCAAATGTTGGCTCAATATCACAATGAACAAAGCGTGGCGCTTGTGGGCCACGAGCCCTTGCTTAGCCAACTGCTTTCGCGCTTGATGGGCGCGAGTGAGCACGCGATTGATGTGGCCAAGGGCGCAGTGGCCGTGATTGAAATCACAAATACGCAACCCATGCGCGGTGAATTGCAGGCATTGGTTTCACCAAGCACGGCGCTGAATCGGTTAAAAATGCGTCGATGATTTTGGTATCTTATTTGAAAAGGAATCTCAACTTGAGCACAGAACCAATCAACTTGCCTGCCCAGAAAACAACGCCACTTGTTCATTTAAATTGGGACGGAAAAGTTCTGATGATTCGCTTGGTCGGCCCCAACATAGGCCAGCGCGAAAGCCCAATCATTACAGAGGAATTTTCCCCGTACTTTAAGCAATATGGCAAGGCCGTGAAGTTTCTTGTGCTTGATCTTTCCACCGTCAGTTTTATGGCCAGCATGGGGCTGGGCATGTGCATTGCGTGCCGCAATCAAGCCGCTGCTATTGGCGCAACTCCCTTGCTCTTTGGTTTGAACAAAGAATTGCAGGAGCTGATGGCCATGATGAAGATTGAAAAACTTTTCCGCATTATTAAGACGCAAGCCGAGTTGCAACAGATCTGCTCCAAATAATGTATTGACGTATCGCAGGCAAAATAGGCTGTTTTTTGGCCCATTTCGCGAATTTAATTTCGATTTTTCAAATCTTCAGGGGATCGCGGTTGATTATTTTGCAAATCGCTTGGCGCAACCACGCGCGTGGGCGCGGTGTAGGCTACCACGTCGGCTTTGCGCACATCTTCATTGCGTAAATAACGAACAGAACTAGACACCAACGCCAAGGTGAACACGCAGTCGCTGGGGTGCGCCCTACGAATGGCGGATGAAATATCTGGCAAACTTTGCGCGCCCGCGTAGTGAATCAGCACTCGGCGGGTGCCTTTGGGCACATTGTTCAACTCGGACACAACCGCGGCGCTGTCGCCAGATGATTCAAAGGACAAACTTGGTGGAAATGCCGCAATCACATCACTCGTCAGCGCTTCCTGCATCCACGCTCCGCCTTGGCAATTGGGATCGCGTGCAATCACAATCACATCGGCCCATGAGGTGAGATCAATCACATCGCTCCACATCAGCACGCGGCCATTGACCGCGTCAAACATGGCAAAGTCGCGTGGCGGAAATGGCTTGTCCGCAAGCGTGGTTGAATATGGCATTGGGGAAGCCCACGGCTTTGCCAACTGCATTGATCCCGTGCAATGAACTTGAAACGCCAACGCGACCACGCTCAAGAGGCCGTAAACTATGCATTTCAAGTTCTTCACGGGGGTACTGTGCGCCAGAACGGCACAAAGGTCAATACGAAGAAAACAATTTATCTAAATCAGCAAGTATTGATTGGCGCGCGCTCTTTTTGCGTTTATTCTGAAGATATGAACATTAGCTTTCTGACGGTTATTGTTTTGTTGGGGCTTGCACCTCCAGCGGTCATAATTGACAGCCCGCTTGCAGCGCCCGTCACCACCAAAGGAGTCGCTGTACCAGCAGCGTTTGCCGCCGCTCCAGTTGCCGCGCCCCTTGATCTCAATGACATGGTTCGATTTGATGGGGATGTTGTGGCGCGGGTCAGTATTCGCAGCGCGCAAGATTTAATGCTGGTCAATCAACTTAGTGACGACATGTGGAGCCACCATGTTGGCATTGGCGGCGACGCGGATTTCCGCATGTCGCAAGCAGATCTTGGCATATTGGATCGCGTCGGCATTCCATACCGTGTCACGATCCCAGATTTGCAAAATAGAATCGACACCGAGCGCACTCGTTTGGCACAACCCATGGAGGGCCTTGCGTGGTTTTCCGATTTCAAAAATTTGGCTGCGGTGAACGCTCGCCTTGATGAACTGGTTGCCGCGTATCCAAATCTGGTCAGCATTGTGACCGCGGGAACATCCGTTCAAGGCCGCACGATTCGCGGTATTCGTATTTCGCGCTACCCCGTTGGAACGGTGCTGCCAGCATTCATTTTCACTGGCACGCTGCACGCGCGCGAGTGGGCAAGCACAATGACCACCATGTGGATTGCCGATCAATTTGTGGAGAACAACACAATTGATCCACGAATTTCCGCGGTGTTGAATTCCGTGGAGGTGTATGTGTTTCCGGTCCAAAATCCGGATGGCTATGAACACACATGGGCCACCGGCGGCAATCGCTTGTGGCGCAAGAATCGCCGGCTGAATAGTGGCAGCACATACGGCGTTGACTTAAACCGCAATTGGGGAGTGGGCTGGGGCGGTTCGGGTTCAAGCGGCTCAATAAGCAGCGAGACATACCGCGGTACAGCGGCCTTCAGCGAGCCAGAAAGCCAAGGCATGCGCGACTTTGTCCTTGCGCGTCCCAACTTGGTTGGTCACATTGACTTTCATAGTTACAGCCAATTATGGCTGTGGCCATGGTCATACACCACGACTCTATCGCCTGATCAAGCCGCGCTTTCAGCGGTTGGCATTCCAATGAAGAACGCAATTGCAGCGGTGAATGGAAAGAACTATACGGCGGGTGCAAGCGGCAGTACATACGGTCTCACTGGAGGTTGCATTGATGATTGGACCTATGGAAACCAAGGGATCATGTCCGGCACCATTGAAGTGCGCGACACGGGCACCTATGGATTTGTCATGCCCACGAGCGAAATTATTCCGAATGCCAGGGAAAATTTTGCCGCCGCCATAACCATGATTGAAAAATTGTTGGCGTCAAGTCCAATCACAATCACGCTTGCGCCTGGCAGCGCGGTGGCAAACAACACCACGTCCACCGTTGAGATTCAAACGCTTCCAGTGGTCAGCACCCTGATCACCAACGGCGTGCGCTTGAAGTGGAGCTTGAATGGTGGCACGACTCAAAGTGCCGTCATGGCAAGTATTGGTGGAAATAAATATCGTGCGTCGCTTCCAGCCATGAGTTGCGGTTCGCAACTTTCGTGGTTTGTGGAGGCCGAGACCAAGTTCATCATTACGCGTGCGCCGCTGAACAATCCCACATCATTCAATCTCACTTCGACAGCTACCTGTCCAAATCCAGCGGATTTGGACGGCAGCGGATCTGTGGATATATCAGATCTCAGTTTCATGTTGCTTGAATTTGGATTATGTTCAGATCCTCTGAATTGTCCCGCCGACTTAGACCACAGTGGGGAAGTGGATAACGGGGATGTCAGCCTATTGTTGCTTGAGTTGTAAGCCACGACTAGAACGAAGTATTGTCGGGCAATGCACGAACTACGCGCGGCTTTGATACGAACCGTCTTCAGTTGATATGCGCAGCTTCTCGCCAATACCAATGAACGGTGGAACGCGCGTCTTCAAACCTGTTTCCATTTCCGCCTCTTTCAACTGATTCGTGGCGGTTGCTCCTTTGATGCCAGGCGCGGTGTCCTTGACGACAAGTTCAACCATGTTTGGCAATTCAATCGCAATAGGATTGCCATCGCACCAATTCACAACAACATTGGTGTTGGGCAACATGTACAGCGGCAAATCACCCACAAATTCCTGCGTCATTTCGGCTTGCTCAAAATTCTCGTTGTCCATAAACACAAACTTTGGTCCGTCCTTGTACAGATATTCCATGGGGCGGCGATCCAGTTCAACTTGCTCCACTTCCTCGCCGCTGCGAAGGCGCTTGTCGATAATTGATCCAGCTTTGAGGTCGCGCATTTTTACTTGAACAAATGCCCGCAAGTTGCCAGGGGTGACATGGGCGTATTGCATGATCAAGTACAGGCGACCGTCCATTTTAATTGCGACACCAGGGCGTAATTCAGTGCTCTTCATGGGTTGATCCAGTTCTGGCCAGTCGAATGGCAAATTGTGTAGAAAAGAAAGGCGAGTTTAGCGACAGATGCCATGAAGGCGGCTTGATTGGAGTTAAATACCAACAAATATGCTGATTTCCGGGGGATTTGAAAATAAAGGTCAAAAAAATACCCCCGGATACTAGATCCGGGGGCGGAGGGAGGGAAAAGGGCAAATTCAGTGGCTACTTGCGCAGCCTAAACACACGAAAATACTGGATTCCAGCACATTCGTCAGTTTATCTTTGAGATTTATTTAAAACTTCAAAGACAATTCAAAGTAACCCGTATTTTGCAGGATGCAAATAAAGCATAGTAAAAAAAACAAAATTTAGACATTTTTGGGGTGTGAACTGCCGGGGTGGCAAACACAATTGGCAATTTTTTTTGTGACTACGACGGATACATTTCGTATCATAAGCTCATGGATATGAGAGAATTTGCCGTTAGTTTTAGGCTTATTAAGCGGTATTGTGTTGCCATAGTGGTCTTGTGCAGCATGTTGGCAAACGCCATTTTTGCGGCGGAATTTGACCCGTCAACTCAAAATGTTCCTCGAACTGGAACAATTATTATTGGACCTCCGCCGTTGACCATTGACCCACCAGCGCTGGATTTTGGATTTATTGCGCCAGGTGAAGAAAAAACTGGGGTCTTTACACTGAAGAACCCAACCACCAGCGCGCTCACCATTGTGGCGCTGCAGCCGACTTGCACTTGCACTTCAACCACGGATTTAACTGGTCGCGTGATCGCGCCAGGGGAATCTATTCAGTTTGACGCAAGCTTGGCGGCGTCCATTGCAACTGGTCCACGCAAGTCAACAGTCAAGATCATCGTGGAAGGTTTCAACAAGCCTGTGGAGGTTGATGTTCGCGCTGAAGTTGTTGTCGCGTTGCGCGCCGTGCCACCAGCCATCAACGTGCTGCCAAATGTTCCCGTTACGGGACGAGTAGTGATTGAGAGCGTGGATAAAAAACCATTTCGCATTCTGTCAATGAACAACAATGCGCCAACATTTATTGGATTTGATCCCGCAAAGGACGACGTCAAAAGCGCCTATCTTTTGCGCTACGACTTGACACGCGTCGCCAAAGACGCGTTGCCTGCTTGGTTTTTAATTGAAACTGATCGAACTGATGCGCCAGTGTTGGCATTAAAAATTCGCAATGAGAAAATGCATATTGTGCCGGTCGTTCGTATGAAGGAATACAACTTGAACCTGGGGTTTATTCCGACGAATAGTTTCAAAGATTTTACATTTGATCTAGTTGATTGGACCGAGCCAGTGATCAGCGTGTCAAGTGTGTCGGATTTATTCACAGTACAAATGTTGGCGCAAGAAAGAGTGGGCAAGGACATACAGGTTCGTTGTCGCGTAACTCCTAAACCGTACGCGACGGGACTTGTGCAATTCATAATGGAGTTGAAGACGGGAGTGCAAATTCAAAAGTTGTGGGCCTACGGCATGGTTCGTGAAGCCGCTCAAAGTACAGGGCAATCACAAGCAAATTCTTCGGCAAGCGCACCCGCGCCGCCCGTCGCCGCACAACCCTCCAAGTAACTGGGCCACCGATGGCTGGCTACGCGCAATAGCAACCTATGGAATTGCATTTATGTGGCGCACATATTTTCTCGCGTGGTTACTCTTGCATTCTCACACGCACCGACAAATGACAAAGGAATCGCAATGGGAATACTTCAAGGTAAACGCGGACTGATTGTGGGAATCGCAAACGATCGATCCATGGCATCTGGCATCACGGAAAGTGTGTTGGCCCAAGGTGGACAATGTCTGTTCACCCACTTGCCAGGCGAAAAGATGGAGCGGCGCATTCGCATGTCACTAGAGGAATTGGGCGTGAAGGATCCCTGGGTTATGCCCATGGATGCCGGCAGTGACGAGCAAATTGATCAGGTGTTTACCAAAATTCAAAGTGAATTTGGCAAGTTGGATTTTTTGGTGCACTCCATTGCGTATGCCAACAAGGATTGGTTGAAAGTTGGCGCCTTCGCCGCCACCCCGCGCGAGGTATTCACACAAGCCATGGATTTGTCGGCGCATACTTATCAAGCCATGGCGCACCGCGCCGCACCCCTGATGACCGATGGCGGATCCATGATTGCTTTGAGTTATTACGGCGCCGAAAAAGCCGTGCCTGGCTACAACGTCATGGGCGTTGCTAAGTCCGCGCTTGAATCCACCAACCGATATTTAGCCATGGAACTGGGTGAGAAAAATATCCGTTGTAATGTGATTTCGGCTGGGCCGCTCAAGACTCTGAGCGCCATGGCAGTGGGTGGATTTGGCCAAATTCTTGAATGGGTAGAAAAGAAGGCGCCGCTGAAACGCAACATTACCGCCAAAGATGTGGGCGACACCGCGGCTTGGTTACTTTCTGGTATGGCGAATGGAGTGACTGGTCAAACAATTTATGTGGACAGCGGCTACTCCATCATGGGACTATGAGAGTTGATTGCCCGAAGCTTCAGGTTGTTACCGACATAACTGTGGTGTAAAAACACATACGGCCTGATCTTTTGGACCAGGCCGTACGGAAACATTCCTTTTGTAACTTAATCTATTCCGGCGTCTGAATCTTCCAAGATGCTGATCATGCTGGTTTGCTTTGCTTGAAGTGAATCTCTTAAAGCTGAAAGACCAGTAGCTGCACCACCGGTCATTACCACTGCGGTAATTCCGTACTCGGTTGCTGCTGTGCTAAGTTCATCCGCAATAAAATTTAGAATCCAATTTTTCATATATTTCCTCTGTAAAAATAATTTAAAAAACTTCAACACGATGCTTGATCAAGCTCAAGTGTCTATGGGCACGGCGATTCTTGGTTCATTGGTTGAACAAGGATCTGTGAATGTTGAATTTAATGATGTGATTAGCGCGCTCACCACAACGCCTGTGCTTGGTCGGGCACGGTTGGTGCGCTGAGCTGATTGCGTTTCAATTCTGATCGGACAAGGTGGTGTATTTGCGCTGGGGTGTTTAGAAAAATTGCCACGGGCGATCGCTGGCGATATCTGCGGCCGGCACAAGTTGTGCCCGCACGGCTTGCGCAAATTCAATCAAGCCGGCGCCTGTGCGCGCGCTGATGCGGAGCGAGTTGCCGGTGAGCATGGGCACTACCGTGGACAAGTCGCACATGGAGCGCACGCGAAGAATGTTTGAATGTTCAATGGCGGGCCACACTTGATCTGGCGCGGCAAGTGCGATGACAAGATCGGCGCTGTAAATTTCTTGTCGTGCGCGCGCGATCGCGGCTTGATCAATTGCGCTTTGGACTTGCAATGAAGATGGCGCTTGATTTGAGGATTGAATTGCAGATGGATTTGAATTGGTTTGGTTCAAATCTGTATGGAGGGAATTTTTTTTGAGGGAATTTTTTTCAGATATGTTTTTTTCAAACAATTTTTTTTCCACAAATCCAGGCGCGTCCACCACGCGGCAGACAAGACCCGAAAGCACAATGTTGGCGCTTACAAAGTCGAGCGTGGTGCCGGCAATGGGCGAAGTGACCGCGGCAGTTCGGCCGAGAAGCGCGTTTAAAAGCGTGCTTTTGCCGGCGTTTGGCGCGCCGGCAATCACCACGGTGGGTGGGTCAATTAAACGGCACAGGCGCTTGCTTCTTGGCGCGTCGGCGGGCGTGGGCGCGCCATTTTTTCCCCAGCGCTCTGGCTGCGCAAGTAGCAGCGCAATGGCGTCCGCGCTGGCCGCGCGAGCCAGTGTGTAGAGCATGCGCGCTTGAATATCAGTGGTGGATTCCACAAAGAGGTCAGCGGGCGAAAGTTCGGTGGGGGATACAAATGAAATTCCAGCGTCGCTTATGGCGCGCACCAAACGTTGACGCAGCCGCGGCCCGCCATGCGGCGTGACAATAATCGTGTTGTCCGTCACGCGAAGCACAAGCGCCTCGTCAAGATTGCAAATACGCCGCAAGCTGGCGCGGCCAATATCTGGAAGCGTGATTGAAAGTGTTTTGGAAAGCCGCTGTGGTTGCGCGCGCATGTGCAACACGCTGACAGCGCCAGATGCCGCCGTGGTGAGCCAACATGCGAACTCTTGATCCAAATTCATTCCTCGTGTGCGTCTACCGAGGAGTCGCTTTCATGCGAATCTTCCTCGATGGATTTTTCAGCGGCCACGCGAATACCAATCAGCACAAGGTCGGCCACATGTCGATCCACCAAATCATCGTCCCCAAACAGGACATGGGCATCGCCGCCGGTGACGACAACCATGGGAAATGCCTGGTAATGCTCGGCGTAACGCTCCACCAGTCGATGCATGGCGCCGCGCAAACCTTCGTACACGCCCAGCAACATGGCGGCGGCGGTGTTGCGTCCGAACGGTTCTTTTGCATCTGGTTGAGCGAAGGCCACGCGCGGAAGCGCCGCGGTATTTTCATGCAGTGATTTTAATTGCAGCGCCGCGCCCGGAAGAATGGCGCCACCGTGGAACACTCCCTCGCCGTCCACAAAATCAACGGTCACGGCGGTGCCGGCGTCAACCACAACAACGGCTTGCTTGAGCGAGTCATAGGCAGCCGCAGCGGCAAGTAGGCGGTCGTGCCCGGGAGTCGCGCCCTCGTCCAAGCACACGCCAATTGGAACGGGCAATTCTTTTCCAATGCGCAGCACCTCAGTCTTTAAGCGCATCTCTACTTTTATTTTCAGCGGGTTGGCGAATGTGTCATTCACGCTGGCCAGCACGACAATGGCGTCGCTGTCGGATAATTCGGCCCACGCCGCGGCTATGCCATCAAGAATTTTATTTTCTTGAGTGTTCTCAATATGTTCCGCCGCGATCAACTTGCGATCCACAAAGCGCGCGAACGAGGTGCGGGTATTTCCAACTGAAATGGCGAGTAGGGCGGACATGGGAGTCTGATTCTACGGAGTCTTTGCCAGAAGATTCTCCACCGCAAGACGCATGCCATTGATGACGGCGCACGCCATTTTTGCGGGCTTTCCTCCGCCAAACACCTTGCCATTCAGCGCCACGCAACTGGCAAGCACGCGGCCACTTCCAGTGACCCAAATTTCATTCGCCGTGGCAAGTTCCGCTTCTTCAATGGGGCGAATGGAAACTTCAAAGCCAAGTTTCCTGGCGGCTTCCATGGCCAATGTGCGCATGGTGCCATGCAGAATGGAAGGGTCCGTGTCGATAGGCGGCGTGATGACATTGTTTGCGCGCACAACAAAAATATTTGAACTTGAGCCTTCGCTCACAAATCCGTCGCGAATTAAAATAGCCTCTTGCGCATTGTGGTGGCGTCCATCAAGCATGGGCAAAATACTTCCCATTAAACTGGTGCATTTAATTTCACAGCGATGCCAGCGCAGATCCGGTTGCACCGAAAGCGAGATCGGCGCCGCCGTGGTAAGTGTGTCAAGCGCGCCGGAAGCGTAGGCCATGGCGAACACGGTGGGTTGAATGTGTTCGGGCGGCATGTGCGCGCGCGTGGCGGCGACGCCGCGGGTGATTTGTAAATACACGCACGCGTCGCGCAACTGTTCGGCTTGCAGAAGTTGCTCACACAGAGCGGGTAAGCCGCGCGCGTTGAATCCCTTGATGTGTGTGAGTTGCAAACTGCGCTCAAGCCGTTGTATGTGCGCATCCATGGCCATGCCGGCGCGGTCAAAGAAGCGCACCACTTCATAAATGCCATCGCCGAACATAAAGCCACGATCAAGCGGGCTAATGTGGGCTTTTTCAAGCGCAAGAATGTGGCCATTCAGCCAGACGTTCATGCCTTGATCCTAGCCGTAATTCAAGCCGTAATCCGAGTTCAAGTTGCTTCGCGAAATGAATCGGTTGGGGTGGGCGTATTTCACATGGCGTGAGAATGTGTGGACGCGCAAACATGGGTTCTTCTATTGAAGACAAAATTTCAATTCACATTCAAGCGCCCGCATATTTTTATTTGTTGCGCGCCGCCTTAATGAAAGCTTTGGCGCGCGCGGGGTCGATTGGATTTTGCCAACGACCTCCACGCTTCAAGTCGCTACCCACAATAATGCCGTCAGCAATTTCCAGAAGTTCGCACGCATTGTCTGCGCGGGCGCCGGAGCCCACAAGCACGGGTACGCGCGACGCCTCCTTGACCAGGCCTAATTGCTCAAAGTCCACTGGCTGCCCTGTGGCATTACCTGTGACAATAATTGAGTCTGCACCGCAGAAAATAAGCGTGCGGGTTTGCTCGGCGGCATTCAGATCGCTTGTGATGGTGTGGCTGGCATGCTTCTTCAGCACATCAGCAGCGATCATGACGCGCTGTGCGCCCAACATTTTGCGGTGGCGCAAAAGCGGTCCGGCGTCGGCTTGATCAAATATCCCCTCGTCGGCAACGGAGGCAAGGGCGAAACCTTCAGCGCGAATAAACGCCGCGCCACATGCGTGCGCCACGCTCATGGCCTCTTGATTTGCGCCCGCCAAAATCTGCAAGCCAATTGGAATTTTTACCGCGGCGCGCACCGACAGCACGCACGCGCTCATGGCCGCCACAATTTCGCTGCCCACATGGCGGCGTAAATAAGGCAAATCATGCATGTTTTCAAGCATGATGGCGTCAAAGCCAAGTCGCTCAAGCAACTTGGCCTCAATCACCGCTTGGCGCGCAATTTCTGAAACGCGCAATTCAGAGCGCGGCGAACCAGGCAACGCCGCCAAATGCACCATGCCAATCAGGCAACGAGGAACTCCAAGAAACGCAAAATCTCCACTCATAATGGGTCTCCTAAAAATAAATGTCGCATGGCTACCCACTCTTTCGTGTCGGTGATTTTCAGCAAGTGATAATTGAGAATATCCAATGTTTGCGGATCCACTTCGCTGGAAACTGGAAACGCGGAGTACAGCCTGACGATTGGATTTGGAATCATGATTAGGTTTTTCCATTGCGGCTGATTCATGAGCCAACTCAGTCGCACGCTTTCACCTAACACCGCGCTAATTTGTTTGCGGTCTAAAGCGCGCAAGCAATCGTCCATTGAGGCATATGGAGTCATGTCGTATTTCATATTCGCCCCGTCCACAAAGGCCGCGGAATTTAATACCGCCCCGCACTTCAATCGAAACAGATCATTGGGGGTGTGAATTTCAGAATTGATTCGCGCTACGGTCAAGATGCTGGAAAGCAAGCCAGCCAAAAGGCTGGTGAGAGCGAAGGCGATCAGCATCCAAAGACCCCCAACGAGACGGCCACGCTTGGTCTTGGGAACACGATCACCATAGCCAACCGTGCTGATTGTGGCGGAGCTCCACCAAACACCCTCGCCAATGGTGCTCCAGAAACCACCACCAAATTGACTTGTATTTTTTTTGCGCTCGATCAAGCCCACGATCACTCCAAAAATTATAAGAGTGAAAAGAACCACCCCAACAAAGTGTGGAATGATTGATTGCCAAATACTTTCAACGAGGTTGAGCAAGGGTAAATGACTATGTTTGGTAATAGCGATACTGGTTCCGCTCAGTTCAAACGCGTTTGTGAAATTCATGGTCAATTCAAATTCTGGCGTGGGGTCAACCGCAATTGCGGCAAAATCAATCGTGTTGTTTTCAACCGCTTTCATCACTTCATCCATGTTCTGGAATTCCGTCAATGAGTAGCGCAAGCCGCTTGCATTTGCGATGTGCTGTAATAGCGTGACCGCCAAACCGGACCATTGCCCACCACCGGAACGAAACGCAAACGGCGGCATATTGAATACGCCAACACGAAACGGCGCTTGGTTTTCCAGGCTTTGAACGACAGTCATTTTCAATTTAGGAGTTTGGATGGAAGCCGCGATTAAAGTTGGCGTTTGCGGCGACAAGGTTTGTTGCGAAGTGGTGATGGAAGCGGTGGAGAATGTGGGCGTAGTTGAATCACGCGCTGGCGTGGGTTCTGATGTTTGGTTTGACGCAGAAGACAAACCTGACGCCGTGATTTGATTGAATGTGGACGCGAAATTGTTTCCCCATGCGTTGAAGCCACTGATTGTGAGAAGACAAATCACAAGGAAAAAGAATCGCGCTCTTGGCATGGCGCTGCAGGATACGCTTGATGTCCACTTATGGCGATCGGTGAACTACGAAATCGTGTGGCGGTGATCACGGGCGCAAGCAGCGGCATTGGCGCGGCCACGGCGCTGGCCATGTCGCGCGCCGGAATGCGCTTGGTTCTTGCGGCGAGGCGCGCGGATCGGCTTCAGGAATTGGCCGCGGAAATTCGTACCCGTGGTTGCGAAGCGGTTGTTGTAGAAACGGACATGGCGCAAGTTGGCTCCAGCGAAAAATTACTGGCGCACGCCACCAGCGCCTTTGGCGTGGTGGATGTGGTGTTTGCCAACGCGGGCTACGGCGCGGAGATGGCGGTGCACGACATGTCCATGGCGCAGATACGCGAAATGTTTGAGGTGAATTTTTTCTCCGCCACCGAATTGCTTTCACTTGCCGCTCGCGACATGGTGGCGCAGAAACGGCGTGGACATTTGCTTATGACTTCAAGTTGTTTGTCCAAATTCACCATTCCGTATTTTGGCATGTACGCCGCAACCAAGGCCGCGCAATCCATGGTGACGCGCTCCATGCGCTTTGAACTTGCGCCGCATGGAATTGAAGTTTCAAGTGTGCATCCAGTCAGCACCGCGACGGAATTTTTTCAGCAGGCGTCATTGCGCGGCGGCATTGATCCACAGGGCACAATGCTGCCCGACCACGCGCCAAAGATGTTCATTCAAACTCCGGAGCAAGTTGCCAACGCCGTTGTGCGTTGCCTGCGCAAGCCAAAGAGTGAAGTGTGGACCAGCCTTACCGTGCGCTTGGCTTCTGGAATCATCAACGCGTTTCCGGGTGTTTACGACATGGCGTTGCGAAAGCAGGCCAAGATCATGGTGCGTAGCCAGAAAAAGCGTTTAAATGCACTAAAAACTTAATATTTTGAATCGGTTGCCCAAGCAAGCCCTTGGGCACTATCTTTCGTCTTTAAGATTTTCACAACAAAAGGAATCAGCCATGGCAATTCGAATTGGTATCAACGGATTTGGTCGCATTGGTCGCTTGGTGTATCGCGCGGCGGTGCAGCGTGGCGGATTTGAAATTGTTGGCGTGAATGACTTGGTTCCGGCGGACAACCTGGCGTATTTGTTGCAGTACGACACCAACCACGGGCGCTTTCAACATGAAGTGAAAGCTTCGGGCGAATCTTTTTCCGTGGCTGGTATGTCCACGCGCACTCTGAGCGAGCGCGAGCCCGCCAAGCTTCCGTGGAAGGATCTCGGTTGCGCGTATGTTCTTGAAAGTACGGGACGCTTCACCGAATTCGAGTCCGCTCAGGCTCACATTACAGCCGGCGCCAAGCGTGTTGTCATTTCCGCGCCAACCAAAAGTGAGCAAGAAGTTCCAACGCTTGTCTATAAAGTCAATCACCAACAATACGATCCAGCGCGCCACACCGTGATTAGCAACGCAAGTTGCACCACCAATTGTTTGGCGCCCATTGTGAAAGTGATCATGGATGAGTTTGGCCTTGAGGAGGGCTTAATGACCACAGTTCACGCCGCCACCGCGACGCAGCCCACGCAAGATGGTCCATCAAAGAAAGATTGGCGCGGCGGACGCAACGCGTATCAAAATATTATTCCCGCCAGTACGGGCGCCGCCAAGGCTGTTGCGTTGTGCTTGCCTAGCACCAAGGGCAAGCTCACGGGTATGAGTTTCCGCGTGCCCGTGGCCAATGTGAGTTGCGTTGATTTGACCTTCCGTACCGCAAAATCCACCAGTTTGGATCGCATTCACGCCGCCATGAAAGCCGCATCGCAAGGTGCTATGAAAGATGTGCTTGGCTATACCGAGGAGGAGGTGGTTTCGAGTGATTTCATGAGCGATCCTCGCAGCAGCATTTACGACGCGCGCGCATGCATTCAATTGAACGACCGTTTCTTCAAGGTGATCAGTTGGTATGACAACGAATCTGGCTACGCCAATCGATGCGTGGACATGTTGCAAATGATGGCTGATAAAGACAAGGCGTGAGCGCCGCGAACATGATTTGCTGCATCCAGCCTGATCGGTTGTGAGGCCAAAGCGTTGTGTTTTGCAATGATGAATAGATTGCGTAAATAGCACACTGACAATTCAAGGCGCGAATGTGAGAATGCAAATTGTCACTGCGTCAGCATGTGGACCAAACTAGCCGCTTCCATTTTGGTAAGCGCTCCGCCACTCCAATTGGCCGCCACCAGGGATTGGTTCACACCCTCGTACATCTTGTCGGCGGTGTAATTGAACAAGCATTTGGCCTTATTCACGCCCTCCCACACTTTGCCGTCATCAATATTAAAAAGAACCTTGGCCTTGTTCACGCCCTCATAGACATTGTTGCCCGAGATGTTGAACAGGCACTTGGCTTTGTTGACGCCTTCCCAGGCTTTATCGCCGTCAATATTCAAAATAGCCTTTGATTTGTTCACGCCTTCATACAAAATGGTGCCGGTCAGGTTGCACACCGCCACGCCTTTGTTCGGTCCTTTGTAAAAGATACGATTGTTCATGGCTGTTGCTCCAAAGAGGGTGGCCAGCAGCACAATACATGCGACCCGCGATAAAAATGTATTTACTTGACGCACGATTTGCATGAAGTGATTCTCCAAAAATGTGTTGAGCCGCGGAGGCTCGTTTGACAATCTTACCGTGTGGGCTTGCAATTCGAGCATGGTGGACATTGCACGACCATCTGTGAATTAAAATACGATGCGATCTCATGCTGGGGATTGCGATTGAATATTTGCCACTGATCGCAGCGGCATAACAAAACCAGGCCCCGGAATTGGGACCTGGTTTTGCGGAGAAATTGTCGTGGCCGCGTTTGGGCTCGCGTGTTAGTTGCGTTGCGTACTGAAGAAAAGCGGCTTGAATTCCACCAATTCTGGGGCCGTGTCCTCAAGGTCAAATTCCCGGGAAATGTAATCGGAACTCCAACCATTGACCCGCAGCGAAGCGGGGGTGGAGACATGGTGCGTGGAAATTTCAGTGGCGATGTTGATCAAGTCGTAGGCACGCATGGTGGCTGGAAGCACTCGCAAGCGTCGCTCGGTCAGTGCCGACAAATTTGCAAAGCCGTAGCGTGCCGAGCAATCATCAATCAGTGATTGAAACCGATTGAGCACTGGAGCCGAACTTTCAGTCCGGGGCAACTTCATGATGAACGTGTGCAAGCGTTGCACCTCTGCCAGCGAGGCCCATGAGCGTTGCGAGGCTGCGAAGCGATCGCGAAGAACGCTGAATCCCTCCTCGTTGTCAAAGGTTGAAAGAGCCCGCTCTAAGACATGTTGCGGTTCCTTTCCCATTCGCACGGCGCTGGTGAACGCTTTGGTCATGCCCACCATTCCGTTGAGGCAAATAAGTCGCAGCAAGCCTAAATGCAATTTGGCGTCGCCCAAACCGTCGACGGGTACCGACATGGTGAACTGGTTACGAAATTGATCGGGTCCAATTGGCAAATTCGAGTTGCCCGAACGCGGTTTACTGGAGCACATAAGCACGCCTTCGGAATAGAAAGTGCTTTCCACTTGGTATCGCTGCAGTAAATCGTAGGCCCTGTCAAAATCAATCATGGGGCGCGATTGTTGCGATAGTGAAAGCAGTTTTGGCCCACTGCGTGGTGCCCGCTCAATAGTGAGGCGGAACTTTGGATCGTTCTTCTTCTGCACAATGCGGCTGATGAGTTCGTTGGGTGTGAAGTACAGGAACATTTTTTCCTGCACATTGAGGAATAAAGCCAGACTGTGCCAAAATCGACGGCTTGGTTGAAAGGACTCGCCACCCAATTCAATTGTTCCGCGAAAGGCGTACTTGGTGTTTTTGTCGCCAACAATATCCGGTTGCGTTTGCGGCACAAAGTTGAAATCGCTTAGGCCAATGTTGCGTGTTTCAAATGTTGGAAACATGCCACGCGATTCTTTGCTACGCAGAGTTTTCACATCGCCTGGATTTTCCACAATGCCGGGATACGCCACGGTGGTCACAACTTCACCATGTGGCGTGGGGGTTGTTGGTAACCCGGTTGGTCGCAGCCATGCTGGATTTGCGGGAGTTGGCGTGGGGGAGAAACTTGGATTGACGAAGTCGAACATTGGATACCTTGGAGAAAGTGTGATTGAAATGAATTGAAATGAATTGAAATGAATTGAAATTAAAGTGTGAATAACAAGATTGAATACAGAACGAACGAGCGGTTTGCGACGCATATGTCGCGAGCAGCTATAGATAGAACGGATGAATGTTGAAGTTGTGACAGGGTGAATGATTGAACGAATGAATTGATGTATGAATAAAGCAGGAAAGAGCCATGAAACTGGCTTCCACAGTGGTTTGTTGAGCGTGATGATTCAACGGCATATGGCTTATTGAGGAATAACAATGGTGCCACGCGAACGCGTTCTGGAATTGCGTTGAATCCAGGACATGGAAGTGCTTGGCGTGAGTGGTTGTGCGATCTGCAACTCCATGTGTCTGGCCATGGCGTCTATGTTTGGATTGGCTGTGAGGCTTTTCCACACGCCATCCTGAAAGGTGAACTTGTAGCGGGGCTCCGCGATTCGCGTGAACGGAAAGTTGGTGGATCGGCATTGCACAATTCGCTTGACTGGAAATTCTGGAAATGGCCGAAGCACTCGTCCGCAAATTTGCACGGCTGGTCCCTTGGATGACGGCCTGCAGAAGACGCTCTTCATTTGCGGGCAATCAAATCCTTCCGCAAGAACAAGCATGGAGCACAGCACATCTAATTTGCCAGCCATGTAGTCGGCAATTTGCTGCTCGCGGTCGCTTTCCCCGTCCACCACGGCGGCACGGGCTCCGCCTTGGTTCAATATGCGAGCGCATTCATCGGCCTCCGATTTGAAGCGAAAGAATGCAGCGGATTGGCCCCAAGCTTGCGGATCGCTCAGCCAGCAATCGGCAACCGATTGCGGCGTGTATTTGTCTAAACAATAATGGTCGAACTTACTCAGCCAGCCTTCGCGGATAAGTTCGCGAATGCTGACATCGCGAATTACCTTTTCAAAGCACAACTTGATTCGGTCCTGACGAAATGGCGTGGCGGTTAAGCCCAGCACCAACTTGGGACGCATCATGGAATGCAGCGAGGCCATGCTCATCGCACCGTCGTGATGCGCCTCATCCACAATAAGTAGATCAACCTCTGGCGGCGAACGGTCGAACATGGAAATAGTTTGCATGTCAACATTAAATCCAAACGCAATGTTTTCATTGGCTGCCTGCGTGAGTAAATTGCGACGCATGGCGGTCCAGCCAACTCGGAGGCCATAGGTGCGTTGCAGAATGCATGCGGTGGCAAGCCCCATGAACGTCTTGCCGGAGCCGGTGGGACTAAGCACCAACGCCGAACGCTCACTCGAACGAAGATCGTAGTTGGCAGATTGATCCGCGGTCGCATGGTGCTTGCCCGCAAACGGATCGCGTTGGATACTTTGACCAAGCTCTGGACAGATATCCGGATTGCGAAGTAGGTACCCAAGTGTCTTGCGAATGACACGAGTTTGATAGACACGCGCACGGTTTGACGCGGTTTCCAAATTGGCAATCAGGGTTCCTGGGTCGGAAAAATCCATGCCCGCGATGTGTGAGTTTTTTGTCGACATGCGTCAATAATGAAACGCTTCACAACAACGGATGTGACACTTTGAATCAGTATTTAGAGAGTCGAATTTACGCCGCCAAAGTGGCAGGATTCTGGCTTCTGCCTCCGCCCACTCTTTCCCATAAAACTGAAATGCGTGCTGTCACAGATGCAATTGTGAATCGTTTGAAGGGCATGAGCAATCAACCCAAAAACCCAAATGTCAATTCAAGTGTCCAGGAGGCTATGAAGCAAATTTTGAATCAACCCCAAGCTCCAGTTGAGACCCCTGCGGTGGATGCCCGCGATGTATCCATTCCCGCCCGAATTCTGGTGGCGATGCGTTTGATTGAGTTGATGAAGAGCTCGCAAACCAACGCTGCGGACTTGATGGGTGAAATGGTCAGTCAATTTGGGCCAGAGGTCCTCCGAATAGCACAGCGGGCACAGCGGGCTCAACGTGCGGCACCAAAGGCAAGCAGCCCAGATCGAATCACCTATGTGACCGCCATGGAGGCCGTTCGAAATTATGTCAGCGGCGAGCATGGCTTTTTTGATTTCACAAATAGGGCGCAGGTGAATGCATGCGATGCGTATGCCAAGGAATTACAAAGCGCTTTGCAGGAGGGACTTGCGGCCACGCCAGAGCCCCAGAGCAAGCCGTTGTCCAAGAAAAGATCCAAGGCCAAGAGTGGTGGGGATGTGGTTGTAAATGGGGCTGTAAATCCAAGTCTTGTAAATCCAAGTCTTGTAAACCCAAGTCTTTCCAACACGCCGCACATTCCAAATGACGCAGGCGCATCTACGCCGGTGCAAGGCGTCAATCCCGTTGAGCCGCCTAAGCCGCCCAAGGAACACCTGAATTAAGGTGACAGAAATCGTCACTTTCAAAGAGGCGCCGCCCCTCTATGGGGGCCATGTGTTTGTGGCGAAGATGTTGGGGCTCAAATTGTGAAAGTGTCAGAAATTGACACTTTCAAATACGGGGGTCGCTTCTTATAGAGGGGCTGCATGTCCGGCGGAGTTGTTCTGGGTGTCCAAAGTTGTATATCGGTTTGAAACTTTTGTAATTGGGCTTGTTCCACCTTGCCGCCAAGTTGGATGTGGTGTTCGACGCATAAAACCATTCAAAGAAAGAGATAAATGAAACTGAAGCGTAATAAAAAGAAATCAAACACAAAGAAGCCGCTTTCGATCAGCGGGCAGTGTCGTGCCCAGTTGTGCAAGTGGGAACTTGACTGCCAGGCCATGTTGGCGGTTGGCCAAAGTTTGGGCTACAACGAGCTAGCTTTATATATGTATTGGCAGGGAAATTTGTTCCAAGAGACCAACAGCGGTCTGGTGGCAAACCGTCTTGATGGCCACGAAGTTGTCCTGAACAAGGCAATCAGTTGCTTGGCGGCGGCAACGTATAACCCAGACCAGAACTCGCGCTTTGACAGCATTGCTCAGTTGAAGTGTTATGCCAATTCATCATTCAGGTCCGCCGCTATGGATGTCGGACGGCGGCAATATATGACTCTGCCGTGGAACAACGGCCAGCAGACGCAAACCCAAGACGAGAAGAAGCAGCTTCGCGTGAAGCGGATCATTGAAAACCCCGCGACCGGTCCGCATTGTGTGGATGTGTTCATGGATTCACGGAGCAGATTTGAAAGCTGTGAACATCGGGAATTGCAAACCAAACTCAAGCAACTTGTGGCCGATGTGTTGTCCCAGTGCAAGCAGGATAAATACGTACAAGTACTTCACTTGGACATGCAGGAAATGAAGGGACCGCAAATCGCCGCCGCTCTTGGCACCAGTCATGCCAACGCCCGTCAATTGTTGTCTAGGGCTAAAAAATATGTGGCGCAAGCAATTTTAGCCAGACCCGACGCGCGCGAGTTGATAAAGGAACTCATGGGAAGCAACTTCTATGATCGATGTGAAATTATCACTCGTCATCCCAAGGTCACCAGAGAGCGCATGGTGGATTTACTCGACGAGCCAACTGATTCACAATTTGCTTTGTACATGGTTGCCTAAACGCAATCAGCTGACGCGATCGACGGACGCGATCGACGGACGCGATCGA
>SYAC01000042.1 GCA_005787685.1 Planctomycetia bacterium
TCCTGCGTGAAGCCGCGCACGCGCGTCAAGCCACCAATTTCACCCGACTGTTCCCAGCGGTACACCGTTCCAAATTCAGCCAAACGCACAGGCAGATCGCGCCACGAGCGCGGCTCGCTGGCGAAGATGCGGATGTGGTGCGGGCAATTCATGGGCTTGAGCAAATAGCCTTCAATCTCGCCTTTTTCAAGGCGATTTGAAAGGTCGGCGCAAGTGCAACCTTCTTTGGCCAGCTCGTTCATGCTTTCGTGGTCAATGATCGGCGGGTATTGGCTTTCGCGGTAGTAGGGGAAGTGGCCGCTGGTGCGGTATAGATCCAACTTGCCAATATGCGGAGTAAACACCTGGTGGTAGCCCTGTTGACGCAGCGCCTCGCCAATAAATGTCTGCAACTCTTGGCGGATGACTGCACCGTTTGGTTTCCACAGCACAAGTCCTTGACCAACCATTTCATCGATATGAAAAAGTTGCAGCTGCTTTCCAATCACGCGGTGATCGCGCAGTTTGGCCTCCTCAAGTTGCTTCATGTGCGCGTCGAGTTCGGCTTTGGACGCGAAGGCGGTTCCATAGACGCGTGTCAGTCGATCACTTTTTTCATCGCCGTGCCAATAGCTGCTGGCAAGCGTGGTCACTTTGTACGCGCCAACGCGCGCGGTGCTTGGAACATGCGGACCACGGCAAAGGTCCTCCCAATTTTTTCCAGGCGTGCCCGTGGCGTACCAACTTAATGTGGCGCTGGCTCCCGAACTCTTGGCCGCCTCGCAGGCGCGCTGCGCGTTGTCAATTTTATATTTGCTGCCCTCGTTCTGGGCCTTGGCCATGCCATCAACCGCCGACATTTCATAGCGTGTGAAGGGACGGTCTTGCGCCACAATAAGGGACATTTCCTGCTCAATTTTGGCAAAATCGTCGGCGCTGGGAATGTGTCCCGCGGGGAAAGCCATGTCGTAGTAGAAGCCTTGCTCCACGGGCGGTCCGTACACCAATTGCACGCCGGGAAATAAATTACTGATGGCCTCGGCCATAATGTGCGCCGCGGAATGTCGCACCAAGTACAGCGCGTCGGCATCTATGGTGCCATCGCGTTTTTTGGGAGTGACAATGGCCAACTGCGCGTCGCGCGAAATGGTGGTGGACAGGTCGCACAACACGCCGTCAATCTTGGCGCCCAGCGCGGCCTTGGCAAGACCAGCGCCAATGTCGGCGGCCACTTGCGCGGCGGTTACGGGTGCGTCATAGTTTTTTTTGGTTCCGTCTGGAAGCGTGATGACTGGCATGATGTGGTATTAGGCTTTGGATTCTGGAAAAAGATCGCGCTCATTGGCGACAGGTTGAGGACGCGATTGCATGGAGGCCATTTCAGCGGCGAACTCGGCAATGGAACTGAAGCCGTGATGCTCGCTGACAAATCGGATGTAGGCGATTGGATCAAGCGTGCGAAGTTTGTTGGCAAGGCGCTGACCAATTTCGGTGCTAGGAACTTCGCGATCAAAGTCGCGGTGGATTTCCTCCTCCACTTCGCGACACAAACGCTCCTTGTCCTCTTGACGAATTGGGCGCTTGCCGCAGGCCGCGTGCAGGCCACGCGACAAACTTTCCGCCAAGTAGGGAACGCGCGTCCCATCGCGTTTCACCACCATTAAGCGGGCGGTTCTCTCAAATCGCTCATAGGTTGTGAAGCGCTTGGCGCAGGCAAGACACTCGCGGCGGCGGCGAATGGTGTCGCCATCCTCGCCAGGCCGGCTGTCGATCACCTTGTCATTATCCGCCGAACAAAAGGGACAACGCACGGCTTACGCCTCCTCAATCTCGGTGACTTTCTTTGTCACAACTTCCTCAACGCGCGTGGTCTGTTTCTTGGTGGCTTCGTCCACATCTTTTTGGGCGCGCTCGGCCACGTCCTCCGTCAAACCGGCTTTCTTGTCGGCCAAAAGTGTGTCGATGCGTTTGTTGGCGTCGCGACGCGCGTTGCGTATGGCGACCTTGGTGTCCTCGGCAAGTTTTTTGGCCTGCGTGGCAAGTTGCTTGCGTCTGTCGGAACTTGGCGATGGAACAATGATTCGAATTTGCGTGCCTTCAGTTTGTGGATTCAAACCCAGACCAGACTTTTCAATGGCCTTCACAATTTCGGATTTGGCTCCAGGATCAAATGGCTTCACCAAAAGTTGCGTGGGCTCGGGCACGCTAATGGCGGCAAGCTCACGCAAATCCGTCATGGATCCGTAGTAGTCCACTTTGATGTATTCCAACATGGCGGTGGTGGCGCGCCCCGTGCGCATGCCACGCAGCTCCTTGCTGAGGTGCTCCACGCTCTTCTCCATCTGATCTTCACATTCCAGCAAAATGGTGTCTAGGTCCACAAGTGTTCTCCTTCAAGAGTGCGAGAATAGCAGGGAAAATAATGGGCGTAGCCGCTATGCGATGGGCGCGCCACAGGGTCGGGTCCAGACTCCCGCGCGGTGTACGGCGCACAATGCGCCACTTAATTTGATACCAGCGTGCCAATGGACTCCCCGCACATGGCGCGCTTGACATTTCCGCTTTGGTGGAAGTTGAACACGCGCACGGGCAGCGAATGCTCCATACACATGGAGAGCGCGGTCAAGTCCATCACGGCCAGGCGCTTGGCAATGGCTTCGGAAAATTTGATGTCATTCAACTTGGTTGCTTTGGGATCTTTTTTCGGATCGGCGGTGTACACCCCGTCTACCTTGGTTGCCTTGAGCAACATTTGCGCTTGCAACTCAACGCCGCGCAAACTTGCGCATGTGTCGGTGGTGAAGAATGGATTGCCAGTGCCGGCCGCCAAGATGATCACTCGTCCCTTTTCCATATGGCGCAGCGCGCGCGCGCGGATGAAGGGTTCGGCGACGGACTTCACTTCAAGCGCGGTCATCAGGCGACTGGCCACGCCGGTTCCTTCCAGCGCCTCGCGCAAGGCCAGTCCGTTAATGATGGTTCCCATCATGCCCATGTAGTCGGCGGTGGCTTGGGCAATGCGGCCCTTCTCGGCCAACTTGGCTCCGCGCACAATATTTCCACCTCCCACAACAATGGCCAATTTCAAGCCGTCCACCGCACGAAACGCGTCGGCGATTTCGCAGGCGATGTGAGCCAATTGTTCAGGCGCAATACCCAACTGACCTTCTTGTGCGAAGCTTTCTCCGCTTAGTTTCAATACAACGCGTTGATAGTTCTGGCTCACGAAATGGCTCCTTGAAGTTGTGCGATGGGTTGCGCATGCAAGCCGTGTTGCGTGCGTGGTGTAAGCGCAGTCCATGTATGGCAAGCGCGTTTATACATGGGCAAGCGCCTGCTCAAGATCGGTGATCAAATCTTGCTGATGCTCAATGCCAACACTCAGGCGCACCAAGTTGTCATAAATACCAAGCGCCTGTCTGCTTTCGGCGGGAATGCTGGCGTGGGTCATAATGGCTGGATGCTCGATCAGACTTTCCACGCCGCCTAAACTTTCCGCTAGTGCGAACATGTGCACATGCTCCAAGAAGCGCCGGCTTTCAGCCAAGCCTCCGCGAATGAAAATGGTGATCATGCCGCCGAAGGCGGATTTGCCCGCAAGTTGCATTTGTCTTTTGGCAATGTGGTGTTGCGGATGGGATTGCAGACCCGGATACACCACGCGTTCCACCTTGGGGTGCTTCTCGAGCCACTGCGCAATGTGCATGGCGCTTTCACAGTGCCGCTGCATACGCACCGCCAAAGTCTTCACTCCTCGCAGCGCCAAATAGGCGTCAAATGGACCCATGACTCCACCAATCGCGTTCTGTAAAAATCGCAGTTTTTCCGCAAGATCAGCACGATTTGTCACCAATGCGCCGCCCACCACATCGCTGTGTCCGCCCACATATTTGGTGACCGAGTGCATGACAATGTCAAATCCCATTTCCAGCGGACGCTGCAACATGGGCGTGGCGAATGTGTTGTCGCACACGCTGATCATGCCGTGCTTCTTGGCAATGCTTGCAATGGCCGCAAGATCGACCACCTTCAAGGTTGGATTGGTTGGAGTTTCAACCCACACCATGGCAGGCTTTTTCTTTTGAATCGCCGCCTCAAACAACGCGGGATTAGTGAGGTCAACATACACGGGCGCAAGTCCAGCGCTGCGTTGGCGAACGGATGAAAGTAACCGATAGGTTCCGCCGTACACATCGTCCATGCTGACAAGCGTGTCGCCGCTGTTTAATATTTCTAGGCAAGTGCTTATGGCCGCAAGTCCGCTGGCAAACGCAAAGCCGCCGCACGTGCGCTCTTGTTCCTCGGACAATCCGCTGGATTCCAGATTGGCAATGGCGCGCTCAAAAGCAAAGCGCGTGGCGTGGTGGCGGCGTGACTATTCAAAACCCTTGTGGACGCCAGGACTCTCTTGAATGAATGTGCTGCTGGTGGTGATCGCTGGCATGACCGCCCCGGTCACGGGGTCCGGGTGTTGACCGCCATGAACGCAACGACTGTCTAAATGGAGATGTGGGTGAGGCATGGCAAGATGCTAACGGCTTGGGAAACGTTGGCCTTTTGCGGCGCAACGGGCAATGGCACAGCCGAGCTGGAGATCACGCCTTGAATTCCAAGAATTGTCATTTGCGCCGCAACACACACTAAAATAAATCCCATGATGCGGGTGATGGCGTTGGTGCCGGACTTGCCCAATAATTTTTGTATCCACTTGGCTCGATCAAGAACCAGCCAGGTCACAAAACATGCCAAGGCAATCGCAATGGACGCCGACGCAAGATCGCTCCAGCGGCCATCGCGAAAGTGGCTGCTTTCTGCAATGGCTATGGTCATTGCGCCTGGACCAGCCAACAGCGGCATCGCCAGTGGAAAGAACGCCGGACTTTCGCGCACTGCCGCATCGCGTTCCTCGGCGGGACTTGACTTTGACTCAAGATTCACGGCGATCAAATCAAGACCAATCTTTGCCAGGATCAAACCGCCGCCCACTTGAACCGCTGCCACCGTGATTCCAAAGAAGGAAAGCAGGGAGCCGCCAAATCCCAGGAATATGATCAAGATCAAAAAGGCGTACACGCAACCAAGCAACGCCGTGCGTTGGCGAAGGGCGGAATTGTAATTGTGGGTGATCGCTAGAAAAATTCCCATAGTGCCCAAAGGATCAATCAGGGCGATCAGGGAAATAAACATTTTTAAAATATTTGCGATTTCCATAAATATTGCTTTAGGGAAGTTGCTTGCGTAGATATTGGATTAAATCAATGCGCGTGATGATTCCATAGAAGTGGTCGTCGTCAGCGATAATGGCCACGCGGTCGGAGCGGAAAATTGGAAGCAGATCATTCACGCTTGACTTGGGAGAGATGATTTCGAGGCGGCTGGTCATGAAATCGCTCACGGGCAACTTGGCAACATTGCCGCCTTTGACAAGCGCCAACAGCAAATCGCTTTCATCCAAAATTCCAACCACGCGGTCGGCGGCGTCCAACACCACCAGTTGACTCACGCCATACATGCGCATGCGCTTGATGGCTTGTTGTACTGGCATCTGTGGACTCAACACATAATCCTCGCGGTCTAAGTGGCGTCTGGAAATCAAATCGCGCAGGTCGTCAAAAGTCTTACGCTGAATAAATCCATTGTCGATCATCCAAGGATCGGAAAACATTTTGCTGAGATACTTGGCGCCCGTGTCGCAAATCAGCGTGACCACGCGCAGGGGTTGAGTTTGCTCGCGGCAGAATTGAAGCGTGGCCGCCAGCAGGGTGCCAACGCTGGAGCCCGCTAAAACGCCCTCTTTTTTCAGTAATTCGCGCGCGGCGTGAAATGCCTCGGCGTCGCTGATGGCGAAGGCCTTGTCGACCAATTTTAAATCCAGAATGCTGGGCACAAAGTCCTCGCCAATTCCCTCCACCAACCATGAGCCCGCTTCAATCGTTCGTCCTTCGTTGACCAGTGGCTCAAGAATAGACCCAACGGGGTCCGCCAGAATCATTTTCAATTTTGGGTTTTTGGATTTTAGAAATCGGCCAACACCCGACACTGTTCCGCCAGAGCCAACCCCCGCGACGAACGCATCAATGTCGCCGCCCATCTGTTCCCAAATTTCTGGACCAGTGCTCTCCTCATGCGCGCGCGAATTCGCCTCGTTGGCGAATTGGTTCACATAGAAATGACCAGGACGCTCGGCGGCAATGCGCGCGGCGATGTCTTGGTAATACTCCGGATGGCCCTTAGCCACATCGCTGCGGGTGAGAATCACTTCGGCGCCCATGGCGCGCAAGTGGCTAATTTTTTCATCGCTCATTTTGTCGGGCACAACTACCACCAGTTTGTATCCCTTTTGCGCCGCCACCAATGCCAGCGCCAATCCAGTGTTGCCCGCGGTGGCCTCTACAAGCGTGCCGCCAGACTTCAGCGCGCCCGATGCCTCCGCATCCTCAACCATGGTCACGGCAATTCTGTCCTTAATTGACCCGCCCGGATTCATGTTCTCCATTTTCACAAACAAACGGCACGGACCGGTGTTCAAATGCTTCAACTCCAACATGGGGGTGTTGCCGATCATTTGCAAAATGCCGTTAAAAACAGGTGCAATTGAACGCATGTTGAGGGTGGAGGTGGACTTCATATTTTCAGTATACCTGTGGGCAATCACGCGCACGAACATTCAATTCATGGTCACAATAGCGCCATGAGCGCGTCGTCCAAATTGCCGCAATCCGTTGCGTGGACACTGGAAACCTTTCAAGGGCAGCCCGAGTTGCGTCAAGCGGGGGACAAGCTCGGCGCGGGCGTGCGCGCCGATTGGAAATCGCTTCGGCTGCCTGATGGAGCGAACTCCCTACGCGCGCAACCGCTTGGTCGAGCGGCTGGAAAAGATATTCGCACCGCGGTCGACGCTACGGCTGGTTTGGGGTACGACACCTACGCGTTGGCGCTTCTGGGCGTTGAAGTGTTGGCGCTGGAACGCAATGCCAAAGTGTTTGCATTGCTCGCCGCTGAATTAGCGCGCGCCCAGAACGACGAGCAATTGCGCGCCGTCGCAGCGCGTATTTCCATAGAGCATGTCAGTGCGCATCAGCGCCTGCCAACGCTGCGCGCTCGGGGCGCGTTGACCTTGCCAAGCTTCACGGCGCGAGGATTTGTTTTGCCCGACATGATTCTGCTAGATCCAATGTTTGGCGGTCAGCGCGGCGCGGCCAAACCATCCAAGGAAATTCAGGCGCTGTGCGCCACCGTGGGCGCCGACTTGGACGCTGACGCGCTGCTTGACATGGCCATAGCCGCCGCCACGCAGCGCGTGGTTGTGAAGCGCGCTCGGCTTGCGCCGCCACTTGCGGCGCGCGCGCCGAACTGGACAATCAAAGGCAAACTGCTTCGTTTTGATGTGTATCGCGGCGGCGCGGGTTGAAAATATCCCTACACTTTGCGCGTGGCTCACCCCCGATGCATTGTCGAAAAACTTCCCGCCGTTGGGGACATTGCGTGGCTGAGTAAAGATGAGGCCAAACACGCCATGGGTAGTCGGCGTCTTGAAGCGGGGGACGCGCTTGAACTTGTTGATGGCCGTGGCGCAGTGGCGCTGTCCAACATTCTACCCACGCGCAACGCCGCGGGCGAAACTGGCGCGCAGGTTTGCGCTCACCACACGCAACCGCGCTTGACCCCCGACATCCATATCGCGGCCGCCATTCCCAAGGGCGATCGGTTGGGCACCATGCTTGACATGCTTGGGCAACTTGCGGTCGCGTCGTTCACGCCGCTGGATTGCGAGCGCAGCGTAATGGCTGCGGATCGATTTGACGGCGCCCGCGCCCACCGAATTTTTGTAGAGGCCATGAAACAAAGCCGAGGCGCATGGACAACGCAAGTGGCAAGCGCCTGCACGCCCAAGTCATGCGCGCAACATTGCCACGCGCACAATATTCCCGCCTTCATTGCCCATCCAGGAGGACGATCATTGGCGAATGCGCCATTTGATCAAGTATGTTGCATGATCTTGATTGGTCCCGAAGGCGGTTTCACCGACGCGGAGATTGCCCACATGCAAGAGGCGCGCGCAATTCAAATTTCCCTTGGAGCCACAACGCTTCGCATAGAGGCCGCCGCGGCCATGGCCGCCGCTTTTGTGCGCTTTCACGCACAAAACCAAATTGTGTAATGGAGTGCATCGGGATCGAACCGATAACCTCCGCCTTGCAAAGGCGGCGCTCTCCCAGTTGAGCTAGCACCCCAGTGGGGCAAAGTATATGAGCAAACGATTGTGCATCAAGGAACGGATTTCTATTACCAACAATTACTGAGTGGAACGAACTTGGTCGCTTTTGCGAGTCGTTAAAATTTCAACAGCGGTGGGATCTATCACGCTGACACGCAGCGCCTCGTCGTAGCGTTTCTCGCCGCGAATGCCAACCAGCGTTCCAAGCATGGTGGCAAGTTGCGCAGGATTTTTAGCCGTGACATACGCCACGGTTTGGCCAACAGCTGGATCAACCAAGCGATAGAGCAATGGCAAGCGCTTGCCATCGTAAATGCTGCTGGCGTTCAGAACACCAACCACGGTGTAATCGCTGCGCGCCTCCAGCGCAATTTTAATGGCGCGCACTTGATCAGCGTCGGAATCAATCGCGGAGCGCATTTCCTTGAGTTGACGAATGCGCTGCTGCGCCTCAATCTGGACAATGAGTTGCTTCACACGAGTATCAGCAACCATTTTGATCTCCGCTTCGCATTCTGAGTCATTCAACAGGATCATGTAGCGATCCTTCAGCACGCCAACTTCACTGGTCGCAAGGGGTTCCGCTTTGACGGTGATCCAAATCACCTCAAGATCTTTCAATGTTTGACGGCGCTTCTCGGCGGCAATCATTTGCGGCGTTTTGACCGGCGGTGGAACCACAACCTCAGCTGGTTTGACCACGGGGGTTGCCGTTTCCGTTGGTGGGGCAACCACGACCGTTTCAGTGATTTCGGTTTCTTGCTTGGGGTCCTCGATGGTTGTTTGCGGTGTGGTGCTGGAGGCAGGAATGCTCTCTGCGACTTGCGTGGTCTTGTCTTCAATCACGGCGGGAGCCGCGGTGGTGGTCGTCGCCTTTTTGGTTGGCACGGCTGTGGTCGCAGCAACTTGAGTCAACTTGGTTGCCTCGCTCGTACTGGCGCGGCGAACATAATTCAAATTGACATAGCCAATGCAATTGGAGGGTATGGCAATCTTGTACGCTTTTTCACGCGCGCCATTAATTGTGGCGACCACATTTAATATTTGTCCAGGGGAGGCTTTTCCAATGACGGTAAATGAGGCGTCAGGATTTCCATCGGCGCCCATATTAGGAGCACGCACATCGGTCTCGGCGTTCAATGTGAGAGTTTGGCTGTCGGGTGACAGAACAACATTGTCGTTGGCAAGCACATAGCCATATATGTTTTTGAATGCGGGTCCACTGGTACGAACCGTGGCCCAACCAAATCCTTCGTCTTGCACGTCCAGCACATCACCCAAAGATAATTTGCCAAATGGATACGCGCTGGATGCGCTGGGTCCGCAGCGAATGTAGACATTGTCCGCGGTCACCGTCCCTGTGTAGGCCTTCTTTGACGCGCTGGTTGGCGCCGCAGTTGGTGCTTGCGCCAAAGTGTTGGAACTCAAGACGGGAAAAACGAGAACGATCAATAGGAGAGCCAATTTCATAAAAGAGATTCTACGCATTTTTGGTTTGTATACAGTGCGTACTTCATGAATCTTCGTTGGCTTATTCAAGCGCCCATATTTTCCCTTCTTCTAGGGTTTTGCTTCTGTTCCTGCGTTTCACCCATGGATGATCCCGATGGCACCGAAGGTCTGCGCCACGCCATGGACACCGCCATAGCCCGTGAATTGGTTCAAGCGCCCGCGCAGGACCCAGTCAAGCCCGTGACGCGTGAAAAAAATGAGGTGTTCAACGCCTTGCAGAAGCGGCGGGCGCAGTTGGATGCCTTGGGACCGCAAATATCCCAAGCCGGTCCTGGCTTGTCATTGGGCAGCGACTTGTATGGCCAGCCCTATCCAGAGGTGAATTTGTCGTTGAAGGACGCCATCCGTATCGCGGTGGAACACAATCTTGGAACGCAAGTCGCCCGCTTACAACAAGGCGTAACACAAGCGGAGTTGCTCGCCGCGCAAGCCGCATTTGATTCTTCGTTTGTGGCCAGCACCCAGGCGGATATTACAAATGCGCCGGCGCAAGACATCAATCTGCAAGGGCAAAGCATTCCCATTCCTGTTGACTTCATGAATCAATTCCGCCAATATAATTTTTCCAGCGGTATTCAAACGCCCATGGAAACGGGCGGGCAGTTCAGCGCCACGGTTGTGAATCAATACACCACGCTGTATCCAGAAAGTGGATACTCACCCAATCCAGCTTGGATTAATAGCGTTCAACTGGGCCTAACACAGCCACTTTTGCAGGGTTTTGGAAGCGATGTGAACATGGCGGGCATTCGCATCGCGCGCAACAATGATCGCCGCAGTTTGCAACTCTTGCGCGCCAACTTGCTCACGCTGTGCCGGGATGTGGAGGCCGCGTATTGGCAAGTCGTGCTTGCTCGTCAACGCGTGGTTGTGGCGCAATGGTTGGTGAAAGTCGGAACTGATGTTCGCGATGTGCTTGCCAAGCGCCGTAGCTTTGATGCCACGCTTGCCAACTACGCAGACGCCGTGGCCAAAGTAGAGGATCGCAAGAGTCAAGTGATTCGCGCGCAACGCGAAGTGACCGCGGCTGTGGACAAATTAAAAGTACTTCTGAACGATTCCAACTTTCCAGTTGGTGACGAGACCATGATTGTCCCGACGGATTTCATGGTGGATGAGCCGCTTGCATTTTCATTGAAGGACGCCATTGGCACGGGCGTGGATCAAAGTCCACTGATCACACAGGCGTTGCTTTCGGTGGATGACGCCACTATTCGTCAAGTGGTTGCCGACAACGGCCGCTTGCCCTCGCTGAACTTGACGGCGCAGTTGCAATTTCAAGGCATGGACACGCAGAACGGCAATTACGGCGAGGCTTGGAGCGAGGTGGGCGCGGCCAATTTCATGAGCTATTTAGTGGGCGCTAATTTCAGCCAACCCATTGGAAACCGCGCTCCAGAGGCCAACTATCGCAGGTCGCGTCTGGAGCGATCCAAGGCTGTCATTACCTACCGCGCCGCCATTCAACAGGTGGTGTACTTGGTCAAGGATTCGCTGCGCAACATTGACACGCAATACCGATTGATTGAGCAGACGCGCGCGTACCGTCTGGCCCAGGCGGAAAATATGCGCGCCTTGTTGGTGGACGAGCAGACTATTCCCAGCTTAACGCCCGAGTTTCTAAGTTTGAAATTTCAGCGCCAAAACGAATTAGCCAGCGCCGAGAATCAGGAAATTCTATCATTGGTGGAATACAACAACGCCATTGCGTCGTTATGGATGAATATGGGAACGGGTTTACAAATGAACCGTATAGAGTTGAATGTGTTCGATCCCGACCAAGATGGGTCCACTCAAAATGCCACGACTATTGCAAAGTAATCACGCGGGCATTGAGGAGGCCGCGGCGCGCATTGAAAGCGGCGGCGTGGTGGTCTTTCCAACCGAGACCGTGTACGGACTTGGTGCCAGCACATTTGCTGTGGACGGTTTGAAATTGATTTATGAAATCAAGGGGCGGCCATCAGACAATCCGTTGATCGCGCACGTGCTTGACGCCGTCGAGGCGCGCACGCTGGTGTCGGGTTGGGATATGCGCTGCAGTCGGTTGGCCGCCAAATTTTGGCCCGGTCCACTCACCATGATCCTGCACAAGGCCATTGATGTTCCCGACCAAGCCACCGCGGGCTTGCAAACCATCGCCGTGCGTTCGCCCATGCATCCCGTGGCGCGCGCATTGTTATACGCCGTTGATGGACCGATTAGTGCGCCAAGCGCCAATCGCTCTGGACATGTTTCGCCTACCAACACCGAGCATGTGATTGCGGATTTTCCCGAACAAGAAGATTTGTTGGTGCTTGAAGGCGGCCGCGCCAACTTTGGCATAGAAAGTACGGTGCTTGATTTAACAGCGGAAAAGCCTGTGATTCGTAGGCCCGGCTCCATCACGCTGGAGGCACTTTCGCGCGTGTTGGGCGCGGTGGAGGTGGCCCAAGGCATAGGCCAGGGCGTGAGTCCGGGCACACGGCTGATTCACTACGCGCCAAAAATTCCAACCATGTTGGTGCCATCCAATCGGCTTGAATCTTTTCTGGCCACGCTGAAGGAGCCTGCCGCGGTTCTCACGCTTGACAGCGCGCGCGTATCGGCGCCGCACATTGGCATTCAAATGCAAACCGACGCGTCCGCATACGCGCGCATGTTGTATTCAAAGTTGCGCGAGGCGGAAATTTCCGGACTGACGCACATTGTTATTGAGGAGCCACAAGGCCAGGATGGTTTGTGGTTCGCCGTGCTTGATCGATTGCGCCGCGCCGCGGCCAGCGTGTTGTAAAAAAGGGATTTTTTTCTTTATAAAGACAGTGGGAAGTACTCTTTGTGATTTTTTGAGGACAATTTGGAAAATATGTAAAAAATTCTAAAAAATCATTTGCATCTCAAAATTTGAATAATAATTGTTTGATAAGTCATCGTATGTGACCCTATTTTCCCAAAGAAGTGCTCATTATTTTCCCAAGTAATGAGAGTCAGCAAATTCCCTATTTGGAGATTACAAAATGAAAGCGATTACTTTGAAGCGCCTTTTTAGGCGTTCGGATGTCTTATTGTCCAATTGCGCCAGGCCAATATGTAAAAAAACACGAATACTGCGGCGGCTTTGCGCGGCTAGTGCAGGTGTTCTTGCATTCGTCGGAGTGCTTGGATTTACTACTGCAAGCAGGCCAGTTCTTACCTTCGCTAAATATTCTTACATTGAAGCCAAAGGATTTGCGCAGTGCACTGGGGTCGCAATCGTGGGTAAAGAAAGCGACAAAATACAAACGCAATCAGATGCTGCAAGTTTAAGGGTGCCACTCGATAACGCGTCGAGTTTCTATGAATCTCATTTAGAAGTGTTTGCAGATGTATCTTCCCAATTGACGTCAAATGGTTGTTCGACTTCCGTTGAGGGGAGCACTACGGGTCATGCTGACTGCCAAGTCACCCCCATAACCGACTCAAAGCATGGGCTTATTGAAGTAGATTTTGAAGCTTTCCATCCCTGTACACCAAGTGTTGGCTGCACAAATTCCTCCACTGAAATGCAATACGGATTTCAGGACGATCCCAACATGATGCAAATAAATGTTCCATTTATATTGCCAAAGAATCCAGATCTTATAAAGTACCTTGTTAAAATTGATTATGAACATATGGCATATATGCAAGTAACGCTAGATATGGCGGCTTATTTGCGCGAATTTTCATGGAGGATTATAAATGCCAAAGGTGTAGTGGTGGCGTCAATTCCCGCAAACCACCTCAATGGAACCGCTTCTCAGACGGTCTATGTCAATCTTAAGCCAGGAAAATACAAATTGGAAACACACATGCGTTGGTGGTTCCATACCCAATTTAGAGGTGGTGTTTCGTTTATGTATAATTACGGAGGTTGGGGAAACCCATTTGCTTCTGCAAAATTTGAATTTATTCCATTTTTATCATCTGACACAAGTTCCGGTGGTGGCGGACCCGGTGGCGGACCCGGTGGCGGACCCGGTGGCGGAACCGGTGGCGGAATTGGTGGCGGAAGTTAATCATTTATTCAACCTCCTACCAACCCTATGCCTGCTGAGCTGAGGCTCGGGCAACGCCGTCGACCTGAGCTGTGTACTTTCGGGCTGTGGTGAATGTCTTTTCTTTTATTGATTCAACAACCCCCACTTTATCCTCAAAGATAAGGTGGGTGTTTTCTTGACCATTTGCTGCTCGATGTGTGAGTTCGATATAATGGATATCTTTCATTGCAAATGGATTCAGCAGAATTACCATCTTCCAGTGCGAATTCCACAGAACCTATTCCGAGAGAGTTGTTCGAGATGTCGCACCAGCAACTTGAGCAATCGGTTGTGGACTTGCGGCAACAACTTCAGCACATGAAAGTGCTGCAAAATTTCACGCAAACTTTATCGCAACAGGGTGAAAACGTTTCAGAAATTTTGTGGAATGTGTCCAAAGATGCCGTGGCGCATCTGGATTTGGAGGATTGCGTGATCTATTTACATGACCTAAAGAATGGTGAATTGGTGCAATGTTCCGCGTACGGACCCAAAAATCCCTACGAGCGTGAAATTCTGAATCCGATTCGTTTACGCCTTGGACAAGGCATTGTTGGAAGCGTGGCCGCCAGCGGCAAGTTGGAAATGATCGCTGATACATCCAAAGATCTGCGGTATATCACCGACGATAAACCGCGCCTGTCGGAACTTGCGGTACCCATTTTTGTGAATGACAAAGTGGTTGGCGTGATTGACAGCGAGCACACTCGGGTAAATTTTTTTACGCCCGAGCATCGCGACTTGTTTGTGGCATTGGCAGCTATGGTGGGCAGCCGTATCGGGGCCGCCCGATTTGAAGAAGAACGCTTACGCCTGGCCAAACAAGACCCGCTTACTGGGCTGGACAATCGTGGCTCCTTGATGAGTGATTTGCAAAGGCGCTTGGAAGAAACCATTTCCACCGTCGCGGTTATTTATATTGATCTCGACCACTTTGGCGACATCAACCATGTTTTGGGTGATGTCGAGAGCGATAAATTGTTGCGCGCCATCAGCGAGTCTATTCAATCCAACGCATCCCCTGGAAGTTTGTGCTCGCGTGTTGGCGGGGACGAGTTTGTGGTTGTGTTTGATGGTGATTTTTTGCAGGCCAAGATAGCGGCCGAAAAGTTGCTGAATGGCATATCTAAGAGTCGAAGCGTGGGCTTGCATGATAAAATGTCTGTTAATTGCAGTATCGGAGTGTCTATGGGCAGCCGAGGCAACATAGCCGCCGACATTATCAATCAAGCCGATTTTGCCCAGAGCGAAGCCAAGCGTAAAGGCCGCGGACAACTTTGCGTCCATGACAGCGTGCTGGCGAATCGCCGCCGCCGCGAACAGCGCGTAGCGATGGAATTGCGGCTTGCGCTTGAAAGCGGCGGGAAGGATTTCTTCTTCCATATCCAGCCCATCTTTTCTTTCCCGCAGCGCAAGATTGTTGCAGGTGAAGTGTTGGCGCGGTGGACGCATCCAGAGCAAGAGTTGGGGGTGATCGGTCCAACTGAATTTGTGCAAGCCGCCGAGCGAACAGGCAATATCAGTAATCTGAGTCAACTCATATTTTCAAAAGCACAAGGTGCCATTGAGCGGTGGAAGGTGTTGGTTCCCGATTTTTTGTTCCATATTAATGTGTCGCCCATGCAGATTCAGCAAGATCAATTTGTTCCCGACCTGCTTCGAGTCTTGGAAAGCGCTCAGATTCCTACCAGCATGATCGCATGCGAAGTGACAGAGTCGGCGTTGATGACCAACGACGCAATAGCAAGTGAAGTATTGAATTCCATAGTGCGTCACGGAATGAAACTCATTCTTGATGATTTTGGCACCGGCTATGCGTCCTATGACAGATTGAGGAGATATCGATTTACAGGGATCAAAATTGACCAGCGATTTGTCAAGGGGTTGCTCCATTTTGACTCCACCACGCACACGATTGTCAATAGCATGTTGCTTTTGGCGCGGGACATGCAACTCACATGCACGGCGGAAGGTGTTGAAACCCCTGCGCAGATACAGGCATTAGAGAATATGGGCTGCACCCTGATGCAAGGAAATGGACTTTGTACCGCAATTTCAGAGCAAGTCTTCGAAGACCTGATCACGCCAAAGTTGAGCGTGCCCCAGTAGGCGTGTAGAGGTTTCGTAAGCGTTTACTCGCTTAATGTTGCATTGGAATGTTCACGCCAAGTTTCACGGAGCATTCCTTGGCAAGTTCATAGCCCGCATCCGCGTGGCGGAACACGCCCATCATTGGATCGTTGGTGAGCACGCGCTCGAGTTGTTGGGCGGCCAGTGGCGTGCCATCGGCAACAACAACTTGGCCCGCGTGCTGACTGAAACCAATTCCAACTCCGCCGCCGTGATGGAAACTTGTCCAACTGGCGCCGCTTGCAATGTTCACCGCAAAGTTCAGCAGTGGCCAATCGCTCACGGCGTCGGTGCCATCAAGCATGGCTTCTGTCTCGCGATTAGGACTTGCAACACTGCCGCAATCAAGATGGTCGCGGCCAATCACAATCGGGGCTTTCACCTCGCCATTTGCAACCATTTCGTTGAAGCGAAGCCCGGCCTTGGCGCGCTCGCCCAGACCCAGCCAACAAATGCGCGCGGGCAAACCTTGGAAAGCCACGCGCTCTTGCGCCATGCGAATCCAGCGCGCCAGCGATTTATCCTGCGGAAATAATTTCAACACCGCTTCATCGGTGGCGCGGATGTCGGCGGGGTCGCCAGAAAGAGCAACCCAACGGAATGGTCCGCGGCCCGTGCAGAATTGCGGACGAATGTACGCCGGCACAAATCCAGGAAAAGCGAACGCGTTGGTCAAGCCGGCGTCAAGGGCGCGCTGGCGAATGTTGTTGCCATAATCAAAGACCTTGCTGCCAGCGTGTAGAAACTCAACCATCAAGCGCACATGCTCTTTCATGCTGGCGCAACTGCGGAGCTGATACGCAATTGGATCACGCTTGCGAAGTTCGTCCGATTCAACGCGCGACATCCCGTGTGGGTAATACCCCTCAAGCGGATCGTGCGCGCTGGTTTGATCAGTCAGCGTCTCTGGAATAATTTTACGCGCGTGCAAGCGTGCTAGCAAGTCAACCGCGTTGGCAAGCACGCCAACACTGATGGCTTGCTTGTTTTTCTTCAGCACAATGGCGCGGTCAATGGCCTTGTCCAAGTCCGTGAAGATTTCGTCCAAGTAGCGGTCATGCTTGCGCTTTTCCAGCCTTTCCATGCAGATATCCGCAAGCAGGCAGGTGCCCTCATTCATTGTGATCGCCAACGGTTGCGCGCCGCCCATTCCACCACAACCCGCGGTGACATTGAGCGTGCCTTGTAATGTGCCGCCAAAATGTTGGCGCGCGCACTCGGCGTATGTTTCATACGTGCCTTGCAAAATGCCTTGCGTGCCAATGTAAATCCAACTGCCCGCGGTCATTTGTCCATACATCATCAAGCCGCGGCCGGCGAGATCGTCAAAGTGTTCCTGCGTTGCCCAGTGCGGCACCAAGTTTGAATTTGCAATCAGCACGCGCGGCGCGTTCACTTGCGTGCGAACAATTCCAACAGGCTTGCCGCTTTGCACCAGCAATGTTTCATCAACATCCAGTGATTTCAGCGAGGCGATGATGGCGTCGTAGCACTCCCAATTGCGCGCGGCTTGACCGCGGCCGCCGTACACAACCAAATCTTGCGGACGCTCCGCGACTTCGGGGTCAAGGTTGTTCATCAACATGCGCATGGCGGCTTCGGCCGCCCAACTTTTACAAGCGCGTTGATTGCCACGCGGCGCGCGAATGGTGCGGGCAGAGGCGTCGATTCTGTTCAGCATGGACATGCGGGCACTTTAGCGCAGGGGAGTGGTTGATTTCTTCTTGCGTATTCAAATTTGCCA
>SYAC01000006.1 GCA_005787685.1 Planctomycetia bacterium
CCCCCCCCCCCCCATTTGAATGCGTGCTTCATGCAGGCCACAACTCGTTTATGCTCACGAACCCACTCAGCGTCCGATATAAATATATATTTACGCCAAAATTCAAATGATTTTTTTGCTTTAGTTATACAATGTTGAATAGTATCGTATGGAAAGTAGGTTTGTTTACAACTGCTATTACCCGTACAGTAAAAAGTTGAACCATAATTCACACCTAAGAAAGTTTGTAAACTATGAAATTTGCATCAAAAAAATCACATCTATCATTAATTGGTTCAGCTGCGCTCCTTTTTTGTGCCGCAAATTTTAGTTTTGCCGGAAATCAGACCACCAAATCTCCCCCATCCAAGAACCTGAATACGGGTGCCACTGGCAACCGTACTGATCCTGATGTTGAAACAATAGAAGGACGCTTTGCGCGGTTGTTTCCTGGCGGCGGCTTACACACCATTGATGGTTCCCTGCGTCGAGTTTGGGGCACAACTATTTCGAATGGCGCCTCGCCAAGCGACAGCGCTGATAAGTTCATGCGCGATTGGTCCATGTTATGGAAGGTTCCTTACACGCAACTTGAAAAAGTTGGTCCATTTGAGGATGGCGAACACACATTGCCTCTCGTGACCAACGAAGACGGCACCTCGAGCGTGTTTACCGCCGCCTATTTTCGGCAGCATGCAAACGGCGTTCCAGTTTTTCGCTCTTACGGCTGGGGTTTAATTCGTAACGAGGACAATTTTCCAATGGTTCTTGCCGGAGCCACGCTGCGCGATATTGGAACTATGGAAGCGCAACTTGTTGGCAGAGACTTAAGTGCATCTTCAATTGATGTGGGTGTTGTTGGAAGTCAAGCGCTTGGTCAATTTAATTTGCCGCCACAAATGAACACTCCGCGCTATGTGGTGTGGGCAGGCCTAGATACTGATGTTCGAGCCCCTAAACTTGCCGTTGAATTTATCGCTACGGGTGGCGATGTCTCTGATTCGTCGAATTATCAAAAAACTCTCTTTATCGTCGATGAAAGCGACGGAGAAATTTTATATCAAGAGAGTTTGATTTATCATGGAACAGTTACAGGTCAAATAAATGAATATGTCACCACTGACTTCCGCGCCGACGCGTGCAGTGTCGAAGTGATTCGCTCAATGCCCTACGCCAAGGTTGTGATTGGATCAACAACCTTGTATGCCGACGCCAATGGCGCGTTTACGCACACCTACTCGGGAACTGGGTCAGTTGTCGTTGCGCCAAGTTTGGCTGGAAAATATTTCAAAGTGGTTGATCAAAGTACCACGCTCGGAACGGTGCCAAGCCAAACATTGCCTAGTGGCGGCAGCGGCACATTCCTGTTCAATCCAATTCCAAGTGAGTTGACCACGGCTCAGGCAAACACCTATGAACTCGCCAATCGGACACGCGACAAAATTTTGGTGGCCAATGCCTCATATCCAACTATTGCGACACAATTAAATTTCACCATCAACACCAACATTGCCGATGTCTGCAACGCCTACTACGACGGCTCAAGTATTAATTTCTTCATCTCTGGCGGTGGATGCAACAATACTGGTTTTGGCGATGTGGTTGCCCATGAGTTTGGCCACCATTTGGTGGCAAAGGGCGGCAGCGGTCAAGGCGCTTATGGCGAAGGTCAATCCGATGTCACAGGCATACTTATGACCGACAGCGCCTCGCTTGGACTTGGTTTCAGCAGTTGCTCCACCGGCATTCGATCAGCGAACAACAATTGCCAATACTCTGCCTCGAGTTGCTCCACTTGCGGAAGTGGAGTTCATGCATGCGGAACACTTCTTTCTGGCTGCTTCTGGAACCTGCGAAACAGCTTTGCATCTACCTATCCAAGCGACTATCGAACGCGCCTGGCTATTTTGGCGGTCAATTCAACGCCACTTCACGCGGGCTCAAGCACGATTATGAATGACATCACCATTGACTACCTCACATTAGATGACAATAATGCAAATTTAGGCGATGGTACTCCCAATTACACCGCCATTAACAACGCCTTTGCAGCGCACGGTCTCAGTGGACCAGCTTTGGCGCTCATCGCAATTACGCTGCCAAACTCGGGTCCAACCACTATTGATCCAAGTGGTGGAACCACTATGGCAGTGTCAATTGCTCCAGTGTCTGGACAAGTGCTCGCGGGCACCGAGAAATTGTTTTACCGAGAAGGAACGAGCGGATCCTTTTCTTCAGTTAGTTTGCAAAGCAACGGCGGTTCGTCCTACACGGCGACTTTCCCACCGGCAAATTGCAATGTAACCATGCAGTATTACATCCAAGCAACTGCGGTTGGTGGAAATATTTCTGTTCTTCCCACAAATGCGCCCACAACAAACTATTCGACCACCTCGATTCTTTCTTCCGAGGTCGTTTATAACGAATCGTTTGATGGTTCTAGCACAACGTTCACAGTTGGCGCGTTCGATGACACAGCCACTGCGGGAACGTGGATCCGTTCCAATACGATTAGTGGATGCGGTGCATCCCCCAGCGCATACAGCGGAAGCAAGGCGTTCCTTACTGGAAATACAAGTTGTGTTGACCTTGATGGCGGAAAAACTTCCTTGATCAGTGCAAATATCAATGGCGTGGGTGCCGACGTGCTGAACCTGAAGTTCGCCGTCTACTTGAGCTACAACAATGTGCTTATCTCGAACGATCCATTGGAAGTTTTCTTATCCAATGACGGCGGATTAAATTGGACCCTTGCAGCGAGCTACTCCACTGGGCAATCTTGGAACCTGAAGACCATCAATGTGCTCAATTTCATTGAGCCTTCCGAGGAAATAAAAGTGAAGTTTGTTGCCCAAGACAATGACACGGACAATGTGGTTGAAGCAGCTATTGATAGTGTGTCATTTACGAAAATCTCATGCTTCCCAGGATTATATGCAGATTTTGACCAAAACGGCGTCGTCGATAGCGGCGATATTTCACTTGTTCTGCTTGATTTCGGTCTTTGCTCTGGGTGTGCAACTGATTTAGACAACAGTGGTGAAGTCGATTTGGGTGATGTTTCACTGGTGCTCTTGGAAATAGAATAAACCGCTTGTTTAGTGAATTCAAAACGGGCGATGTCTTGATCGACATCACCCGTTTAGTTTTTACGCGGGTTTCCAAGTTATTTTTTTTCGCTAAACTCCTTGTCCTGCGAAAGCGGGAATTGGCCCTGGTGGCGAAATTGGCAGACGCGCCAGCTTGAGGTGCTGGTGGGAGCAATCCCTTGGAGGTTCGAGTCCTCTCCTGGGCATTTTGGTTTGAGGCATGGAGCGCAATATGAGCGACGCGGGAACACACCGAATTTCTGTGGCCGACACTGTTGAGCAATCACTACGCATCAACGAAACTTTCTTTTCAATTCAAGGCGAAAGCACCTTCGCTGGAAAGCCCTGTTTTTTTATTCGCTTGACGGGTTGTCCATTGCGCTGCGCTTGGTGCGACACCACATACGCCTTCCGCGAGGGCTCAACGCAATCGATGCGCTCGCTGGTGGCTCAAGCCGTGGCATCGCGCTGTGGGTTAGTGGAAGTCACTGGCGGCGAACCTTTGGCACAGGCGGGATGCGTTGATTTGGTGCGCGCATTGTGCGACGCTGGCTTAACCACGCTCATAGAAACTTCCGGAGCGCTTGATATTTCCCGACTCGACGCGCGCTGCATTCGCATCATGGATTTGAAGTGTCCTGGCAGTGGTGAGTGCGCGCGCAACTTGTGGAGCAATCTTGAACACCTGCTGCCGCATGATGAGATTAAATTTGTCATTGCCAATCGCGCGGATTATGAGTGGGCAAAAAATGTGTTGAACACACATATGCTGGCTACCAAGGTGAATTGCGTTTTAATGAGCGCGGCGTGGGCGCAGCCAAAAAATGCGGATATTGCTGGGTGCGCAGGGCTTGATCCCAAGTCACTTGCCGAGTGGATATTGGCCGACGCCTTACCCGTGCGCATGCAAACCCAATTGCACAAATTGATTTGGACCCCATCCACGCGCGGAGTTTGAAATGAAAGTGCCTTGCCGAGTAATTGCATGTCATTGCGGCGGCACAATTTTTACGCCACATTCAATGCCGAAATTTAGTAAATCCAACCTTCAATCTTGGCCGTTGCGGGTGGAACCCACTGTAGCGGTTCAGTTAAAAGAATCATGGCGTCCAGAAGGTCACCCTCCCCATCGTCAATGGCTTCTTGACCCATGCGATCTGAAATGCGCACATGCTCTTGATCCAACATACGCACCAAACGCTCGCGCAATTGGCGCGGCGGAAGCTCGGCGCCCTTGTAGCCGTGATCGGGCATGCCAAAAAATTTAAGAATACTGGCGGGGCAACCTTCGCACACGGCGACTTGGTTCTTTGCATGGCCGCTGTGGACTGGTTCAATGCGAATACCAGAGTCCGCCAGTGGCTTCAGTACTTCGGCGATCAATGTCCATGTCTGCTTGAAAATTCGCAAATTCATGGGCGCCATGGGCGTACGAAAAACTTGATCGCACACGCGCTTGGGTTCTTGGCGCGATACTTTGCGTATGGCGGTGCGCCACAGACGCGGGTCTTTGAATGATTCCATCCAAGTAACCATGCCACTCCAGGTGGGCGACACATCAAATTGGCGAAGTGTTTCTAAAGCAAGGCCAAATGGCGCGTCGATGCGGAACATATGCTGCTGGCCGTCTTTGGCGCATTCAAGAATGTGTCGCACCAAGCTGTTGCGATCCATGCGCCCCTTGGAACGAATGGGTTCGTGGCGCTTGAGAAGGTCTCGCTCTACAACGCGAATTTTTGCCGCGCCGCCAGAGGAGGCGCCGGAGAAATCAATGCCGTGCAAGATCATGGATGCACCAATTTCAATTTTGCCCGCACTGCGATTGTGATTTGCCACAAGGGCAGCAGCCGCCCATGCTTGGCGCGCTTGACGCGGAGGCACTAGAACCCACAACCCCAAATACGCTATGACGGCGCCTGAATTTGCGGTTTGCTCCAGACGGATCCTGAACCGGCTTGTCGGCGTCGGCCATTGGTCGAAGCAACTCTAGAACTTCCGTATCGCTGTCATTGATGTATTCGTACATTGGCATAGGTGTGCATTCTACGGTCGTTGGCGCTTTGGTTTGGTGATTCGTTTCATGAATGGCTTGGCCACGGGGCGCATGGCTGGTTTGACTCCGCTGTGCAGCGCTGGCTTTGCTCCAATTGAATGCGCTGGCTTTGCAAATGGTCGCGCGAATGTTTTTGCGGCTGGCTTTATTGCCAATGGCGTCAAAGGTTCTTCGCCACGCTCGTCCGGTCTTGTGCGCGCGGTGACGGACTTATAGGCAGCCTTGCGCAGGCTTGTGAATTCGGCTTGCGACAATTCACGCCACGCGCCAACAGTCACTCCACGCAGTTGAAGTGGGCCAATTGCAATTTGCCGTAAACGCTTCAGCGGATAGCCAATTCGCAGCATGGTCAAACGAATTTCCGTGTTTTTACCATCTCGAATTTCCATCAGCAAAGTGGTTCGGGCCATTTCACGGCTCAACACCGTGACGCGGGAACGCTTCTCTGGATCCATCGACATGCTGCGCTTGCTAGGAAACAACGCGGCCTCAATGGTGGCGACCGCGGCGTCATCAAGTTTGCCCGCAACAACCAACTCAAATGTCTTTGACACTTCGTAGCGCGGATGCGTCAAACGATTGGCAAACTCACCATCGTTCGTCATCAACACCAGGCCACTAGCGTCAATCTCCAAACGGCCCACCGGAAATAATCGGGTTTGCAATGGATGCCGCACCAAATCAATCACGCGGCGGCGGCCGTCGGGGTCCACATTGGTGCAGACAATTCCTTTGGGCTTGTACAACATAATGTAAACATGCGGATCGGCACTGCGAATGACGCGACCATCCACTTCAATTTTATCCTTGTCCGCGTTCACCCAGGCGGGTAGCGCGTCCAAAATAATGCCGTTGACGCGTACGCGCGCTTGCGCCACTAATGCCTCGCACTCGCGTCGACTGGCCACGCCAGCCTGTGCCAACACTTTTTGAATGCGCTCGCCGCGGCGGTCATCAGTGAAAGGATGCGCTGAACTTGAACGACGTTTCATGGGTTGCCCATGGTAGACACTTGTTTACCCGTACACTTTACGCATGAACTATTTTCTAACCCTCTTACCAGAGACCGTCTATGTGCGACTGGCTCGATTTTGGCGGTTTTTTGCCTTTTGTATTCATTGGATCGCCAAGGATCGCGCCACGCAAATGGCAAGCGCGCTGGCATACCGAACCTTGATTGGTCTGTTGCCTGTTGTCATTGTGGCCACGCTGATCTTTAAGTCGGTCGCCGGACAAAATTTCACGCAGTTGATCAAACAAGGCTTGGATGCGCTTGGTCTTGAAGAAATCAAAATTGTTCCGCCAGGATCCACGCAAGAACAAGTGAGTTTAAGTTCGTGGCTGTTGGAGATTATTTCAGGGGCATCCAAACTTGATCTGTCTGGCCTAGGAATTGTTGGCGCCAGTATTCTTCTGTTCAGTTCCATTTGGGTGATCATCACCATCGAGGAAAGTTTCAACATGATTTGCCGCGCCACGCACGGGCGCAGCATGGTGCGCCGATTCATCACCTACTGGTTCGCACTCACCGCGGGACCACTTCTATTGGGTGCGCTTCCACTTGTAGGCTCGTATGTCACCAAGTCCGCGGACATGCTGCCCCATTGGGGATGGCTCTTGTGGGTGGTGCGCTCCATGTGGGGATTTTTTGTGTTGTGGGTGTTGTTGCTGCTGGTGTACACGGCCGTTCCAAACTCGCCACCCCGCTTTCGATTTGCCGCAATGGGGGCGCTATTCAGCTCCATTGGACTGCTTTTGGGGCAGCATTTTCTTGCGGTGTATGTCAACAAGACATTGAGCTTAAGTTTGATTTATGGATCCCTTGGATTGGTTCCAGTGTTCATGTTCTGGCTGTACGCCATGTGGCTAATTGTGCTTGGCGGTTTGCAAGCGGCGGTGTTGTGGGATGTCTTTGGCAAGCGTGGCTGGGAACAACTTTCAAGAGAAGAGGGTCCCACCCTTGCCGATCCCGCGGTCGCGGTGACCATTATGCAGCAAGTGATGAACAATTATACAAATGGAACTCCCGCCACTTTGGCTGAAATTTCAAAGTCGATCGGCTTGTCCAGTTCGCTGACGCATGCACTGCTGCAGCGATTACTTGAACGCGGTCTTTTGTTGTATGTGATGGATGGTGAAAAGTATGTTCCCGCCAAACCAAGCACAGAAATTTTATTGGGAGACGCCCTGCGTGTGGGGTTTGAATTGTGCAGCGCTGGAGTGAGTCGTATTGATCCAGCGCTTGAAGAACTTCGCCAAGTGCAAATACAAGCGCTTGCCAATCGAACGTTATCGTTGCCGTAGATAAACCAAGCAAGTCCATGGATGCTGTGGAAGATCAATCATGGCATTCATAAACGCATGGTTTCGGCTGATTACAGGGTAAATCGAACCACTTCATTGTTCAACGCGGCCACGGAATTTTTCATTTGATCAGCGGCCTTGCTGAACTCACCCAGCGATTGAATAGTCGCTTTCACATTGTCGGACAAATTGCCCATGGCCTCGCCAATTTGCTTGGCTCCCAAATTCTGGCTGTTCATTCCCTGACTGACGCTGCCAAATTGATTCTTCATGATCTCGACGCTTTCAATAATATGGGTCAGCGTGGCGCCAATGGTTTCAACATGCACAACGCTGTTGCTAACTTGAGATGCGAACTTGTCCATCTCCATCACTCCGGTGGAAACCGCGCTTTGCATGTGCTTGACGGTGTGCTCAATATCCAAAGTAGCCGAGGCGGTCTGATCAGCAAGACGACGAATTTCACGAGCCACCACTAAGAAGCCGCGGCCATGCTCGCCCGCCTTCTCCGCCTCAAGCGCGGCGTTCACGCTCAGCAAATTGGTTTGATCCGCGACTTTGGTGATGGTGACAACCACGCCCGAAATATCCTTGGTCTTGGCGTTGATCTGCTCCAGTTTTTCAGAAATGGAAACGCTTTGATCGGCAAGCTGCTGCATCACGGATTTCATTTGAGTGAGTCCAGTTCGACTGGTGGCGGCGAGCCCCGCAGAAGTCTTGGCGAGGCTTTCCACCTCATTCATAGTGTTTATTAATTCGCCGCCCGTCACCGTGATTTGGCGAACGGCCGCGGCAACTTGCGTGGTGGAGGTGCCAAAATGGTGAATAGTGGTTTCTTGTTGCTTGCTCGTGGCATACATTTGCACCGCGGTGCCGCCAAGGGAATCGGTCGCGTTCTTCACGCCACCCAATACGGAGGCAATTTTCTCGACAAATTGATCTATGGAGCGGGCCAAAATTCCAACTTCATCTTTCGATTGAATATTCAGGCGCACAGTCAAGTCGGCATCGGCTGCAGCCATGCCGCGCATTCTGTCCGAGACCGCGGCTAATGCTTGCAAAACACTGCGCAGGATCCATGCGCCAATAATTGCCACAAGCGCAAGAATCACCACCGCCACAACAATTCCCATAAATCTGCCTTGGTCCACCGCTTCACGCGCTTCCTTTTCATGGCTAGACACCAACGCTTGCGCAGCGGTCACGGCTTTCAAAATGGAGGCGCGATGCGCCACGTACAACGGATTCAACTGATCTGTTGTGATCGCCAACGCTGCGGCTCGGTCGCCGCGATCAATTGCGGATTTCCACTCACCACGAACAGTGTCAAAAAAATTTCGAGCACTCCGATAAGAAGTTTCGAGCAATTCGCGTGCAAGCACGCCCTCGGTGCCCGGCGCGTTCAGTGGAAGTTTTTCACTCCACAACGCGTGGCTGTCTTGGTACTTCTTCTCCAAAGTTGCAAGTTCCAGCCCTAGTTCCTTCAAAACGATTGGCGACGTGGTGCCGTTCATTTGACAGACCACCAAATAGGGCTCAATAATAAATTCCGTCGGAGGAAGAATGTCGCTGATAATGTCCTTATCGCGCGCAAGCATTTGATAGATGGGGCCATTCACCATGACCTTTGAAATATTCAGGTGCCCAACCCAAAATAGGCTGATAAATCCAAGCACAACAAGTGCGCCAATCACCGCAAAGCGTCTGCGAAATGTGAACATAAATTGATACTAACTCAACACGGGCTATTTTGGCGGTAAGGGTGTTGATTGAGATTTGGATTGCGGCGCTGTGGACGCGGGCGTGGTGTCAGGGGGCTGTGGCGCGGGCGTCGGCTGTGGATTAGAAACTACGGGAGAACTTGAAATTTTGGCCAAGACTCGCTTGCTGTATGGGGAAAGCAGAAAATGAGGTTCACGCCGTCCTTCATATCGAACCCAATTGCGCTCAAGACGCTGCAGCGGACCAAAGATCAATTCAAATTCCGCCTTGCGTGATTTTGCATCGATAAACGAACCATCCAAAAGTGCCTTTAAGTACAAGCATAATTCCGTGGGGCGCTCGCGCAACAACCAATTGGTGAATACATACGCCTGGGCGTAAAAAAACCCAATCGCTTCCGTAGATTCGGTGCCATCGGCAAAGCGATCTTTTGTCAATAATAATTCCAGCGGAATAATGCTGTTCTTTGCGCTGGCAAGTTTGAACGCATCTCGGCGATTCCAATTATCAACTTGATATCCAAACCGTATTTCGGTTGTTTCAGTTTCAAAATTCGTGGCCAAGCCCTCCGCAAGCCACATGGGATACGAAACACCGTTGCGCTGAATATCGGTGTGGAAAAAAAGCTGGTGCGCGGCCTCATGCACCGTGGTGCTCACAAAGTTGCCAGCCGTCAAATCCTCAATCCGACTCTGCTCGGCCGCAACTTGATTTTTTGCATGATTCAGTTGGGGATTTGGACGAAGCGCGTTCCCCTGGGCTTGTTGCAGTTGCTCCGTCATTTGCAATCGGTGCTCTTGCTCGTCGAGTTGGCTTTGCGCTTTCTTGATCAACTCTTCACTTTGGGGTTCATAAAAAACAAGCCGATCGGCTAGCGGCGAGTAGTAGCCAACCGCCCAATTCTTGTCCACTTTGTCATGTTGAGCAGCAAATGTCTTGTAATCTATTTCCTCGGAAAAAAAAACGGCGACTAATTTGTGACGCAAAGGCCTGGGTTGCAAACCCAGCAAATTGCAAACCTCCAAGTATTTATCAAATGTTGATTCAAGCAACTTTCCAACTTCTATAATCTTTGAAGACCCAGCATCCGACAAAATCACGTAGTGAGTGGTCTCGCTTTGACCAAGCTTTGGTAAAAGTTTTTTTGTTTCTTGCAGTGCGGTGGAATCCCTAGAGGGAAATTGATCTTTGGACAACCCCCCTGTCACGACTGGATTTGCGGGAGCGTGTTGTGTCACATTGGACGCTTCAGGCTTAACGGAATTTTGCGCGGCTGCGTCTGTATGCCAGACAAAAGTTCCAACCCATAAGCAATTCAAAAAAAAGATCATTCGCATGGCAGTCCTTGACTTCATTGGCATATCTTTATCGCCGCTTCAACTTTTCAACTTTCACTTTTATGGGAATTTCAGACAAAGACCAGTTGAATGATCGTAGAGTAAGCGATGCAGGAACTCCAACAAAGTCCCGCACCGCCGGTCCTAGTGGATATGTCGGTCGCGCAATGCGATCCCTCAAAATGAGCCCAATTTGCCTGTGAAACCAAGGTTCGACCATGACTAGTCTGAAATCCCCCCGCCCCCTACGATAGGCTACCTATGGGCATTGAAACAGCATTACCAAGCGACAGCATTCTCACCACGCAACTTCAACGGGTGGTGAATTGGTCGCGTCGATCAAGCGTGTGGCCGCTTCCATTTGCCACGGCGTGTTGCGGCATTGAACTCATGGCCACCGCGTGCAGTCGCTTTGATTTGTCGCGCTTCGGCGCGGAGGTGATGCGCTTCAGTCCGCGCCAAGCCGACTTGCTCATTGTTGCTGGTCGAGTCAGCGTGAAATGTTTGCCAGTGTTGCAACGCATCTATACCCAAATGACGGAACCGAACTGGGTCATTTCCATGGGCGCGTGCGCCAGCACTGGCGGCGTGTTTGACACATACGCCGTTGTGCAGGGCGTTGATCAATTCAGTCCCGTGGATGTTTATGTGCCGGGATGTCCTCCGCGGCCTGAAATGTTGATCGAGGGCATCATGGCTATTCAACGCATTATTGATGAGGACAATATTCCACGCGATCCAGATGGCAAGCGATTGCCGCTGAACATTGCGCTGGCCCCCAACTATCAACCGCGCGGCATGCCTGTTCCGGTGACCGTTGGATCCACGTGATCTCAACTTCACGCTAGGATTGCTACGCGTTGAATAGCTCCAACTATCTCGCTTGGCCAAAAAAAAGAATTCTTTTTCCATGCGCCGCGCTATTGGTGTTGGTGATTTCCTATTTCTCGTGGAGCGCGCTGCAACCCACGCCACACAAACCAGCTGATTCCATTGATTTTTCGGCTATTCGTGCCTTGAATGCGGCGCGCTTGGTGTTGGGTGAGGAACCGCGGCCCGTGGGTAGCGCGGCCAACAGTGCGGCGGTGGCGCGCCTGAAGGATTATTTCGCCTCGCTTGGGTACGCGCCGCAGGAACAAATTGCCACCGTGAAAGTTCCTGGGCGCGGCGAAGTCACGCTGCGGAATATTTTTATTCGCAAAGAAGGCCGCACAAATCTGCCCGCCATTCTGTTGATGTCACACCATGATTCCGTGGCCGTGTCGCCCGGAGGTTCCGACAACGGCATGGGCGTGGCCGTGTGCTTGGACGCGGCACGCATGTTGACATTGCAAGAGCCGCCAGAACGCTCCGTCATTATTTTGGTGACCGATGGCGAGGAAGCCGGATTGTTGGGCGCGAAACTGTTTGCGCAGAATCACATGTGGGCCAATGATATTGGCGCCGTCATCAACATTGACAATCGTGGCGGAGATGGTCCAGCGCAACTTTTTGAAACGGGCCCTCAAGACTTGGCGCTTATCAACGCCATCGCTCCGCGCATCACACATCCAGTCATGGGTTCGTTCTTTGTGGAAATTTATAGACGCATGCCAAATGGAACCGACCTCAGCGCGTTCTTGGCGCGCGGCAACACTGGGATTAATATCGCATGCACTGGCGCCATTGAGCGCTACCACACCCCGGCCGACACATTTCACGCCGTCAATTTAGCGTCGTTGCAACATCAGGGTGACATGGCCACGCAAGCGTTAGGCGGTTTGTGCGCCATGCCCGCGAATGCGTTTCCCGCAGAAAACTCTGTATTTATAGATGTTTTTGGCCGCTTCGTGTTGGCGTGGTCGACCAGCAGTGGCGTTGTTCTTTCCGTTGCTGCGTTGCTTGGCGTTGTTGGATTTGGCGCGCATCTTTCCAGAGCGCGCGGGCAAGTGAATGAGGCTAGTGGCGGTTTATTCACACGCGACTATTTCAAGGGCACGCTCGCGGTGGCGGTGGTGATGATTGCAAGCATTGCGTTGGTCATGGTTGTGGCGTGGAGCATGGAGCGCGCCGGTTTGTATGGTCGACAATACGCCAGCGCGCTGCTTGAGCAACAAGAAGTTGCGAAAGATGCAAAGCCAAACGGCGCCGCGCTGTTTGCCGCTGCCTACTGGCCTCCACATGGGCTTGCGCTCTACATCATTCTTGCGTGTGTGTGCGTGCCAGTGTCGTGGCTGGGCGCAAAGTGGTTTCTGTGCGAAGGCTCTCCATGGAAATGTTGGACGGGCGTTTGGAGCGCAATTGGAATTATAAATCTTGCCGTTTCTATCTTTGTGCCAGGCGCTGGGGCAATTTTGCTTCCAATTATTTTTGGCGCGGCAAGCGCGGCGTGGCTAGGTGCGGCCGTCTTTGGCATTCAAAGCGGCGCCACCGCGTTCTTGGCGATGGGTATTCCACTCATCATCGCGGGGGCAATTTATGCTCCGCTTGAAATACTCAGTTGGCCAGATGTTGGGCTTTCTATGCCCATTTTTCGCGGCATTTTAAGCGGTTTGTACGCGGTGTTTTTCCTAATGCTCTTCGCCGCTCCGCGCACAGCGCCATGAGGGGACAGCGCAATTCGTGAACGCCTCTGCGCATGTGGGGGTGAACGCGTCGCACACGCAAATCCCGTTAAGCCAAAGAATGCACAAACTTGTCTAGCCGCGCCAATCCCTCGCGGATATTCGCCTCTGAGCAGGCGAAACTAATTCGGATATTTTTGCGCGCGCACTCGCCAAAATCTTCGCCAGGCACCACGGCCACAAACGTCTCCTCAAGCAAGGCCTCGGCAAACGATTGCGCGGAGTCAATCACTCGCCCAGTTGGTGTTTTCAAACCAAGACAAGCCTGAATATCGGGGAATGAATAAAACGCGCCGGTGGACTTGCACGCCTTCAAGCGTTCAATGCCACTAAGCAACTCATGCACCAAAGCCGCGCGCGCCGCGAATGATTGACGCATGGACTCCACGCTGGCGGCGCAATTGGTCAACGCTTCCACCACTGCGGGCATAATGAAACTTGGAATGGAGTTGGTCATCTGGCCTTGCAATTTGATCATTTCCTTCGCAAGCAACCCGTTCTGGCCTGGAGCGGCCATGTATCCAACGCGCCAACCTGTCATGGCATATGCCTTGCTCATGCCGTTAATGGTGATGGTGCGAGCGGCCAAGCGTGCGTCCGCGCCTGGACTGACATGCTTCAAACCCGCTTCAATCTCGGGGTAAATCAACTTTTCATAAATCTCGTCGCTGACCACGGTGATGTTTGGATGCTTGGCCAACACATCAATGAGCGCGGCGAATTCCCCCACCGTATACACGGTGCCACAAGGATTACTGGGACTGTTCAACACAATCGCGCGCGTGCGCGGCGTGATTGCCGCCTGCAGTTGCGCGGCAGTTATTTTAAAGTTGGTGGCAACGCTAGAAGGCACTTCAATGCACGCGGCTCCCGCAAGTTCAATCAATGGCCTGTAGCTCACCCACGCTGGGGTTGGCAAGATCACTTCATCGCCAGCTCCAGGCTCAACAATGGTCATCAACGCCATGTAGATGGAATGTTTTGCGCCAACGGTCAACGTAATGTCCTCGGCTCGGCATGCAATACCGTTTTCTTGGCGCAACTTTTTAGCGATCGCCTCACACGACGCTTTGTCGCCAGGAGTTGGCGCGTAACGCGTCATGCCTTTGTCAAGCGCTTGCTTCGCGGCTTCGCGAATATTTGCGGGCGTGTCAAAGTCGGGCTCGCCCACGCTAAATCCAATCACGGGCTTGCCTGCGGCTTTGAACGCAGCGGCCTTGGCAGCCACGGCTAAGGTGGCGCTTACCTTCATGCGCCTGATGTGGGATGAAACCTGCATGAAATGAAAGATACACGCATCAATTCAAGCGCGTTCGCTACACTCACTTCATGAACTTTGACGCACATCAACCAGTGATCGATGAACTTGAGGCGCGGATTTCAGCCATCCGCGACTCTCTTTGACTACCCCAGAAAATTAACCGAACGCGCGGAATTAAACCGCCAAATGGGAGAAGGCGATTTTTGGAACGACCAGAAAGCCGCGCAACTTGTCATCAATGAACTTAAACTTGTGCGCTCGCAGATTGAACCGCTTGAGCAAGTCATTGCGGATTTTGAGGATGCGAAAGTGGGTTACGAACTTTCAAGAGAATCCGACGATAAGGATTTATTAAAAGAGGCCGACGCCTCGCTCTTTCGATTGCAACAACGCATGGCGGTTGTTGAAACGCAAAGTCTGCTTGGCCGCAAGCATGATCATCGCGCGTGCTTTGTGGACATCAACGCCGGCGCAGGAGGCACCGAGGCGGAAGATTGGGCCGGCATGTTGGAGCGAATGTATTTGTACTACTGGAGCGAGATGGGATGGAAGGCGGAGGAAATGCATCGCATCTCTGGGAATGAGGCGGGCGTGAGCGAAGTTGGATACCGCATCACAGGTTCATTCGCCTATGGCTACATGAGTTGCGAGCGCGGCACGCATCGATTGGCACGCGTGAGTCCATTCAACGCGGAAGGCAAGCGACAAACCAGCTTTGCAACCGTGGATGTCACTCCGGAGTTCGAGGAAACAGATTTGGAAATTCCCGCAAAAGACCTTGAAATCATTGCGTTTGTGCGCGCCTCTGGTCCGGGTGGGCAGAACGTGAACAAGGTGGCAAGCGCGGTTCGTATCAACCACATTCCAACCGGTTTGCAGGTTGTGGCCAGCACATTCCGCGATCAATCGCAAAATAAAAAGCAGGCCATGAATGTCATGCGCGGCAAGTTGGAGCAACTCGAGGAGGAGCGCCGCGCCAGTGAATTGGCCACGGCGACAGGCGGTAAAGTCACGCGCGACTGGGGTAATCAAATTCGTAGCTATGTGTTCTATGACAATCGCGTCAAGGATCATCGTACGGGCTATGAAGTTGGCAACCCGCAAAAAGTTCTTGATGGCGCCATGTCTGAATTTGTTGTGGCGGAATTGCAACGGCGCCGCGGCGAGTCTGAAAAGAAAAAATAATCGCTCACGCTTTTATTTGATTCATGCTTGTCATTGAGCGAATTTTTCAGGAAATATAATCAGAAACCATCATGGTGAAACCTGCCAAACCTTTCATTGACTTGGGACCAGGCGCATGGCCCAACGCACAAAGCGCCGCACAACTTGAATGGCTCAGCACCAACGCCCTTGGGGGCTACGCGTTTGGAAGTTTCAGTGGCGCGCTGCAAAGGCGCTGGCACGGCTTGCTGATCGCGGCCACGGATCCGCCCGCGGGTCGCACCATGCTGGTGTCCAAAGTTGAAATCACAGCCATCAGCCAGGGAGCGCGCGTGGAATTGTCCGCCAATCAATGGAGTAGTGGCATGGTGGCGCCGGGGCTTGCGTTTCTTACACGCGTGTGGATGGATGGCTCGATTGTTGTGCGTGAATGGCAGATGGGCGCTGCGATACTGCAAGAGCGCATTGCCATGGCGCGTGGCCGCAACGCCACGGCCGTTGTGCTCACACTGTGCGGCGGCAATGACGCGGTTGATCTTGAATTCAAATGCATGGTGAATCACCGCCCGCACGATCAACTGGTGCAACCAAACGCATTTACTCCGCGCATTCAGCCGTGCGAGCGTGGACTGCATGTGTGTATTGACCATGCAAACGGAGAGGGCAAGAATATTTTTCTACAAGCCGATGGCGCCTGCGCCGTGACCGATGGCACGTGGTACGCAGATTATTTTTTACCCGTTGAGAAAGCTTGCGGTTACGACTGCGTGGACGCGCATTGTTGCGCGGGGATTTTAAAAATAAACCTAAAGCCCGGTGAATCACGGGGTTTTACCGCCAGCACACGCGATGAAGCTTTGGGTGAAGCCGCGCGCGTCATGGCTGCCACCATACTGCGCGATCAATCTTTAATCGAGTTGGCGCAAGCGCGGCAGAATCCCTTTCGCGCGCGCCTCGCGCTGGCCGCTGATCAATTCATTGTGGAGCGCCCGCTTGCAAACGGCTCACGCGGCACCAGCATTATCGCTGGATATCCATGGTTCGCGGATTGGGGACGCGATGCGCTTATTTCTTTGCCGGGCCTTTGCCTTGAAACTGGGCGCTTTGAAGAGGCCGCGTCCATATTGCGTTCGCTTGCCCGCTTTGAAAAAGATGGACTGCTTCCAAATCGCTTTCCCGCTCCGGGAGAACCGTGGTTGCACAATAGCGTGGACGCGCCCCTGCTTCTAGCAAACGCGGCGCGACGCACTGTAAATACCTCGGGCGATTTCACCTTGGCGCGCGATCTTTTTCCAACCCTTGTCAATATCTTCAACGCTTTCACCAAGGGCACACACCACGGAATTCGCGTTGACCCCGCCGACGGATTGCTTATGGCAACCGATCCAGGCACGCAACTCACTTGGATGGACGCCAAAGTGGGCTCGACCGTCATCACTCCGCGCATGGGAAAGCCCGTGGAAATAAACGCGCTGTGGTGCGGCTTGCTTGCCACATTGATCGAGTGGGCGCCAAAGCTGAACCAAGACGCAACCGCATGGAGTACGGCGCTTGGTCAAGCGCAAAAAAGTTTCGCACGCTTCATCAACGCCAATCAAGATCAACTTGCTGACACGCTTGATAGTCCGCAAGGCGTTGACAATTCACAACGGCCCAACCAATTATTTGCCGTGCAACCATTTGTGCGACTTGTTTCCAACGCAATCGCGCAAAAAATTGTGGCGCGCGTGGAAAAGGAGTTGCTGACTCCATATGGCCTGCGCACGCTTGCAAAAGATTCCAAAGGCTATGTGGGCCGCTACAGCGGACCCGTTCAAGCGCGCGATCAGGCGTATCACAATGGCACCGCGTGGCCGTGGCTCATCGCGCCGTTGGGTTGCGCGCTACGAACATTGGGCAACGCGGCGCGCGTGGCAGAAATTCAACACCCTTTTCAAGAACATCTTCGCCAGGGTTGTGTTGGGCAAATCTGCGAAGTCGCCGATGGTGATTTGCCGCAAAATGCGGGTGGATGCGTGGCCCAAGCATGGAGCGTGGCGGCGCTGTTAGACCAAGGAATTGGCGAAAATATGCCACATTTGTGAATAAGGAAAAACTGTCCAAATCGGGTATCATGCACCCGTGCAGAAGACTTTGACAAAGCCAAGACTTTCTGTAAAGCCCGCGGCGATAGAACCGTTGTCCTTATTGCAACAAGTAGCCGCTGGTGACACAAGTGCCATGCTTTCGTGCATGGAGCGATTTCGTGGATTGATTTGGTCGCTTGTTCGACGCAGTTGCTCCAACGCCGCGGACGCCGAGGATGTAGTGCAAGAAATTTTTATCAGCTTGTGGCGCTCCGCGCACCGCTTTGACCCAAAAATCGCAAGCGAAAATACTTTTGTTTCCGTTATCGCTCGCCGACGACTGATTGATCGCATCCGTCAACGGGTGCGTCGTCCAGCACCAGGACCAATTGTTCAAGATGTGGAATGTGAGCAAGTTGAGCTGACCCGTGGTGAAATTACGGAGGCTGGCTCCATGGCGCGGTCCGCCATGACAAAACTTCGACCTGAGCAGCAACAGGTGCTCCAACTATCGATTGAATGTGGTTGCAGTCACGAGCAGATTGCAATCTCCACTGGTATGCCGCTTGGCACCGTCAAGACCCATGCGCGCCGCGGGTTACTGAAATTACGCGACGCCTTGATTGAAGCCGGCATCGACATTGATCCCATCCAAGCGGACTAGCGCCCACGCGGCGTTCAATCACGCCCTTGAATCTCAGTATTCTATAAATTTCGTGGCGCCATTTGTAATTTGACCCGTAAACCACCGCACATTTTACGGTAATTGGGCTACAAATAAGGCATGTTTTCAATAAGCATGTTTGTCGTGTGCACGCTCGCCGCCGTGTCTTCTCAAAACGCAAATACAACCAATGCCGCGAATAGCGCGACACAATCGCCGCTTGCCGCAATGTTGCGTTACCCCGATCTTGGACCAACGGATATTGTGTTTACATTCGCCAACGACTTGTGGTTGGTTGACAAAAACGGCGGAGTGGCGCGGCCGCTCACCAATGTGCCCGGTCCAGAAAGCATGCCTAAATTTTCTTGGGATGGAAAGACCATTGCCTTTGTGGGCGGCTATGAAGGCAACCGCGACATCTACACGCTGCCGGTTGGTGGAGGCCAACCCTATCGCGTAACACATCAGCCAGGTGCGGAAAATTTGTGCGAGTGGACAAGCGATGGCTCGCTTATTTTTTCGTCCAATGATCTCAGCGGATTGGCGCGCATGACGCGCTTGTTCCGCGTTCCCGCGGTTGGTGGAATGCCCGAACCTCTACCGGTTCCATATGGCGCGAATGGTTCCATTTCGGCTGATGGCCAGTGGCTTGCCTACACACCGCACTCCGTCGACACGCGCACATGGAAACGCTACCGCGGCGGCATGGCTACAGACATTTGGCTCTACAACTTGAACAACGCCACCAGTCGGCGCGTGACAACATGGGAGGGCGTGGATTCATTTCCAATGTGGCACGGCGAGTGGTTGTATTTTCTGAGCGACGAGGGCGCAGACCATCGCATGAATGTGTGGAAATACAACATAATTTCCCTTCAAAAAGAGCAAGTTACTTTTTTCGCGGATCAAGATGTTCGCTGGCCCGCGATCGGTCCCCATGGCGACGGTCCGGGCGAAATGGTTTTTCAAAAGGGCGATCAGTTGATGTTGTTGGATTTAAGCAGCGCCAAAGCGCGCGCAATCTCGGTTGCGATTCCTGGCAATCGACCAAAGATTGCGCATAGAACAATTGACGCCTCCAAAGAAATTCAATCATGGAATATTGGTCCAACTGGAAAGCGCGTTGTGGTTGCCGCGCGTGGAGATATTTGGACGCTGCCAACCGAAAATGGCTCTCCAAGATTGCTAGCGCACAGCAACGGTGTAGCGGAGCGCTCTCCTGCATGGAGTCCTGACGGTGAAAGTATCGCATTCTTTGACGACTCCACCGGCGAATACGAGTTGTATGTCTTGCCTGCGAATGGCAAAGGCGAAAAGCGCGCGCTCACAACCGACGGTGGTCCATTCAAAGAGTCGATCACTTGGAGCCCTGATTCAAAAAAGTTAGCGTACGGTGATAAGACCGGTTCATTGTGGTTGGTGACGCTTGCGGATACCTCACGCGTATTAGTGGACCGCGATCCACGCGCCAGCACTCCCAATCCATCCTTCAGCCATGATGGCGCTTGGATCACCTACACCCGCCGCACGCTTGATCGTGACACACAGCAAATTTTCATCTACGAAGTCGCCACGCAAATCGCCACGCCCGTCACCGCGGGCATGTTCTCAGATGCAACGCCAACCTTTGATTCCAAGGGCGAATTCCTTGTGTTTGCAAGCGAACGATCCTTCTCACCCACCTACAGCGCGTTGGATTCCACCTGGATTTACAACGACGCGCAACAACTGTTCTTGGCGCCTTTGCGCAAGGATGTAAAAATGCCTTGGGCTCCGGAGAGTGACGAGGAGGAAAAGCAAAGCGAGAAGAAGGACGCGGATAAAAAAGACGCCGACAAATCAGCTGGCGACAAGGATAAAAGAAAGACCAATACACAAGAGCGGGAAAAAGAAAATCAAGACAAGGACCAGGACGAGGACGATGGTCCATCTCCAAATGACTCACAAGACCCGCCAGGACCGCCGCCAGAACGTGAGCCGCATGATCCCCCCGCCAAAATCGAACCCGTCGAAATTGACCAAGCTACGGCGGATGAAAAGAAGGTGGACGATAAAAAAGAAACCGCCAAAAAAGATGATCCTACCGTGCCAATGAAAATTGACTTAGATGGATTTGAAAATCGCGTCATGGCGCTTCCACTAAAAGCTGGAAGCTACGGCTCACTTGCCTTCAACGACAAGAACTTGCTTCTGTTTGCGCGCTCAAAAGATGGAATTAAAATTCTTGATTTGAGCGATAAAGAAAAAAAAGAAAAAACCGTCACTGAGGGTGATGGCTTTGATATATCCGCCGATCGTAAAAAATTGCTTGTTGCCCGCAACGGTGGCGCGGTGATTGTGGACAGCGCTGCGGACGCAAAATCAAAAACCGTTATCACCGAACCGATGCCAATGGATTTGGATCCCCGTGCCGAGTGGCGACAAATTGTCATTGACGCCAACCGCATCATGCGCGACTGGTTTTATGACAAAGACATGCACCAAGTTGATTGGAAGGCGCAACGAGAACATGCGCTTACGCTGCTGGAAAACGCCAATTCTCGAGAAGATGTGAATTGGATCATTGCGGAAATGATTAGTGAGTTAAATGTTGGCCACGCGTATTTACTTGGGCCCGGCGACATTGAAAGACCGCCCATGAATTCCTCTATAGGCATGCTTGGTGTTGACTGGGAGTTGTTTGAAACCACTGATCATAAAAAAATCTACCGCTTCGCTCACATGGTTCAAGGCGCGCCGTGGGATACCGACGCGCGTAACCCGCTCATCACCGCGGGGGTGAAGCCAGGTGAATATCTTTTTGAAGTCAATGGTCGACCCGTCGACACCACGCTTGATCCGTGGGCGGCCTTTGACGGCTTGGCGGAAAAAACAATCACCCTCACCGTGTCGGACAAACCAGAGCGCGACGCAACCGAACGCATTGTCACCGTGCGCACCCAAGGCGGCGAGTCGTCGTTGCGCTACCGAGAGTGGATTGAGCGCAACCGCGCGTGGGTGGATTCAACAAGTGGCGGACAAGTTGGATACATCTATGTTCCCAACACAGGTGTCGATGGGCAAAATGATTTGGTGCGTCAATTCCAAGGGAATCGCAACAAGGCCGCACTCATCATTGACGACCGCTGGAATGGTGGCGGACAAATTCCAAATCGCTTTATTGAAATGATGAACCGCCCCGCCACGAACGCGTGGGCGAGTCGCGAGGCGGGCGAACAAATTTGGCCGCCAGATTCCCACCAAGGTCCCAAGGCCATGCTGATCAACGGTCTCGCCGGCTCTGGTGGCGACATGTTCCCATGGCTCTTTAAACAGGAAAAACTTGGTCCCCTTGTTGGCACGCGCACCTGGGGTGGATTAGTTGGAATCAGTGGTAATCCAGCCTTTATTGATGGCGGGTCCATTAGCACTCCCTCGTTTGCCTTTTACAAACTTGATGGAACATGGGGCGTTGAAGGCCACGGTGTTGATCCAGACATTGAAGTGCTTGATGATCCCGCCCTCATGAAAGGCGGACTTGCCCGCGGCGGCCGTGATCCGCAACTTGAGAAGGCCGTCGAATTGATGCAGCAAGCGCTCAAGGATCGTCCATTCAAGATGCCGCCTCGCCCAGCACCTCCGAATCGCAGCGGCATGGGAATTCCTGTGACTGATTATTGATCCTTGGCAGGCTCTGTCCATGTCGCCCAATTGAAGGATGTCGGTGTTTAGAGTTGACTAGGCAGGTTCTACATACAAGGCGCTCCACACAAAGTATGGAGCGCCTTTTTGGATTCACCACAAATTTAAATTTTCTTATAAGCGCCGCCTAAACCCCGTCGACCATTGCTTTGCATAAGTGGCTTCATGAACTTCTTCTTTGCATCCTTACCGCCTTCAAGAAGCCACATAAATGGCACATCGACGGATTTTGGATCAAGACCAGCCGCCAGACAAATTTCCTCGCGGGTAGCCCACTGATCGGGAAGTTTCTTGGCTAACAATTTATATTGCTCCAATAATTCTAGATTGGTGCTGCGATATCGCTGCTCAGCCTTGTTGAAACGAATGACCCTTACCTTTTTTGATTTGCGAAGCGCGCTGTTTGCGGAGACTCCCAGCTCGTTCAGAGTACGCAACAATCTCACAAAATCTCTGCGGACTATTCGCAGATCATGTAATTCCGAAATCATTAAATTCAGTTTTTTATTTACAGTAGGAGTTTTTTTTACCATATCTAGGGTCCTTTGTGTAACCCCAGAAGTGCGAAACTATAGCGAGGTCACCTAGCCAAAGCAATACTTTAGTAATGTATTCCAACAACATTTTCACCTCAATTACATCTAAATTTTCGCTATACTTCTTCCTCGCTGCGGGCGTAGCTCAGTGGTAGAGCGTCACGTTGCCAACGTGAATGTCGAGGGTTCGAGCCCCTTCGCCCGCTTTGATTCAATGCCGTTTTGGGTTTACTCGACGGCTTTGTTTATTTTTGAGATACATAAAGATCTTGCTATAAGGTTGTGAACAATGCACTCCATGCAAGCAGAACTGGGGTGGTTACCACACTCGCTTGTAGTAGCAGCGATGATCACTATGTGCGAGCTCGCCCACTTTGTGACAACTTTTTATTTCTCGGTATCAAATTGTAAATTGGTAAAGCAAAATTCTCGCGCATCAAACAATCCTAAATCGCTCAGTTTTAACGCTGGGATTGGAAGTAACGCCAAGAAACTGAGAGTCATAAATGGCGCATGAAAGGCGACCCCAACTTCACGGGTCATGGTTTCATAATTCGCCCCAACGTCCTCGGCTGGCTGATCACTCATCAATCCCGCAATGGGCAGCGGCAACATCCATGTGCGCTCGCCATGAATAAGAACCAATCCTCCGCGCGCTTGAAATACGGCGTTTACCGCTTTGGCTAGCGCCTGGCGCGTGCCCGCAGCCACAACAACATTGTGGCTGTCATGCGCCACGCTTGCCGCAATCGCCTTGTCCCCAAGCCCAAGCCCACGAATAAACGCCATTGATGGCGGTGCATTGACATAGCGATTGATGACCGCCAGAAACGCAATGTCGCGCGGGTCGCTTGTGCTCAACTCAATCATGCCGTTACGCACCGTCAACGATTCAAGAGCCTCGCTGGTCACCAAATCACCGTCATGGGGCACAATCACGCGTACCTGCACCTGTTCATGTGCGGTGGTTGCAACGCAAAAGTCATTGGCAGTAAATGTGGCGGTACGAAATCGGTTGGGTGTTTCCACAGCAAGGCGCTCGAATGTCGCTTGTCCATCGCTGGCAACCAACTCGCCAGCGATCCAAGTTTTCATAACGCGAAACTCTTGCAAATTATGAACTAACACCATGTCGGCTCGATCTCCCACCCGCAATAAGCCGCTGCCAATGTTGTAATGCTCTATTGGATTCATCGTGGCACAGCGCAGCGCGTCAAACACATTCACTCCCCGCTCCACGGCGCGCGCTAGAAGCACATTGATATGTCCATTCAACAACATGTCGGGGTGGATGTCATCCGTGCAAAACATGCATAAATGGGGGTATTCAAGCAGGATTGGCCACAACGCCTCAAAGCCCCGCGCCGCAGAACCTTCGCGAATTAAAATCTTTACACCCAAACGCGCCTTGCCTCGCGCCTCTTCCAAAGTGACGCATTCATGATCCGTTGAAATGCCCGCGGCGAAATATTTCGCAGCGTCCGCGCCCATCAATTGCGGGGCGTGTCCATCCACTGGCTTGCCAAGAGCCTTTGCCGCCGCAATCTTGGCTAACACTTGCGCATCTCCATGCAAAACGCCCGACCAATTCATCATCTCACTTAAGTAGTGAATGTCGGCGCGCCGTAAAATGACTGCGACTTCCTCCGCATGAATCGTTGCGCCCGAACTTTCAAATGCCGTGGCCGGAACGCACGAAGGACAGCCAAAACAAAATTGGAATGTCCTTCGCTTCGCGTCAGCCAACATAAAATCAACTCCTGCTACGCCCAGCACATTGGCAATTTCATGCGGATCGCTGACAGTACCCACCGTTCCATGGCGCACCGCCACGCGCGCAAATTCGCTTGGTGGCAACATGCTGCTTTCAATATGCACATGCGCGTCTATCAAGCCAGGAATTAAAATTCCAGCGTCAACCTCCCCCACCGCTGGCCGCATCGCAACAATGCGTCCATTTTGAATATCTATTTCCCTGGGCTCAACGCATTTGCTAAATATATCCGCTACCAAGTAACGCATGGTTGTCAGAGGGTGCAACTTGGATTGCGCTGCGGTCAACATTGCGTCCTTTAAGATATACGCTCTCCTTACTTTGGATATTCACAAATCGATTGGGGTTCAATTTACTCGCTCAATCAAAGGTAGAATCATTCCTCATGAGATTCGCTCTGACCCAATGCGTGTGGCTAGGAGTTGCGTTCACCACCCTTGCTCTTGCACCCGCCACAACAACACGGATTATCCCAAATCGTTTCGCGTCGAGCGCGCCAAACGGAGTGAATATTTTTCTTGCCTACACGCCCGCATTGAAACCTGATCCTGGCAACAATCAAGAAGCCGTGAATATATCCACTCAACTATGTTGGGGCGGAGAGCGCGGTGCCATTTCAAAAACATTTCGTTTAACCGCACTTGCCGCCACAGATTCAACTGGAAATCCAATTCAAATTTCCCCAATTCTTGGCGATGTCAATCACGCCGCATGGCGGGACGCCATGGATAATCCCGCGCCGATAGGAGATTCTCCTGCGTTTGCGATTGGACTTTCAATAGATCCCGCGGACGCGCTTACAAAAATAAAAAAAATAACTGGCACTCTGGAGCTTAAACTTGGCAAGAATGTGATTCGAATTCCACCCCAAGCCCGGCAAATGAATCAAATTGCGCGCAGCAGTTTACTGGAGGCCAAGGGATTTAAAATTATTGATATTGGCGAGCAACAGCGATTCGATTTGCAATTTGCATACGCCAGTGAAAAGAAAGGCCTGCCCCCAAATTTGTTCCTGGTGAATTCCGAAGGCAAGCCCTTCTACACAAGCAAGTCAAGGCAATTGGATGGCTTGTGCGTTGTGAAGATTGCCCCAACTAACTCCATACCGCCCGATACGAAATTGCGCGTTGGCGTAGACAAGGGCAACACCATTGATGGGGCCGTCAAATTGTTCCAATCCAAAGAATTATTGACCGCGGCGCTGGCCAAGCGAGGGTTGAAAGTTGTTGAATATGCATTTCAACTTAAAACGGTTTTGTCCTTGGAAGTCATTCGTGCGTCCACCACAAATAGTGTGGCGGAACTGGTTCTTGATTTCAACGGCAAACGCATCAAGGGACAAGGCGTGGCTATTGTGGATCAACAGGATCCCAATTCCTCTACGGCCACCTTATGGAGCTTCGAAATTCCAAGCGATCTTTTGGGCAAGCGCCCAGATATTTTAATGCTGCTTCCAAGTGATGATGGGCAACGATCAATACAGTTTGAATTTGTTGACCCGTTTGCAAATTAACTTGAAGTGCCGAGACTTACCAGGGAATAAGCGTGGTGCTTATGCGCTTCACCAATCGCCCAACGCGCTGCGCGAATGTTGAGGGAGTGCTCGATTTATTCTGTAATCCTGAAGCAACACGCCTCTCCTCTGAAATCATACGCAATTGCTTGGCAAACTCTGGTCTGCGATTTAACACTGGCAACACGCTGACTTTCGCAAATCTCAACAATGTCACGCCATGTTCGCCAGCGACAACATCCGCTGAACGCGGTTGATTCAGCAACAAAGCCATTTCACCAAACCAGTGGGGCGACTTAATTTCAATTGGCTCTTTGTCCTTGAGCACGACCCGCACGGAGCCAGAAACCAACAGATACATGGAGTCGCTCTCTTCGCCTTGGCGAACGGCCAACTCGCCGGGATTTAACTCAATTTGTTGCGCGTCGCGCGCCAACTCACGCCGCTCGGCACTACTCATGTGTGACTCGTCAAAAAGCGGGCATTGAGCGACGATCTGCTCCATGCGTGAAACCGTTTCCTCGCATGCCGCGACCTGCTGCGCATCGGCCTTCATGTCCACCATACGAATAGTGCGCAATGGGAAGGGAATTTCAATGTCGCTTTCACGCAGCGCATACCAAACCCGACTCAACACGCTATCGACATTTTCTTCCAACTCGCGTCGATCAGCTACCCAAAATCGCAATTCATAATGAATGCATGAATCACCGTAACTCGTTAACAACACCTTGGGAACCGGGGATTTCAACACCGCGGATTCTTGGTGCAATACCTGCAACATGACATCTTTGGCGCGCATGGGTGGTGTGGTGTAGGAAATACCAATATTGCGACGCACCCGTAACGCGCGCGTGGGTTGATCCAAATTCAAGATTTCCTTGGCCAGCAATTCGCCGTTGGCTACGACCAACATTTGTCCATCAATTGTGTGAATGCGCGTGGAGCGCAAACTGGTGTCCCACACAGTTCCTTCAAGTCCGCCAACTCCAATCTGCACCATGTCACCTTTTTGAAATACATGGTCGGCCTGTAAATCAAACCCGGAGAAAAGATTGGTGAGGGTTCGTTGCAACCCTAAACCAAGCACAAATACCAACGCGCCGCTCACTCCAATCACCAGCGTCTGAATTGAATATTGCCCCGCAAAGTGCAATTGATAAATCACGGCAAGTCCAATAGTCCACAGACCAGATCGCAGAAGTGCTTTCTGCAAACGGATTAAATCGCTCCCCTGCAGCGTGATAAAAATATTGCTCAAAACCACCAGCGCGAAACTCACGAGCGCCATGAGCAATCCGAACTCCATGAATGTTCGCGCAAGTGGAATGATGAGGGTGGTTGCATCCGGGTTATGGATGGTCACACGAACTTGATATTCCCCATCAATGGCGATGACGACCCAAGAAGCCACCGCGATGAGCAACCCCAAGCCCAATCCTCGAGAATCTCCCTTGGTCTTCACAAACAATTTGACACCAAGCCCGGTGGCGTAGATGGCGATCAACCAAATCAGAATTGTGGCTACCGGCTGGAGTGGTGAAATTGATTCCATAGCGAATTGTACATGTATTCTGCCTTATTTTTGGATTCCATGCCACCATGCGACAAACTCCATAAATGATTATGCTTCAAGCATGCTTCAAACAATTTTTATATTGGTGCTGGGCTCACTTGCCGCCTTTGGCTGTACAAGCGCAAACCCGCCATTTGCAGGCGCGCCCGCAAATCGCCTCACACCCGCGCCAACCATCAAGGCCGACATCAATTCAATGATGGACAAGTGGCAAACCGTGGTCTATGCCAATCGGCGTCCAAGCGCCGATGTTGTTTTCTATGGCCTTGCCGATTGGCGCGACGCAATCGCGCAGGCGAAATCCTCTGGAACCAAGCAAGTGAGTTTGATCTTTGTTTTTGATGGTCCGGCGCTTGTTTTGACTTTGAACGACACCGCGTTCAACCGCGTCATGGGAACCACCACTGGAAATCCGTGGAAAAGTTTGGTTGATGATCTTCAGAAATCCGGCGCCGACACCGAAGTATGCGGTAATCGCATGAAAGAATTGGGCGTGGGCAACGCCGATCTATTACCCGCGGTCAAAGTAGACAACGACGGCTGGTTGCGCGTCATGGAATTGCAATCCAAGGGCTATACGCTGTTTCAAACCTGACTTATGCGCGTTTGTTGGGCTCGGTGAGGCGAAACAAAGCCACAGCTTCACGCAAAGCGCCAATAGAAAGAATTAACGACTGCGCGGCCTGGGAAAATTCTTGGGTGGCGTCACGCGCGCGGTTGGCATTGCTTGATAATCCATCCATGCTTTGGCGAATCTTCTCCGCGCCTTGCACTTGGCTTTGCATGCCGGAGGTCACATCGCCAAATTGTCCTCCAATGTCCCCCACACCTTGAATCACTCCCGCAAGTCGCTGCCCAATGGTGTTGACTTGTCCCACACCACGGCGCACTTGATCGGCGAAACGATCCATTTCCATTACACCGCCTGAAACAGCGGTTTGCATTTGCTCCACCATGCGCTCAATGTCCAGCGTTGCGGAAGCAGTTTGATCGGCAAGACGACGAATTTCACGCGCCACTACCAAGAAGCCCTTGCCGCTTTCGCCGGCTTTTTCCGCCTCAATCGCGGCATTCACGGAAAGCAAGTTCGTTTGATCCGCGACTTTGGTAATAGCAATCACAATCGCGTTGATGTTGGAGGCTTTCTCATTGATTGCGGACAAGCGCCCTGAAATATCGCCGGTGGCTTTGGCAAGCGCGTCCATGGTGACACCCATGTCTTGCAAATCAGTTCTTCCCTCGCTGGCCAAGCGCGAAGACTCCTTGGCTCCCACGGATACCGCCTCCATGGTTTGGAACAATTCAGCGCCTGTTGTGGAAATCTGGCGTATGGCCGCGGCAATTTCACTTGAACTCGCGCCGAAAGATTGCGCGACCTCATCATGTTGACGGCTGGCGGCAGTCATTTCATTGGCGGTGCCTGTAATTGTGATTGCAGCTTCGCGAACTTTTCCCACCAAATTGCTTAGACGCTGGCTCATGACATCCATGGATTCCAAAAGTTGACCTGATTCATCGCGGTTATTTGCATCGGCGTAGCGGCGACTGAGATCGCCTTGAGCCACAAACGCGGCGGCGGCTGCGGCATTTTTAATTTTTCCGGCCAGTCGCTTGGCGAGACGCGCCAGAAGCAGCGCCACAACAATAACTCCACCGCCTACGATCAAGAAAGTTGCCCAAGTAAACTGAGCGATGACCGACTGAATTGTTCCTGGCGGAACTTGCACAAGAATGGTCCAACCGCCAGTTGGAATCTTTTGCGCCGCGAACGCGGTTTCGGTGTTCGTCATGGGGTCATTCATCCATGCGACAATGGATTCTTGAGCCAGCAAGGGCTTAAAAATTGGGCCCCATTCAGTTGCCCCAACTTCCTTGGTTTTTAAATTTGAAAAGTCCGTGAGTGAATTGCCATCATTATTCTGAGGGGACACCGCGCCAATAAATTTTCCATCGCGGGAAATTAAAAAAATATTGTTTTTGGAGAGATTGGCAAATGCTTGCAGCGCCGTTTGAATGCCTGTGAGGGCGCGGTCCACGCCAGCTGTGCCCACAAATTGTCCATTGATCACCATGGGCACGGTGCACTCGGTCATCATGGTGCCCTCATAGGTGTAGGGCTCGGTCAGCGTCGCGTCGCGGCTTTTTCGGTCGCGCCAATTTTGCAGAGGACTCTGGTACCAACTATTTTCAAATTCAGCCAAGGGTTTCAGCGCGATCTTGCTCCCTGGCTCGGTGTCGCGAAACCAATAGGGAATAAACCGACCGTTTGGGTCGAGCGCGGCGGCGGGTAAAGATGCGTTGGCACCGTTCGCCTTCGTGGTGCCTACAAGACTGGCACTGTGATACGCAGCATCTTTTCCATCGGCGTTCGGTTCATAGGAATAATGCACGCCATAAAATTCCGGTGATCGCTCAAGCACTTCACGCGTGAAAGCCAGGCTTTCCTCGCGCTTACCAAAGAACGAATGCTCGGCGGCAGCGGCCATGATTTGGGCCACATCAATCGCCGCCTGATTTTGATCGTTAATATTGATTGCGATACTTTGAGCCTCCACAAGCACTTCTTTTTCTCCAAGACGGCGTAGCAAGGTGGAAATTCGGTTTCCACTTACCACCGCGCCCAAGATTGCCAGAACGATAAATGGCACAATTCCAAGCAAAATAAATTGGCCAAGAAGAGTGTGGCGAAATCGAATGTCCATGAAGTCAGATTAGCGGAAATTGAAGGGAATTGTGCCTTGCAGTGCCTTACAACTGCGACGCATTGAAGTATGGCACCGGCACTTTGCAGAACATCATGGCGCATTATTCAAATGAAGCCACATCACGCGCCGAATCGACTGAACCGGAGGTCATGTCTTGCAACTGTTCGCGCAATTGATTGGCGCGCTGACGCGCTTCTTGCTCGCGCCTGCGCGCGCTGTCCACACGCTTGGTCAACTCCTCATCCAATTCGGATTGACGACGCAAAGCGATAGCTTCCTGATCGGCCAACAATTCGTGCTCCACTTGAACTGCGCGCCGTTGTTGTTGAATTTGCGCGGCGGCAGATTGAGCCTCCGCTAGTGTCTTTCCAAGTCGCTCAAGCGTTTCCGTGGCCGCAGTTCCTTCGCGCACTGCTTGCTCGTCAAGTGACATGGCTTCCAATTCCATTTTCAAAGTTTTTTCTGCCGCGTCAACCGCTTGACGCAACCGCTCACAAGCATCGCTGCGATCGCGCAAACGATGAGCTTGCTCTTGCGCCATGGCGCGGCGACGATCAAGATCGCGTTCCACTCGCTCCACTTCTTGCTCCAGCCTCAAAGCTTCAGCCTGCGCCAACTCCGACTCTGCGATCAGCTTTTCCACGCTCGCCTGTGCCTCATTGGCTTGACGCTGCTTATCCTCGCTCAACGCAGTGGCTTCGCGCGCTTGAGCAAACGAGGTTTCAGCATGCGCATCAGCTTCACGAATAGCCTCAATTTCCTTGTATAAACGGGCGTTTGCAACTTCCACAGCTTCGCGTTCACGTCGGGCGCTACGCTCGGCTTCAATGGCCACGGCGCGCTCACGATCAGCCGCGGCGCGTGCCTCTATTTCCGCGGAGCGATCGCGCTCGAGCATGGTGATAGCCTGGCCAAGTTCTGCGCGCGCCATGCTCGCCTCGTCGCCGGCGATCTTGGCGGTGACAAGCAATTCATCGGCGCGGCGCATGGCTTCCACCGCAAGCTCGCGCTGCTTCTCAACATTTTCAACAAGCTCGCGCTCGCGCGCGGCGGCGGCATCGGCACGGGCAAATGCCTGCTCGGCGGCAAGCCGTTCAATATCCGCTCGACGTGCAGCTTCTTCCGCAATAATTCGCTGCTCATTGGCGCGCCGCTGCGCGGCGTCGGCCGCAAGGCGCTCCTCGTCGGCGCGGTGACGGGCATCCTCCACTGAAGTTCGCTCACGCTCCACGCGATCAAGCATTGTTTGCACCAACGCGCGCTCTTGCAGAGCTTGCTCGGTTGCCACGCGAACGGCTTCTTCAAAACGGGTGGCGCGGCTTTCAGACTCGCGCGCCACAGTCTGCGCTCGCTCTGCGCGCTCTTGCGCCTCCAACACAATGGAGCGCGTGGCTTCGGAACGCGCAATAGCTTCTTGCGCCAACTTTTGATCGCGCACCCAGCGGATTTCCGCTTCCTGCGCGGCGGCGCGGTCGGTTTGCGCAGCAGCGCGAATTTCCTCCGCGTGCGCCTTGGATGCGGCAGCAGATGTGCGAAATTGTTGGGCCTCTGCTATCAAGCGCTGCGCTTCAAATGAAGCTGTTTCTGCGGCACTTTTGAAGTGAAGCGCATTTTCCTTGGACTGAACAGCTTGCGCCCGAACATGCTCCGCAGTGTCGCGCGCCTGCGAAACCTGCTGGTGCATTTGCTCAGCTTGATCAATGCGAGCCTCAATTTCACGTAGCGTCTTTTGCGAGCCTTGGCGCTCAGCCTCCGCCATTTGTATCTCGCTTTGCAATCGTGATAACGAAGCGGCGTGTGTTGATTTCATGGAATCAAGTCGCTGCGCGCGCGCGGCAAGATTGGCTTGCAGAGCCGCTTGCTGTTGAGCCACTTTTTGCTCTTGCACAAATCGCGCCTCGGCTTCGGCGCGAGCTTGCGCCTGCAAACGCGCTTGTTCCATTTCGTGGAGTCGCTCTTGCTCCGCTGCAACTTGCTGGGCGCGGTCAGTTCGAGCTTGCTCCCGCTCTTTACGCGTGCGCGAAAGTTGATCCCGCCACGAGCAAATTTCCAATTTAAATTGATGAATTTTTTCCTCGTCCGCGCCGCGCGACTTCATTGCCGTCACGCGCTGTTGCAGCAGTCTTTCAAAGGCCGCGTCATGTACGTCGCGCCAATTGCGTCGGTACAAATCAAGTTCAATAGCGCTTGTTTCAAATCGCTCCGCCAATAGTTGTATGGCACCAGCAGCATCATTTTGAAAGCGACGCAAAATTTCCATTAACTCGGACGGAATATTGGAGGGCAAACGCAGCCGCGCAACCAACTCGCCAACCTCAAGCACGACGGCGTGCTCCGCGTCCGTCAAGACGCGGCCACCACTCATGCGCTTGGATTCCCAAGCGTCGAGATAGGCATTTAAAGTTCGAGTGGTTTTTGCCATAAAGAATTACATATAGGTGAGGGTCAAGTATGACATAAACCATTTGAGGAGCAAAATTAAATTTTAGAAATTCTAGAACGCATTGAAGGTCTAGGGAGAGAAATTTGGGGGTGGTTTTACGGCGCTTGGAAACTGATTGAATTCTGATCATGCCGAAATGCTTGAAATCGCTCTAGGGATTGCGCGCCACAGAAATGACTAGAAGCCTACTTTGATCATTTTTAGCTGTTGGGCGGCGTTTTCCCTGGCGTTGGGGGTGGTGTTTTCCCTGGCGTTGGGAGTGGCGTTTTCCCTGGCGTTGGAGGCGGTGTTGGCGCAGGTAGAGCAGGCTTGTCGGGCGACTGGTTTCCCTGAATTCGCTTTAAAATAGCAGCCGCTTTGGGACGCTTCATTCGGCTCGCTATGTCCGTGGCTTTGGCAATTTCCACAGCGACTTCTTCGTTGGATGCAAACTTTCGCAGCACATCCACCAGTACCTCGTAGGACTCAAGTAAAATCATTGGGTCGTTCGCATGCATAGCCTCGCTTACACCAGCCTTTGCCAAGCGAATCGCCTCGTCTGAGTCCTTCTCTAGAAATGCCGATTGCGAAAACGCATTTGATTTTGGCGCAAACCAACCTGCCCCCGCATCATCGTGTCGCTGCGCCCCTAAGGCCAACGCCTTTGCCCCAACTTCTTTCGCTTCATCAATTTTTCCCAGTAAACGTAATGCACGTATTTCATAGGCATACATCATCAATAACCGCTCGTCATTAATTGCATCGCCTTTCAACTGCTTGTTCTTGTCACGCATGCGATTGGCGCTGGCCATGGTTGACTGAATTGTGTCAAGTGAATTTTCCGCATCTCCCATGTCCGCTTGCACAAGCGCCTTCAGTGCCGAGGCATCCACAAACATTTCAAGCTCTCGACTGCCCGCGTTGGATAATTGGAGACTTGCTTCAGTGGCTTTCACCATTCGATTGGCGGCAGACAACGCCTTTTTGAATTCCTGTTTATCAAGGCTGATCTCGCACAACAATCCCTCCCATAAATTAATAAGCGTTTGATTTATCTCAGACTCGACTTTTACGGCTCTTTGTTTGACCAAAGGCAAGGTTTGAACAATTTCTTTTTCCGCTTCGTCCAAGCGATCCAAATTGCGCAAATCTTCAGCATGCCACTGCCCCGCCACCAACCATTCGTATTCCATAGTGTCGATTTTTTTTTCATCCGCGCCTTTGGATTCGTTCTTCAACTTCGTACGCATAGCCAAAATTTTCGTAGAATATTCTAGGGCGACATCAAGTTGCCCCTGCTCCTTTGCCAAATCGCGCAATCGCACCATAGCCTTGCTCATATCACGTGTGGCATCAATGTCACCTGGGTTCGCTTTACAAATATCCTCGCGCAACACCATGTTTTCCATATAAAACTCTTTCGCTTCTAGAAAATTCTTTACGGTAAAATAAATATCGCCTCGATATTGCAGAGCCACACCAAGCTCACGACGGTCTTTTGGATCCTTAGTATTTTCGAAAATTTCCTTCGCTAATTTAAGCTGCTCCGCCGTGGAGTCGAGTCCCTCTCGAAGGTTTTTATTTTGCAAAAATAATTTCGATTTACGAGTTACCGCTCTCATTAAATTTCGCTTGATCTCCAATTGCTTAGGCAAATCGTTCGGATTCAATTTCATGTTCACGCGAAGGCTGTTTTCATAATCCTCAATAATGGGCAACGATGTTTCGGGATTTTGCGCAAAGTCAACAGGCAAACTTTTAAACCTCTCAAAAATCACCATATCTTTTGCGATGAGTTTCGTTATCTTCTCCTCTTTTATCCTTGTCTCCTCTTCTTTTTTCTTTATTTCTGCTTCGAGTTCCTTCTGTGCAATTTGCGCCTTCAGTGCGGCATCCGCTTTGGCAATTTGCGCATACACAAACCACCCAATTCCAAAGACAAGCGCGGCGGTGGCCGCGGCGGTAAGAAAAACTTTCTTTCTATTGCGTCCCATCCACTTTTGCGCGCGGTATCCAGCGCTCAAAGGCCGCGCCGAAATAGGCATGCTTGCTGTGTAGGCGTCCAAATCCGCAATCAATGCGTCAACCGTGGCGTAGCGACGACCCTGCTCCGCGCGCATGGCCATAAGCACAATGTTGTCAAGATCGCCGCGCAGTTTCCTGCGCAAGCGGGACTTGGATCCTTCCGTAATAGTGGAGTTGCTAGTGGCAACATTTCCAGTTTGCGTTTGCGCAATCAAAGTCGCGGAGCGAAATGAAGCTTCACTTGGCAGCAAGGGGGATGTTTCACACACTAGGTGGCGAATCTCATCCAGCGAAAGATTTGCAAATTCATACGGCAGTTGCTCCGTCAAAGTCTCGTACAAAATCACGCCAAGCGAATAAATATCCGTGCTAGCGGTCAGCGGTTCTCCGCGCCACTGCTCGGGACTTGCGTACATGGGTGTCAACGGCCCCACTTCGCCTGGCATGTCCTGCGCGCGGTACTCTTCCTTTACATCCCGATTGACAATTTTAGCGATGCCAAAGTCCAACAATTTCGGAACGCCTTCAACCGTCACCATGATATTGTCTGGCTTCAAATCGCGGTGAACAATGCCGACAGCGTGCGCGTGTGCGACTGCGGAACACACTTGACGAAAAATGGTAAGGCGCTCGTTCACGGTCAATTTCTGGCGCTTGCACCACAAGCCCAAGGTCAAGCCTTCTACAAACTCCATGATGAAGTAAGAGCGACCGTCCTTTGTCACGCCACCGCCATACAACCGAGAAATACTGGGATGATTCAGCGTGCTCAGAACTTTGCGCTCCAGTTCAAAGCGCTCCAAAACCGAAGTTGAGTCCATTCCCGCCTTGAGCAACTTAATGGCCACGCGCCGCTTCAACAGATCACTTTCTTGAGTTGCCAGCCACACTTCACCAAATCCACCAACACCCAATCGCTTTTCAATTTTGCAATCACCAATGCGTTCCAAGCGCGGGGCGAATGATTGATCGGGCTCGGCTTTTTGGCCAGCGCCACTTGATGCGCCATGTGCGCCTGAAATAATTGTGGCGTCGCTATCGTGACCGCGAGCATCAGGAAGAACTGTGGCGTCTATGTCTGCTGGAGATTTTGAAGGCAAGTTGGAATTGGATGCGCCGCTTGCGCCTGGCAGAATGGTGGCGTCCAAATCCGCCGGAATGCCGTTATTGTCTGGCGGAGTTGTGTCAGATTCGTTGGGCATTTTGGATGTGCTGAATTATAAAAAAGACATCACTGAATTCATCTCCACCACTCGCCACTTCGCATCACTCAGAAGCCAATCGCGTTCTTCTGTCCTTGCTTGGTCACGGTTTCTTCACCTTCCCACACGGCGTTGCCGGTGTTGGTGTCAGTCAAACTCATCTGAAAGATGAACGAAGTTTGCTTGGTATCGCCCGCACTCACGCTGTTTTCAAGAATCTTGGCGGTCAATGTAAAATCCGTCATGCGAGGCATTTCATTGCTCTTTCCACTTTGAAACTCGCGCATATCTCTGGTGCCTTTGGCCATGGGATCCTCGGCTTTGCCGCCCAAACCTTCCGTAGTGCTGATTTGCACCTTGCCTGTTTGCAGCAGCGCAATGCGAATTTTCTTGATCAACTCATCCGTGTCAAATTGATCCGATGTGTCGTTGGTGATGCGGCTTATGCCCAAAATTGCCGGCTGGTTTGGGGACTTGGCGAACACGCCTGAGATGGTCATGCTTTGCACGAGTTTGTCGGCCGCTAAATTAAAATCTTGAATGTCCACTTTGTTGATGGAGGTGATCACCTCATTGCCGCGCGAATCAATACGGCGCGCGGGCGTGCATGCGGCGCACAATGGAATCGTGGCGAGTGCTGTTAAGACGACGGTATTGCAAATAGTGAACATAGAAATACTCCTTCAAATGGGATTCAATTATTGTGTCCAAGGCAGATTGGTGTCTAGCAATTGCAACTGCCACTGAGTGGTGTTTGGTGTCGGGCCAATGCCAGTAATGATTATGGTTTCCCGAGGCATGATGCGCTGCGTTTGCCACGCTTGCGCAGCGCCTGTAGTGCGCATTCCATTGGCGTCAAACCATTCAAAGCGATACGAAATACTTTGGGGTGTTGCTTGATCGCTGTACAGCGAAAGTTGCACGCGCTTTTGATCTCCATTCACCACATCTTCTTTGACATCAGTGACATTGGATTTGGAATTCAGCCAACTGTTGGTGACTATTTGCTTAAATCCTGGCGTTCCAGGAGCAGCATTTGAAAGTGGCACAACTGTGTTCATGGTGTTGCACGCAGCAAGCCCAAATATGAGCAGGTTGAATTGTAAAAGTCGTGGCATGTTGATTTCTCCTGAAGTGCTAAACGATTCACTTTGAATAATAGTTCATCCAGAGTTTGCTATGGGGAAGGTCATCACCGCGGGATCACTGCCCGCGTTCACGCTGCGAACGCGAATCACCGTGACCGCTGCCGCTGGAATTTGCACTGGTCCAATCGTTTTTCCATCGGACATGGTGATTGAAAGAACACCAGAAGCGGGTCGAGTCACGCGACACCACAAAACCCGCTTCGGTAGCGTCATCCAGCAGCGCAGATCCGCGGAATTTGCCGCCACTTGATATACGGCGCCAATAATCGAACCCCAATTACCCATGCCCTGCTGCAACCCATATGTGGCGGCGGCTTTGCTTGCGCTGGAAACCAAGGTTGCCATGATGATTGCCGGTAAGCGCTGATTGAAATCTTGCGCCACCACGGCATCCATATCGGTAAGCAACGCGGCGTTTGCCACCGCCTCGTCCGTGGTCACGGTGAAACTGGTCACCGAGGGTTCATTGTGCATTTCAAGCAACGGAAAGGCCGCGCCAACATAGGGAACTTGGGCGATGAATAGTGGAATATCCAAACGCAATTCTTTCAATGATGGCGCGCGACCAGCCTCCACAAATACAAACACACTTTGCGGAGGGGCTCCTCCATGAGCGGCGTTGCCCGCCATGTCGACATCTTTGAACGCGTCTGCATTCGCCGGCGCAGGCAGCATTTCGGCCACACGTTTGAATGTGGTTCGCGCTTGCTCATATTGTCCAGTTGCAAATCGATTCACCGCGCGTAAATATGTTGAGTACGGTATTTCATAATTACTGTAACCACGCATTTCGCGCAGCGTTCCATAGTTGGCGTTGAGAACCGCTTGAAATCCCGGGTCATCCAATGATTTGCTGGCGTCGTAGCCATTCTTTTTGCCCGAGTCTTGAAAGGCCTTGGTTTCTTTCTCTATGTTCGCCTTATTTTTCTCGACAAAATCCGCTTGCCAATTCTGCGCGCGGCGCAATTCCACGGCGGCCTTCTCGGGTTGCCCAAGCGCAAAATAATTCAGCGATTGATAGGTGTTCAACATGATGCGGTCCACGCCTGTTCCGCGATATGTACGGATGGTTTGATTTGTCAACGCGGCCGCAACCTCCTCGGTGACTTTGGTCTCCGCTTTCTCATCGAGATATGGGGAAATTTCATTCCACACTGATTCATAGGTGGCCACGCTGGCGGAATATTGCGCGGCGGCTTGCTGAATTGTTCCGCCATCCAAATAAAACACAACCCCGTTGATTGGCGCATCGGCCTTGCCATTTCCATCGGAATCTTGCAGTGAATATTCCGCCATCAATGGAGCCACCTGCAAGGCGGCTGCGGAAAATTTCCCCTGGTCAAACTCCATCATGGTGGATTTCATTTTGGAGTCGTAGCCACAACCAGCAACGGTCATGGCGCTTACCAACATCGTGACCAAGCGCGTCGCTATGTTTAGAACCCCCACGGGTTTTCTTTTCATTCTCATAAAGCTTGAACTAAACCTAGTCATTCAATCATCACGGAATGATTTGTCCACCAAGAATGCCGGGATAAATCGTGACTGGCGCCTGTGTGGTGTTCACCTTGTAATCCACGGACATTTTGGAGTTGCGTAAATATTGCGCGAAGGCGTTCATTTGCTCAACCTGCGCATCGGTGAGTTGCTGCTTCTCCTTCACATTCTGCAAAAACGCGGTGTTGGTCAGCCAGCGCTCATAGCTGGGGGCGTCCAATTGCAATGGAATGATCAACTGGGTGGGAAAACCCGCGCGAACATTAATTGTCTTTTGCCATGTCTTAAACCCAGCGCGACTAACTGAAAGTTTGTGCATGCCCGCGGTGGCGGGCAGTGGCGCCATGCTTGGACTTGGGGCGGAACCAATCACGACGCCATCCAATTCAACAATCGCTGAAAGTTGCGTGGGCTGCATGTTTAAATTATTTCCGGTGAACACATAATTGCCCGCTTCATTCTTGGTGAGTTCAGGAACCGTCAGATCCTGCATGGTGCAGACAATGCTTAATCCACTGGCGGCGCTATCGGTGGGCGTAGCCACCTTGTCTTGCTCGCACTTGGCAAGCAGTTGTTGGCACATTCCCGCGGCGACCTGTTTGAACAAGGGCCCGGTGAGCGTGAGTTGCGTGTTTAAATTTTCGGTGTTGCGATAGGTTTCAACGCCAGAAGTTTCACCTGAAACGAACATTTTTCCAGTGGCGGTATCCAGCACTTTGTATGTTCCAGTCAGGGTGTAGGTGATATTTTCTGTCTTCACACCAAGGCGTTCGTCTTGAAAGTTTTTCACACTGTTATCAAACGAAGTCAGCGAGCCAATCAACACATATTGGCAACCCATGTTGCCAGCAAGCGCGGTTGCCGAGGATTGATTGGAGAGAATTTTATCCAGGTCCTCATAGCGTTCGGCGCCACCTTGCAACACCTCAATTGTGTCGCGAATGGTTTTCGCCTCCCCAGTCAGCGAGGCTTGCGTTCCTTGATTTGGTCCGCCAGTGGCGAATTTAGAAAGGCTGTTGATGACATCCTCACGCGAAATAATCTTAAAGCACGCGCCTTCCAACCGCGCCACCATCATGTCTTCCAAAATAGAAACCTTGTCGCCCGCGATATCGTTACAACGATTTTTTATAAAGATGGCCGCGGTAAATGGCGCCCCCGCAACAGGCTTGGCAGTATTTGCGTTGGTGGCTAATGGCGCTTGCGCGGCGGTTGGCGTTGCAGGCGCGGTCACTGCGTCCATTTGTGTTGAATAAAAATTTGTGCGCCCCGCAAATACTGCCTCGCTGATTTCAGCGCGACCCGACACGGCGCCAGGCGAAACCTTTGGCACCGATTCCACAGGCGCGATTGTCGCGGGACATGTTGAGCGCGTGGAAGGCCGAACAACACAACCAATATCAACGCCTGTGTTTGGTCCGCATAATTCACCCTTTGCCAACTTGGGTTGCACATCGGTAATTTTAATCCACCCCACTGCAACCTCTTCCTTGCCCAACACTTCACCAGTATCTGGGTCCACAAGCTCCTTGCCTTGCGCAGAAATTTGCCAAATTTGTCCGTCTTTTACGCCGGTTCCATCGCCTCGATTGATGGTGGCAAGACCGTCGGTGATGGCCAGAATTTTGGCAGGCAACAACACATCAATCATTCGATTGGCAATTTTCGCGGACATGATGCCAGCCAAATCAACAATCGCTTTCTCCGTCAAACTAGCGCCCTTCTCGCTGGTGACATATTCCGCATTGCGTACAAAATCAGAATTATCCACACGCAAACTTGTGGATTCCAGCAACTTGCCCGTAGTAGAGTTGTACATTTTGCACACACATAGCAAAGTGACAATACGCTTGGTGGCCTCCTTGCCGATCCCCTCAAACTTTGCGGTTTGCACATTGTCTTGAAAGTCCGTAATGGAAGTCACAATGATGTATTGCGCGCCCGCAACTTTTCCAGCCTTGGCCACATTGGCGTCGTTGGCGTCGGTGTTTCCGCTGGCGCCCAAATCTTGCTCCTTGATTAAGTCGCCCAAGTCGCTTCGCGCAATCACATCGAACTTTCGCGTGTCTTGGAACGCGGAAATAATTTGCGAGTCCATGGCCTGCGTAATTCGTTCAAGTTCAATCATCTGCCCACGCTCAGTCATCGCACGGGTTGTGCCCGCGGTGACTTTGACCGCGCCAACCGCCAACGATATTTTGGCGGGCGCGGCGGCTTTTGGGGAATCCATTATTGGCGAATTTTGCGCCAACCCCGTGGTGGACATGAACAGTAAAAAAGCGAACGCATTTGGCAAAAACGAATGTCCGACGCGAGGTTTTTTGGTCATTGGAATATGAAGCCTTTCAAGCAAAAGGCTAACAAAAAAGGTTGAAAATAAAAGGAGTTATGAGACGATATTGTGTTTAATTCCTAAATATATCCTAATTTTATTTGGCTCATAAAATTACAGAGCTATGTTAGCAGAGAGGTTGAGATTTTTTGTTTCAATTAGTAGATATGAAATACAAATTATGTATCTAAATATCAAACCATTTTTCGCCTGCCTTCTGTCAATTCCAACTTGGCTTTGTCCATTGGCTAGCGCGGACACTCAAGAACCCATCTTTGATATGCCTTTTATATGGTCGCAAGCGAAGGTGGGAGCAAGTTCCGGACTACACCGAAGCGTTCCTGACCAGGAGAAACTTGCATGGTACTCAATCGTGCAAGCTCCCCAAGGAAGTTGGCTTCGTCTTGAATTTGGCGCCGACACCAAACTCGCTGTGGCAAGCGATAATTCTCAAACCGATAGCTTTATTCGCATCACCAGTTTGGAAGACGGCGCGGAGCAAGTCCTAACAGCAGAAAGCTTGGCGCAGTGGAATAACACCAGCGCCTATTTTAATGGCAATGCGGTGATCGTGGAATTGATTTCTGGGCAAAATACCAGTTTGAACACGCTCACCATCAAGACCACCCAAGTGGGTGCGGACTCCGTCATTCTCAAATCACAATGCGGTATGATAGACGATCGAATCGCATCGATTGATCCACGCGTTTGCAGAATCACCTCGGTGGGTTGCACCGGATGGATGATCAATGATGCCAATCACATGTTTCTGAGCGCAGGACATTGCGCTTCGGGTTCTGGTTTTTTAGTGGCGCAATTCAATGTGCCGCCCTCGGGGGCAGGCGGAAATATTGTGAATCCACCACCACAGGATCAATATTCGATTGACACCACAAGCATTCAATACGCTAACACTGCCATTGGCAATGATTGGTGCTACTTTGGCGTGTTTCCAAATTCAAACACGGGACTGACTCCATTTCAAAAACAGCAAGCCGCCTTCACGGTCGCCGCTCCGCCAGCGATCAGTGGAAATTTCATTCGAATTACCGGCTTTGGTGTTGACACCGGCTCCGCAAACCAAACAAACCAAACACATGTTGGTTCTTTTACCTTTAACTCTGGAAATGTTCTAAAATATGCGGTAGACACTACGGGTGGCAACTCTGGTTCACCAGTGATTGTTGAAGCTTCGGGCTTGGCGGTGGGCATTCACACCAACGCAGGCTGCACCACCAGTGGCGGAGCCAATCAAGGAACAAGTTACAACCAATCTTTGTTGCAAACCGCGCTGGCGAATCCCAAAGGCGTTTGCAAATCCATGACGGCAACTTTTACTCCCAATATATTTCCCACAACGTTCAACACGGCTGGCGGCGATGAAATACGTGTGTTGTTGACTTCGCCTACTGGAGCAAGTGCCCCCGCGGCCCCTAAAATGATTTGGAAGTACGAGGGCGCCGCGACATCATCAATCATTGACGGCGTGCTTGTTTCTGGAACAACATATAAATTCATAACGCCCGCCTTTAATTGCGGCGCACGCGTTCTGTATGGGTTTTCTGCGCGCATGGGTTCAACCGGCGGCATGTCCACTTGGCCATCGGCATTTCCACAACAGTGGCTGGCAGCCGATGCGTCGACAACCAATCTCATCATTTGGAGCGACAACTTTCAGACCAATCAATCATGGACCACAACTTCCGCTGGCGCCACTTCTGGCTTGTGGACCCGAACAACTCCCAATGGCGGTGGTTTTATTGGTGATCCACTGGTTGACGCCGATGGCAGCGGGCAGTGCTTTGTGACGGGCAATATCGAGGGCACGAATGTCAGCAATGGAAGCGTGGTGTTAACAAGTCCAACCATGGACGCGACCACCGCCATCAATGCGCATTTGGCCTATTCGCTGTGGTTCACCAACAATGCTGGAGCAAATCCAAATGAAGATACGATGACCATTGAATTGTCCAACGACGCGGGTCTGAGCTGGGTCCTGGTTGAAACTGTCGGTCCCACAGGAACATCCGCGGGCTGGATGAGCCGCATGATCGCGGTAGGCGACTATGTGAATCCAACCAACGCACTTCGATTACGTTTCACCGCAAGAGATGCCGGTGGCGACAGTGTGGTAGAGGCTGGTGTGGATGGCGTTCGTCTGCTTGCTGAAAGCGCGCTTGGCTGGTGCGGTCCGCAAGGCGATTTCAACAATGACTTAGTGGTTGATTCATCGGATCTCAGTATTTTGCTCATTCAATATGGTTTGGCTGGTATTACAGATTTAGATGGAGATGCGACGACAGATAGCTCCGATTTGAGCTTGCTACTGCTAAACCTGTAATCCGTCTTGGCGTGTGTCTACGCCACCATGAAACTGCAAGGCGCCGCACGCCCCTTCACAAATATAAAAAAGAAGCGAGTATGCGCCAGGCATGACCCATACGAACATGGATCTTGCAATTCATGTGGTGCCTTACCATGCAAATTGCATTTTGCCCCTGGACCAATTTATGAACAAGCATACGACCCATGTTGCAACGAACAGAAAAGCAATTCCATCTCGCCAAGCGGCGTGCGAACTGGTGTGTATTGGAATCGCTGGCACCACCCTACTCACCGATGAAGCGCAATTATTGGCGGATGGCGTTCGCCATGTCATTTTATTCGCTCGCAATTACCAAAGCCCTGCGCAACTCACGCAACTCACGGCCGCCATTCGTAAGGCGGCTGGCGCGAATGTGTTGATAAGCGTTGACCAAGAGGGTGGTCGAGTGCTTCGATTTTGTGGCGACCCATTTCCAAATCAACCCTCCGCTCGCGCGTTGGCGACTGACGGCGAACAAGCGGTTGCGCGCTGGACACGCGACACAGCCTTGGCGCTGCGCGCTTGCGGCGTGAACATGAATTTGGCGCCAGTACTTGATGTGGACAGCAACCCAAAGAACCCCGTAATTGGCGATCGCTCATTCAGCCATGATGCGAATGTTGTGGCGCAACTTGGCGTGGCCTGCGTACGCGCCATGCAGTCGTGTGGAGTGGCGGCGTGCGGAAAACATTTTCCCGGGCACGGCGACACCGACATGGACAGCCATTTTGATTTGCCAAAGTTACCGCATGCACTCGCGCGCCTTGAGCAACTTGAGTTTGTTCCATTTCGCGCCGCGATACAAGCCAACATTGCCGCGATCATGTCGGCGCATGTTGTATTTGAAGCCATCGATTCGGAAGTCCCTGGAACACTGAGCACAAAAGTGATCACAGGACTATTGCGCAACGCCCTTGGATTTGATGGTTTGATTTTGACTGATGATTTAGAAATGAAAGCCGTTGCCGACCGCTTTGAAATTGGCGACGCCGCGGTGCGCGCGGTGACGGCTGGTTGCGACACGCTATTAGTGTGTAAAAATCTGGATGTTCAACACCAGGCTATTGAGGCTTTGTCACGGGCAATCGAAAGCGGTCAGATTGCACGCGAACGCCTGGCACATTCCAGGCGCCGGCTCGACAAAGTGCTGAACTTGGTGACCACAGCGTAAACTTTGTCGCGCGCATCTCTTGCGCCTGGCATGTGGGATAAGCCATATGTTCGCGCTTGCTTTATGCCGTTCGCCGCGGCGGTACAAACACATTCGCCGCCAGAAGTCCTGCCACCAATGAGCCGGCAACGACCAACGCCGCAATGGCCCAGCTTGCCCCGGTTTCTGTGTCATTGTGAAACAACGCGGAGGCGCCGCGTATTCCAAGGGAGCCGGGAACCAATGGAATTAATCCTGGAGCAATGACCATGTTGGGGGAACGCTTGGTGACATGGCTGAAAATATTTCCAGTCAAACTCACTAAAAACGCGCCAATACACACGCCTAATTGCGGGCCAACCAATACCGCGCCAAACCGCGCGCCGTACAACCCCAACAACACCGCGCATAAAATAATAAAACTGTCGCGGATTTTTGCTTGAAGCAAGATCAACATGGCAAATGCAATTGAGAAGGCGGCTGGAAGAATGGTCCATGGCAACAATGGTTGGCTGATACTGGATTGAATGGATGGCAAATGCTCGACAATTTTATCGCCAATGGCCACGCCAAATCCCAGCGCCAGTAATGTCATGGCCGCGCCCACAAATCGACTGCCGCCGCTGGCAAGATTGCGCGTTGCCACTTCGGTCAGCGATGTGGTGAGCGTGTAGCCCGGAAGCAGCGACACAATGCTGGCCAGCACAATGATGTTTGTGCCTATGGGTGGAAATAGCCAAGAAATGATCCACGCGCCAAGCGTGGCAATAATTCCTGCAATGAACTCGGTGATCGCGGCGCGGTCTCTTCGCACATTGAAAGAAACAACCATGGTTCCAATCAATATGCCAAGTATTGCGCTTGCGATAATTTCACGAATGCCTCCGTTAAAAAAACGGGCCGCAGCGCAAGCGGACAATCCATACGCAAGCATTCGCCAGATCAATCCAAAATCATCGGGGCGCAAATGCAATTCACGAAACGCACGCGTGCCTTGGGCACACGTTAAATCCCCATCGAGAACTTGGCGTTGTATGGCATGCATGTCATCGCGACTGCGCAATGCAATGGAGCCGGGGTCAACCCGCAAATGAAATGTGCGCTGACGATCAAGTGGGCCAATAGAAATGGCGAGATAAGTGGGAAGGCTGAAAATTTGTACGGCCAAACCAAGGCGTGACCCCGTGCGAACCAACTCGGCCTCTAAAACATGCGCGGGCGCGCCATAGCGGTGCAATCCCCTTGCGCACTCCACCAAAAAAATTTCAGCATCGGCCTTGGTGTCCGTGATTGGCGGCGACCCAGCAATTGGCGCGACAAACTGGCTCATGCGAAGGCTTGCGGTTGTTGACAACTTAAACAATGCAAACTGCCAAGACCCACCACCAGTGCTTTGGCCATGATGGGTTGCGCGCGCAACCCTGTGGCATTTTCCAGCAACCGGCAGGCAACATCGTCGCTGGTTCCGCCAAAGGTTGGCACAAAAATGACCCCGTTGGCAAATAGAAAATTGGCGTGACTCGCGGGCAACATTCGCAGTCCACCCGGACCAAATCGGTCCGCTGGAAATTCATAGTACAACGGCTTGGGGGTGGGCAACTCAAGCAGTTCAAACTTCTGGCGATTCTCATCGCGCGCCGCTTGCAATGCATTCCAATTCGCCTCCAGCATGGCGTGATCGGGGTGATTCGTCGGCGCGCGCACCGCGGCAATAGCGTCACGGCGCACAAAGCGTGTGACATCGTCCACATGGCCATCGGTGTCATCGCCTTCAATACCGCCTGGCAACCAAATAATATTTTTTACTCCTAGCGAATCGCGCAGAACTTGCTCAATGCCACCCGAACCAGATTCGGGATTGCGATTTTTATTGTGCAAACACTGGCGCGTTGTCAACAATGTTCCCGCACCGTTGCTATCAATGCTACCGCCCTCCAAAACAAATTGATGGCGCCACATTGCATGCCCTAATTCTTTTTGTAACGCGTCGGGCACCGCATCATCCAGGGACCTGACCTCGTACTTGCCGCCCCAGCCATTAAAAGTAAATGAATGCGCGGCCACTTGACCCGATTTGGTTTGAACAAAGACTGGACCAAAATCGCGGATCCAAGAATCATTGGTGGCAATGTGAAGTTCATCGGTGGTGCGAACACGAACCACCGTTTCCATGGCCGCGCGCCATGCGTCCCATTCGGCTTGCGCTGCTTGCAAACACCCAGGCCAAGTCTCCTGATTGTGCGGACGGACCAACCAAACCGCATCAAGCGGCGCCCACTCGGCGGGCATGACAAATCCGTGGCTAGCGGCGGTCTGCTGCACATCCACTGAAATACTTGGCGACACTTTCATCACTGGCCACCATCCAGAAACCGCTCCGTTAAACCGCCGTACGCGTCAACGCGTCGGTCACGAAGAAAGGGCCAGCCGCGACGAAGTTCCTCGATGCGCGTAAAATCACATTCGCCCATCAACACTTCCTCTTTGTCCTCGCTGCCTTGGCAAATAATTTCGCCGCCTGGATCAATCAGAATGCTGCCGCCCCAGAATTTTAATTCGTCCTCTACACCAACTCGATTTGCGGCTGCCACAAAAACGCCGTTGGCAATGGCATGCGCGCGATGCATGAGTAGCCAAGCCTCTTTCTGCTGCTTTGCATCACGCGGTGTTTCTTTGTGCCACCAACCAATCGCAGTTGGATAAAAAATAATGTCAGCGCCCTTGAGCGCCGTCAAGCGCGCGGCCTCTGGATACCACTGA
>SYAC01000007.1 GCA_005787685.1 Planctomycetia bacterium
CCAATGCGTGATGGCGCAATGAACGGCGAAGGTCCGCGTGGTGCTGGAGCAATGCCAGGTCCAGGCGGCGAGATGCGCGGCGAAGGTCGTCCAATGCGTGATGGCGCAATGAACGGCTCCAAAGGTCCAAGGCCATCTCTTCCTATGGGTCCGCCAGGCAAGTTGACTTTAAGAGTGGAGCCACCAATCACCTTTGATGCCGCGTGGTTCACTTCAGAAAAGCAACTTTCTATCAATGCAAAATAGACAAATAATTTTATGGTGTACTTTTGGGCTGGCGCTTTTTTCGCTGCTGCTCCAAGTATTTTTATACTCGCCACCCAAAATAGAAATGCTTATGGTGCCCGCCGGCCAATACATGATGAGCCCGCTGGATTTAGGCACGCAGCAATTTGAGGCCGACGGAACAACCGTGCGTGCCAGCATAAAGGTTGCCTTTGATAAACCGTTTCTACTAGCGCGCACCGAAACTACGCAGGCGCAATTTGCGTCCGTGCTTGGACGCAATCCTTCGCTGCATGTCAAGGGTAATGACACGCAACACTTGCCTGTTGAAAATGTGTGTTTCTATGACGCTATTGAATATTGCAACGCACTTTCAAAAATGGAAAATCTTCCTGCGCGCTATATGTTGGAGCGCGTCACACGCGGCAAGGACGGCGTAATTTCCTTTGCCATAGTGAAAGATGTTGGCGGCGTTGGTTACAGATTGCCAACCGAAGCGCAGTGGGAATACGCCGCGCGCGCCGGGTCAACCGCAGGTTGGAGCCATGGCGACCAGGAATCGCTTGTGGGAAATTTTGCGTGGTGGAAAGCTGAAGCGGGGGGCGAAAGCAAGCCTGTTGCCACCAAAATTCCAAACGCTTGGGGGTTTCACGACATGGCCGGCAATGTGTGGGAGTGGTGTTGGAATCCGGAATCAACAGTTGGTGGCGCCCAACCCATGCGCGGCGGAAGTTGGTTCAACTGCGCCACATGCTGCCGCAATACTGGTCGATGTGTAAGCGAAACTACTGCGCGCGAAGGCACGGTGGGATTTCGCGTTGCGCGCGACGCCGACTTCACCACAACTGACATAGAAGTAGTCGCCACATCCTTGATTGTTCAGTGAATTCATTTGTCACAAATAAAATCCCCGCCTCGCGTGCGGTCAATCATTGGCATACTCCAATGCCATATCGGTGCGGCGGATTTACCATATAATGTGGGGCTGTCATGCTTCCAAAGCTCGCCATCATTGGTCGCCCAAATGTGGGTAAAAGCAGCCTTTTTAACCGGCTTGCCGGTCGGCGTATTTCCATTGTGGATCCCACTCCGGGTGTGACGCGTGACCGCATCTCCGCGGAAATTTCGCTGAAGCCAACCAAGGGTCCAGCGCGCGCGCTGCATGTCATCGACACGGGCGGCTGGGGTATTTACACCACGGAAAAAAATCGCAAGGATGATGCGGGCGTTGATCTTACTCCGCTGAAGCCAAGCATTGAATCGCAAATCATGGCTGCCGCCAAAGAAGCCGATATTATTTTGTTTGTCACCGACGCCAAAGAAGGCGTGATGGCGCTTGATCGAACCGTGGCCACGCTATTGCGTCGGCGTGGTCTCACTTCCAAGGTGATCGCGGTTGCCAATAAAGTGGATGACCGAAGTTGGGAAGCCGCCGCGCAGGAAGTTGCTCGCCTTGGGTTTGGTGCGCCCACATGTGTCAGCGCAAGCAGTGGTCTTGGACTTGTGTATTTACGAAATCTTATTGTGAGCAAGTTGCCCGATATACAAGACGACGCGCCCGATGAGAAGCCGCCCATTCCTGAAATCCGTATCGCCATTGTTGGTCGCCGCAACGCCGGTAAAAGCAGCATTGTAAATTGGCTCGCGGGCGAGCCGCGCGTGATTGTCAGTGAAATCGCAGGCACCACGCGTGATAGCGTTGATGTTCGAATTGAAAAAGACGGACACATCATTACGCTGATCGACACCGCGGGCGTGCGTAAAAAGAAAAGTTGGGACGGCGACATTGAATTTTACGCCAACACTCGAACCGCCGATGCCATTGCCCGTTGCGATGTCGCGTGGTTGCTATTGGACGCCACCGAAAAAAGCACGCAGATTGAAAAGACGCTGGCCATGCAGCTTGCGGATTCATACAAGCCCACGCTGATCACCGTGAACAAATTGGACTTGGTGCAAAAAACCCTCAAGCCCGCCGACTATCAGGCCTACCTCACGCAGGAGTTTCCTCAACTTTCATACGCGCCCATTTCTTTTGTTAGTGCAAAAACCGGCAAGGGTTTGAGCGACACATTGGCGCTGAGTTTGTCCATGCAAGAGCAAGCCGCGCACCGCGAGGGCACCGGCAAACTCAACGCCGCCGTGAAGGCAATTCTTGCCGAGCGCGGACCAAGTTCAAGCTTGGGAACCATTGCGAAGGTGTTGTATGTCAGCCAAATTTCAATCAATCCACCAACTATTGCTATGGTGGTGAACAAGCCCGCGTTGTTCAAGGGCCAGTACGAGCGCTACTTGCTGAACCGCTTGCGCGAAACGCTGCCATTTAGCGAAGTTCCAATTCGACTGCAGTTCAGCGAACGCAAGCGCACCCTGCGACCAGCTCGTAAATAAATGAAATTGATATTGGACGCGCCAGCGAATCACAAGCGATCGCATGGCACCACACGGACGCTCTTGGCTAGCATGGTGCTTGCAATGCCAATTATTCCGCTTCCTATTTTTGAGCAGGACGCCGACCCATCGCGCCGTGATGCCATGACCGACGCGGAAATTTACGCCAACTTGAAACCGCCCACCAGCATGGTGGTGAAGTTTGGTGCCATGCGTCAAGTTGGCGAGTTTCCATATACAGGCGACGCGAAACCTGGTTGCGGTTCCCGTCTTGTGGTACGCACCTCGCGCGGAGTGGAGATTGGCGAAATGCTCACCACGACTTGCGCCAATGGAAGTTGCTCGAAAAGTATTAGCCGTTCGGAAATGTTGAAGTTCATAGAGAACTCCGGCGGGCGCGATTATCCATTCACGCAAGAAGGCGAAGTATTGCGCATAGCCAACTCCGACGACATGACGCGCTGGAACGTAATTCAATCCGCCGCCCAAGACCGCCGCAACCACGCGCGTGAAATTGTGAACAAGTACAAGTTGGATGTGAAAGTGGTGGAGGTGGAGGTGATCTTGGGTGGTGAAACCGTGACCATGTTCTGGATGGGTCCCGAAGTCAATCCCAATCAGCCGCCACCACCAGCACCTGATTTGTCTGGTGTGTTGCGCGATTTGCAACAACACTACGGAGAGCGCGTTTTTGATCGACAAGTTGGCGCGCGCGACGAGGCGCGCTTGACGGCTGATTACGAAAAGTGCGGTCAACATTGCTGCTGCAAAAATTTTCTGAAGGTGCTCAAGCCAGTCAGTATGAAGAGCGCCAAGATTCAAAAAGCCACAATGGACCCGCTTAAAATAAGTGGTCGTTGTGGTCGCCTGATGTGCTGCCTGCGCTATGAGGACAAGACCTATGAGGAGCTGTCCAAGCGCCTGCCCAAAAAGAATTCACGCGTGATGACGACCGACGGTCCAGGCACTGTGGTCGATGGAAAAATCCTGGTGCAACTTGTGCTGGTTCGCATGGACTCCGACAACAAAGAAGTTGCATATCCATTTGAGGAATTATTGCCAGACAAGCCACCACCGCCGCCAAACGCGCCGCCGCCAAACCAGCGTCATTAGTCGATACATTGCTTCATTCATGAGCGATTCTTCAAGCGAAAATCCGCCGCATAAAAAATTGCGCCCAACTGGCATTGATACCGTGCAAGGCTTGATTGTGGCCTTCACCATTGCCATGGCGTTTCGCGGATTTGTGCTTCAAGGTTTTGTAATTCCTACCGGCTCCATGGCGCCAATATTGTTGGGTCAACACATTCGCGTTCACAGTGACGCCAGCGGGTACGCCTATACCGCTGATGGTGGATCGGTGTTTGAGAATGGTGCGCCACCCACCGCCCGCGCGCCGCTTGTTGATCCCATGATTACTCGTCAATTTCCTATGGCAGAAACCGAGCTTGGCCGCTTGCGCGCACAAGTTGTTGGCGGCGACCGGGTGCTTGTGTTGAAATATGTTCCGTGGGTTTTTGAGCCACAGCGCTGGGATGTAGCTGTATTTAAAAATCCGCCTGATCCAATTGGCGATTCGCAGAACTACATCAAGCGCATCGTTGGCATGCCGTCGCAGTCATTGCTTCTAGTTGATGGGGATGTGTTCACCGGCGCGCAAGACGCCGCGCCCAACGCGTTGCGAATTGAGCGCAAGCCGGAAATGATTCAGCGCGCCCTTTGGCAACCCGTGTGGGCAAATGATTGGGCGCCCAATGATCTTAAAAAGTTGGAGTCCGCATGGAAGCGCGCATGGCCCGGCGCCGCGTTTATTCCAGCGGGTGAAAATAAATCCGCGTGGGTGGCGGGGGACACGCGCCAGTGGAAATGGCCAACCGCAAACGCCGCGCAACTTGCATGGAGCGCGCAAAACTTTCCGGTGACGGATTGGAACGCCTATAACGTGTGGCGCCGTTCTTCCGAATTTCCCATGAGCGACATTCGCGTCACGGCCGCGCTGGAATTTGATCAGCCTGAAAAAGCCACAGCATCATTCGTGTTGAACACGCGTGGATTGCAAATTTCTGCAAGCATTGACAATGCCACCAAGTCCATTCATGTCAGCGTGCAAACTGCCAGCGCCACCAACGAACCCGCGCGCGCGTTGGCCCAAGGCAAGGCCGCGCTGACTGGCATGCAAAAGTTTCTTGACATTGAGTTCTGGCATGTCGACCAAGCCGTATGGCTGTTTGTCAATGGCGTGCAACAACTTTGCATTCCCTATGAATTGGCCGCAAGTGGAACAACTCCAGAGATGCGACTGAGCGCATCCGGCATTGATCCTGCGCGTTACCGCAACGATCCTGTGGCCACAAAGCCCGCCGGAATTCAGTCCATGTCGTGGAATTTTTCTGGCTCGCCCGTGACGCTGCGCAACATGCAACTTGAGCGCGATCTGTATTACCAACCTGGCTATCTGCTTCCAGGCAATCAAGTTTCAACCAACGGTCCAATTATTCTTGGCAAGGCATTCGCCTGTGATATTGATAATCCTGCGCGACTAGGTCCATCCGATTATTTAATGCTTGGCGACAACAGTCCCGCCAGCCGTGATGGACGCTTTTGGGGTAGACCGCACCCTATTTTGCAACGCGTGACTGGATTTGAAAAACCATTTGTGGTGCCACAAGAACTGATCGTTGGCAAGTCATGGTGCGTGTATTTTCCCGCCACCTATCCGCTTGGCAGCGGTCTTGAAATGCAAGATCCCGGCGCGCGCAGCCCCAATGTTGTTCCAGACTTTGGCTCGCTGCGATTTATCCGTTGAGTCGTCCTAAATCAAAATGTTTTTCCGCGGACATTTCAAAATCCACCATGCGCAAATTCCGCACACCACTCTTTACGCATGGTTCAATTTGGGCATCAAACCAATGGTGTATGACGCCACGCGTCATAAACAATCAAAGAAAGAAGATGTTTGAAAAAGAAAGTTCAATCTAAATCCGCTCCCACAACCCAACCCACCACAGGCTTCTGGCTGGCCAAGTCGGAGCCATCGGTGTACGGAATTGCGGATTTACAGCGCGATAAGCGAACGCTTTGGGAAGGCGTTCGCAATTATCAAGCGCGCAACTTCATGCGCGCCATGCAATTAGGTGACCGCGTGTTGTTCTATCACTCCAACGCCCAACCCTCGGGGGTGGCTGGTGTGGCAATTGTGCGCGCGCTTGCGCAGGCAGACCCTTTGCAATTTGACAAGAACAGTGAATTTTTTGACCCTGCCGCAACCAAGCAGCAGCCGCGATGGTCCGCCGTGGAACTTGCGTTTGAAACACAATTTACACGCGTAATTACGCTTGACCAACTGCGCGCCCAAAAAGCGCTCTCTGCATTATTGATTCTGCAGCGCGGGAACCGGCTTTCCATCACTCCACTGCAACCTGGCGAGTTCCGCGCAATTTGCGCCTTGGCTTAGTCAAACCCATCGGACTTGCGCCACCCAATTTAAGGGTTGGCCACGCCTGATCACCCATGCGCATTTATGAAGAAACAAATAACCAAAAAATCAGCCTTCGACGACAAAGAACTTGGTCTATTTGGACTTAAGTTGTCAAAAACCCAAAATTTATTTGCATTTCAATGAAATAGGTTAATAATAATCTGTTCAACCAATTTGATCGGTTGTTATTTGTAGGTCTATGTATCTTTTTGACTTGACACTTTTCTAAATACCCTAGGAGTACAACATGTCTATCACAAACAGTGGTTTCTTTGCCTTTTCAAAAAAACTCTGCGGCCTGGTATTTGCCGCTAGTGTTGCCTTGGTTGGCAACAGCGCGCTTGCGCAAGTATTTGAAGAAACCATTCTGACCAAGCCAACCGCGGCCGCATTTGAAATGCCAACCATTAAAGAGGTTGAGAAGGTTGATGTTTCCAAGTTGAACATGGAGGACATTGCCAATGAAGATCTTATTCGTGAGGCGCTTGTCGAAGCTCCTCGCTACGCCATTCCAAATGTTGTAAACATTTCCCCAGCTACAAGCGGCAACTGGGAAAATGTTGTCGATCAAGCTGGCGCTCTTCGTAGTGTGTGGCGACTTCGCGTTAGTTGTGAAAACGCGGTGTCCATGAATCTTGGTTTCACCAACTACCATCTACCAAATGGCGCGGCGCTTTATATTTACACGCCCGACATGAAAAGTGTCATTCGTCCATTTACCGCGGCCGACAACGCCGATCACGGCCAACTTTGGACGCCGCCACTTCCAGGCAACGAAATCGTGATCGAGCTCACCGTTGAGCGCGACCTTGAGGCCGATGTGGAACTCACTTTGGGCTCCATCAACGCCGGCTATCTCAACTTCTCTGAAATCACCAATGCGATTGACAAATCAGGCTCTTGCAATGTTGACGTAGTCTGCAGTCAGGGCGACGGTTGGCGCGATGAAATTTCCACCGTTGCCGCAATTTCAACTGGCGGCTCGCTGTTTTGTAGTGGTTTCATGGTGAACAATGTTCGCCAAGACTTGACTCCATATTTTATGACCGCCTTTCACTGCGGTATCACCGCAAGCAACGCTCCATCGCTTGTGGCATTTTGGAACTATGAAAACACAACCTGCCGCACACCAGGTAGCGCATCAAGCGGTGCCACCGGTAACGGCGTGTTGACCCAGTTCAATACGGGTTCAACATACAAGGCCGGACTCTCCTCCTCTGATTTCGTTCTAGTTCGTCTTACCACCAGTCCAAACGCCGCTTGGTTTGTCAACTATGCGGGATGGAACGCCACCGGCGCTGAGGCCACAGCATCATGCGGCATTCATCATCCAAATGTTCAAGAGAAGCGAATTAGTTTCGACAACAATCCATCCACCACAACCAGCTACTCGGGCACATCAAGTCCCGGTGACGGAACGCATGTACGGGTTGGTCAATGGGAAGTTGGAACAACCGAAGGCGGCTCTTCTGGTTCGCCAATTTTCAATCAACTTCACCAAGTGATTGGTCAGTTGCACGGCGGTTCCGCTTCATGTACCAGTATTACAAGCGATTATTACGGCAAATTCAGCGTGTCTTGGAATGGTGGTGGCACCGCCGCAACCGCGTTAAAAACTTGGCTTGACCCCGACAACACTGGCACTCTTTCTGTGAACACGCTTTCAACCAGGGGTCTTACCGTCACACCAAGCACGGCTGTCACTCACTCTGGTCTTGCGGGTGGTCCTTTCTCTTCGTTGCCATACACCTATACGCTAAGCAACAGCACGGCGACTGCGGTGAATTTTCGCGTCGCCCTCACCAACAACATTGGTCTGCTGATCAATGGTGGAACAAGCAATCTCACTGGCAGCATTCCCGCCGCGGGCAGCTTTGTTGTAACGGTAACCGCGGGCTCCGCGCTCAATGCAAGCGCCGCTGGCATTTATACGGAAAGCATTGTCTTCACCGATCTTGGCACAAATGTGGTGCGTACCGTTGTTCACACCGTTGAAATTAGTCAGACTGGTTTCACGGCAACTCCAGCCACTGGTCTTTCCACTGGGGGCGCCGTTGGTGGTCCATTCGCTGGCAGTGTTACCTACACCGTGACGAACAGCAAGTCTGCGCCAGTCACCGTCAATGTTTCGGCTGATGCGTCTTGGATTTCAATTGATGGCTCAACTGCACCCACCAGTTTCACGCTGGCTACAGCGGGGGCAACTCGCAATGTCACTGTGGCTATTGCCGCGGGCGCCAGCAGTCTTGCCGCCGGTATTTACAGCGGCAATGTCACCTTTGCCAAGAGCGATGGCACAACTCCAACCACGCGCAGTGTCGCGCTTGATGTGGGTCGCACCGTGTACTCCGCCACCGATTGTCCAATCACTATTCCTGACAATTCAACCAATTACAGTTACATCACGGTGTACGACAATGTGTGCATTGCGGATGTGGATGTGAATTTGAACATTACCCACACTTTCAAGGGCGACTTGTATGTCGAGTTACTCTCTCCTAATGGAACAACCGTTATTTTGCATAATCGCACCGGTTCAAGCACCGACAACATTGTCGCCACCTATGATGATGATGGCGGCGGAACTTTGCCATCTGGCGCATTGTCCGACTTTGATTTCAGTCAGTCCGCCGGCGTGTGGAGACTGCGCGTCTCTGATCAAGCCTCAACGGACACTGGCGTGTTGAACAGTTGGTCACTGCGTATTGGAGCGGTGGCTGGTACTTGCCCAACTCAAACAGTCGTGTATTCAGAACCGCTCAATAGCAATCCAGGTTGGACCACCACAGGATTGTGGGCATTTGGAACTCCAACCGGCTCCGCCGTCACTTCTGGTGGCATCGATCCTAAGGCTGGTTTCACTGGTACCAAAGTCTACGGTTACAACAATGTTGGAACTGGCGTGTATGAAAACAACTTGGTTGAACGCAACCTTACAACTTCAGCGTTTGATTGCACGGGCCTCACGGGCGTCAAGGTTAGTTTCCAGCGTTGGTTGAATGTTGAAAGTTCAAGCTACGACCGTGCGTACTTCAAGATCAGCACTGATGGAACCAACTGGACCACGCTGTATCAGAATTCTGCCACCGTGACTTCATCTTCGTGGAGCAAGGTTTCGTATGCCATTTCTGCAATCGCGGACAACCAACCAACGGTGTACTTCCGCTGGGTCATGGGCACGACCGATAGCAGTGTGCAGTACACCGGCTGGAACATTGATGACTTGGAAATCAGCGCGATTGTAACAGCAACGCCATGTCCTTCGGATATCGATGTCGACGGCGAGGTTGCCAGTGGTGATCTAAGTTTAATTCTGCTTGATTTCGGCGGGTGTATTGATTGTCCAACTGACTTGGATGGGGATGGCGAAGTCGCCAGCAGCGATCTCAGTTTGTGCTTACTTGATTTTGGCTCCTGCCCATAAGGTCGGTTGACGCGTTTGTTCCAACCCACTGGCGGCTCGCAAGAGCCGCCAGTTTTGTTTTTAAGCCGGGTACAGAGTTCGTTTGTCAAAACAAAGAATTAAATTGATTCTCGTCGACTGCCGCATGCGCCACCTTGGATTCAAGAATGCTATGTGGATCCATTCCCGCAACGATTGTTGGAAGTCTTTTGACCCGCCAATTTTCATCGCGGTGGGTGCAAGTGTCACTGGCATTTGCATTGGTGGCCGTTGGCATTAAAACGCTTTGGTAATCTGGCATGATGCGTCAGCATTGTTGTATAAGTTAAGTAGCCGATTAGAGCTAAAAATGCCCTATTTTACAAATAAAGTCTTATAACAGTAAATGTAGCTCGCCTTGACTATGACTAAAAATATCTGCAAATTTTAAAATTAAAATTTGCACGCGTTCGGTTTTGGGGCATCCTAATAGTACTTCTATTTTAATTCATTCTGAATCCCTTTTCTTTAGGAGTTTGAAAAATGTATTTACGCACAGCATCTTGTGTTGCATCCATTTCATTTATTTTACAAGTCAACGCCAACCCTGGCGTGATTTATAATGACGCCATTGGCGACATTGATCCCGGCATTACAACAGGCGGCGGAACGCTTGACCTTGTATCCATGGAAGTTTCGCACACCGCGACTGACATTCAGTTTAAGTTGACCGTGAACGGCAACATCGGCAGCACCGACTGGGGCAAGTTCATGATCGGTATAGCCAACAACGTGGGCTATGGCACCATCCACAGCAACCCCTGGGGTCGTCCGATCACCATGAGCGCCGGCATGAGCAGCTGGATCGGCAGCTGGGTTGATGGCGGCGGCGGCGCTCAGAACTGGAGAAAAAACTGGCTCTCTGGCTGGGGCTTCGTGGGCAGCACGGGCTCCAGCGACTTCGGCGTCTTCTCGCTGTCGTCCGGTGCGCAGAGCACCATCACCTACGGCGTCTCGATCGCCAGCCTTGACATGTCGCTCGGCGACACCTTCAGCTTCGATGCCTATAGCTCGGGCGGTGACGGCGGCGACAGCGCCGTCGATGCGCTTGCAAATCCAAACG
>SYAC01000043.1 GCA_005787685.1 Planctomycetia bacterium
CGACCTTCGCCGCGCATCTCGCCGCCTGGACCTGGCATTGCTCCAGCACCACGCGGACCTTCGCCGTTCATTGCGCCATCACGCATTGGACGACCTTCGCCGCGCATCTCGCCGCCTGGACCTCGTTTGTCACCTTCGCCATGCGAATGCCGCGCTCGTTGCGAATTTTTTGGCCACCACATTTCTATTTGTGTGGCAAGACCGGTTGTCGGATTCATGCGCACATGAATTTTGTTGGGCTCCAAGATTTTGTCCTGCAAACGTGTGGCGATCAAATGGTTGTCATTCTGTGATGCTTTTTCATGGCTCCACTTCCACTGCTCGTTCAAGCCTTGGCTTACGGCCTCGGCCATGTCCACTAGCAAGCCGCCGCGCGGCGATTGAACCCAGGTTGGCCATGGCATGTCGCTTGGTAAGTCATGCAATTTTCCAGCGCCATCAATCATCCAGTATCGCTCACCGTCGCGGCCGCGCACTTCAATCGTTCCATTGGGTTGACGAATGGTCATGACCAAATGTTTGGCATCGCGAATATCAAGCGTGCCAATGAAATCCGGTCCATCTGGGCGATCGCTTGGCGGAATAAGTTGAAAGATCACGCGTCGATCGCGGGCTTTTTGCTCGGCGTTCACAACGGCTTGGGCTTGAGCGCTGGCCTCCACCTGGTGCGGACTAAGAATGAACATAAGCGCAATCAACGCCGCGGTGGTGATGAGGGCGCCGCCTTGGCGGATGATTTTCATCCATGCATTTGTGGACAATTTACTTGGCTCTGAAATTGATTTCATGACGCGCGCAATGCGGCGCTGGCGTTCAATTGGCGTTTGAAAATAGGTCTGCAATAAACCGTCTACAAACAGGTGTGCGCCATTGTCCTTCAGTTCGTCTTCTGCTTCGGTGCCGTCTGATTGAGAATGATGTGAGCCATGATTACGCAAGTTATTTTGTTGCCCATCTTGATTTAGGGGCTGCATATTGTTGTCGTTGTTGTCGTTGTTGTCGTTGTTCATAAAGTCCACCTTGTTTGTGCTTAGGTCAGCAATCCCTTGCGCGCCAAACATTCGGCGATCATGGCGCGACCACGCTGCAATCTTTTTTTCACCGCTTCGGTGGTGCTGGAAACTTGCACCGCGATTCGATCAACCGATAAACCGCCTCGATAGGTCAAGTCAATGGTCTCCGCATATGCCCCAGACAGTGCCGCAATGCATTGCTCCAATATTTCCATGCGCTCACGAAACTCCGTACCCACCGCGCCATCAAAGTGATCCGCCTGTGTTGCGATAACATTCAACACATCGTCATCCACCGTGCGTAAATTTTTGCGAAATAATTCATGGGCGGTATTGCGCGCAATGCCGCGCAACCACGCGCCGAATGGACGCGCGCTGTCGTACCCATCAAGACCCTTCCACGCACGCAGCAATGTTTCTTGAAAAACATCCTCAGCGGCGGAACGATCGCGGCACATGGCGTGTGCGAACGCCATCAGGCGATCGGAATGCTCATGCATCAGAATTTCAAATACATGTTTCGCGTTTTGTACGGTCATGGTGCTCACATGGACAACAACAGAAGACTGATATCGGCGGAGTCCACACTGCCCGAGCCATCAAAGTCACCTGGTCCGTATGCTCCAATATTCAACAGCACAAATGAAATATCGCCAGCGTCCAACGATCCAGATTCATCCATATCCATTGGATTATAAATAGCCACTCCACTTGGCACGATGACCCTTCCGCCCATATTTCCGTTGTCAAAAACCCCGTGATAAGAAGGACCAACAATGTATGGAAACGCGGGTGAACCAGGCGCGGTGATGGTGACAAAGTACGCGTAGGTTCCATTTGGATATTCCGGCGTGACACAAAAGCGAACATTGTTCAGATCAAGGTCGGCATTGGCGGCGCTATAAATATAATCCTCGGCGAAATATCCCAGTGGATAAGTGGTGGAAACTGGTGGACCGTAATTGGTGGAAGACAACACGGTTCCGTTGGGCAACGTTGTGCGCGTGGTGATATTGCGAAGGGAATATCCACTGCGCATTTTCTGAATACCGCCGCTACCGTCGGTGTTGGCGTAGCCATACGGACCATAAATTGGAAAACTGTCAAAGGCGTAACCCACAATGGGCGAATGAACCTGATTGGATTCGCTGAATAAACACGCCGCATTCTGGTGGTTGTGATATTGATTGTTGGGCGATGGATGTCCGCCGCAGGAATCAAATGAGGGACCCTCGACACGGATGGCGTCGTTGTGCCAAATATTTCTATTGTTATAACTGCGGCCGTCGGAGTAATTGAAAATACCAACGCCATTGATCCAAATGCCAATGTTGCCCAAACCCGTCGCGGTCTTGGTGCCGGTCTTGACAACAGGCGAGCGCGAAATACGAAATGAAAAATTCTGGTTGGTGACGGTGTTGGGGCTGCCCATCCACGGACCAATGCTGTACGACGGAACGGAACTGCTATTGATATACACATAGGTGGAGCTGTAACGAACTTGCTGGACATCGGTGGCGAGATTGTTGAAGCCGACCGCGCCCGTGAGATTGACGCGCCACGCGGAAATGACCGGGTCATACTGCGCATGGGTTGGCGCGCTTGTGAAAATTGCAACAAGGCTGGCGATAACTGCGGCACACATTTGGGCGGCGCTCATGCAGTTGGTTTTAGTATGGCGCATAAATAGGATGCGCGTGGCGCAGCCAATCAATTTTGAGGAATCTATAAATAAAAAAACCATATGAATTTAGTTGGACATATTTGGTGACATGGGACAGGCTATTTACAAAAAAATTACTTTTACCTCAAAAGTTGGCACTAAAGTCACCAATTTGACTTTCTGCTTCGGCAACACAGCAACACAGCGCGCATAAATACAATGAATTTTTGCGCTTGGCGCTACTATTGGCAACATGAACGAGATTCTGCAATCCGTAGACCCTGCGCACGGCAACGTTGTTGGCGAAGTTGCCATGATTGCCGTGGAGGCAATTCCATCGGTGGTGGCCCGCTCACGCGCCGCCCAAATCACATGGGGCGCCATGACTCCTGTCGCTCGCGCCAACATTATTAAATCCGCCATCCCCAAACTCCAAGCCCATGCAATCGAAATTGGCACGCTGATCAGCCGCGAAATGGGCAAGCCCCTGACCGAAGCGATTGGTGAAGCAGAGGGCTGTAGCGCCACGCTTGCGCGCGAGATTGACAATATTGTCGCGGGACTTGAACCCGAGATAGTGAATGACGACAAGGTGCATTCCGAAATGCGATTCGATGCGCTTGGTGTTGCCGCGTGTATCACTCCGTGGAATTTTCCCGTGTGGATGCCGCAAGATGTGGTCATACCCAGCCTTGTTGCTGGCAATACGGTGATTTTGAAACCGAGCGAAAAGACACCGCTTTGCGCTGATGCCTGGGCCAAACACCTGATCGCTGTTCTTCCCACCGATGTGTTGCAAGTGATGCATGGTGATGAGCGGCACGGCAAGGCGCTTGTGAATGCCGATGTGAACTTGATCGCATTTGTTGGAAGCCGCTCCGCGGGTAAACACATCATGCGCGAGGCCGCCGGCGAATTAAAAAGACTGGTGCTTGAACTGGGCGGTAAAGACTCGCTGATTGTGCTGGAAGACGCCGACATTCAAGCGGCGGTGCAATACGCGACGCAAAGTTGTTTTCGTAACGCTGGCCAAGTATGCGTAAGTACGGAGCGAATCTTTGTGCACAAGAAAGTTGCGGACGCATTCGAATCGCAACTGGCAAAAAGTGCCGCCATGCTTGTGCAAGGAGATCCTAAGAATCCCGACACGCAAATTGGTCCCATGGTGGACGCTGAGCAAAAAGCGCATGTACTTGGGCTTCTCAAAGACGCACTCAAGGACGGCGCCAAACAAGTCGCTGGCGCAACCTCTGAAAGTGATACGCCGGGAAATTATGTGCGCCCCACCGTGCTCGTTGGTGTGAATCCCAGCATGCGCATCATGCAACAGGAAACATTTGGACCAATCGCGTGCGTGACCCGAGTGGACAGCGACGCGCAAGCAATCGCGCTGTCGAACGCAAGCCCGTACGGACTTGGTGGCGCAGTCTTTGGTGAGATCAAGCACGCGGAAATTGTTGCGCGGGCGCTTGATTCAGGCATGGTTGGCGTGAATAAAAGTTGCACTGGCGCCCACGGCACGCCGTGGATTGGCGCCAAACAATCTGGATTTGGTTATTACCGTGGCAAGGCGGGACACCGACAATTCACACAGACACGAGTTGTGAGCCGCGAAAAGTGAATGAGGCAAACCAAAGTGGCGCTGCCGCATGCGCTGCTTTGTAGTTGTGGCGCTTCGCTGTAAACCTTGCACCTTGCTTGGGCGTTGCGCCGGGCTATCAACACGGCATCGGTGAGCCGCAACCGCGTCGCTTGATCATTTCAACGCATTCATAACGCCCAGTGCAAAAAGTTTGTAAAAAATTACTTTTACTTAATAATTTTGTATTGGAAACACTTGCATTGTCCGAGCGCGGCGCTACAATAGTCGTACATCCAGAGTCTTGGGCGGTCTCCATAAAGCCCAAGCAGCAACCGATCCTAGTGAGCAATCACGGGGGACACGGTGCTGAGACCAGCCCTAAAAAGGGTGATGTGGCAAAGGTTTGAAACCTGCAGCAAACAGCACTTTCCGTGCATAAATGCTTCAATTCAAACACTTCTCGCAAACGCTATCCGCGTTGGATAGCCGTCCTTTTCATGCTGGCCGCTTTCGATGTCGTGGAGTCACGACATGAGCAGAAGCAAGAACGTCGGCAACCAAGTTTCGTCAAACAATGTCGGCAACATTGCAAGCGCAAGTGTGGGTAACACCGAATTTGCCAATGTTGTCGATAGCGCGGACGCCACAAAAACAAACCCAACCGACAGGGCTTTGAAATATCTGGTGACTAAAAATATCAAGGCAAGGCCAGGCCATATTTTGCGACAACTTGGCGTGGTTGGTTTGGACACGCTGGAGCCGGTGATACTTGGGGCGCTTGCAACAGAAACTCCTTTATTGCTTGTGGGCGCGCACGGCACGGCGAAAAGTTTGTTGCTAAGTCGTTTATGCGAGGCGCTTCATTTGCAGTGGCGTCACTACAACGCAAGCCTGGTGAACTACGACGATTTGATTGGCTACCCGCTGCCCAACGACAATGGAACATTGACATTTGTGCAAACTCCCGCGTCGGTTTGGACCGCACAAGCCGTATTCATTGATGAAATTTCACGCGCGCGTCCGGACATGCTGAACAGGCTTTTTCCAATTATTCACGAGAAAAAAGTGCAAGGACTGGAGTTAACCCAATTGCGATTTCGATGGGCGGCCATGAATCCGCCGGCGGACACAGATGAAATTTCCGCCGACAGTTACTTGGGCAGTGAGCCGCTTGATCCAGCGCTTGCGGATCGATTTGGATTTGTGATTGAGATTCCCTCGTGGAGCGCGCTGAGCGACGCCGATCAAAGCGCGGTGATCACCAGCGAGCCTCATGCGCTTACGCATGAAACCGCGGCGAGCATTTCTGACGCGGTTGAATTGATCAAGCAGGAAATTTCCTTGGTGAAAGAGTCCGTGGGCGCGGTGTTGGTGAATTACACGCGCGAGATTTTACAACACGCAAGCAGGCTTGGTATTTGGCTAAGCGGACGGCGCGCGACGATGCTGTTTCAAAACATGTTGGCCGTGCACGCGGCGCGGTGCGTGCAGAAACCAAGCGCGCAGTTGTGCGATTCGGCATGGCTGGCGCTTATCAATTCGCTGCCGCAGCGCGCGCAAGGCGTGAAGATTGACGGCGCGCGGTTGATGGTGGCGCACAATCAGATTTGGAAAACATTAATGCTGGACTCCGCAGATCCGCGGCGCATTTTGGCGTGCGAAAGGGATCCCGTGCGCCGAGTGTTGCGCGCGGTCGCCTTCACGCAACTCACGCTTCAAGAACTTTCTTCGTACGCCGCAGACGCGTTGGCGCATCTTCCATCCGGGGGGCGCCACGCGCTTGCGGTGCACCTTATGGAAAGCGGCGCGTCGGCGCGCATGATTGCCGCGGTGGCGGCGCAAACCGCGAGCTTGTTCACATTGGTGTGCACCAAGCAAAATTTAAAACAATTTGTCACGGCTGGATCCGCCAATCACCGCGCGTGGCAAGCCATTGTGAAGCACCTTGCCAACATTGCCTCGGACAATCCAGAAGAGCCGCTGATTTGCAACTTACTTGCGGGACTTTTTTCAGCCAACGAAATTAAAACCGAGGACGATGTTCTTGCGGTGTTGGATTCGTGGCGTGGCGTTCGAGCGTTGTGCGTGGGCGGCTTTGACAGTGGCGTGAATGTTGCAACTGTTCTTGCGGGGGCCGCTTGAAATGAAATTGAGCGCGCGCTTTAATCAACGCCCCACGATTGAAACGCCCCGCGCGGGTGCTTCGCTGCATTCACAACACGCGAAAGCTGAAGTGGTGTTGGAGCGAGCACCCATCTCAACGGGCGCGTCGTTGCTGCACAACATGAGTTGCCGCCCAAACACGGCGATCACGCATACGGGCGTGGATCAATGCCATCGCATTTGCATTCTGACTGATTTGCCACGACCGCCAAATTCATTATTCACGGAGTTCTGCCAAACATTTGGCGTGGCCATGCCGGAGGATGGCGACGGCTGGAAGGCGTTGACGGACGCCGCGAACTTGCCTTGCCCTGAACTTATGTTGCTACCGGCGGTGGCCGCGGTGTTGGTGAACGCGCCGGGCGACATATTCCCAGGCATAAGCGATAACCCGCGACTTGCGCTGGCCGTTCTTGCGCGTTGCTATGGCGGAATTTTTATTCGCGATCGACCACCCGTGATCACAAGCGATCACATTCAAAACACGATCACTCTTATTGCACCACTTTCCTGGAGACCACCATCATGACATTTCAAAATGCACAACACCACGCGACGAATATTGACACGCATGACTTGCAAACAACTTTGCACGACGAAAGCACGCACGCATTCAATGTTGCCGCAAGCCCCACGCAACAAAAGACACCAGCGCCACACCAAACGCCGCGCGTTGCGCCGCCCATAAGCATTGCGGATCAATTGCTTAGTGCGTTTCCATCAGGCACATATTGCTTGCCGGCGCTGCTAAGCCTGGCGGAAATTGTGGAGACCACCAGCGTTGCAACGGCGGCGGTTGAGTGCACATTGCGGCCGCGCTTTCTGATTAATCCGGAATGGGTTGCGCAACACGCGCAAACTCCTGAAAAACTTGTGATGCTGACCATGCATGAGTTGCACCATGTTGTGCTTGGCCACACGCGCTTGTTCGCGCGCGCAACGCCGATGGACAACCTGGTGTTTGACGCGGTCATTAATTCCATGCTGTGCCAGTTGTTTCCGGAGCGCCCGTATCAAGCGCTTCTGACCGACATTTACAGCGAGAACAAATTTCCAGAATGTTTTTTGCGGCCGACCAATGTGTGGACCAATGGAGTTCAAATAACTGTTCCGCCAGTGCTCATGCAACCAGAGCATCAGCATTTAGCGCCGCTGTATAAAAAGTTGTACACGCCAGAAGGCGCAACCTATGAAGAATTGCGCGAGGCATTTCGCGGAGCAATCAGCGACGAGCAATTTGTGCAGGTGCAATTGCTGGGCGATCACAGCGATGAAAATCCGTCGAGTGATCAGGCGCCAAATGATGTTGCATACGCAGTGGGTGGCAAAGCCTCGGGCAAGTCGACTGATGGATTGCGCGTTGAATTTGCGGGCAAAACCGACGCCTTGCAAGACGAAGCGGATGAATCAGCATGTGAATTAAAAGAACCTAAATGCGCATCAAGCGCGGGTCGCTTGGAAACTCGCTCGCCGCAGTTACTGCAAGAAGTGCGCAGAATTGTTGAGCAATGGCCGCGGCCAAATAATCCAATCAAAGGAAGATCATTGCACGATTTACTGGTGTCAACAACGGTGGGATTGGCGCCACGCAGCAACCGAGGCGCGCTGAACAAACTTTTGCGCACCATGTCCGCGCAATCGGGGCGCGGACGCGTACGCAATTTGCACATGGACAGCGTGTGTGTGGA
>SYAC01000044.1 GCA_005787685.1 Planctomycetia bacterium
GTAGTACTCAGGCAAGGAGGGTGGTCCCCCCATGTTCAAGCCAGGATTCTCGAGCCTGACTCTACTTGAAGCCATTTCCCAGGTACGTGCCTACAGGGCTGTCACCTTCTGTGGCTGATCTTTCCAGATCACTCAACACGGTACTGGTTCGTCCACTTTCGCTCGGCGCTACTTGCGGAGTCGCGGTTGCTTTCCTTTCCTCCAGCTACTGAGATGTTTCAGTTCGCTGGGTTTGCTTTACTGTCCCTATACATTCAGGACAGAATGACCTTACGGTCGGGTTGCCCCATTCGGAGATCCTAGGATCAAAGCTCGGTTACCAGCTCCTCTAGGCTTATCGCAGGTTCCAACGTCCTTCATCGCCTCTTAACGCCAAGACATCCACCATGTGCCCTTTTACGCTTGGCCATGTCGACCGGAGACCGTCGGATGAATTGCTTCACTCGACTGTTTTCAGATCAACAACCATGCCGGCCCCTTTTGCTTATTGGACCGGCAACCCGCGTTCATTATTTAATTTGTTCAGTGAAGAATTTATTATTTATTGAACACGAGCAGCATCTCAGACATTCTCGAATTCTCGGTGCTTGCAACATTCAGTGTGTATTTTCTTTAAACTTCACAAGAAAAAAACACACGATGTGTCTATCTGTATTCGTGATGACCTCAGTGGCCCTCGAGACCAGTGGCACCAGCCACGTCACACGAACACTCAAACCATTGTCTCATTTACTTATAAAAGAGCCGACTTTCGTCGCCTTTCACAGGGCTTTCGCCTTTATGGAAGGTCGATGATTGTAGTGAACTCTGGAAGCCTGTCAAGCCTTTGAAACATAGGAAATATGTGGATAAATTGGAATTCGACACCCCCACAGGCCGCCCTGCTTCGGGGCAAAACAAAGACTGGGACAATTACCCAGCCTTGACTGGGTCAACCTTTATGGATTTGGCCTGTTCAACCAATTCTTTGAGCTTGGCTTGATCCAAATCCTTGACTTGGGCAGTTGGATATCGAATCTCAAACTTGGCCTTGCCATCGCGGTGACTTAACACAACACTTGGAAGTGTTGATCTGTTCTTTTCTGGCGAAGCATTGGGGTCATCCACTATGTCAACCACATACCAGCCGGTATCAATTTCATTGACGGATGCGTTGTTGTCCGCCAATTTATCTTTGAACGTCAGCGGAAAAATGAGTGGCTGGCCAAGTTCGAACGATGGATTGGGTTCCGTCTTTCGCCAAAGACCATTTTGTAATACATACACATTAAAAAATATGCTTGACTTTGAACCGGCCACGCTGGTTTCAAGCGTTCCGTTTTCCGCGAAATACATTGTCTTACGCGGCACACGAACAGGCGCGCTCCACTGGCTGAAATCAGTTGAAATTGCCGAGGCTTTGGCAAGGCCTTGTTGCTTCTTACCCAATTGCCGCTCTTTCCCAAAGAACGGATTATAAATATCAATGCGGCAGCGATAGCGCACCACTTTTCCAAGCGGCGCCTGCAAGTCGTGCGTCCAAACATCAATGAAATCAGCTTCGGATTGCGCGGGCTTTGATGGGGCTTCAACTTTGGAATCTTTGGAATCGGCGGATTGTTCACTTTCCACGCCGAATTCCTTTTGAAGATCCTTTATAACTTTGCGCAGAGCCACGGCTTCTTTGGTGATCCTTTTCCACAATGGAATTTTCAGGTCCTCTGGGGGCACGAGTTTGTAGTTTGGATTGTTCTTTTTACCCTCTTTATTTACGCGATCGGCATCTTGTTTTGCCTTTACTTTCTTGGTGTCTTCTTTTTCTTGAGTCCAATCACCACCGAAAGAGTTTAATTCTTTATCCAACGCCTGCATCTGCACCATGTAATTGTCTAATTCCTGCTTCTTCTTGTCGCGGGCTTGCTGCTTTTTTTTGTCGCCTGGCGCTGCGGCTTGCTCGCCAGCTGCGCCCTTGGTCGAATTCGTTTTGCCTATCCCGTGAAGGGTGTCGTAAAAGTCTGGTTGACGGATAAGTTTTTCAATGGACTTCTCCCCACGCATGCTGGCGAAGATCTTGTTGGAATCCAAATCTTTTTTATCGCGGAACAAGTTGCCTTCAAACCCAAACATGATTGGCACGATCACTGGATCGCTCCAAGAGCCATTCTCATTTTGCTCTTGCCTTTCAAACACGACATCCAGGAGGAAAATGGCGTTTTTGCGCCATTCAGAATTGGCAGCAAAGAGGGGCGGATTGGCTTCCTTGTCTTCCTTGGTCAACTCATTTCGAATGGCCTTCAAATCAACACGGGCCACTGGCCTTGTCCAAATCACATCCAAACTATCCGCGTCAGATTGACTGGCAAGAAATTTTTTCAAGGGTTCATTTGCTGAAACGGCATTTGGTTGAAGCGCGTCGCTGAACCATTCCACCGGAGTCACCATGGTGGGTGGCTCGAACCGTGGTTGGTAATACAGCGTGTCCACGCTTCGAGTGTCTGGCACAATCATTTTTGCAGCCAAGTTGGGCGCGGTGCGGGGGAATGGAGCAGCGGGCAAAAGATCCCCGTTCATTTTTTGCGCAAAAGCTTGTTGCGTGGCTCCCTTGACAAGTGGCTCCCACTCAATGATTTCTGTGCTGGCTTGTTTTTGTGAAATCTTGCCAGTTTCTTGAAGAAGAATTTCGTTGGCGTTCGCTGGAATGACATTGGAATTACTGCCCAATTGAAATGTCGCGGGCGCGTAAAAATCCCAGCCAACATACCCTGCAACCGCCAAAGCGACCACCAATGCGATGGCTTTTTCAAAGTGACGTTCAACAATTGAAATACCCTTCATGACTGTGGCGCCTCAGTGGTTTCAGGGTTTTCATTGGCGTTTGGCTCGGCGATCACCGGCTTTGGAGTTGCGACCCCCTGCGTCCAAAGTAATTTCTTTAAATCTTTCGGCATTTTTTTTGTGGTCCACTCACGCAACCAAATTGTTTGCACGGTCATGGTAATTTGGCAACAAGCCTCCGTGCCATAGAGATAGCCCATGCGCGCGGCTTGAAAGAGATTGACTGGCTTGTATTTTAAATTTGTAATGGCCATGAAATTCTGACGGGTGAAAGAATTAAATATTCTTGGTAACTCGGCCGTTGCCACAACAAGTTCTAAGTTGACATTGCGAACGTCATACAATTGACAACTTGTGAGACCCGTGAACGAACTGGCATAGTTGAGTGGTATTGCGGTGGATGGACTGATTGGATCACCCTCAACCACTTCATCGACGGGTTCCGACCCCGCTTCTGTGGGCGCGGCTTCTGTGGGCGCGGCTTCTGTGGGCGCGGCTTCTGTGGGCGCGGCTTCGACCGTTTCAACAACCTCCTCTGGCGCGGGCGCGCCATCGACTGCGGCTGCCACTTGGGCCTGAATGTCCTTGATGCGAATACTCATAATTCGTTTGATTGGCGCCGAAAGAACGCCATCTTTCACGCCCGCATTGGCGTTGGCAATGGCCGCAAATATATCTTGAAGAATCCACAGGTCCCATTGCATAACAAAACAACGAGCGAGCGTGGTTTTGCCTTCGGTGGGCGGCATTCGAATTGCATTGGGGTCCAGATACATGGAAATATCTTTGGCTTTTTCCTGCAAGTTTGTTATGCGCGCCATGCGCAACTCATTGGCTAAATCTTTTAAATCGTTGGGCTCTGTCACCTCGGCGCGTGAATTTTTCTTGAGATTATTTTGTATAAATTCAGTCTCGCGTCTTTGGACGGATTCAAGAACTTCCGCAGGAGTGGGGGGTTGACCGGCGCGACTATTGCTGATCAGGGATTCGTAGGCGGAATTGATACCTGTTCCAAGATCTTTGTCACCGTCGTATTTCTTTCCTAAATAGACTTCCTCAAGCACAACATCTTTCGGCTTGTTTGGGAATATTTCCACTTGATCGTGGGCAGGCGCGAAGACATGGTCCTTTGCATTGCGCTCCACCGCAGAGGTGTATTGAAATTTAAATTCGTCCTCAAGCGCCAGATTTCTCTCCTTCACAGCCTCAATCATGGACATATTCAAAACCACCGATCGTTTCTCCGGCTCAGCCGAAGTGCTGCGAATGCTGACCGAAGTTTTTCCCATGGCGGCAATTTTTTCAAAATCTTTTTGGCGCTGCTCCATGGTTGCGGCAATGTCGTCCGTCATGCTCGAGCGAAACCATAACGCTGCAAATGGAACAATGACAATCACCACGCAGCTCACCAGAATGACTCCGCGCCGTTTGAAGAGCTCGACCGCTTTTGAGAAGTCGATGTTCTTAAGGGCTTTCAAATCGACTTTTACTTTTGGAGCTTTCATTGTGAAACTGGAACCTCCGCTTGGGGGGAGGCCACATCAATAATTTCGACGGTGAACAGAATTGTTGCCTTGTACACTTTCATGCCGGGTGAATATAAAATGAGCTCGTTGATGGGAGCCAACAATTCCAAGTCGCCGCTGCCAGTTTTGGATTCATCGCTTGTTGCAGTCAATTCTTCGCTGGCGTCTGCTTTGGGCGCATCGGTTGCGTTCGCGCTTGTGCTAGATGTAGAACCGCTATCGGGTGGTTGTTCTCTGACAACTCCGCCTTCCGAGCCTCTGCGTCGTCCACTACCCCTTGCTCCGGATGATCCCCCACCCCCGGCGCTTCCAGAGGCGGAACCAGCGGGCGGCGGCGTGGCAGATGCGTCTTGATCGGCGGAGTCCCCCTGATCAGTCGCAGAGGCATTTGAATTTGGCTTTTGAGAATCAGTCTTTTTCTCGGCGCCAGGAATTTCAGTGACTTGAAGTTCCTCGCCTTTGGCATCAGCTTTCAACGCGATTGACTTGGGCAAAATGATGTAAGGCACATCAGGGCGCGGCTTGTCTTGTGTTTCGAGCCACTTCATAATGGAATTCACAAGAAATGTCTTCTTGCCATCGCTGGCAAATTCAATATTCATGGAAACAACAATGGTGCGTTTTTTGGTGGCGTCGTCGAACGCATAGGCGCCTGAAAGACTTTCAAGCACAATGAGCTTGCGATTTTTGGCTGAAATGCCATGAATAGCGGCGACATCTTTGGCGTTGATTTCATCATCCGGCTTGGCTGAAAGGGTGGCATCCAAAGCGTCCTTGAGAATGCATGGCCAAATTCTTCTATCGTTGCTCAGCAATTGATCCATGTTGGCCACGGTGGCGCCCGCCTCGCCAGTGGACTCGGCCTCTTGCAATAATTTTTGCAAGTTGGCTCCGGTTGAGAGGACCGATGAAATTTCAGATTGGTCGAGCAGGTCTAAATGACGTTGATCCACAACGGGCGCCGCGAACATGGCGACCGAGCCAGCCACGGCGATACTTGCTGCGGTGATGAACCATTTGTTCTTTTTCCCCCACACTTTTTCACGCAGACCGAGCACCGGCGCCAGGTTCACGCTGATACGGCTCAAGCCAATGCCCTGCAACGCAAGACCATAGGCGGTGACAAAATTAATTGAATTGGCGGCAAAATCAGCGGCTTCACGGCCTTCCACACGAACTCGCTTGAATTCATCCATGCGATGAATATCAACATTGAGTTGTTGACCAAGAAATTTACGCAGCCCTGGAATTCGAAAGGTGCTTCCAGCGGCAAGCATGGTTTCAATGGGAGTTTGTTGATGATTGGTTTGATAGTGGCTAATGGAGAGCTGCACCTGCTGCACTAAATCGCCAAATACTGGTCGCATGGCCTGCATCATCTGACGCGCATGTTGACTGGTGGCGCTTTCGGCTTTCAAGCGATCGGCCTTGGAGTAATTGATCTTGAATGAATCTTTCAGCGCGTCGGTGAAATGGGTTCCGCCCAATGGAAATGTGCGGATCCAACAGCGACCGCTGTCGGCGAAAATGACATCGCTGGCTTGGGTTCCAATGTCAAGAATGACCATTGGCTTGTGATCCTCCGCCAAGGTATGGTCATACGAAACGGCGTTGAAAACCGCCAAAGGTCCAAGCGTCACGACTTCCGGGCGAATACCGTATTCGGCGTACAACTTCAGCTTTTCTTCGATTCGCGCCTTCTCGATGGCAAAAATGCCAACCTCCACTTCAGGATTGTCCGTCGAGGAAAAGATTTGATAGTCCCACTCAACTTGCTCAATAGGAAACGGTATTTGTTGCACCGCTTCAAATTTGACAATGTTGGGAATCATTTTTGGTTCCACTGGCGGCAACTTGGCGAAGCGCGCCAACGCCGAATGGCCCGGAACGGAAATGACCACTTTTTGATCCTCAAGATTCTTTACGGCAACCAACTGTCCCATGGTCAGTCGGGTCATTTCCGCCACATCCACATCCGGAGTGGTTAAGGGCTTGTTGTGAGCAATGCAGGCAAAGTCGCGTATGACGGCTTCATCACCAACAAGTTCAAGGCGAATGGCCTTTATGGCGTGCGCCCCAATTTCAATACCCCAAGCAGATTTATTCTTAGCCATATGGTTCAGATTTTCTCATTATGATTTTGATATTGAATTTGAATGTGGGAGGCGGCAGGACGGGTCAAATTGCTTCATTCCAAAGTAAAGTCTGAGGTTTGGGAATATACCTCTTTGGAGGAGTTGCGATGGGAATATAACTTTACGCAATTGCTCGTGATTCTGTTGCCTGTATTTCCCCCAAAGTAGTTCGTTCGCGGATACTCTAGTTGAAAACCAAAATCGCCATGTCAACACCCCCCAACGACCCATCCAATCCGCTCGCCTCCAAACTTGGTGCATCGCCTATGCGCATGGACGATGTTCTAGCGCAAGAAATGGCGCAAGCATTGGCGGGTCTGAGCGAAAATGATCTACTGGGTATTCAGCCGGCCAAAAAAGTCTTGCCCAGGGTGAAGGGCGATGGCCACACACGCACCGGCACAATTATTCGTGTGCAAGGAAGCGACGTGATGGTCGAGTTTGGACCCAAGAGTCAAGGCGTGTGTCCGCTGAACCAATTTGAAAGCGCGCCCGATGCCGGAACCGTGATGGAATTTGCCGTGGAGCGCCTGGACGCGTTTGAAGGTTTGCTGATTTTATCGCGCATTGGAATGCGAACCAAACCACAGTGGGACAATTTACAAGTTGGACAAATTGTGGACGCGCGTTGCGTGGGCATGAATCAAGGCGGCTTGGATATGGAGGTCGCTCATCACCGCGCGTTCATGCCCGCGGGCCAAGTGGATATTCGCTCGGTGCCCGATATCAGTATTTTCTTGGGCGAGAAATTGCAGTGCATGATCATTGAAATGCGCAAGGAACGCGGCCGAATGGTGCTGAGCCGCAAGGCCGCGCTGTCGCAGACTAGGCGTGAAAATCAGCAGAAAACCCTTGCTGAAATCCAAATTGGGCAAATTCTTGAGGCCACCATCATCAGCTTGCAGCCCTTTGGCGCCTTCGCCGACATTGGTGGCGTTGACGGCTTAATTCACATCAGCGACTTGGCGCATGAACGGCTGAAAACCGCCAGTGATGCCGTGAAGGTGGGCGATGTTGTGCGCGTGAAGGTGATGCGAATTGATCGCACTCAGAAGCCGCCGCGCATTGCACTGAGCCGTAAAGAAGTGATGGACGATCCAATGGTGGGCAAGTTTGAGGCGCTTAAAGTTGGCGAAAGCGTTTCCGGGCGCGTCACCAAACTTGCGGACTTCGGAGCGTTTGTGGAACTCACTCCAGGCGTTGAAGGTCTGGTGCACATCAGCGAAATCAGCCACGATCGAATTTTTTCAGCCGACAAAGTGTTGACGGTGGATCAAATTGTGACCGCCAAAATTCTTGCCATTGATCTTGATCGTCGGCGCGTCAGTTTGTCCATCAAAGCGTTGCTGGATCGACCCGCGCCGGTGCAAAGCGCCAACAAGTTCAATAAGGATGACCGCCAGAACGCCAAGCCCGTGCGCGAGGATGATCCATCCATGCGCAAATTGCGCCTGAAATTTGGCGCGCCGAGTTCCTTGAAGGGCGGATTGTCCTAAAGCTGAATTGCGCTTTGAGGGCTTTCCACCCTGGATTTCTCGCTTGGCAAGCGCGCTCGCTCCGCAAGTTGCGTGGTTGGCGTGGACGGCGCTTTTATGGCGTCAGCAGTTGCTCTAGCTGAATCACAGTGCGCTGCGCAATGGGCTTGCCAGTTTGCAAATCAAGGTGAGCCTGCGTGAGTTGCCGCGGTGGACAACGCGTAATGGTGAGCGGCGCAAAATCAAAGGCGCTGTGCAGTTGCTCTAGCACGCCAACGCGTGCTGCGAATGTTTTTATTTCAGGCTCTGGCAAATGGGCTCGCACCACGGCGTCGGCAATGAGATGGATGGGCGTGTCCGCCACAAAGCGAATGTACACATGCGCGTCGGCGTCGAAATGTCCCTCGCTGGCGCGGCCAACCAGCGCAAGTTGCGCGCGTGGAAAATCGTGCTCAAGTTGACGCATGAAATCAATTATGGTGACAAGGCGTTCATAGCGTTGTTGTTCATATCCTTCTTGACCAAGTTGCGTCATGGCAAGTGCTTGGGCGTGACGGCGCACCAACGCTTTGGAGGGCGCGGGCGTAGCGCGCGGCAACCCAAGATGCGCGGTGGCTTGTGAAATAGCGTCAATGACCGCAAGAAACGGCTCTTTTCGCAGCAAACTGGCGGCGCGGCGGGCAATGTCATCTTGATGATCATTCACAGTTCACACACCATGGCGGTTACGCGGCTTGATCTTGCCGTGAACCCGCGGGAGTGCCTGGCATCCAAAGATCGTCAAAGGGTTGATCGTCGCAAGTTTTTCGAAGCGCCAAATACGCGGCCGTAGCCACCGTCCACAACGCGCCAAAGCACGCGCCCGCGGCAAGCGACTTCACAACTGTGATCCACAATCCGACAAATCCTGCGGAGATGGAGCCCGTGAAACCAAGCGAACGTATGGGTTGGATATCGTCTGGCAACAACAATCGAATTGTGGCCATGTTGGACATGGGGCCTTCGCCGGCGGTCATGCCCACAAAATTCGCGGCCAATGAAAGCGTTGCCATGGCAAACAAGTCGGCGACAAAGATGACAAGCGAAACTCCAATCGCGGCCATGATGAGATACAACAACGCGTGCAATGGTCGGCGCAACACATACGCCACGGTGCGTTGCGCGGCTTCTAGACCGTCGCAGCCCTCGCATGCCGAGGCCGCGACGGCCAACGGCATGCAAAAACCCCAAGGAATAAGGGCAATTGCGGCAAAAAAAGCTAGGAAAATCAACAGGCCATAGGCAAGACCCGCAAAGACATCTATTAACGGAATACGGCTGAGCCATCCCAGTATGGCGGCGACTGGAAGCAGAATAAGAAGCGTGAGCAGTGGCCACATTGGAACCAACGCGTGATTGATCCAGCGCGGTTTGACAAACGCGAACGCCTCGGCCGCGGAGAGTTTGTCTGTGCCTGCCAAATCAATCGCCGTCATGCGGCACAGCGTGGCGCCACCCGCGCCCATGGCGATCAGAAATGCGGCGCCGAACACGAAACAAAACCAGCGATCATCACGCCAACATGCCAAGGGCAAATCGATAAAGAGATTGGAGAACGCGCCAATTGCCATGACGGGACTGAGCGTGAGAACTCCCACCGCCAGATTGTCAATGCAACGGCCAACCGCCACGGAGAATGAATCAAAGGTTCCCTTTCGTCGATAGGATTCAAGCCGCTCAAGCGCGCGGCGAATTCCGTCGGCTTCAAATCCAGTGACCGAACCCAGGCGATTTTGCAGCGAATTATAAACCGTTTCAATATCGACCCCGCCGCGCGTGTCCATGCCGGCGGGCCGCTGATCGGGCGGTAAATTTTCCAGCGCCGCCCGCCGCGCCGCATCGGAGGCGACGGCGGAATCAATTTGACTTCGTGCTGGCGAAAGCAATCCAGCGGGCTGAATGGTTGGTCCGCGAAGCGCATCGTAAAAGCGGCCAGCCACGGCCAGCGCCAGCACAATAAAGGTTGCGGCCAAAAGCCGCGAAGGCTGGAACGCGCCCGTGGCGGAGGTCAGAACCCTATGAAAAACAAGCGCGGAACGAAAGTCAATTTGATCCACCACCACGCGTTCAGCCATTTTTGTATCTCCTGTTGCTTGTGAGGACAAACTAGAAATGGAATGCTAACTCAAATTTGGCGCTTTAGCCCAAAGGGCGATTGTGTGGCTTGATTGAGATTGGGATACCTTCTCACTCCATGAGCATTTCAACCCACACACAACTTGACAGCGTGCTTGCGCGGACTGATGCCAATCACAGCGGCGGCATTGAGCGCCTGGTGGAATTTCTAAAAATTCCAAGCGTAAGCACCGACCCCGCTTTCGCCGCGGATGTGCGCCGCGCCGCTGAATGGGCATCGCGTGTGTTGGTGGAATGTGGATTTGAATCGCGGCTTGTGAATACACATGGACATCCAATGGTGTTGGCCAAGCATCCTGGCCCCCAAGGCGTGACCGCACCGCGCGTGCTTTTTTATGGCCACTACGATGTGCAACCCGCCGACCCGATTGAATTATGGACGAGTCCTCCGTTTGAACCAGTGATTGTGAATGGTCCAATGGGCAAGCGCGTTGTGGCGCGCGGCGCAGTGGATGACAAAGGACAAGTGATGACATTTTTGGAGGCGTTGCGCGCCTGGCACGCCTGCGCGGGTGGTCCACCCTGCCCCGTTACCGTTCTCTTGGAGGGCGAGGAGGAATCGGGCAGTGAAAGTTTGGAGCCGTTTCTGCGGGAATACGCCAAAGAATTAGAATCCGATGTGGCCATTGTGAGCGATACGGGAATGTGGGACATGGACACGCCTGCTATCACAACCATGTTGCGCGGCTTGGTGTATGTGCAGGCCAAACTGAAAGGTCCATCGCATGATTTGCATTCGGGTTTGTATGGCGGGGCCATCGCCAATCCCATCAACGCATTGGCGCGCATGATTGCCAGCTTGCACCACGATGATGGCCGTATTGCCATTGAAGGTTTTTATAACCAAGTGAAACCCCTGCCGGATAAAATACAAAAGCAATGGGACAAACTTGCGTTTGACGACGCGGAATTTTTAGGCAAGGCCGGGGTGATCAACGGATTTGGCGAGCCTGGTTTCAACGCCATGGAGCGAACCTGGTGCAGACCCACATGCGATTGCAATGGCATCAAAGGCGGGTATCAAGGCGAGGGTGCAAAGACCGTGATTGCATGCGAAGCGACCGCGAAGATTTCCTGTCGCTTGGTGGCCGACATGGATCCGCAGGACACTTTTGAAAGATTGTCGTCGCACTTGCGCGCGCGCGTGCCCGCGGGCTACACGCTTGAATTGACAACATTTGGCAAAAACCCGCCAATTCGCGTGAAAGACGAGAGCCCCTACCTTGTGGCGGCCGAGCGTGGCTTGGCCAAGGTGTACAACAAACATCCCGTGTGTATTGGAACAGGCGGCAGCATTCCCGCGGTTGGTCTCATCCAACGCATTTTGGGCGTTGAAAGTTTGCTCGTTGGATTTGGTTTGGATGACGACCGGGTTCATAGCCCAAACGAAAAATTTGAATTGACTTGCTTCCGTCGCGGATCGCTGAGCCACGCCGCAATCTTGGCGGAACTTGCGGGGCTGCGTCCCTGAAACGAATGATCACAACTCACACAATGAAATACTTGCGCGCATTCCATATGACCGTGGCGGCAATGGCTTTCATGGTGTGCGCAACCACGGGCTTGGCACGCGCGGATCGTGTTGAAATTCAGGTTGAGCGATTTGGAGCATGCAACGCCTATCGCGGCGGCGATGTAACCGGGATTCAAGTTCGACTTCGCAGCGACTTCAGCGAACCCATCAGCGCCATTGTGCAGTGGGATGTTGAGAACGCCGACGGTGACATGGCGAACTACTGGCGCGAGGTGACGCTCCCTCCTGGTCAATTTGTGACGCGCTGGTTGTACGCCAAATTACCGCCTATTTCCGCATCATCTTTGTCCCAACTCGTGTTCAATGTGGGAGTTTTTGAGGCACAAGGCGCGCGGCGAATTCGGGAACTCGGCACGCTTGGATTTAAGGCCATCGAAGCGAAGGAGCAATCCCTGCCACTGGAAATACAACAAGACGCCATTGCGTTGGTGGGTGATGGCCGCATGGGACTTCAAGATCTAGGTGTGGTTGCAGGCGGCTTTGAATTTGTGCCCAGCATGAATTCATTCACGCAATTACCGCGCGGAATTTCACCGGAGGAATTTCCTGATCGTTGGGAAGGCTTCTGGAGCTTCAACGAAATTATTTGGTCGCAAGCGTCCCCGCAATCGCTTACGGGTGATCGCGCCGCGGCGCTTCGAGATTGGATTGAGCGCGGCGGATCATTGGTGATTGTGTTGCCTGAAAGCGGCAACCCGTGGGGCATTGGCGGCGGGCCATCCAATTTTCTTTCCGATCTGTTGCCCACCAAGGGCGTGACTCAATTGGATGGCGTACCTCTGGAACGACTGCTGCCCGCGCTTACCAGCGCTACGCAATTGCTGCGAGACAATGTGCGTATTCCCATGTATGTATTTGATCCTGTGCAATTAAGCGCGCCCTGGCACGGGTTGATTGCCTTGCCCGAAAGCGCCGTTACGCCTGCAAATTATGGCCAAATTAACAATATCAACGACCGTGCCAGCATGGTTGTTCGACGCCCATTTGGGCATGGCTGCATCACCTTGATCGGAGTGGATGTGAACGCCTTGCACAGCGGCGCATACGCCTATGAGTCCATACCGCAAGTCAATGTATTTTGGAACCGCATTTTGGGAAGACGCGCCGACGCCTTAAGCGCGAATGATTTTGACCGCCTGCAAAAGAATGTTCCCAAGAAACTAGCCATTGCTAGCGGCTATGACATGTACGACTGTGGTCAAGGCGAAATCATCATGCGAGCGATTGGCTTGCAAGGTCAGGTGGTGACCAGCGTCTTGGCAACGGTCGCGCTGTTCGTTGTCTATTGGCTGGTGGCTTGCCCCATTGCATGGATGGTGCTTCGTCGAAAAAATTTGCAGAAATTGGCGTGGCTTGTCTTCTTTGGAGTGTCGCTGCTGGCCTGCGCCGGCGCGTACGGATTGGGCTTGATGATCAACACAACAACCACCGAACTTCAGCATTTGACGGTGCTTGATACGGTTGATGAATCCACATCAACGCCGTCCCCCACGAACGCCATGACACGCGCAACCTTGTGGATGAGCGCGCTGCTTCCTGGATTTGCGACGGCAGAGATTGCCTTGGAAAACAAGGGAAATGACCCCAATATTTTGACGACCTGGGCGCCGCCCACGGGTCAAAATACGCAACGCTTTCCAGATTCCGCGCGCTTTGATCAAGCGATTGATGTTCCCAGCAAATGCATACTTCCCGCGCGCGCGACCACCTCCGACTTCGAGGTTCGCTGGTTGGGACAGGTCGCGCCAAGTTGGGGGCGGCTTCCATCACAGGTCAGTGGAAAAGAGGTGGTCGCCATAACGCAGGAAAAAAACTTGAATCGTATCGCGCTTACTGGTTCGCTCACGCATCAACTGCCTGGCGCCTTGAAAAATGTGCTACTGATTCATGTATCACCATTTGAATTTCAAAAGCAGCGGTGGCAAACCGACCAGCGCCTTGCCATGAAACCAAGCGCGCCGCTACCCAACGCGGGTCGCATGGTCGAGCTTGTGAATGATTGGTTGCCCAACACGGAAATAGATCTTGCCCAAGCGCTCTACCCAACTGGCGCGGCTGATCCTTCCAAATTGGATACCACTTCGCTGACACAGGAAATTCTAAATCGCTACGCGCGGCCTTTGCGTCAAATGAGTGCGCGTATGTTGTCCCAATCCATACAAGAGGTTTTTGCAGACGCATCGTTGCAAACCAATTTGCAAATGCTTTCTCTGTATCAAATGCTGGAGCCGCCGGCTTATGAAATGAATCCGCCCGACGCGCCCACACCGAATCGCGTGACCCGCTCATTGGGACGCTCTTTGGATTTGTCACGGTGGCTGACGCAACCCTGCTTGATTGTGCTTGGAACGCTCAAAGATGCGCCCGTGCCGCTTGCCATCAATGTGTCGGGCGAGCCGGCGCAGAGTAATGGCAGCGTGTTTGTTCGCTACATCATTCCGCTGCCCAATGATGAGGCCATCTTTTGGCCGCCGCTTCCCGTACCCTAAGTTTACCTTGCCGATGATTGAAACAGTCAACCTCACCAAGAAGTACGGCGACTTAATCGCCTTGGACAATTTAAATTTGTCCATCGAGGCTGGCGAGTGCTTCGGATTTATTGGTCCCAACGGAGCGGGCAAGACCACCACGATTAAAATTTTGTCCACGCTGCTCAAGCCCACATGGGGCGAGGCGCGCGTGGACGGAAAAACCATTGGCTACCAAAATAATCTCATCCGTCCATTGATTGGCTATGTGCCGGATTTCATGGGCGCGTACGAGGAAATGACCGTGATGGAGTACCTCGAATTTTTCGCCGCCTGCTACGGCATGCACGGCAACGAGCGATTTCAGGCGGTGAACGATGTGCTGGAATTGACAGATTTACAAGGTAAATCCAACACGGAGGTCAATGGCTTGAGCCGCGGCATGCAGCAACGGTTAAGTGTGGCGCGCGTGCTGCTGCATAATCCCAAGGTCCTTCTCTTGGACGAGCCCAATTCTGGTCTTGACCCGCGCGCGCGTATTGAGATGCGTGAACTGCTGAAGGAACTGTTGCGTATGGGAAAAACTATTTTAATTTCCAGCCACATCTTGCCGGAACTAGCCGAGCTTTGTACAAGTGTTGGCATTATTGAGCGCGGCAAATTGATATTCGCCGGCAGCATGAAGGATGTCTTGTCGCGAGCGCATTTGGGAACCCTGGTCAAGATTGTGTTGGATGATCGCCCCGAGGCCGCCGCCCAACTTTTACGCAAGGTGCCAGGCGTGAGCCTGGTGGAATTGAAAAATGGCGAGGGCGTGACACGCATAGAGGTGACGCTGGACTCAAATACCGCACTGTCCGTGAGCGATTTACCAAATCGACTCATTGCCGCGGGATTTCGTATAAATTCAATGCAGCAAGCGGAGGCGGACTTAGAAACCGCATTCCTTCGCCTGACCAAGGGGCTGGTGGCGTAAAGTGGGCAAGCACATATGACAGATGTTCTTCTTATCGCGGATAGACGGCGCAAAGGCGTGCCCGAGGCCATTGAGGAAGTGCGCCGAATCATCACGCCGCATGGCCGCATTGTGGAGGAATTGGAAGCCGACCTGCGCCCCATTCCACCGCGAACCATATTTGATTTGGTGGTTGTGCTTGGCGGGGACGGAACGTTGATCGCGCAGTGTCGACGCTTGCTTGACCGCGGCGTGCCCATGGTGGGCTTAAACTTTGGGCGTCTTGGTTTTTTGGCGGAGTTTGATTTGGATTCGCTGCGCCAACACGCCACCATGATTTTTGGACACGACGCCATTGTGCGCAACCGCATGGTGCTTGACGCCATTGTGCGCAACGCGCGCGGTGATTTGGTGCATGAGGGTCTTGCCATCAACGAAGCCGCCGTGACCGCGGGCACTCCGTTTCGCATGATTGAACTTAAAATTTCATTTGGACGGGATCAAGGTCCGGACTTGCTTGGCGACGGCGTGATTGTGGCCACGCCCATTGGCAGCACCGCCTACAACGTCAGCGCGGGTGGACCCATTGTGCAACCCGATCTTGAGGCCATTATTGTCACGCCCATCTGCGCCCACAGTTTGGCATTTCGCCCCATTGTCACCGCGAGCCATTTGGAGATCATGATTGAAGTGATGCGCGCCAATGATGGCTCTGCGTTGGTGCTTGATGGACAAGCGATTGTTCCGCTGAGCGCTGGCGACCGCGTGCTGGTTGGTCGCCACCATACCGCGGCAAAATTCATTGGAAATCCTGATCGAACCTATTGGGACACGCTTGCTGACACCATGCGATGGGCCGCCGCGCCCAGCTATCGCCGACCGAATTCTCCGTGAATTCAGCCGTGAACCCAGCCCAACTCGCAAATCTTGCCTGCGCCAAACACGCACGCCACTTTTTTCTACACTCGTTTATTCCATGATCGATATTAAAGCACTGCGTGAAGACCCAGAACGATTTAAAAATGGCGTGCGCTTAAAGCGTGCCGATGTGGACATTGACGCGCTGCTTGCCATTGACGCTCGCCGCCGCGAGTTGACTGGCGCCGTTGAAGCCAAGCGCGCCGAACAAAATAAATTCAGCAAGGAAACCGGTCCCGAGCTTGGCCGCTTGAAGGGTCAGCTGAAATTCGCAACGGAAGCCGAGCGCGAAGTGATTGAAGCCAAATTGAAAAACCTTGAGCGCCGCCCCGCGGAATTAAAATTGGAGGCCGCTGAACTGGACAAGCAACTGGCCGAGACCGGTCCCAAGTGGCACGACTTGATGCTGCGCATTCCGCAACCGCCCGCCGCCGATGTTCCTATTGGAGCCGGCGCCGAGGACAACAAGGAAATTCGCCGCTGGAACGCGCCGCACTTTGATCCATTGAAAAGTTTTGCAAGTCAGCGTGGCTTCAAACCAAAGACGCATTTGGAATTGGTGCGCGACCTTGGCTTAGTTGATTTTGAGCGCGGCGTGAAGATCGCGGGCACGCGCCACTATGTGCTTACCGGCCTTGGCATGAAATTGCATCAGGCCGCGCTTCGCTACGCCTTTGACTTTATAACCGAGCAGCGCGGTTTCACCGCCATGGGCGTGCCCGTGATCGTGAAGGAAGAGTGCATGCAAGGCACTGGCTTCTTTCCATTTGGGCGCGATCAGGCGTATCACATAGAGGAGTCGCGACGCGGCGCTGGCCACGATTTATTTCTGACTGGTACCGGTGAAGTTGGCCTAATGGGCTTTCACGCCGACGAAATTATTCCCATTGAGCAACTGCCGCTGAAGTACACCACGCAAAGCACTTGCTTTCGCCGCGAGGCCGGCGCGTCGGGCAAGGACACCGCGGGCTTGTATCGCATTCATCAATTTGACAAGGTTGAACAAGTTGTGATTTGCCGCGCCGACGACGCTGAAAGCCGCGGCTGGCATAAACACATGTTGGAGACGGTGGAAATGATTTTGCAAGGATTATCACTGCCGTATCGCCTACTGCAATGTTGCACTGGCGACCTTGGAATGAAGAACGAGGACATGATTGATGTTGAATGTTGGATGCCAGGCCGCGGCGCTATTGGCGCCGATGGTATTCCAAGCGGCGAATGGGGCGAAACGCATTCCGCCAGCCGTCTTGGTGATTTTCAATGTCGCAGATTGAATTTGCGCTACCGCGACGCCGATGGAAAAATTCATATTGCATGGGCGCTGAACAACACGGTGCTTGCCAGTCCGCGCGTGCTCATTCCCATTCTGGAGTTGAATCAGAACGCGGATGGATCCGTGAATGTTCCGCATGTGTTGCGGCCGCACATGGGTGGTGTTGAGAAGATCACGCCGCGATAATTTTTTTAGCGACCGCGCGCGCCGCCAGCGCCTGAACGCTTTTGCCCACCAGCTGGAGCAGATCGTTTGCCACCGCCTTTGTTGGCGCCCTTGCCGCCACCAAATGTTGCGCCCTTGCCGTGAAATGGTGTTGCGCCAGCGCCACCAAAGTTGAACGCGGCGGGTTTGCCCGCGTGATCCAATCCAGCGCCAAAGACGCCGCCAGACTTTGCGCCAAGCGTTGGTTTTTTACCCGCGTCGGAATTGTTGTTGGCATTGTTGGACGAATTGTTTGCTGGTGTATTGCTTGTCATAGTGAGCTCCATGTTTCAAAGCGGGAAATCTGCGCAAACACATTGTAATCAAAGTCATTGCGTGGATCACATTCAGAAATTGTATGGCGAGATTCAAGTATTCTTCACAATTCAGAAACACGCGATTATGAGAACCAGCACAAATGTGGCGCATCTTCCCTGCGACAAGAGCTGTCTTCCATCCCGCACTTCTCCTTTCCCCTTTAAGAAGTCTCTCTATGAAATCACTTTCGTCTTAATTCATCGCCTCAGAGGTGATCGCCACTATGTCAGCCGCCTCGGTCGATAAAGTCCCGAACTGGAGCAGCCGTTCCAACCCCGGGCGCCATCGCTTTGGTCGGCTTGGCTTGCTTGGTTGCATGACGTCGACGCTGCGTTGGCACTTGATTGACTTCACAACTTCCAATCGCCCCCACTCAACTGGGAGCGGTTGCCTTTTACAGGTTTAAATTTCATACATACATTTACTCATTCTTAACAAACTTCAAATAAAGAATATAGCGAATCATCACAAATGCGCTGCACTATAGCTTGTGTTCTAACTACTTCTCATTTCCTTTTTACCAACCATCAGGAGTCCCTTCATGAAATCACTTTCGTCGTTATTGATCACCTCAGCTGTGATCGCCGTTTCCGCAACCGCGTCCGCCGCACTTGTGGCAGGCGATATTGCGCTTGTTAGCTTTCAAGCCTCGGGCACGCCGAGCGACTCGTTTTCATTTGCAACTTTGGTGAATGTTGACGCTGGAACTGTTTTATATTTCACAGACAATGGTTTCACAACAGGGTCAGGCTTTCGTGGCGTGCTGAGTACGGACAATGATGGCAACGAAGGCGTTATAAAATACACTGTGGGCGCAAGTGGTTTGGCAGCGGGTCAAATCGTCAGTAGCCTTTCCACAAACACCGCTAACGGCACGTGGACTTTAAGTGGTCTGATTTTCACAAGCGGATCTGGCTCATTTGCACCGCTTAATTTCTCCGCAAGCGGCGAGCAATTGACAGTGTTGACCAGCACTAATTCCCAGCCCTTGCTGAGTGGCTACACAGCGTTGTATAACTTTGACAACACTGGCGCGTACGAGGCGAGCACAAGTTCTTCAACTGGACAATTGGTTACTGGCCTTGTTGCTGGAACCAGTGCAGTTTTGCTTGGTTCCCCATTGAATGCCAACTTTGCCAATTTCAACTTTGGTGCATTTAGTGGTAGCGCGGATCGCGACACTTGGCTCGCCCGTATGGGAAATAGCGCCAATTGGACAACAAGTGTTGCTACAACGAATACCTCTGATGGCTCATTCAACATTCCAGCTCCGGGCGCGGCGGCGTTGCTTGGTTTGGCTGGTTTGATCGCGCGTAGACGACGCTAAGGTTACGATTGATTGATTTCACAACTTCCAACCGCCTCCATGAAATTGGGGGCGGTTGCTTTTTTGCCATTTGCATTTGTGATTTGCGATTTGCGATTTGCGATTTGTGATTTGGGTTTCCAGAAATACGCATTGAGTTCTTGCAAATTGGTGTAATACGATTCAGGCGCTTTCACAAATCACATTTGCCGCAAAGCCGACATGCGCGCGGCGCGCCAACACGAACATGTGCAGTGGGTGCTCCAGCAAAGACACCCTGTATCACAAGCCATTCGGAAGCGAATTACAACTGTGGAAATTCAAATCAATGGGATGTCGCCAAATCATGCGCAAACGACAGCGGCATGAATGCGTCAACGCTCGCAGTCAATGTGTCCAACGCCCATCAGTTGAATTTGCAGCGACTGGCCGCACCAAAAATAAGTTATCCATGGAACAAGTATGACTACTTTGGCGTGTTGAAATAAGCCAGTTGCCAAAGGAATGCGTTTGCAGAGTTGGATGCACTGACCACCGCTGTTGATTGCAACGGTAGATTTATAAATTATCGCGGACCGCTTTGAAAGCCGCCAGTCTTTTTAAAGCCAGCTTTTTTGAAGCCGCCTTTTTTGAAGCCGCCGCCTTTGAAACCGCCACCTTTGAAACCGCCACCTTTGAAACCGCCACCTTTGAAACCGCCACCACTTTTAAATCCGCCACCGGAACCGCCGCCGCCAGAAGATGATCCGCCGCGATAACCGCCACCGGAACCGCCCCCGCCAGAAGACGATCCGCCGCGATAACCGCCACCGGAACCGCCGCTTGATGAGCCGCCACTTGGCGCGCCCTTTCTAAATTCGCCGCCTGATGGTGGGCCCTTTCGGAAACCGCCGCCAGAAGAAGATTTGCCGCGGTAGCCGCCACCAGAACCGCCGCGTGATGCGCCGCCACTTGGCGCGCCTTTTCTAAAGCCGCCGCCGGAACCGCCGCCGCTTGGGGCGCCAGAAAATCCGCGTGCTTTGGCTTGTTGAAAGCCTCCGCGCTTACCAAAGCCAACATGGCCGCCATCACGCGCGCCTTGCGCGGCGCCCGCACCACGCGCAACATTTGCGCCGTCGTGCTCGCCAAAATGACCTCCACCGTCGCGGGCATTGCCACCATTTTCACCTCCAGCAGAACCGCCACTGCCAGCGGCCTCGCCAGTGCCCCCCGCTTGAAATGGATGAGGCGTGCGCGGCGAATATGTTTTCTTACCGTAGGCTTTTTTCTCGCCAAAAGTTTTTTTCTCAAACGGCTTTTTGCCAGAGGCTTTCTTTTCAAAGGCGCGCTCGGCAAATGATTTCTTGCCCTGCGGTTTATTGTCGGCACCCGCGGTAACATCCGCGCCTGCATCGGCAACTACGCGCTTGGGGCGGGAATCGGACTTGGCGCTACGCGGATATTCCTTGCGCACGGTCACATCATTGGGTTGATCTTGTCGATCTGGAGCGAACATTGGCTCACGAATAATTGGCGCGCGTTCGCGCTTTGGTCGATCGATTGCGGCGCCATCACCCGCCGCGTCGCGCGGTTGTGAAGAAGAAACACGGCCATCGCCTCCACCAATGCGACCAGCGCTTTCATCACGCGCACTACGATCGCCGCCCCTGCCTGCGCCCTCGCGGCGTGTGCCACGATTGCGTTGACGACCACCATCGCGCGTTGCGCCACGATCACCACGACCGCGACCTTCGCGACTTCTGCGACCACCCCGATCACCGTCGTTGGAATCATCAAGCACGGCGCCTGGAACTGGCTTCATTTCTGGCAGTTCCGCGGGCATTTTGCCGCGCGGAATGGGCTTGCGAATTAGGCGCTCAACATTGCGCAAAAGATTGCGCTCGGAGTCATCACAAAAGGCGATGGCAATTCCAACCGCACCCGCGCGTCCAGTTCGACCAATGCGATGCACATAGGCCTCGGCCTCAATTGGCAAATCGTAATTAATGACATGCGTGATTCCATCCACATCAAGTCCACGCGCGGCGACATCGGTTGCCACAAGAACTTTGGTGCGTCCAGAACGGAAACCATCCAGCGCTTTGGTGCGTTGACTTTGCGCCTTGTTGCCGTGAATGGCGTCGGCTTTTTCACCGCACGCCCGCAGACGCTTGGTGATCTTGTCGGAGTTGTGCTTGGTCTTCATGAACACCAACACACGCTTGACCTCGGGGTCCCTGAGAATGTGGCCCAGTAGCGCGAACTTGCGGTCACGCGAAACTTGATACAGAAGTTGCTCAATTTTGGGGGCGGCGCTGGCCACGGTGTGCACTGCGACACGCACTGGATTGCTGAGCAAGGAGCCGGCAAGACCCGCGATAGCCGGCGGCATGGTGGCGGAAAACAGCAGCGTTTGCCGCTTTGTAGAGAGCATTTTGGCAATGTCGCGAATGGGATCAATGAAACCCATGTCAAGCATGCGGTCGGCCTCGTCCAGAACAAAGGTGTGGATGTGCGCCAGCGAAATAATTCCTTGATCGATCAAGTCAATTAAGCGGCCAGGCGTGGCCACCAGAATGTCAACGCCGCGTTCAAGCGCGCGCTCTTGGTGATACTGACTGACGCCACCAAAAATGACCGTGTGACGCAGGCCAGTACCGCGACCGTACGTGGCGAAACTTTCGGCGATCTGCGCCGCAAGCTCGCGCGTTGGCGAAAGAATGAGCGCGCGTGGCTCGAACAATTTCTTGGACAACTTTTCATTTTGCAGCTTCTGAATAATTGGAAGCGCGAAGGCCGCGGTTTTTCCGGTGCCGGTCTGTGCAATGCCAAGCACATCTTTGCCCGCGAGAGCCGGAGGAATGGCTTGCGCCTGAATGTCGGTGGGCGTGGTGTAGCCCTCCTCTGTCAGCATGCGAAGTGTCGAATCGTCTAAACCAAGTGTTGAAAATAGGGACAAAGGCGCCTTTCAAATATCAAGCCGAATTGGCCTGCCCACGAGATGTATTTGTTGAGAGCGATGAAATTCGCCCCTCGTTGGAGGGTCAATACTACATGAAATCGGCTTCAAATACTATGGCTTTCTGGAATATTCCTAGTTTGACCATGCCTGCAAAGGTCATTGCGCGCATTACAAGGCTGTGGCGATCCATTTCATGATGTTGTCGGCAAGCGCGTCAAAGGCAGTCACGGACATTTCAATGTGCTCTTGCAAGGTGTCCTCCAATTTGTTGTGGCTAATGCCGTGAAGACTTTGCACAAACATCATGGTTGTTGGAATACCAATTTGCGCCATGGACGCCGCGTCGTGCAGTGGTCCCGACGGCAACCGAAATTGCGTGCCCGTTATCTTTTGAATCGCCGCGTCGCACAGATCCGTAAGTTGCGGATGAAACGGAATGGGCTCGATCTGCCACAAGCGTTCCCAATGCACGGAGACATTTCCCTCGCGCGCGAACTTTTCACTGGCCTCGTGCGCGGCGCGCAACATGTTGGCCAGCGCCGCAGGATCAAGATGGCGTTGATCAAGCGTGATGCGGCAATCTTCCACCACACTGGTCACAATGTTTGGCTTGGTGGTGCAAGAACCAATGGTGCACACGCCTCCACATTTTTCCGTGATGGCGTAAATTTCCTGACCCATACGCGCTGCCGCAAGAAAAGCGTCGCGGCGGCGATTCATAGGCGTGCTGCCAGAGTGCGCTGCCTGTCCGTGAAATACAATGGCATGGCGCTCCACACCGTATGTTCCAAGCACAGCACCAAGCGCAAGATTTTTATCGAGCAGAACCGGTCCTTGTTCAATGTGCAGCTCCATGTAGGCCGCAGCATTTTTGAGTTCGCCGTGGCTGTCTTTCACGCGCTCAAATTCAATACCAACATTGTTGAGTGCGGCGGGAAGTGTCACGCCATCCTTATCCGTAAGCACGCGCGCCTCATTCATGTCAAGCGTGCCAGCGCAGGCTGATGAACCAAACAAACTTTTTCCAAAGCGTGCGCCTTCTTCATCGGCCCAATCCACTAGGCGAATGGTGACGGGCGGCCTGCCGTTGAACTGCGTATTGATACGGCGCAGAATTTCCAAACCCGCCAGCACATTCAAGCATCCGTCGAGCCAACCACCGTTTGGAACGGAGTCCATGTGGCCGCCAATCAGAAGTTCCTTGGAAGAATCGCCGCGCAAGGTGCTCCACAAATTCCCCGCGGCGTCGATATGGGTTGCAACCGGCAACTGCGCTAGTTTTTTGGTGAACCAAGAACGCGTGGTGCTCCACATGGGTGTGAATGCCACACGCTGCGCGCCGTCCGCATCGCTGGTGAGGGCGCGCAAATCCTTCAATTCATCCACGGTGCGTTTGGGCTGCAGTGCGCTTAACATGTGCGCAAGTGTGGCTCAAAAATCACGCCGCGTCGAGTGCGTACGCGCCAAATCTTACAAATGTGGACGCTGAGATAAAGTGACCTCAACCAAAACATGTTGGCTTTACGCACAAATTAACGATACCATTGATCGTATTCACGATGTCTTTCAAGCCCCTTCTTCCTATTGAAGCAATTACTGCCAATATGGCGGATCTGCACTTGCCCCTACGGCCACAAGAAGCCATTGTGGAAGCCGACCGCTGCCTGTACTGCTTTGACGCGCCCTGCATTGCAGCGTGCCCCACTGGTATTGATGTGCCAGGATTTATAAAGAAGATCGCTGCGCGCAATGAGGTTGGCGCCGCGAAAACAATTTTAACCGCCAACATTCTCGGCGCCTCGTGCGCGCGCGTGTGCCCCACCAAGGTGTTGTGCGAGGGCGCATGCGTATTGCATGACCGCGACCAGAAGCCCATTGAAATTGGCCGCCTACAACGCTTTGCCACGGACTATGTGAGCGAGCGAAAAATTTCGGTGCTGAAGCCACCCGCCACAAAAAACGGAATTGCCATTGCCGTGATTGGCGCGGGTCCCGCGGGTCTGGGCTGCGCCGCGGAGTTGGCGCAACTTGGCTACAGCGTGACCGTGTTTGAAAAGGAAAAATTGCCGGGTGGATTAAACACCTACGGCATTGCGCTGTACAAAATGACACCCGCCTTCAGCCTGGAAGAAATTGAGTTGGTCAAAAGTTTGGGCGTGCAGATTCAATGCGGCGTAAACATTGGCAAAGACAAATCCATTGCCGATATGGAGCGTGAATTTAAGGCGATTTTTGTGGCGATTGGTTTGGGCGCTGGAAATCGCTTAGGTATTCCCGGAGAGGATTTGCCGCAGGTGGTTGACGCGCTGACATTTATCAAGCGCCTGCACAGCGAGCCACTGAACAGCGTGGCGGTTGGCGAACGCGTAGTGGTGATTGGGTGCGGCAACACCGCCGTTGACTCCGTAACGCAATCCATTCGTCTTGGCGCCAAACAGGTCAGCGTGGTGTACCGCCGTGGCCAAAATGAAATGAGCGCGTACGACTTTGAATACGCCCACGCCAAACATGACGGCGCCACTTTTTTATTCCACTGCATGCCACTAGAAGTTGTAGCCAGTGGCGGCCATGTCAGCGGCATCAAACTTGTCAAGACAAAGGTGAACGCCGCGGGCAACTTAGAAGCCGTCGCGGGTTCAGAATGGATTGAGCCATGCGACATGATTGTGAAAGCCGTTGGCCAAGAGAAGCAAGTGCCGTTTCTCAAAAAATTATTTCCCACGCTTGCCATGAATAAGCGCGGAGGAATTGTCACCGACGCACTGACCGGCGCCACGAGCCTGCCGCATGTGTTCACCGGTGGCGATTGCTCTAACGCTGGGCGCGAAGTGGTCAACGCCGTGGGCGAGGGCAAGAAAGCGGCGCATGGGATTCACCAGTTTGTAACCAAGAAACAGCCGGAATTTCCTATGCAACATTCGCGCATGGGCCACAAGGCGGGCGCCAGTGGCTCTGGTTTGCTGCACCCAATTCGCGCGCATGAACTCGAGGCCGCGCTTGCCAAAAGACTCTCCGCCCAAGGCAAGGCAAACAAATAATCATGGCTGACCTTTCAAGCAATTTCGCTGGCATAAAATCACCCAACCCATTTTGGGTGGCGTCTGGTCCACCTTCCAACACCGCCTACCAAACTCACCGCGCGTTTGAAGCTGGCTGGGGCGGCCTGGTGTGGAAGACCATCGGTACACCTATTGTGAATGTGGCATCGCGCTACTCGGCGTTGAACTTTGGCAATCAGCGCATGATTGGTTTCAACAACATTGAGTTGATTAGCGACCGCGCGCCCGAAACAAATTTCCTGGAGATCGCCGAGGTCAAAAAGCGTTGGCCCAATCACGCGGTCATTGCCTCCTTGATGGTGGAGACGCGCGAAGAGTGGCGCGAGTTTGTGAAGCGCGCCGCCGACTGCGGCGCCGACGGCATTGAACTGAACTATGGTTGCCCGCACGGAATGTGCGAGCGTGGAATGGGTAGCGCCGTGGGCCAGCAACCGGAAGTGGCCGAGCGCATTACCAGTTGGGTTATGGAAACCGCCACGAGTCCCGTGATAGTGAAATTAACACCAAATATCACTGATATCACCGCGGCCGCGCGCGCCGCCAAACGCGCTGGTGCCAACGCTATTTCGCTGATCAACACCATCAATTCCATCACCAATGTGAACTTGGACACCTTTGTGCCCGAGCCAACGGTGGCGGGTCTTTCCTCACATGGCGGCTACTGCGGTCCCGCCGTCAAGCCCATCGCGCTGAACATGGTGCAATGTTGCGCCGCCGACCCAAAAGTTGCCCTTCCCATTTCTGGAATTGGCGGCGTAGCCAATTGGCGTGACGCGGCCGAGTTCATCGCGCTCGGGGCTACCAATGTGCAAGTGTGCACCGCCATCATGCACTACGGCTTTCGAATTGTTCAGGACATGAATGAAGGCCTAAGCACCTACTTGGACAGCAAGGGCATGCAGAGCCTGGAGGAACTTGTTGGCAAGAGCGTGCGCAATGTGAACGAGTGGAAGGACCTTGACTTGAACTTTCAACGCGTGGCGCGCATTGAGTACGACAAATGTATTGGCTGCAATCTGTGCTACATAGCGTGTGAAGATGGCGCGCATCAATGCATTGATTTGGTGGCGCCCGAAAGTATTGGCGTTGATCTTGGTCCAGGCCGCGTACCCCACAAGGTGCTGCCAAAAATCCGCGAGGACGATTGCGTGGGTTGCAATTTGTGCTCGCTGGTGTGCCCGGTTCACAATTGCATCACCATGGTTGAGATAAAAAATGACAAACCACGCATGTCGTGGAGCGAACTTCAAGACAGGGTGGCGCGCGGCGAAATGAAGCCAATTCCGCCACATCCGTGAGGCGTGCGGCGATTCAATACCTGACTGATAGCGCCCATGGTCATGCGGCATCGCGAGTTATTTAAGCCTGAATGGCAACCTCAATCATGCAGCGCGGTTGCTTAGGACCCAACATCAAGCTCTCTAACATGAAGCGCAATCAGATAGACTACTTTCTCGCATCTTTTGAAGGAAATTCCATGTCCACAACCATGACCGCCCTTACTCCCTGTCCAATGTTCTTAGACGGCAAGTGGATCACGCCCCACATTGCGTCCACGCCAGTGTTCAATCCGTCCACAGGCGAGGTGATTGCAGAGTGCCCCGCTGGTGGCGCGGCTGAAGTGAATGCCGCCGTTGAAAGCGCGCACGCCGCATTTCCCGCGTGGCGCGACACGCCGCCTATGGAGCGCGCGCGCGTGTTCTTTAAGTATCGCCAACTGGTCGAGTCCAACTTTGACCGACTGTGTAAATGCGTTTCACGCGAGCATGGAAAAACATTGGTGGAGGCGCGTGGAAGTATTTTTCGCGGCCTTGAGAACATTGAATACGCGTGCGGCATTCCATCGCTACTCATGGGCGACACACTGGAGATTGCGCGTAGCGTTGACTGCGAAACCATGAATCAACCCCTGGGCGTGTGCGTGGGAATTACGCCGTTTAACTTTCCAGCCATGGTTCCGCTGTGGATGTTTCCAGTGGCGCTGGCTTGCGGAAACACCTTTGTTTTAAAGCCCAGCGAGAAGGTTCCTTTAACCGCGAATGTTCTGGTTGAGCTGCTGCACGAGGCCGGCTTGCCCAAGGGCGTGTTGAATTTGGTGCATGGCGGCCGCGAATGCGTTGACACTTTGCTGCGTCATCCAAAAGTCAAGGCGATATCTTTTGTGGGTTCCACGCCCATTGCAAAATATATTTATGAAACTGGCACACAACACGGCAAGCGCGTGCAAGCTAACGGCGGCGCTAAAAATTACATTGTGATTATGCCCGACGCGGATATGCCCAAGACCGTAGAGGCACTTTCAACCGCGGCCTTTGGTTGCGCCGGCGAGCGTTGCATGGCTGGCTCCACAGCGCTGACCGTTGGCGCGGCCGCCGACAAATTGTTGCCCTCGCTGGTTGAAGCGGCGCGCAACATTCGTGTGGGTCCAACCGACCGCCCCACTCAACCTGACATGGGACCTGTGATTACCGCAGCGCACCGCGACAAGGTCACAAGCCTGGTGACTAGCGGCGAGAAGGAAGGCGCCAAAGTGATTTGCGACGGACGCGGCGTGAAGATTGCCGACGCGCCAAAAGGTTTTTATGTGGGCGCGACCATTGTGGATCATGTGGTGGACGGAATGAATATTGCCAAAGAGGAAGTCTTTGGTCCGGTGCTGAATGTGATGCGCATGGACGATTTGAACATGGCCATTGAGTTGGCCAACCGCTCAAATTACGGCAATGGCGCCGCCATTTTCACCCAAAATGGAAACGCCGCGCGCGAGTTCAAGCAACGCGTGAAGGCTGGCATGGTTGGCATTAATGTGGGCGTGCCCGCCACCATGGCCATGTTCCCATTCACTGGGTGGGATGAATCCTTCTATGGCGACCTGCACATTCAAGGCCGCGAGGGCGTGCAGTTCTTTACGCAACAAAAGGTGGTTTCAACGCGTTGGTTTGGCGGCAATGTAGGCGATGTGTGGCGCAAGTGATGTGCGGCGTGTGGACGCTTCACGCACGCGAATTTGAATTTGTGATTTTTTGAGTTGTTGGGCAACGGACACTCGAAAAGACATCTAGGAAATCAATATGAGCATTCTTATTCGCGGCGGCGAAATTGTGACGGACAGCAATCGCTTTGTGGCGGACATTTTTTGCAAGCATGAAACCATAACCGCCATTGGCGTCAACTTGACTGCGCCCGAAAACGCCACCGTGATCGAGGCCAAAGGCAAATATGTTTTTCCGGGCTTCATTGATCCACATGTCCACATTTACTTGCCGTTCATGGGAGCGTTCGCCAAGGACACCTATGAAACCGCCAGCCGCGCCGCGCTGATGGGCGCAACCACCACGCTAATTGAAATGTGTTGCCCCTCGCGCGCCGACGATCCGATTGCGGCGTTTGATATGTGGATGGCAAACGCAGTGGGTAAGTCCGCCTGCGACTTTTCATTTCACATGGGCGTGACCAAATTTGACGACACCACCGCGGCCAAGTTGCAAGCAATTGTGGCGCGTGGCATAAGTAGTTTGAAGGTTTTTTTGGCTTATAAAGGCGCGTTTGGCATTGATGACACGGAGCTGTACAACACCTTGAAGTTTGCCAAGAATCACGGGCTCATGGTGACGGCGCACTGTGAAAATGAAACGCTGGTGTCCGAGCGCTGCAAGGAATTGCTGGCCGCGGGTAAGACTGATCCAGCGCAGCACCATGAAAGTCGCCCCCCGATCGTGGAAGCCGAAGGTGTGCACCACTTGATGACCTTCGCCGAGTTGACCGGCGCCGCCACCTACATTGTGCATTTAAGTTGCCAAGAGGCTTTGAACGAGGCGCTGTGCGCGCGCCGGCGTGGCGTGCGTGTGGGCATTGAAACGCTGATTCAATATTTGGTGCTGGACAAAAGTTACGCCGAGCTTCCAAACTTTCAGGGCGCAAAGTTTGTCATGTCACCCCCGCTACGCGATGTGAAGAATCAATCCGTGCTGTGGAATGGCTTGCAAAGTGGCGACATTGACACGGTGGCCACCGACCACGCGCCATTTGATTTTGCAAATCAAAAATCAATGGGGGAACATGACTTCACCAAAATTCCAAACGGTATTCCTTCGCTTCAGGAGCGCGTGCATTTGCTGTACAGCTACGGCGTGGTGCCGGGAAAAATAACCTTGGAGCAAATGGTGAGGGTGGCCAGCACCAATGTGGCCAAGCAGTTTGATTTGTATCCACGCAAAGGCGCCATTGCGGTTGGCAGCGACGCCGACTTGGTGGTGTTTGACCCCGACTACCGCGGCGTGATTAGCGCCCAAACACAGGCAATGAATGTGGATTACAGCGCGTTTGAGGGCTGGAAGATTCAGGGTCGGGCAAGCGTGGTCACGGTGCGCGGCGAAATCGCCGTGCGCGATGGAAAGTTTGTGGGCTCGCAGAACCGCGGGCAATTTTTACGGCGCAAGCCAAGCCACCTTTAAAGTTGTGTTGCTGGCGTCGGCGACGACTTCGCCATGCTTGCGAGCCATTGAGGACAAATTGGCTCAATGCTCGGCTTCGTTCTTGCCGATACATAGGAACTTTATGGAGAATCAGCACAAAGCTTCCACAATCGCCATGACTGGTATTGAAGACTCTCATCTTTGCAACGACGACCTTGCGCCAGTGTCGCTGTCACAGCGCAAATGGGGAATGTGGAGCATTGCCGCACTGTGGATTTCTATGGCGGCATGCGTACCAACCTACATGCTGTCTTCGTCGCTGATTGAGGGCGGCATGAATTGGTCGCAGGCCATATTCACGGTGTTTCTAGGAAACCTGATCGTCGTCATTCCCATGGTGCTCAACGCGCACGCCGGCACAAAATATGGAATTCCATTTCCAGTTTTTTGCCGCGCATCATTTGGCATTTTGGGCGCAAACATTCCCGCGCTCATGCGCGCCGTGGTGGCGTGCGGTTGGTTTGGCATTCAAACATGGATTGGCGGCGAGGCCATATTCAAGATTGGCTCCACATTTTTCCCGGCGCTGATTGATCCAGCGTGGGCGTCCACCTTGGGCATTACCCTGCCGCAATTCGCGTGCTTCATGTTGTTCTGGTTCATCAATATGGTTGTGGTTTACAGGGGAATTGACTCCATTCGCATTTTGCTGCAAATCAAGGCGCCGCTGTTAATCATTCTTGGAATTGCGTTGCTGTGGTGGGCGTTCGACGCAGCTGGCGGCTTTGGACCAATCTTGTCGCAACCTTCCGCATTCGCTCCAGGGCAACCTAAAGAGGGTCAATTTTATTCCTTCTTCTTTCCAGCACTCACTGGCATGATTGGTTTCTGGGCCACCCTGTCGCTGAACATTCCAGACTTCTCTCGCTACGCGCACACGCAGCGTGACCAAATTGTGGGACAATTCGCAGGCTTGCCATTCACTATGGCGCTATACGCGTTCATTGGCGTGGCCGTGACCAGCGCCACAACCATTATTTATGGCAAGGCCATTTGGGACCCCGTGAATGTGTTGATGCAATTCAAGAACCCAGTGGTGTTGATTGTCGCCATGATCGCATTGTGCATTGCGACGCTGGCCACCAACTTGGCAGCCAATGTGGTGAGCCCCGCAAATGACTTTGCCAATCTGGCGCCACGCGCAATTTCATTTCGCACCGGCGGATTGATCACGGGCGTCATTGGCATTCTGATGATGCCCTGGAAACTCATCGCCGATCCATCGGGCTACATCTTTGTGTGGCTGGTTGGATATAGCGCGCTGCTTGGCCCCATTGGGGGCATTCTGATTTGTGATTACTTTGTCATTCGCCGCGCCAAATTGAGCTTGCCCGACCTCTATCAACACCATGGCCAATATCGTTATCACGGCGGGTTCAGCGTCACAGCCATAGTGGCACTTTTAGCGGGAATTGCCCCAAATATTCTAGGCTTCTTGGGAACCATCAAGGTCATTGACGCCGCCACCGTGGGTCATTTCTGGATGCACTTATACAGTTATTCCTGGTTCGTTGGCTTTGGCGTTGCCTTTGCGGTGTACGGCGCACTGCGCGCCATCAAACCGCTGCACAATCACAACGCCTAACGCGTACGCTTGCATATTTCCACAATCGTCATATGGGAACTATGCTTACAGCGTGAGTATACAAACATCAAACTCCACTTCTCATTTCGCTATGCAACTTCCACCCTTCGCCTACACGCCCAAGCCGTACACCGGACCCTCGCCTGAGGAGGTGCTTGCCATGCGCAAGCACAATTTGTCGCCGGCTATTTTTCACTACTACAAAAATCCAATCATGATTGTGGAGGGCAAGTCGCAATACTTGTTCGACAACAATGGCCGCCGCTACTTGGATTGTTTTGGTGGCATTGTCACGGTGAGCGTTGGTCATTGCCATCCTGAAGTGACCAAGGCGGCGATTGAGCAACAAGAAACCATTGTGCACACCACCACGATTTATTTGAATCCACAAGTGGCGTTGTTCGCCAAGGAACTCGCCGCCAAGATGCCTGGCGATTTAAAGGTGTGCTACTTCGTGAACTCCGGTTCCGAAGCCAACGATTTGGCCATCACCATGGCGCGCGCCGCCACCGGCAATTATGATGTGATTGCTCTGCGAAACGCCTATCACGGCGGAAGTCCTGGCGCCATGGCGCTGACCTCGCACCACACATGGAAGTTCAATGTGCCCCACGGATTTGGTGTGCAACACGCCGTGATGCCAGACACCTACCGCGGACAATTTGGCGCAAACGATCCCGACGCTGGCCGCAAGTACGCGCTTGATGTGAAGAGCCTCATTCAGTTTGGAACATCTGGACAAGTGAGCGCGTTCATTGCCGAAAGTATTCAGGGCGTGGGCGGCACGGTGGTGTTGCCCAGTGGCTATTTGAAAAATGCCTACGAGCATGTGCGCGCCGCAGGCGGCCTGTGCATTGCGGATGAAGTGCAAGCCGGCTTTGGAAGAACGGGCACGCACTTTTGGGGATTTGAAACTCAAGGCGTAACGCCCGACATTGTCACCATGGCCAAAGGTATTGGAAACGGTTGCCCGCTTGCCGCGGTGGTGACCACGCCGACCATTGCCAAGAGCATCGCCAACCGAATTCACTTCAACACATTTGGCGGCAACCCGGTTTCATGCGCGCAGGGCCGCGCGGTATTGCGCGTGATTGAGCGCGAAGGTTTGCAGGCAAATTGCCTTCAAATTGGCGCGCAATTGAAGGCGGGCTTCGCCAAACTTGCCGAAAAACATTCGCTCATTGGCGAAGTGCGCGGCATGGGTTTAATGCTTGGAATTGAATTGGTCAAGGACCGAACCACCAAGGAGCCAGCCAAGGAGGAATGCGCCGCCGTGTTTGAAAAGTGCAAGGACCTTGGACTTCTCATTGGCAAGGGTGGCTTGTTTGGCAACACGCTTCGTATTAAACCACCCATGTGCATCAACAGCGCCGACGCCAATTTTATTGTTGGCGTGCTTGATCAAGCGCTGGCCAGTGTTTAATGTGAGCGTCCGCGGCGCGCCGCAGATTTTGTGCGCGCGCCGAATGCATCTCTTGCGCTAGGCTGCGGCACACGATGCCATGCACACTTGAAGTTCCTGTTGACTCGCTGGAGTCAGCGCTGCTTGCCGCGCCCTTTGCCACGCGCTTGGAGTTATGCCATGACTTGGCCAGCGAAGGTTGGACGCCAAAAGCAAGCCTTATTGAGCGTGTTCGTGCAGTGGTGCCAACGCACTTGGTGGCCATGATTCGGCCACGCTTTGCGGATTCGCCGCGCACGCTCACGGTGGAATCTTTTGTTGCTAGCAAGCGCGTTCTAGATGCGTCCAAAGAAGAAATAAAATCGGCGGCGTCGGCTGGAGCGCATTCTGTGGCTATTGGCTTACTTGACGCGCAAGGACATGTTGACATGGATGCGTGCGGCGAACTTGCGGAGTTGGGGCGCTCCTTCAAACTTGAAGTTGCCTTCCTGCGCACATTTGATTTGCTCACCGATCGCGCGCGCGGCATGCGCGACATCAGCGCGCTAGGCATGAAACGCGTTGTCACCGCTGGCGTGTTGGGTTGGGACGCCGCGGTTGCCACGCTTGAGCAACGCATTGTGCAATTACAGAACGACTCCGCCAATGCCGCGGCCGCCGCGCGGTTGCCGACTGGCACACACGCACAACTTGGCGGCACTGGCATGCCTGTTGAAATTGTTCCAGGCGGCGGCGTTCGGGCCATAAACGCCAAACAGTTTCTGGGCGTATCCCCCCACTTGCATGCCTCATGCCGGCGCGGCGGCGTGATCAATCTGCAGGAATTGCAACAACTGCACGCCCTGCTCAAGCCTTAATTTTGCAACCGTGGCGCGTTAAACGTGCCAATGCGTTTCTTGCACACCAGCCATTTGACCAATTCGATCGCTCACCTGAACGGGAAAGCGAACCAGGTCAATCTTTTTAAATTTCAGTTGGAAGGTCATGCGTTGACGCGGCTGCTCTTGCGAAGTCTGAATATCCAAGCTTTTAATCTTGATGGAAAAAGTTTTGAGTTCTTTCAAGATGTCATCCACCGATACTCCTCCATCTTTGAGGTTGACCGAGAATTCCGCATACCAATCATCTTGAATTTTGGATTCAATGATTGGAAGCGCGTACAAAATAAGAATGGAAGACACCGAAGCCAACAATCCAATACCAATCGCGCCCGAACCAAACGCCAGGCCAATGACCGTGGCAGACCACAATGTGGCCGCGGTGGTGACGCCGCGAACAATGTGGCTGGTTTGGCGAATAATCACGCCCGCGCCAAGGAACCCCATGCCCGATAGCGCGCCCGCCGCAAGCCGCGCGGGATCGGGGTGCCACGCCGGAGCGGTGCCCACAATGGCCAGGCTTTTTATGTAAAACGAGTCGGAAATAATCATCACGGCGCAGGCCGAAAGGCTGACAAGCAGCGTGGTGCGCAAGCCGGCGGCGCGACCATGGCGCTCGCGTTCAATGCCCAAAATAAATCCCGCCACGAGCGTCAGTGCAACGCGCAGCAAAATTTCTGGGCGCATATCAACCATAATTTCATTCAACATAGAATTGACCTCCATTTGAAATTGTGTTGTGAGATCGACAACCAACACTTCTGAAAAATTCAGATTGTGTTAATTCTGCATGCGCGCCGCAGCGTGCCGACGGAATTGAGATTGCCATCAATACAAAAGTCTACCCACTTCACGCCCGCACTTCAAATGGCCCAAGACAGCGGCGATGTCCGAAACTCGCCATGCCATGGAACGCATGACTACCTTGAACGCTCTGGCATAAGAAACCACAAAATAAGATAGACCAGGATTCCCGGAAACGCGGCGCTGAGCAGTGACAGCAGCACATACGCAACGCGCACTCGCGTGGCGGACCAACCAAGTTGCTCCGCTATTCCCCCGCATACGCCAGCGATGATTGGATCATTGGAGCGATACATGAAGTCTCCTTGTATGTGGGTGTGAATGTCGATTCATACAATGAAAAATAGATTACTCGCTCACTCCCGCGCTAGCGCATGCCTGTATCTACTTACAACCCACGACACTATAAAGCCGCACGAGACTTTCTTAAAAACACCACATTTTGGCAGGGAATTTCGCATGCCAAACCAAACTTTGCCGCGATGACATGAAAAGTTTCTTGGCGATAAAAAACCACATGCGTGGGGTCGCGGCGATAGTGCCAATCGGCGAAGCGGTGGTCGTCGGTTTGAAATGTGGTCATAAGCGCCAACAGACCGTTGGGCTTCAACAGTCCAACCAAGCGCGTGAACTCCGCATGTGGCTGGTGAAAATGCTCCGCTACTTCCGTGCAGGTGATAAAGTCGAAGTGTTGATCAAGCACCGTGGCGTCCGGAAAAAAGATTGGGTCAAATACATGCATGGTGTGACCCGCGCCCACAAGCATGTCAGCCAAGGCTGGACCAGGTCCACACCCAAAATCTAGACCCACTTGCTTGGGCGCCAACACGGCAATCAACGGCGCAGCCAAGCGATTCAAAAAAGCCCGGTAGCGCGCGTCTAATGGGTCATTCTCATGCTGCTCAAATTTGCGCCGCTGCGCTTCATGGCTGGGCAATTGCGCCAGCGACATCAAAGTGGCTTGACAATATCCACATCGCAGATAATCCAAGCCATCCTTGTGCAAAAAGGGCGCGAGCGAATTGTGTAGGCACACGCGGCACGCGCTTGTACCGATGAAAGGTTGCATTGCATTTGCTTGGGGCACGGCGCAATGCTACTTCCACAAGCCAAGGCGCAAGTGATTACCCTTATATTTGCCAAGCAAATCGCACCAAATCACCCGAGAGCAATCCATGCCATTCGACCTTTCCAAATTTGAAGTGAATCCAAAATCCATGCGCCACTTAAATGATTGGAAGACCAATGACGACGAAGGCCTGACGCGAGAAGCCATGGCGCCCATCTTTGCCGAAAATCTGAAGGCGATCTCAGAACTGCAATATAAATTGTTCGCCGACGGCTCGCGCGGCGTGCTGATTGTGATTCAAGGCATTGACACCGCGGGTAAGGACGGCGTGATACGCGATGTGTTCAGTTGCATGAATCCCCAAGGCGTGTATGTGAAGTCCTTCAAGAAGCCGGAGAAAAGCGAATTGGCCCACGACTATTTGTGGCGCGTGCACCAAGCCTGCCCGGGCAAGGGCATGATTGGCGTGTTCAACCGCAGCCATTATGAGGATGTGCTGATCACGCGCGTGCACAATTGGATTGACAGCAAGACCTGCCAACGCCGCTACGAGCACATCAACAACTTTGAGAAGTTGCTTACCGACGAAGGCACCATCATTGTGAAGTTGTTCCTGCTGATCTCCAAGGCTGAACAATTCACCCGTCTGCAAAAGCGCGTTGATGATTCACAGAGCAACTGGAAATTTAACCTGGCAGATTTGGCCGAGCGCGCATTTTGGAATGAATACATGGACGCCTTTCACGACGCCCTGGCGGCGACCAGCAGCAAACACGCGCCGTGGTTTGTTATTCCCAGCGACAAAAAGTGGTTTCGTAACCTGCTTGTCAGCCACATTCTCCTGGCGCAATTGAAAGCGCTCGACTTGAAATGGCCCAAGTCAGAGGCCGACGCCGCGACATTGCGTTCAGCTTTACTTGTCGCCAAAGAATAAATCGCGCCTTATAAAGGTCGCAAGACAACTTGCGGACATACAAATCCATGCGCCATAATGCCATTCCAAATACGGTTAGAATGCGAAGCCCACCCTACAGGAGCAACCCCATGTCAGAATCAGGATTTGCGCATCGAGAAGACGCATTTGAGAAAAAATTTGCCCACGACGCTGAACTGCGCTTTAAGGTTGAGGCGCGGCGCAACAAGATGTTGGCCGCTTGGGTTGGCGCCAAGTGCACAATGAGCGCCGCCGAAATTGCCGCCTACACCACGCAACTGGTGGGCGCGGACTTAAAGACACCCGGCGACATGGATGTGCAAACCAAAATTTACGCTGACCTGAAGGCGCGCGGCGTTCACACCACCGAGGCTGAAATTCGCGCGCAAATGAATCACTGCTTTCAAGCCGCGGCCGCTGAGTTGATGTGAGTTCGCCACGGCTTACAAGCCGAGACCATGAAAGCGGCGGAAGATTTAAGGCGCACCAAAATCAAACATCTCTGATTTGGACCATTTTGGCTTCCACTTTTTGATGAGCGCCACATGATCTAGATTGGCTTGATAATCTCGATAAACTTGCACATTTGCAAATTCCACCAAGATGCCAAGCGAGTAATCTTGGCGTATATTTTTGCGACCAACATCAATGTGGGGGGCGCACGCGTAATTGAGCACGCCGGGAATGTTTGGAATCACTGCGTCCGCATCGGCCTTCATGGCGTCGGCATCTATTGGGTTAAGTAGAGTGATAAAAACCACATGTTGCACATGTGTGGATGTGTTCTTGGCTATATTTGTGCCCCCAGTTGCGGCGCACGCGTTCATCAATAGGACAAAGGCGCACGCCCAAAATTCATTCTTGATCACCATCACGAGGTCTTGACTTTGGCTCATTTGGAGCACAATAACCGCAAAATGGAGGTAAATTTACAGATGAGAGTCAAAAGTTGTTTAGAATTTAAATATTTATTGGACGAGTCGCAATTTGATGAAAGTTTAGTGCGTTACTTGTTAAGTAATTTTAAAATCGATTTAGGAGTTCATCATGTCAAATATTGGCAACACATACGGCAAATTTTCCGCAACATTATGTGGGGTTGCGTTAACTTGTATCGTCGCTGTTTTGAATAGCAGCTCTTTTGCCCAAAATGCCTAAAATCCATGTTTTACAACGGTTACTTCCATATCGCCGTTATGTGGACCCACTACTGGAGGTAACCCTATAACAATTACGTTGATTGGTGATGGTGAAATACTAAACCTTTCTGCTTCAATAACAGTCACATTTGGTAGCCCAACCGCTATTGCAATTCCAAGCAGCACACCAACATATACATGTCTTCCCCAAGAAACTTGTTCTGCAACACAACAATGTTCACAATGTCCTGAGTTTCAGACAGAGGATTCGAACAATTGCATCCAATGTACTTTTGAAGTTCATGCCCCAACTGGGCTTTCAGCTGGGTCTTCAAATGTTTCTGTGCAGGTACAAATTAATAACATCAACCAATATTCATATTATGCCCCCGTTAATTATACTTATGCAGACACCGGTACCGGTCGTGTAACAACTTTCGTCGTCATGAATAACACAGGATTGCCAGATAAAGACATTTATGTTAGTTTTCAGAATACTGCTAACATTTTACAAGCGGCCGACTGCACAACTTGTTCGGCTCCTATCCAATTATATGGTGGAAAGGATTCAGTAGCAGCAACAAATCTTACTACGCTTCTAAATTCAGCAGGTGTTGGAGAATGTACAGACACTCCAATTAATTTAAAGGACATGCGAGGGTGGGTTCTTTCAAATGCTGCTCATGGAAATAACTATACTCCGACAACTAGTGAAAAATGGTGGTTGCGACAAACATACCACGATTTGATTCCAAATAACCCTGATAGCACCGTCACAGGACATTTTCCAACTTTCACCCTCGGGTTATTTAGTGCGTGCACAGATACAAAGGCTGCTGGTCGTATTGCCTTTTCGGCGCTGGCACCTTTTACAGAAGATCTTTTTTCAAACAGCCCCCCTATAATTCCTCCTTACGTGTTGTTAGAAGGATCAGTTTTCCCAACTGATAAACTCCCTTGGTCACCGGGTGCAAGTAATTTTGATAGTTCATGTGTAGATTCATTGGGAATTCCAGCCAATTTTGAGTTGTATGGGGGAAATTTGTCATCATCATGGGCGGCTTTAGGTTCTGAATCATATTCAAATGGTGGAACTCTAATAATAGACCAAAAGGCATCTGAAATATTTAATGATGCTGGTAGTGACATCCAGTCTAATCTTTTTACAGATACAACAGGTAAATATAAAACCTTTTACGCGTGGACACATTCGCTCTCCTCCTCATCCCCCGCCCCGGCGCCGATGGATTATTTTATCCATACTTTAATGGATAATTGGACTCAATCCACTACTACTGCAATTGCACCCCAAGTATTTCAAGTTGCAAGTTATAAAGCGCAAACTTTCGTTGGAAACCCGAACGCCATCCCGATCCCTTTTGGTAATTCGTATTATAATAATCCATTAGATTATAATTTTGGTGGCTATTTCGGATATTTTGATACTTCAACTTCATCAGTCGCTGATGTGAATTTATAGAATACCATATCAAACAAAGGTGTTCATGGCACAAGCTCTTGGCTGTACACAGCCATCCCATCATTAAAACAATTTTGTGGCGCGAAGATTCCACCACCAACATCAGAACAACTTCCGCAAGGAAATTATCTGTTTCTACTTGGCCAGCTGACACCAGGAAATAGTGGATCCTATATTAATCTGAATAAAAAACAAAATCCGCATGGGTCTGAGATTCTTAAGTGGACAGAAGATGGTAATTACACTTATGAAAGCAGCGGCACCCAGTCATTACAGTTCAACGACAAATTTGATGATACAACTATAACACCGGGTTCTATTTCCTTTGCCCCATACAAGCCAGTGCCTGGTTGCCCAACTAAAACAACTCTCGCTCATCCTCAGCCTAATCATTGCTCAATACAAACCAAGTGTGAATGTAGGAAATGTGCCAGGGACATATAATACTGGTGACAATTATGTTTTTGTGATCACGCTTCATAAATTAGTTTCACAAACTAGTGATACAACATTTTTAAGCCCTGACTTGGACAACAACGGGACGGTCGA
>SYAC01000045.1 GCA_005787685.1 Planctomycetia bacterium
GACTCTTAATCAGCGGGTCGCAGGTTCGAATCCTGCACGGGGCATTGCACTCTTGCTTCACATGGTGGAGTCACCACCATCGCAACCACGCCATGAATGGCAAGAGCAATGCAAATAAAAGTAGCGCGATGATCAGCGTGTCGCGGCCTTTTTTGGCGCGCTGCTTGAGGGGATGCTTGTGCAAACGCGTGCCACTGACAAAGGCAAAACACTTGGGACAAATATCTGCGCTGGGGTGCATCTCTGCCGCACAATCGGGGCAATACACCACCGCATCCTGCGCGTCCTGGGCGTTCACTCCGTAGCGGCGCAAATCCTCGGCGCTTGGTCCTTCATCGCGATACTTGGACATATAAAAAAGTCTACGATTGAATGCGTCGCTTTGCACACTATTCTTTAGAGACCCCCCCTATGACCGCCCTAGAAAGCCAAATGATCGACTTGGATTCACCCATGCCACGCTTTGCGTTGCCCGACACTGTTTCGGGTCGCATCATTCGCGGACAGGATTTCGCCAATCGTCCCGTGCTGGTCATGTTCATTTGCAACCACTGCCCCTATGTGGTGCATGTGCGCGATCAACTTGCCAAGTTAGGCTTGGACTATCAGTCCAGCGCGCTTGCCATGGTTGCGATCTCCAGCAATGACACGATGACGCATCCACAAGATGGTCCAGACCACATGGCGCGCCAAGCGCGCGAGGCGGGCTATGTTTTTCCCTATTGTTTTGATGAAACGCAGACTGTGGCGCGCGATTTTCATGCGGTGTGCACACCTGATTTTTTTCTATTCAACGCGGCGCACCAACTTGCCTACCGCGGTCAACTGGACGCCAGTCGTCCCCGCAATACGCTTCCCGTGAATGGAAAAGATGTGCGCGACGCCATTCACGCCGTGCTGCGCGGCGCCAAGCCAAGCGCCGATCAATGGCCCAGCGTTGGTTGCAATATCAAGTGGCGCGACGCGCGATAATGTGAAAGACATGCCAATGTTTTGCCTGCTCGTTCCCGGGAATGCCCACAACTCCATCGCGCTCCTCTTCGGCCATTGAAATCACTTGGAAATTCACCAAAACCTCCATGACTTGGGCATGGGTGTGCGCGTTCATGGAGCCCGCGGGACTCTGCGACAGAAATGAATCATTGTGGCCAAAAAGTTGCCCCGCAAAAATAGCGCCTGGCTTCAACGCTGCGACAATATTTTTCCACACATGCGCGAAATCCTGGGCCGCAACGAATGGCAATGAGAACCCGGCGTGAACCAAGTCCAAGCTGTGCGCGGGCGCTGCCCAGCGCGCAATGGGCGTATGCACGCAACACAGCCGCGCCGATGTTTCTTGCTCACCCACCACTTGAATGGCGGCGGCACGCGCGGCTTGCACCATATGCTCGTAGGCGTCCACGGCCTCCACGCGCCAACCGCGCCGCAGCAACTCCGCCACTTCCTTGCCTGGTCCACAACCAAGGTCGCTTGCCACGCCGGGCCGCTCGATATGAGCAAGCGCGCCGATCAATGTGTCGCGAATGGGCAATGTCAGCGCGCGGTGCAAATAGCGCTCCAGGCGCTCGCTGGGAAATCCAGGAACGCAATCCGAGCGCTCATTGACATGGCCGTCGATATGACGCATGAAAATAAATTACGGCAAAGGCTTGATGCGGATGTTTCGAAATGAAACCTCATCGCCGTGATCTTGCAGCGCGATATGTCCGGTGGATTTGGTTGCGTACAGCGGAAACTTGGTGAATTTGCTGGCGAGTAAGCGCGCTTTCCAATCAGCGCTGCCGACATCGAATGAGCAAATTTGCACGCCGTTCATGTATTGCTCCACATGGTCGCCCACGCACAAAATACGAATGGAGTTCCACTGGCCAACTGGCTTCACAATGCCTTTGGGCGCGGGGTACAACGCGTAGTTGGCGCCCGCGCATGTCAAACGGTCCTTGCCGTCGTTGTGCGCGTCGTCGTCCAGGATTTGCATTTCAGGTCCGGTGTCGTAAGTGTTATTGGCGTCCTCACTCACGTGGTACATGATGCCGGAGTTGCCGCCCTTGAGAATCTTCCAATCTAAGGTCAGATCAAAATTCTGAAATTGATCGCGCGTGATCAAGTCGCCTCCGGGACCAGTGCGAACCAGGCAGCCATCGCGCACGACCCAACCCGTTGGGAAAGAATTCTTTTTGAAGCCGCGAAAATATTTCGCTGGATCGCCGCCATCAAACAGCGTGATCCAACCATCGCTCGTTGCGGGGGCGGTTGTGGGCGTCTTGGAAGATGCCCTTTCTGGCTCCTGGGCTGATTTGGAATTCGCCGCTGTCGTGGCACTTGGCGCAGTTTTAGGCCCGGATTCGGGGGCGGATTGCGCGGCGTTACCAGCGCACGCACCGCAGAACACGCCTACAACACTGGTCAGCAATGCCATTTGAAAGATTTGGGAAGTAATTGGCATAGATCCATAGTGACCTACCACGGCGCATCCCGCAATAGATTTTCACCGCGAATCTTGAAAAACATTGAATTCTTTTTGCACCACCGTATACGACCTGAACATCAGCCACGCGACACTTGCGCTTATGGTTGCAAGAAATACAAACATGGGCCAGATAGGAAGCAGTGTCCATTGCCCACTGGCCACTTTGGCGCAGCCGATGACAATGAATAAAAACAAAGCTATGATTGACAATTGCAACCCCTGCAAAGCGCCACATACAGGCTCCAAAGTTCGCAGGCGCGCGGGCAAGTCCAATTGCAACCATTGCTCCTTACGCGGCATGTTTACAAACTCCGGATGTTTGATCGCCATCCAGCGGACCATTGGAAGCAGCAATGACAGCCCCAAGTTCAACATCGTGCTGAAGGCGGGTAACAAAAACCACGCCACAATGCTCTTGTCCACAAATGAATCAGGCTTGCCCGCCCAATCAAAATGCATTGGGAACTTGTGGGGCAAGTTTTGCCATTCTTGAATAGCGACAATCCAAATCAAAACAACCACAACCCAGCACACCAGCGAAAGCGTTCGACGAGGAGACATGATTAATTCCTTTCCGAAGTGGTTGAACCACCGACGATCGCTCCATGGGCATGGCTTGCGTTGACTTGATCCATTTCACCGACGACAACGCCAATTGGCGACTCCCCTACCAACGTGTGTTGTTCAGCGTCTGTATCTAGCGCCGTCAAGAGCAATGAGATGTCAGAGCCATCAAGCTCGCCATCGAGATTGAGATCGGCAATATTGTCATGCGCTTCAAAGGCACGCATGAAGTCAACAAGATCGGAATCATTCACCGCTCCATCCAGGTTCATGTCGCCTTGGTTGCGTTGGCAAATATCCATGACACCATCAAAGTCATCATCGACTCCAAGTTGTGGGGCAATGGCGGCGGCGAAACTAGAGCTGAGCTCCATACGCTGCGACACATCCAGGAACAACGCATCGCACAGCATTTGCGCGGAGGTTGGCGAGTCAGCGCTGTCATTGGTATCGCCAGCCGCATCGTCGGATTGGCTCACTGTATTTGTGGAGTCGGCATCCGTATGCATGTCGGAATGACCCACTGATCCACCCGCTGATTGCTGGATTCCTGTGGCGCCTCCAGATGAGTCCCCATGTGAATTGGAGCCACTTGCACCATCATCGTCACTGGTGAAACTGGCGCTACGGAAGCCGGTGTTGCCCAAGCTTGCCTGGGTCAGACCGCCGTAAACCACTCCCACAACGGTATAGGTATAGACCACTGCAACCGCCGCGGTGGTGTCGTTGTAGGTAACCGCTGAGTAGCCCGTTGTCGTTCCCACAAGCGCTCCATTACGGAAGATTTGATACGCGGTGCAACCGACAAGTTTAGACCATGTCACCACCACCTTTGTGCTGAATGTTCCATCGCTTGCCGCAACATTGGTTGGTCCTGGTGAAATTCCGCGGAATCCTGTGTTGCCCACGCTGGCCCCGCTCAGCCCTATAGCCGTGACAGCCTTGACGGTATAGGTGCACACCTTGTTTATAATCGCAGACGAATCACTGTATGTTGTGATGGTGTCTAATAAAGTTGAACCAACCTCCACACCGTCACGATAAATCTTGTATCCCAATACGGTCGGTAAGGCATCCCATGTCACACGAACTTGGTCAGATAATGTGCCATCAGTAGCCTGCACATTCAACGGCGCAGAAGCCTCTCGATATCCGAGATCGCTTTCGCTGATCACGCTTAAGCCCAAGGCATCACTGACACTTTGAGCTAATGGAATGGTGAAAGACCTCACATTGTAGTTATGGTTCACACCAATTTTTGCGGTGAAATCACTGTAGCTCACTGATGAGTTGCCCAGCACCGTTCCAATGGGCGCCGCAAGTCCATTGCGGTAAATGTTGTATCCAATGGCGTGTGGAGCCGCAGTCCAAGTCACGACGACCTTGTCAATGTAGGTCCCATCCGTCGCGGACACGCCTTGAACAATGGAGGCCGCGATTGCCCTGACACCCGTGTCAGATTGACTGGCCGCGCTCAAGACATCGGGTCCTTGCGCTTTCACCGCGTATGTGTAGACAGTTTGAACGGTTGTTGAGGAATCGGTGAAACTTGTGTTGAGTCCACCAGAGATAGTTGCAATTGGAGTGGTTGCTCCATCGCGGAACACCTGATATCCAACCGCTCCAGTGACGGCATTCCACGACACAAAAATCTTGCTCGTCCACAGGCTATCGGTTGCAGAAACAGCGGTAGGCGCCTCAATCGCGCGGTAACCGTCGTCAATGACCGCGGTGCTGTTGAAAATAGGATTGGTGGCTGTGGCCACAACGCTGTAGGAGTAAATTTGACCAATGATCGCGGTTGTGTCTATGAATGTCGTCGCGGCGTTACCGCTTGTTGTGGTCAACACGCTAGTGGAATCACTGCGAGTGATTTGGTAGCCCGTCGAGCCGGTCACCGCGCTCCACGACAATCCAACATTCGCAAATGACGTTCCATCCGTCGCGGTCAAGCCAAGCGGAGTCGCAAGCACGACATAGCCAGTGTCACTCGCGCTGGCCACACTGGACCCCGCAGCGGTCACAGTCTTAACCGCGTAGGTGTGCGTGGTCGTCGCAAGCGCGGTTGTGTCGGTGAAGGTGGTGGCAATTCCTACCGACGAGCCAATCTTTGTCACGCCGCCATCGCGGAAGATGTCGTACCCAGTCGCGCCAATCGCGGCAACCCATGTCACTGTAACTTTCGTGGCAGAAGTTCCATCGCTTGCCACAACGCTCGTAGGCGCTTCGGGAGCTCTCCATCCAATTGCGCCCGCGCTGGCATCGCTTAAGCCAAGAGCGCACACGGCGCGAACGGTGTATGTGAAGTTCACGCCAACGGTGGCTGTCGTATCGTCGTAAGTGGTCCCCTGTGAAGAACCAATCTTGGTCGCGCCGCCATTGCGGAAGATGTCGTAGCTGGTTGCTCCAACAGTTGCAGTCCAAGAAATTTGAACTTTATCAGTGAACACGACTTGTGGAACTTTATTGGTTGAGCATTGGACATTCAGTGGCGCGCTCAATTTCACCCAACCATTGTCTGCTGCGCTCGCGACACTAAAGCCAGTGGCGCTTTGAGCGACCACCGCGTAGCTGTACAACGTTCCAGCAACTGCCGTCGAGTCGGCGTAGGTTGTCGCGGTGCCCACAGAGGAACCAATCGTTATGCCTCCACGCTGTATGTCGTAACCAGTCACTGCGCCCGCAACGGCGTTCCATGTCACCGTGACTTGCGAAGTGGATGCTCCATCGCTTGCAGCCACACCAACTGGCGCTGGAACCACATAAGTGAACGCGAAGGATTTGGTGGCGGTTGAAATTGGCGTTGTCACCGAAACGCTTTGCAGACCTGCTGACCCAGCTGGCGTCACAGCCGTAATTGTTGTTGCATTGACCACCGTGAAGCTTGTCACCGCAATCCCCCCAACCTTCACGCTGCTGGTGTCAGTAAAATTGGTTCCAGTCAGCGTGATTGTTGTGCCGCCGTTGAATGTTCCAGAACTTGGAGTCACGCCAGTGATGGTTGGCGCGTTGGTGAGATAGGTGAAGCCATCTGGCAATGTGGCTGTTCCGCCCGGAGTTGTTACCGCAACAATTTGGGGGCCTTCTGCGCCTGATGGAGTTATGAGGGTGATCGTAGTTGCATTGACAACAACAACACTCGTCGCCGCCACGCCGCCAAAGGTCACGCTGCTCGCACCCGTTAAATTTGCGCCAGTGATGGTGATGGGTGTTCCACCCAAAGTTGTTCCTGAATTTGGAGACAGGCTTGCGATGGTTGGAACTGGAATAAAGTATGTGAATCCTTCCGATAAAGTCGCCGCGCCACCAACGGTTGTCACCACAATGGCTTGCGCGCCCGCAGTTCCTGCTGGCGTCAGCGCCGTAATGGAAGTCGCGCTTGCAACATTAACGCTCGTGGCCGCAACGCCGCCAACGGTCACACCAGTTGCGCCCGTCAAGTTGGTACCCGTAATCGTGATCGCCGTGCC
>SYAC01000046.1 GCA_005787685.1 Planctomycetia bacterium
AGTTGTGGCGGGAGTAGTTGTGGCGGGAGCCACCGATGGCGTTGGTGTGGCGTCGCTGACTGGTGGAACTATGTCTCCTAGCAGCAAATCTTTCTGTGATATGTTTGCCAACCAAAGTTGGCTGGAGCGCCCAGCGCCACGCTGGCTTGTCCACATCAACAAGTTTCCATCATGGCTAATGGCTGGCAAAAGATCCGCACCCAATGCGTGCGTCACGCGGCGCGGTTTGCCCAGCTCGGCCGTGCGATCCGTGGGAACTGGCACGGCTAAAATTTCATAGTTGTCATGACCCACTCGGCTTGAGGCGTAGACAATCACCTTGCCATCTGGCGAAAAGTAGGGCGCCCAGTTCACCGCGCCATCATTGGTCACAGCCAATGGCTCGCCAATTCCAGACACCGCACCCGTGGAATCAAACAGCACATCGGCGATGAATATTTGCAGCAAATTGTCGCCATTTCGGTCGGCTCGCCAGACAATTTTTTTGCCATCAGGACTAAAAAATGCGCCGCCGTCATAGCCATCCAACGCGGTGAGTCGGGTTATTTTTTTGCTAGCGAGATCCATGGCGTACAAATCACCGTCGCCACTTTCCAGACTTGTGTAGAGCAGTGTGCGTCCATCGGGACTTATGGAGCACTCGGCTGTGTAGGCCTTGCCATCACCCACGAGTGGCTTCAAACTTTCAGCCGTGATGTCTTTTGCGCTTAAGTCCACTTCCACCACGCGCATTTCGGGTGGAAAGCTCCAACGATAATTACGGCTACCGCGCTGATAGCCTGGGGTTTCTTTTTTGGATGGCGCCGTAACTGTGCTGGCAAAAATCAACTTGTTGGGATCGATGGGGTGAAACCAGCCACACGTGTTGGAACTGCCAAATGGACTGACACGCCGAATATGCCTCAGGCGATAGCGCTGCGTGTTTGAATTAAATGTTTGCCCCTTGCCCTCGTCGCGCAATTGCGCCACATACATGCTGTAATACTCGCTTTCGGGATTGCCCTGCGCGTCATGCTCTATGGCTTGAAAAACAATTTGCGTGCCGTCGGAATTAAAATATGCCTCCCCCGCTTTCACAAAACGCTCGGCAAGCGTGAGCTGCATTTGATGCGACAACAATCCCTCAAGCTTGCGCCAATCGGCTTGGTTTTTGGTGTCGGTTGCGTTGCTCGTCTTGGTCATGACCAACGCAGCTTCAGCATTATGATTGCCCGCACTTGGCTGTTGCGCCAAGGCGCACATGATAAGAATGATGAATGGCATTACCGTAAAGTGTACGCTTTGCCACTTCTTCTTTCTAAGCGCCTTGTCATTTCATGAAAACTTCAAACACTCCGTCTGCCCTCAAATGAACCATGCATCAAGCAAGCATTTCACATGATGGATTTCGAGTAGTCCACGCCCAGCATGATTTTGTGGTGCTGGAGAAAGCCTCGGGATTGCTTTCGGTTCCAGGCATTGGCGCGCAGAATGCGGATTGCCTAGCCACGCGGGTTGCGGCGGTCTTTCCAGGCGCGCGCAATGTGCATCGACTGGATCAACACACCAGTGGACTGATTGTTATGGCACTGAACGCACAGAGTCATCGCACGCTCAGCATGTTATTTGAGGCGCGCCGCATGACCAAGGCCTATCACGCGATTGCGTTTGGACACCCCACGCAAGACGCGGGTGAAATACATTTACCGCTGCGCAAAGAGGCGATTGGCAACGCGCGTCAAATAGTTTGCCATGAAATGGGAAAGCCAAGCGTGACGCGTTGGAAAGTGGAAGCATTGCTAGACCGTGTTCCCGCCTCTGTGGCCACCTCCAGCCAACCGTGCCGCTGCACGCGCTTTCGTTTGCAGCCCCTCACGGGGCGTAGTCATCAACTGCGGGTGCATTTGTTGGCGCTTGGCCACCCCATCCTGGCCGATGATTTGTACGCGCCAGATGAAATAAAAAAATTGTCCACGCGGTTGTGCTTGCATGCCAGCGAACTTGCTTGGGACAATTACGCCTTCACCGCGGCGCACCCATTTCACTAAATGAATGCACAATCCTCGCTCCACTCACTCGCCATATTCACTCGCTCCACTCACTCGCCGGGCAAGGGCGCGTTGGCATCTGGTTGAGACAGACAAACTCCATGCGCTTGTAAATATCTACCCAGCGCCATCAATGGAAAATAAAGACGATACAAGTGGTAGCGCAGATAAAATACTTTGGGAAATCCCGTGCCCGTGAATTCGGTTTCGCGCCAAGAACCAGCGGGGTCGCCATCCAGGTTTGCAAGCGAGTTTTGCGCGTCTTTTTCACTTAATTGCGTCTGCGCCAGCCACGCCAACGCGCGCGCAAGATCGGCATCATGCGCGCCATAAATCTCCTGCAAGATCATGGCGGCCCACGCGGTCTGACTGGCGGTGCTTACGCCTTGGCCTTTGAGCGACGGATCAACATAGCTGTTGGCGCTTTCGCCAAAACTACCATCTGGTTTTTGCACCGACTTAATCCACGCGCCCGCTTTCACAATCCACGGCTCGGAGCGCGACACTCCGCAACGAATTGGCCCAATCACGGCCTGCCATGTTCCGTAAATATAATTCACGCCCCAGCGACCAAAGAAACATCCCTCTGGTTCTTGTTTGGACTTTATATATGCCACGGCGGCGCGCACCGTAGGGTGATCAAGTTGAATTTTATGCCAACTTAAACATTCAAGTACGCGCCCAGTGATGTCGGGACAACTTGGATCTTGGATTGCGTTGTGATCGGCGAATGGAACATATTCATAAATGGCGCGGTCGCGAGTGCGGTCAAACGCCGCCCAGCCGCCATCATCATTTTGCATGGACAACATCCACTGCACGCCACGCGTGGCCGCCGACTCATTAGCCAGTCCACCAATGCGTTTGAGCGACATGGCCACCATGGCGGTGTCGTCCACATCTGGATACCAGGCGTTGGCGTATTCAAAAAACCAGCCCGCAGCGGCGGTGCCTGTTGGTGTGTTGACAGCCCAATCGCCCGTAAATTTGCACTCTTTTGCGCATAGCCACTCGCCGGCGCGCTTGGCGCTTTCATGTTCCACGGTGAAGCCGCAATCGGCAAGGGCGTACAACGCAATGCCAGTGTCCCACACCGGACTGAAGCAAGGCTGAATGCGAATACGACCGTCTTGTTCAATAAAAAATTCGTCCAGTTCCCGTTCCGCGCGCTCCACCATGGCGTCGCTACGGCGCACGCCCAGGGCGTGCAAAACAATCTGGATATACACCATGGGTGGAAAGATTGCGCCCAGTCCACTTGTCGGCGCGGGCAAATCTTGACCGCAACGAATCGCGCTCCAACGAAACGCCGCCGAGATGGCGCGCTTACGCCAAGCCGTTCCAAACAAAGCGTGCGTGAATTTCATGGCGCGGTCCGTGGCGTGAAATAAAAGCCGCCAGCCCAGCGGCACATCGCGGCGCATTTTCAATCGATGGCGCGCGTCTTGATTCACAAAAAGTTCGTCAATGCCCTGATCGTCTCGCAACGTGCGCGTGGGTCGAAGCGTGGCAACAATGGCCAGAGGCAACAACATCGTGCGGCTCCACGCACTCATTTTACTCAGATGAAAATAAAACCACTGCGGAGCCCACACGAGTTCGGGGGGAATGGCGGGAACCGCATTCCAAGAAATTTGCCCCAGGCACGCCAGATAAAAGTTGGAAAAACTATTGCAACACTCGGCTCCGCCCAATGCGCGCACCACCTCGCGCGCCTGGCGCATGTGAGCAGCATCCGGCGAATCACCAAACAATTTCAGGCAAAAGTAGCCCTTCACCGTGGCGCTGACGTCCACATCGGAGCCGGGATATTGTCCCCAGCCGCCATCAGGGCGTTGCTGCGCTCGCAGTTGCGCCACAATTTTCAACAATGTGTCGCAGCCGCGGCCATCCACCATTGGTGATTTTTCTTGCCCCAAAATCCATTTCATCAGCAAATATTCACTTTGCAAAATGGAATCACCTTGCAATTCCCCGCACCAATGTCCATCCGATTTTTGCAGAGATCCAAGCGCGCGCCGAGCCGCGTGGGCGCATGCGCGCAGTGATTGCACAAATTTAGAATTCTCCGCCGTCGTACTGGACGACATCACCACGCAATCAGGCAATTTTGGCGCATTTGAATGCAAATCCGCGGTGATTGTTGTTGCTATTTGTGAATGCATGGGAATAAAAAGTATACTCGCCACGCCCAAGTTATCACAGCGTGTCAGGCCGCACCCAGCATTGCTGACGCGCGCTGATGATCGCCGCTTCCAACACTTGCTGGGTTCGGTACGCGTCCACAAAATCAGCCAGTGGTTGTTTGGGCTTGCCCCCGGCGAGCACTGCACAAATGTCAGCGGCCATGCTGACAAATCCATGCTCATACCCAAGCACATGCCCAGGCGGCCAAAAGTGTTCGGCGTACGGATGCGCTGGATCGGTGCACAAAATGCGGCTCCACCCCCGCTCGCGCACTGGCAATGTGTTGTCCCACCACTGCAATTCATTCATGCGTTCAAAATCAAATTTCACGCTTCCGTTTTCGCCATTTACTTCCATGTGATTTGCGTTTTTATTTCCCGTGGCCATTCGACTGGCCTCAAAGCTGGCGACCGCACCACTGCGCATGCGCGCAAGAAACAAGAAGGCATCATCCACCGTGCTGGCTTGGCGCTTGGAGCTTTTTTTACTTGTGCGCGCGCCCAATCCAGCCGGCTTTGCACTGGCGGTCACCGTGGCGCGCTCATGAATAAATTGTGCCTCGATGGCTCCGCATACTTGCTCAATTTCATCGCCCGTGACAAAGCGCGCCATATCCACAATGTGCGCGTTCAAATCGCCATGCGCGCCGCTGCCAGCAAGCTTGGCATCAAAGCGCCACGAATGCGGCGTGCTGACATGGCCCCAATCTTGCAAATACTGCGCGCGAATATGCCGAATACGACCCAAGCGGCCCTGATGAATCAATTCGCGCATCAGCGACACCGCGGGGCATCTTCGATAGTTGAACCACACAAAGGTGCGCGCGCCGTTCTTGGCTTCAAGCGCGGCCAACGCCATGTCGCGCGCCTGCGTGAGCGTGTTGGCCAGCGGTTTTTCACACGCCACATGCTTGCCCGCCTGCAACGCGGCGATGGCAACCTGGGCATGTAAATGATTGGGAACGCACACATCCACCAACTCAACGCGTGGATCATTGATCAAAGTCTGCCAACGCGGAGCTGCCTTAATAACAGCCCATTTTGCGGCAAATGCATGGCTTTCGCTGGCATTCCCGCCGGCTACCGCGGTTAACGTCGGGCAGCGCTTTAGATTAAAAAAAAGCGGCGCCTGACGCCACGCGTTGGCGTGCACGCGCCCCATAAACCCCGCTCCAACCAGGCCAATGCCAACGGCTCGCGCCGCGTTGGCTTTCACACTTTTTTTTGATTTTGTATTTTTCATTTTACAACATTGAATACATTTGAATTGTCAAACCACACATACGCACACCATACTTCACGCCCACCCTATGCTAACGCCAACCCCTGAGGAGCTTCCATGACACCAATCGAAACCCGTCTTGAACAAATCGAAAAACAACTTCAACTGATCAAGCGCCAACGCCGCCTTGAACGCCGCGTGGGCTTGGCATGCGCCACCATGCTTGCCGCCACCGCGCTGATTGGTTTCACCCGCGCGCCTGCGCCCGAAGTGCTTCAAGCCAGTCGACTGGAAATTCTGGATGCGGATGGAAAAATCACCTGCCTCCTTTCAAGCACGCCCACTGGTGGTCAAGTTGATGTGTGGGCCAAGGGCGGCGCTAATATTGCGCGGCTTTCATCCAGCGAATCTGGCGGTGACTTGGCTTTGTGGAATTCCGCCGGCAAACCCGTGGCTGGAATTTTTGCCAACAGCACTGGCGGGCGTGTTGAAGTAACCCGTGGTAATGGACAAGTTGCCGCATTCTTCGAAGCCACCAAAGATGGCTCGGACTTTGTGTTGACGCACAGCGACAGCGAGGAAGCGTCCATGCAATTCAGCGTGAACGCCGAGCGAAGCGTGGGCATTGTCAATCGCCAGAACACCAAGCAGGCGCTTCGATTTGGCGCAAGCGACAAGGGCTCGGCCTTTAGCGTGATGAGCGACGCTGAAAAAGAAATCGCGTATTTAGGTAGCGACACAAAACAATCGGGCATGTTTCGCCTAGCGCAAAACGATGGCGCAACCATGATTGAAGGTGGCATGGCGGAAGGCGGCGGAGAGTTCTTTGTGCACCAAAGCAACGGCGCGGGCGGATGCGTGTTTGGTAACACCATGGCGCGCGGTGGCTATGTGGAAATTCGCAACCACGATGGAAAATCCGCGGTTTCATTGGAGGTTCAAGAAAATCTTGGGGGTCGCGCCTCGGTGCGAACCGCCACTGGGCAAATTGCCGCACTCATGGATCAAGGCAAAGACGAAAGCGGAACTGTTCAAATTTACGCCGGCGCATCTCGGATCGCCGCGCTTGGCGGCAGTCCCATCGGCGGACTTCTGAACTTATTCAACTTGAAGGGGAAAGCCGTCGTGGTGACAGGCGTGGCATCCGATGCAGATGGCGGACTTTTTAGTTTGCGCAATGGCAATGGCCAACAAACCGTGCGCGCCGTGGCGCAACCCAACGGCGAAGTTGCAAGTTATTCAAGCGACGGCATGCGTAAGCGTGTTTTAATGGCGCCCTAAACAAGGCTCGCATGAAGTGGGTGGCAAGGCTGGACCGCTGAAGTTCAGAAACTGCTGGCTTGGGGCTTGTCTTTGGGAAGTGTCGCGTGGCATTTTCTAAGACTTACGCGACAGGCGTGAATGTCGCGCCAGATTGCACGTAAAAGTTCACCATGTCGCCGGTGTTCAAATCAGCGGCGCTTTGCCCGTCAAATGGTTCCACCCACATTGGCACAACCACTTGGCATAGCACTCGATTGCGCTCTAGATCAATAGCCGACACGCGCCCCTGCACAATGCGCGGATGTCCATAAATAGGTTCAATAAACGAACCACCCGCGCTGGCTTTGTGCATGCGCAAAGCTTTGACATTGATCACGCCTTGGATGCGCTTGCCAATTCGCACCTCGGTCTTTGCATTGCACACCAGGTGAAGTTGGTAGTCAGTGGCTGGAATAGCCAGGATTATTTTGTCGCCATCCATATCTTGAAGTACGGCGCGGGTCATATCGCTTGCTGTGCTTTGCATAGGCGAACAGTTTAGCGACCCGCCGTTGACATGGCTAAGAAATTTGACAGCAAACGCGGACCGTCTGGAGTTAAAAAGCTTTCAGGATGAAACTGCACCCCTTCGAGGGACGCTTGTTGAGCGTTGTTTTTCCAGCGTATTCCCATGATGACTCCATCCTGTGTCTTGGCACTCACTTCAAACTCGCTCGAAAGCGTGGCCGGATCAATCACCAACGAGTGGTAGCGCGTGGCTTGAAATGGCTGGGGCAGATCAAGAAAAACTCCACGGCCATCGTGATGAATAAGGCTGGTCTTGCCATGCATGGGCTTGTCGGCGCGGCGCACCGACATGCCATGGCTATCCCCAATAGTTTGATGACCAAGACACACGCCCAGAATTGGTATGCGCCCGCGAAAATAGTGAATCAACTCCGCGCTCACGCCAGCTTCCTTGGGCGTGCATGGCCCAGGTGAAATCACAAGATGGGTTGGCTGCATGGCCTCCGCGCGCGCGCTGTCTATGGCGTCGTTGCGAACAACCTCCACGCGCAAACCTGGACGCACCTCTTGCATGCGGTGCGCCAAATTCCAGGTGAATGAGTCATAATTGTCGATCAGCAGAACCACGACGCAATGCTAGCGACGGGTAAATGTTCAGGCGGCTTCCTCGGCGGTTCCCGCCACGCCATCACGCGTCACAAGGAACAGCGAGCTGGTGATTGGATATGGAAGTCGTTGATAATCGCGGTCAATTCGCTTGGAAATGCGCTTCACAAACTTGGGTGGATTGCAAGTCATAGCCACGAACATGTCGCGCGCTGGGGTGGCCACAAAGAAATCGCCGCCAAGTTGCGGCGCCAGTTTCAGATGCAGCGAATCCAGCAACAAGCGCGCCGCGTCATAGCCATCTTGTAAAGCCACAATCGCCGCCTTGCCGCCATCCTCTGTTTCAACAATACGCACCTTCAACTCTGGCGCATAGCGAGCCAAATTTTCACGCGCCAAACTTTCTAAATCATCCAGTTGCACTCCCCAACGCACCATTTGCTCCACCGTCACGCTGACAGTGACATGTGGCATGTCAATCACAAAAACAACCACGGTTTCATTCACAAAAGGAATATGCGCCACCTGCTCGCGATCCAAATGCGAGAAAATACTTTCAGGCTGAATGCGCGGCATAATGCGATTGCGTACCAAGGAAAACGGCATGGGCAAGCCGCCTATGGAATCTCCCTCCATTAATTTGTCAATGTAGCTCTCCACAATTTCGTGGGCGCGCGACGGATCCTGCTTGGCAATGCGCCAAAGATTTTCCAGCCCAAGATGGCGACCATCGATGACCAAATCCATGGTTCCAGCGATTTCAAACTTGTGGTCCGCCCATTGCCGAAGAAACAGTTTCTGAACGAAACTTGCAAAATCCTCGGGATTTGTCGGAAATGCTTCCATGACTCTGCCTCCTGATGCTGTGCGGCTTCAACCAAGCTTCAACCAAGCTTCAACCAAGTCCGATACGATCAACCCATATCACATACGGTCTATTTCAATATTTATACTGTCGGGTAAATTTTCGAAAAAACCGTAAAATTAATCAACATGACACCACAAACACAGGTTCTTGAATCATTTTTCGACCGTCCCCATCAACAATTGCTGGTGATTGGTGGCCCCTGCGTCTTGGAATCCGACGCCATCAATCAACAGATTGGTGAGACTTTGCGCGACGCCTGCCAAGAATTGGGATTGCGCTTTGTGCTCAAAGCCAGCTTTGACAAGGCCAATCGTTCAAGCGGAAAAAGTCCGCGCGGTCCTGGATTGAAGCATGGTCTAGAGCGCTTGACGAAATTACGCGACATGCTTGGTGTTCCGGTGACCACAGATATTCACGATGCCAGTCAATGCGAAGTGGTCGCGCAAGCCGTCGACATGTTGCAAGTGCCGGCGTTTCTATGTCGACAAACTGATTTACTTTTGGCGGCCGCCGACACAGGCAAGCCGGTCAATGTCAAAAAGGGTCAGTTCATGAGCCCCGCTGAAATGGGGCATGTTGTGGCCAAAGTCCGCGATGGCGGTTGTCGGCGCATCATGCTGACCGAGCGCGGAACAACATTTGGGTATAACCGCTTGATCAACGACTTCATGGGCATTGGCGATTTGATGGACTTGGGCGTGCCAATTTGTTTTGACGCGACGCACAGCACGCAGCTTCCAGGTGGCGAGGGCGAGCGTACTGGAGGCCGCCCCGAACGCGCGCCGCTTTTGGCGAAAGCGGCTGTTGCGGCTGGTGTTTCCGCTATTTTTATTGAGTGCCATCCTGAACCATCAAAGGCTCTAAGCGATGCCAGCACCATGTTGGCTCTTGGCGCCGTGCCCGCGCTTTTGAAATCACTCAACGCCCTTCGCAAGGCTGCACTCCATGCGTAACGCGCGGTTGCTCGCGATAAATTTCTATCAAGTCTTGCCTATCATTCCATTGACATGAAGTGCGATCTTTGCGACAAACCTGCGGTGGTGCATGAAGTTGTCATTCAAAATGGGAACAAGGTTGAGATGCATTTGTGCGCCGAACATGCCACTGCCAAGGGCTACATTTTGCCCACGGTTCCAGTGACGCAAATTCTGCAACAATTCACGATCTCCGGGAAATCCATCAAGGCGCAAAAAGCCGCGGCGCGCCGCTGTGAAGCGTGTGGACTCACCTTCGCGGAATTCCGTCAAACAGGCCGCTTTGGGTGCGCCTCGTGCTACGACGCGTTCATGCCATCCGTGGCGGCAATTATTGAACGCGCGCAATCGGGCGCGGTGAGTCATAGAGGGAGCACGCCAAAACGAATCGTGGGACAAGCCGATCGCGCCGCCATGCGTCGGCAATTGATTAAAGAAATTGAAACTGCCGTCGCCGCTGAACAATACGAGCGCGCCGCATCGCTACAGGGCAGACTGCATCTATTAGGGTCGGAACAAACACCGCCATCAGAAACCAACACTTGAACATGGATACGCCAAGCCCACACATATTTAACAACGACTCCGATGTGGTGGTCAGCGTTCGCATTCGCGTGGCTCGAAATGTGGCGGGGCTTCCCTTCACGGGGCGCGCCAGCGATTCCCAACGCCAAGAAGTGTTGCGTATGGTGACCCACGCTCCGCTCGGTGGAGCGTTCAGCAATGGCTTGGCCTGGGTGAACATGAGCCAGGCCTCTTTGCAGGAGCGGCAACTGTTGGTTGAGCGCCATTTGGTTTCCAAACATTTCGCGGATAGCGCCCTGCCGCGCGCGCTGGGTCTTGGGCACAACGAGGAACTGGGCGTCATGGTGAACGAGGAAGATCATCTTCGCATTCAAAGTATTTTGCCTGGCTTCCGCTTGGACCAGGCGTTTGCATTGGCGCGCTCATTTGATCAGGCGCTAGAGGAAACCGTGGACTTTGCGTTCCATCCTCGCTGGGGGTACCTGACGGCATGTCCCACCAATGTCGGCTGCGGAATTCGTTTGGGAGCCATGTTGCATTTGCCGGCGCTGCGTTATTCCGGCGAAATTGAGCGCGTGAAGCGCGCCGCCAAAGATTTGCATTTGGCGGTACGCGGGTATTACGGCGAGGGCACCGACGCCATTGGAAACTTCTACCAAGTCAGCAACCAAGTGACGCTAGGCTCGTCCGAGGAAGAATTGCTGCAGCATTTCCGCGACGAGGTCATTCCAAAGTTGGTGGATTATGAGCGCACGGCGCGCCAAATGTTGCTGGAAAAGAATCTGCCGCTGATCCAGGACAAGGTTTTCCGCGCTCGTGCCACGCTGAAAGTCGCGCGCTTGCTTGGCGCCGAGGAGGCCACCAAATTGCTTTCCACGCTGCGCTTTGGAATTGCAACCGGTCTGCTGCCCAATCTCAGCATGGAGCGCGTGGAGCAATTATTGCTGCAAGTGCAGCCGGCGCATCTTGCGCAATTGGATCCCTTTGCCGGCGAGGAGGAAATGGGTCGCCTCAGCCGTGCCAACTTGGTGCGCAGATTACTTGGTGATTACAGCGAAGACAGCCCGGAAATTTGATCAGCGTCGGTGGCGAAGGTCATGTCCTTCTCCGTGATTCCGCCCGCGTCATGTGTAGACAATGTCAGCGTGACCTTGTTCCAACGGACCAGAATATCTGGATGATGCTGCACGCGTTCCGCGGCTTCCGCCACCGAGTTTAAAAATCGCATACTGCCCACGAAATTTTCAAATTGAAAGGTGCGCTGAATGGCGTCACCATTTTGGCTCCACAGAGGAAGCTTGGCCAGGCGGGAGTCCACTTGACGCTGGGAGAGTTTTTTCATGCCGAATTGTATTTTACTCATTCTTGGCCTTGAGTGTGAAATAAAATAAGCCCAAATCAATTACCGTTAGAATTGCGATCAATGTTGGAGCAAGACGAATCCACTTCTGGGCATCCCCCCGCTCGGGTTTTATTTGTGATTTCGGATACACCAACGCCACTCACGCATGCGTTGCATGGCGAACTATCACATGTGTTGGGCGCCCACGCGCTACTTCAGACCGTTTCCAACGCGCATGCGGCTTCGCAATGCGACGCGAACATTGCCGCAGTGGTTATGTGCTTCAGCCGCCACGATCTGTCCACGGGCTTGGCCGAGTTGCTTGACCGCGCGCAAGCGCTTCATATTCCAATTTTAATTTTAACGGACACATTCGCCCCGTCTCCTGCTCTGACATCCACTTGCAACACGCTGTCTATCCATGAACCCGCGCCCGTGATCGCCGGAATGTTGCGGGGCTTGCTGTCGCGCCAAATTGAAATTGACACGCTGCGAGAAGCCGCCCTTGGCGCGGCAACGCAGACCGATCGCTTGCTGGTGGCGGTCACGCGTATGCAAGATGAATTGCATTTGGCCGGACAAGTGCAACGCGAGTTTTTACCCAAGAAATTGCCCAGTTTTTCGGGCGGTTCAGTGGCCGCGCTCTGGCGGCCCATGAACTATGTCAGTGGGGACATTTACGATGTGCGCCGCTTGGATGAGCATCATGTGGGATTGTTCATCGCCGACGCGGTTGGGCACGGCGTACCCGCGGCGTTGTTGACCATGGTCATTGCCCGCGGACTTCCAAGCAAGGAAATCAAGGGAAATCACTATCGAATTATCCAACCCAGCGAGGCCTTGGCTTGCGTCAACCGCGAACTCTTGGCGCGCCAAGGAAACACCACGCGCTTCGCCACGGCCATCTACGGCATTATTGATTTGCGCACGCGCGTCATGCGCATGTCAGTTGCTGGGCACCCCGCAGCCATTGTGATGCGGGCAAATCAATCCATGGAAATTTTCCCTGGTCATGGCGGGTTAATTGGAGTGTTTGACGGCGTGGAATGGTCTGAGCAAGAAATTCAACTGCATGCTGGCGACCGCGTCATTCTGTATTCGGATGGATTTGAATTTGCATTTGTAGATCCACCTCACATCAAGGGATTTACACGCACAACGCCGACGCGCGCTGTACAGGAATTCGCAGCGCTGCTATCCATCACCGAACCCGCCGACATGATCGCCCACATGGAACGCCGACTTGATGAGGAATTGCTCGCACACCACAATGCCGACGGACCCGCCGATGACTTGACCATGATCGCGTTCAAGGTGGTCTAGCCAACCCACATTGCAAATGCGCGGCTGGCGGGACTTGGAGCGATCACTGCGATTTAGGCTTTGAATCCGTGGAAAATCCTAGCCTTTGCATGTGGCGCGCAACTTCCGCGGACACGGCCTTGGCCATGGAATCCGCCTCCACATTCACGCGCGCGCCGTGCAAACGCTGCGCCAACGTTGTCTTGGCAAGCGTCTCTGGAATCAACTCCACTTCAAACCAACCCTGGCCCGTGGCGGCAATGGTCAAGCTCACGCCATCAATCGCCACACTGCCGCGCTCATGCAAAAGATGGTCAATCGATATGGGCGACTCGACGCGCGTGCGCCATTGTCCATTGGCGCGCTCGACCTGAAGAACTGCCGCGGTGGTATCGACATGGCCTTGAACAAAATGTCCACCCACCAATGAGTCGGCCCGCATGGCACGCTCCACATTCACCATATCGCCTTGGCTCAACTGACCAATGGTTGTGTAGTGCAATGTGTGCTGCACAACATCAAATGCCAGTTCAGCATTGGCTATGTCCACCACGGTCAAGCAACATCCATTCACACAAATACTTTCACCAACGGTTGCGTTGCCTGGCCATTGGCCGGCGTTCAAAACCAATGTTTTACCATGCTCGCGCGTGCGTAAAGATTTGACGGCGACCATATGTTGAACAATTCCTGTAAACACGATTGAGTCCTTGCAATAATTAGGGGCGAGGCGCGCCAATCAGCGCAGCGGTTGTGGCGCTGTCGCCTGGGGTTTGCGCCATGGTCACAATGATGGCTCCGGGGTAATAACGCTGCAAAATGGCGCTTGGAGATCGATTGGAATTTGCCATGAATTCCGCGCCATATTGACACATTCCAGCACCGTGACCGTAGCCGCGGCCATCCAATATGAGGCGGCCCTTTTCCAAGCGCGGCTCTAGCGCGGATGATTTCAACACATCGCGCGAACCATTTGCGCCGGCATTCATGGCCACGCGAAAATCTGGAGCGTCCCAAATAAAGCGCTTCCCATTTCGGTCGGTAATCAAAAATGTCTTGGAACGCCCAACGGAATTTTTATCACCAACCACAAAACTTTTTATTCCATTCATTGGACCCAAATCTTTTCGACCCGCCTGCTTGGACCACTGGTTCATGCGATCCACTGTTTCCGCGATCGAATATGACATCTGCCACTTTGCCACTGGCGCTTTTTCGCAACATTGGGTCCGACGACCCTTCTCCGTCACATTCAAGGGATCAATCTGGGTCCAAGTTCCGTCGCGAATAGAATCTGCCGCCGACGAAGGCAACCCGCCGCAACAACTGGAGTAGTACGCCGGCACAACGCGTCCATCAAATACCAAATATTGACCACGCGTGTTAGCCACCGCGTCCAAACTTTTTGCGTCGCTTGTGGCGCCAACCCAAGCCTGGCTGGCTTGACCCGCGACAACGTCGTAATGGCGGCGATTTCTCCACCACTCCATTTCACACGCGGCGTAACTGCGCGCCGCAATGGCTTGCGCTTGATAGGTGTTGCTGTGCCAACCCTTGAATAATTCCTTGGCCAAGACGCCGGGCAAATACTCCTCCAAAGGCACAATAAACACTAAATCCGAGGCGTTTGCGTCCACATCCGCGCGCCGAACAATGTTGGCGCTGCCCAAATACGCGATGCCACCAAACTGAATATTGCCTTGCACATTTTGTGGCTCCTGCACTTGCAGCGCGCCGGATTCCACAAGACGAAAGTTGCTGGCTTGCGTTGTGCCGTTGGCCTGCACAATTCGCCAGCCATCTTCCATTGGATACACCGCAATAGGCGTACGAAATGTTTGACCAGCTTGCATGTTCTGTCCCTTAAGCCAAAGCCATCCGGATGGATGAGTCAGTTGCACGGGTTCGCCACGCACCGCCGCCACGCGCACACGAATGTTGGGCTGGGTGGTTGGGGGAAACGGCCGTTCAAGTGGTGGCGGCGTTCTAGGCTTTTCAACAATATCCGTGACGCCACCATTGCTTGCGTTTGCCGAATCTCCTACGGAACCAACGGGATTTTTTTCCAACGGACTGCTTGGCAACGTGCTGCGCGTGCGCGCCGCGCCTTGCGTTTCACAACCACTTGGAATGGTCATGTATCCCCAACACACAATGACCATGGCGGCCAAGACGGCAAAAAAATGGCCATAGTTCGTTGGGGGTTGCCATCCAGAATTCACCGCCATAGCGAAGGCTCCTTCGCCGCCTCAGGCGGCTTGACCTCACTCGAGCGTGCGCAAGGCAAGACCATGTTCAGCGAGACGCTCATGAATTTCCACCAAGCTGGTGGCGCCAAAATTCTTCACGCCCATCAACTCTGCTTCGGTTCGTGCGGCCAGGTCGCCCACTGTCTGAATACCCAGCAATTGCAAGGCTTTTCGGCTGCGAATGCCCAAGTTCAGCGTGCCAACGGTCATGCCTAACACGCCATCGGCGACGGTGCCTTTCATTTTCTCCAGCACTTCGCCGCGCACCTTGTCGTAGTGACCGCGGTCAAGTTGCTGACCTAGGCGTAGGCCGCGTGCGGTGAGCATTTGCTTGATCTCCACCAAACTGGTTTCGCCAAAATTCTTATACGAAAGCAATTCAGACTCGCTAATGCGAAGCAAATCGCCAAGCGTGCGAATATTCATTTTCTTCAAGCAGTTACGGGCGCGAATGGACAACTCAAATTCCGCAACTGGCAATTCAAACATGGCCTCTTCACGGCCCTTCATGCGCGCAAGCTCCTCGTCGTACAACATGTTCTTGCTGGCCTGCACATCGCGGATGAACAACTTGGCGCGCGGATGATTTGGATTGGCCTCAAGCACCTTTTGAATCAACTTGCTGGCGCGTGTGAATTGCGCGGCGTCCTCCAGAAGAACGGCAAGATTGAGAAACGCGTTGACTGGAGGATTTGGCATGCGCGTGCATTCCTCGTAACTGCGCATGGCATCATCGTCAAAGCCCAAGTGGTCCTGCATGCGCGCCATATTGAATAGCGTCGTGGCGCAGCGATTGGCCTTGACGGCGTTCTTGTAGGCCTCAAGAGCGTCGAAGAATTGGGCGTTGACTTCGAAAGCCTTGCCTTGCTTCATAAACACCTGCGAAGCGGCAGGATCGGTTGCGACATCAAGAACGGTATCAAGTCCTATGTTTGACATACATCTCCAGTTGTAAAAGTCGGTGAGAAATTGTGATCAAGCAGTCTACCCATGAATGGGATTTGTTTCCAAGAGGCGAATCCGCTTCCAATGCCCTGATTCAAAGCGCATGGTCAAGAATACGCTCAATGCAATAATGTAAAACGCAGAGGCAATCCAAGGCCCCAGACTTTCCAGGGCCGGCCAGAACACAACCAAGAGCCATCCGCCAAGCACAAGAAAAATCCAATTGAAAGCCATGGTGTATAGGCCGGGCACCACCGTGTCGCCCGCGCCGCGCAGTGCGCCGTTATAGACAATGCCAATCGCGTCAAAGGTTTGAAATACCGCCGCGCAAATCATCAGCATGGAACCAATACGAATAATGTCGGTGGTGTTGGCGGCGTCGGATGTGGATGTGAAAAGTGCAATCAGCGGCTCTCGAAAGATGGCCATGGCCACGCCACACAGCGTCATATAGATGGTGGCCATCAACAACGCCCAGTGCGCGCGATTGGCCGCGATATCTGGCCGCCCCGCTCCCACATATTTTCCAACCAACGCCGTGGTGGCCACGCTAAAACCAACCGCGGGCATGAATGACAAATGCATGAAGCGCAGCGTGGCCCAACCCGCCGTGAGATGAATCTCACCAAATGTTCCAACCAACACCGTCATAAAAATGGCCCAGCACATGATCTCATTTCCAAATTGAATTCCAACGGGCCATCCAACTTTCAAAAGTCTTTTACAGTCTCTCAGCGATGGCCGCCATGATTGCCACACGCCGTGGTCCTTGGCGAAACGCGCCGAGAAAAACAGCGCCAGTGGAATGGCCAGTTCGACGCCTGTGCCACACACCGTGGCGATTGCCGCGCCCAACACGCCCAAGGCCGGCACGCCAGGAATGCCGGGCAACCCCATGGAAGGCAGGCCATTTTCACCGTAAATAAGCGCGTAATTCAGCGCGATATTGACCAGGTTCCCGGTCAACGCCGCCAGCGCGATGACGCGCGGCCGCTGCAAGCCAAAATAGAAATTACTCATGCACTTGCCCGCAAGCGAGAAGATAGAGCCCAACACAAGCGTGACCGCGTATTGGATTTCCAGAGTGAGCAGTTTTTCAGAGTGACCTGAGAAACGAAAGACCATTGGCAAGCACGCCGCCCATGGCAACATGATGAGCGCCCACACCACAAGAGAAAACCAAAAACCAGTCCAGGCAAAGCGCGCTATTTCTTCGCGGCGACCAGCGCCAACATTTTGCGCGGTGAAGGTGTTCACCATAGTCAACACGCCAAATAAAAACGCCAAAGGTACAAAACTCCAGATGCCGCCGTTGCCCTGCGCCGCCATTTCAATTGGACCCACTTGCGCCACCATGAGCGAGTCCACAAATTGCATCAAGGTGTAGCTGACCATGGTCAGCACGCTTGGCCACGCCTGCGCCCACACTTCGCGAATTGGATGCCGCTCAACCACGTGCGGTTACTTTATCCACGGACAATTAGATTTCAATGAGCACCATGTCGCCCGCCACCTTGGCAACTTGTGGCGGCACATGGAGATCCGTGGTGAATCGCTCCAAGCCCGACACGCGCGCCATCAAGGCGCGGGTGTTGGCGGCGTCAAATGCCTTGGCCTTCACGCCAGCGCGCGCCGCCTGCAGATCCAGTGCGATTTGGCTTTCGCCCTTGGCAAAGTCCACCGTGGAAATGGCGCGTTCAAAGCTTTGCAGACGATTCTTTGCGTTCTCAAAAACGCCGGCCTTTTCAGTCCATGTCGCGCCCGGCAAGGTCACCAAAGCCTGCTCACTGAGTACGTTGACAAGCGTGTCAATCACGATCAACTGCACATCACCCAGCGCGCTTTGCAAGGATGGCGTTACCCATTCACTTGGATAATTTCCGCTCACCACCGCGGCGGCGATGGCTTTGGACTTGGCCGCGGTCTCAAACCCAATCGCGTCATGAACCTTGCGACCCTTGGCAAGAGCCTCGAGCACGCGGCGAACTCCACGGGAGTTGGGCGCCTTCTCGGCGTACATGGTGAAGCCACCAGGGAAAGTTTTATCTTGACCCAAAACAGGAATTGGGCCAACGGCAAGTTCCGCTTGCGCGTCGATGGCAAGAATTGTTGTGGCCAGCAAGTACGCGTCCTCGCAAGTCAACATGGGGCTCACCATCAAGCCAAGGCGGCCACCATTTTTGACGGCGCTCTCCAACGTGTTAATTGTCACGCTCAGCGCTTCGCTCCATGCGGCGGCGGCGTCATTGGCCACGAACGCCGCGCGACCACGGATCGCGGGCAACTTTAAGCGACTCTCGCTATGCACAAACTTCCAGCCGTAACGGACTTCATCGGTGATCCACCACTTGTTCACCTGCAGATTGTTGCGCGGCTTCACACGGTAGATCACGCCCTCATTGTGCTCAACGCTAATGTTGTCGCCACTTGCGGTAATGCCATCAATACTGGGGGTTTTCTTCAAAAACCACACGCGTTGTTGAAAGAGAAAATCTTTGTCAAGCAAGGCGCCCACGGGGCAAATGTCAACCACATTACCGCTCAGTTCATTCTCAAGCGCGATGCCTGGAAATACATCAATCTCCTCCACGCTGCCACGACCATCCACCATGAGTTCGCCGGTGCCGGTGACCTCACGCGTGAAGCGCACGCAACGCGTGCACATGATGCAGCGATCGCTGTACAACAACACATGCGGGCCAACATCTTTCTTGGGACGCTTGTTCTTCGCTTCCTTGAAGCGGCTCTCACCGCGGCCATATTGATAACTGTAATCCTGCAAGTGGCACTCACCCGCTTGGTCGCACACGGGGCAATCCACTGGATGATTGATGAGCAGAAATTCCATGACGGCCTTTTGATTGGCGAGCGCCTTGGGAGAATCGGTGTAGACCACTTGACCCTCGACCGCTGGCGTCTGGCATGTTGGAAATAATTTGTTACCCGCGCGCAAGGCTCCGGTCTTTGGATCGGGGCTCCACACTTCAGCCAGACAAATGCGGCAATTGGCCACAATGGAAAGTCCGGGGTGGTAGCAGTAATGCGGAATCTCTTGTTCGTGGCGCTGAGCCGCCTGCAAAATGGTTTCGCCCTTTTCAAAGGAGCACGTCTTGCCGTTAATGGTGAGCTGTGGCATGTGGGAAATTTCTTAGGGGTTGCGAATGGGAGAGTCTAGTAGACAAAAAAAAACGCGTCCGCGGGTTTAGCCACGGACGCGTCAACGGGGAGTGACATTGTGCAGTTTTCTGGGGCTTGGACTGCCTGCGGTTTGTTTGAATTGCCCTGCTGGCCGCTTTCGCGGCGCCAACCCATGGGACAACACAAACCTGCTCTTGGCTTTTCCTTTTCCCTCAAATCACTGCGATATTTGTTACCAATTCCCACAATCGGCTCACGCTAGACATAGCGATCGCCCTTTTCTTTTCCTCACCTCGATGACGGATTCACTTGTTGGTGTTTCCGGGAATATATTCGTATCGAGACCGTAAATGGTTGCATCCAGGGCAACTTATGTGGGAAATTTGTAGATATCGGATCTCGCAGTCAATTTGAACTCATTGCGTAGGTTGCTTTCATTGCGCCAGTCGCTTTGTTTGCTCAAGTATGTGCGCCAGCGCCAGACGGAAAGTCCCAGCGTGGTTGGGGGATGTGGCGCATGGCGCGCACATTGTGCGATGAAAGACAGCAAAAAATTAATTTTTGTTGGGCGATGTTTCTAGTTGCATGCGAATTTCGCCTGGCAACACTTCAATATCTTTGACCATCACGCGCCGGCCATCGGCCAGGCGAAACTCCGACGCTTGCAAGGATTCAAACATATCCGTTGGAACAAATGTGGAAAGAATGAATGTTGGAATAGGCAGGCACCCAATGGCAGCGGATGTGGGCGCCACATTCAAGGTTGTCTTGTCACTCTGCGCGGACTGTATTTGTGGTTGGAACTCAAGCACCCCCACTGACCAAGAATTTTCCGCCGCAATGTCCATGCGGTCATCGCGGCAACGCACTTGCGCTTTGTAGTTGCATTCTTGCGCGCTCTTGCCTTGATGCTCAAGCCATTTGGGCAGGCGCGAGGCCAACCATTCGTTCATATCTTTTTCCGGGATACGGATTGCCCACGCGGAGTCTTGGCCGCGCACCTTGGTGAATTGCGCGGCAAGACCTTGCTCAAAATCCGCGCTGCGACTTTCCATTTGCGCGTCGCTTGTGAATTGATGGTTGAACCACTGCGGCGAACGCTTGGATAGCCAAGCCATGGCGAGAAGAATGACCGCCAACAAACCAATAGACACGATCCACAAAAGGCGGCGTGACTTTGGTTGAATGGATTGAGGCGTGCAAGTTGTTGCCATAGGAACCCCTCAGAATTTGAACGCTCACGCCGATTGAAAGCGAGTCACCACAAGCGTGTCGTTTTGCCCACCAAAGCCAAACGAATTGCTGAGGCAAGTGTCCACGGCGCATTTGCGAGCCACATTTGGAACATAATCCAAATCCAACGCGGGGTCTGGATCATTGTGATTGCGCGTGGGTGGCAACATGCCGCGCTGAATGGCCAGGATGCATGTCATGAATTCCACCGCGCCTGCGGCGGCGATCAAGTGGCCCATCATGCTCTTGATGCTGCTCATTGGAATATTTTTGGCGCGCTCGCCAAACACCACTTTCACGGCGCGCGTTTCAATGGAATCATTCTCCTTGGTGCCCGTGCCGTGCGCGCTGATGTAGTGAATCAGCGGACGACCGTCTGCGCCTACGGTATTGGGATCTATGTGGGCTTGTTGCAAAGCTGCATTGATGGCGGCCGCGGCTCCGCGTCCTTCGGGTTGAATATCCGTGATACGAAACGCATCGGCGCTGGATCCGTAGCCAATCACTTCCGCAAGTGGCGTGGCGCCACGAGCCAGTGCGTGCTCAAGTTTTTCAAGAATCACCATGCCGCTCCCCTCGCCCATGACAAAGCCGTCGCGACTTAAACAAAATGGACGGCTTGCCATTGTTGGGTCGCCCTTGAAGGTGCTCAATGCGGTCAATCGATTGAAACCTGTCACGCCCAATGGATGAATCATGGTGTGTGTGCCACCCGACATCATGATGTCGGCGTCGCCGCGGCGAATCATGCTGAAGGCTTCGCCAATGGCCTGCGTGCTGGCGGCGCAAGCGGTTAAACAATTGGATGCGGGTCCGCGTATTCCAAACTCACGCGCCAAGTGCGCCAGCGACATGTTTGGCTCTTGCTCGATTTCTTTCAATGGGTCAAGACGAGCCAGCGCGGCTTGAGCCCAGCGCACGCCGTCTACTTTTTGCTTGGCGGCGTCCCACGCTGCGATCAACGCGCCAGCGTAATTATCAAAATCAAGAACACCTTCACCGGCGCCCAAATACAAACCAACACGCTTGGAGTCCTTGGGTGGATTCAAATGGAAACCGGCCTGATTCCAGGCTTGTCGCGCGGCGCCCAAGGCGAATTGCGCGTTGCGGGCGGTGGTGGCGTGCGCCTTTGGATCTGTCAAAAATGTGCGGTAATCAAAGTCGGGTTTGACCTGCGCGGCGAATGTGGTGGGAAATGTGGCGGCGTTAAAATGGGTGATTGGACCCATACCGCTTTCGGATTTCATCAATCGATCCCAGACTCCGTCGACCGTGTGGCCAAGACTGGTAACCCAACCCATGCCCGTAACAACCACGCGTGGCTCGCTCATGAAATCCTCCGCAAAACAATAGCCGCATTTTGTCCGCCCAAACTTGTCGTGGTGACAACAATGGTGTTCAACACGGCGTCGCGCGCGCCAATCGTTGCGGCGTCAACACCGCCAACACATTCGCCAACCTTGCCACCGTGAATGCGCGCCGGCAATTTTTGCGCACGCAAACATTGCACCGCCACGCTGGCGGCAACTGCGCCAAATCCAGCGCCGCAATTTCCGGTGGCCGTTGAAATAGTCACCAACGGAATTTTTGAAACACCCTCGCCAAAAACCTTGCGCAAGCCAGCGGCCTCGCTGGCGTCAATGCCTGGCACGCCGCAACCAAATGGAACAATGGCGTCAACCTGGGCGGGCTGCACGCCGGCTTCTTGCAGCGCGCTCTCAATAGCCTGCGCAATTCCAACGCCATCCACCTGCGCGCCAATACCAACAGTGTCTTCGCAAAAGCTTTGACTTGCCCCAAAACCAGCCAATTCAACCTGAATTTTTGCGCCTCGGGCGCGCGCGCTTTCCAATTCTTCAAGCACCAAAATGGCGCCGCCCTCGCCCGCCATTCCACCCGTGGCGCTGGGGTGAAACGGACGAATGATGGTGGATGGATCGTCGTCAAGCGTCGCCGTGGCCAAGCGCTTGGAATAAAATTGGCGTAGCACTCCCATTAAGTTCACTTTGCTTTCAACGCCGCCAGACAAGCAACAATCCGCGGCGGCGCGACCAATCACGCGCATGCTTTCGCCAATGGACAACAACGCGCTGGCCTCGCCGCAAGTGATCGTGTTGGATGGACCCTGGCAATCATGAATAATGGAGACATGGGACGCCAACATGTTCGGCAGGTATTTCAACATCCAGAGCGGAGTGATATTTTGCATGCCAGTTGAGCCCCACACGCCCAAATCAATTTCACCTTGGGCGGTTTGACTGGACGCGAACGCGACGGTCAATTCATTTTCCTCGGCGGCGATTGAGCCCGCGCCAATTTGGCAACCCATTCGAGTGGCGGGCACCGTCATTTTGCCATCGACAGTTTCATGCGACTTAGTGACCAGGCCCGCGTCGTTCACGGCCTCATGCGCCGCGGCCACCGCAAGCTCAATATCGCGCGCCATGACTTTGGTGGCTTTGCGGTAACTTTTTGGCACAAATTGTTTAATGTCCAACTGATCCGCGGCCAACTGCGCCACAAATGGGCAGGAAAATCCGCTCATGTCGAATGTGTGGCATAATTTGGCGCCAGATTGCCCAGAAATCAAGGCATTCCACAGCGATTGCGTGCCCACACCCACCGCGGAGGTGGTGCCAATTCCTGTAATCACAACGCGGCGTTTTTGGGGCATGAAGTAGCAGATTGTAACCGAATTGCGCAAGGTTTGTGGCGTTTACGCCGCGGCCAAGCCACAGTGCAACTCACCCATCCAAGCGCCGCGCCACCAACATGGCCATTTCCAGCGATTGCTCGTAATTCAAACGCGGATCCACGCGGCTTCTATAGGCCTGCGCTAATTGATCGTCGCTTAATCCGCGCGCGCCGCCGGTGCACTCGGTGACATTTTCGCCGGTCAATTCAAAGTGGACGCCTCCAAGCACGCTGGACTTCAATTTGTGAATTTCAAACGCTTGCTCAATCTCCGTCAGAATGTGTGCGAACTTGCGCGTCTTTACTTTGGCACCCGCTTGCGGTCCGCTATTCACGCTGACCGTTTGCGTGTTGCCATGCATTGGATCGCACACCCACAGAACGCGCGCATTGCTCTTCGCCACGCAATCAATCAGAGCGGGCAAACTCTTGGCAATGTCGTGCGCCCCAAATCGATGGATTAGCGTCAAGCGCCCAGGTTCGTTGGTTGGATTGAGCGCGTGAATAATTTCCAGCAGTGTGCTTTCCTGGGTGCCCGAACCAACTTTCACGCCGATTGGATTTTGTATGCCGCGAAAAAACTCTATGTGCGCGTTGCCTGGTACCGCCGTGCGATAGCCAATCCACGGCATATGCGTTGAAAGATCCCACCAACCATCGCGGTGGGGAACGCGGCGCGTCTGCGCCTGCTCATATGGAAGCACCAAGCCTTCGTGACTTGTGAAAAAATCCACGCGGCGCATTTCATGCACGGGCGCGCCGGCGAGCGTTTCCATAAATCGCAGACTTTGCCCAATTTCACGGGTCATTTTTTGATATTCATCGCGCAAGGGACTGTGCTGCACAAAGTCCAAATCCCAATATTCCGGGTGGTGTAAATCAGCAAACCCCCCGTCCACCAGCGAGCGGATGAAATTCAATGTCAGCGCCGAGCGGCTGTACGCGTCGATCAAGCGGTGCGGATCGGGCATGCGGGCTTGCTCGTGGAATTCCAAACCGTTAACCAAGTCGCCGCGGTAGGAATCCAATTTCAGGTCGCCGCGGATTTCATATTCATCGCTGCGCGGCTTGGCGTATTGACCAGCGAAGCGTCCAACGCGTATCACGGGACGACCGCCGCCGTGCGTCAACACCAGGCTCATCTGCAAAAGAATTTTAAGCTTGGCCGCGATGATGGGGCTGCGACACTCGTCAAACATTTCAGCGCAATCGCCACCTTGCAGTAAAAATCTTTTGCCTTCGGCGGCATCGGCAAGTTGCGCCTTTAACGACTCGATCTCCCAACTGGTCACCAGCGGTGGCAATTGCCCCAACTCCGCCAAGGCGTGTTCCAGCGCGATGGAATTGGGGTAGCGTGGTTGCTGAACGGCGGGGAAATTTTTCCAGCTCTCGGGAGTCCAAAGATTATTGTGCGCGGTAACCATGGTTTATTGCAGCGACATTCCATTCAATGCGGGTGACAGGAATCGAACCTGCACGGGTTTAAGCCCACTGGAACCTAAATCCAG
>SYAC01000047.1 GCA_005787685.1 Planctomycetia bacterium
ACGAACTCGTGCAGCGGCGGGTCGAGGAAGCGGATGGTGGCCGGCCGACCGTCGAGGGCCCGGAAGATGCCCTCGAAGTCGTCCCGCTGGTAGGGCAGCAGCTTGGCGAGCGCCTCGCGGCGGGCCTCTTCGTTCGCGGCGAGGATCATCTCCCGCAGCGCGTCGATCCGGTCGCCCTCGAAGAACATGTGCTCGGTTCGCGTCAGGCCGATCCCCTCGGCACCGAAGGCGATCGCCTGGCGGACCTGTTCGGGTGTGTCGGCGTTGGTGCGGATGCCGAGCTGCCGGTGCTTGTCTGCGAGCTTCATGATGAAGTCGTAGTATTGGAAAACCTTCGAGTCTTTTGGCTTGAGGGTCTTGCTGACGAGAACTTGCTTCAGTTCGCTGTCAGCCGTCTTGATCCCGCCGGCGAACACCTCTCCGGTCGAGCCGTTGATGGAGATCGCATCGCCCTCGCGAAGCGTCTGACCGGAGCACTTGAGCGTGCCGGCGGCGTAGTCGATCTGGATGGCGCCCGCGCCGGCGACGCAGACCTTGCCCATCTGCCGGGCCACGAGGGCCGCGTGGCTCGACACGCCGCCGCGGCTGGTGAGGATGCCCTCGGCGGCGATCATGCCGCGGAGGTCCTCCGGCGAGGTCTCGACGCGGGCGAGCACCACCTTCACGCCCTTGTGGGCCAGTTCCTCGGCCTTGGCCGCCGAAAACACGAGCTGGCCGGTGGCCGCGCCGGGGCCGGCGGGGAGGCCGGTCGTCAGCAGCCGGCCGCTCTTCTTCGCCGCCTCGTAGTCATGGCGGTCGAAGATCGGGGCCAGAAGCTGGGAGAGCGCATCGGGGTCGGCCGACTGGATGGCGTGCTCGGGCGCCATCAGCTTCTGCTTCACCATGTCGTGGGCGATCTTCACGTAGGCCAGCGCCGTCCGCTTGCCATGCCGCGTCTGCAGCATGTAGAGCTTCTTCTTCTCGACGGTGAACTCGAAATCCTGGACGTCGCCGAACTTCTTCTCGAGCGTCTGCCGGACCTTCTCCAGCTGCTTGTAGGTGCCGGCGAACATCGGCTCGTGGGCCATCTCGGCCACGGGCTTGGGCGTCCGCACACCGGCCACGACGTCCTCACCCTGGGCGTTGACGAGGTACTCGCCGTAGAACACATTCTCGCCTGTGGCTGGATCGCGCGTAAACGCCACGCCAGTGCCGGAGTCATCGCCCGTGTTACCAAACACCATGGCTTGCACATTCACAGCGGTGCCCCACTGCGCTGGAATTTTATATTTGGCGCGGTACACAATGGCGCGGTCGTTCATCCAACTGCGAAACACCGCGGCAATGGAGCCAATGAGTTGATCCATGGGATCGTTGGGAAATTTCTTGCCTGTTCGATCAAGAATGAGCGCTTTGAAGCGCTTCACAAGCTCATGCAAATGCGTCTCGGTGAGATGCGTGTCCTCTTGAACGCCAACCTGCGCCTTCAGGGTTGCCATGACATCCTCAAATGGATCATGCTCGTTTTCATTGCGCTTCTGCACGCCCATCACTACGTCGCCGTACATCTGAATGAAGCGGCGATAGCAATCCCACGCGAAGCGGCCGTTGTCAGTGGCTTCTTTGAGCGCCAAGACAGTTTTATCGTTCAGACCCAAATTCAGAATGGTGTCCATCATTCCAGGCATGCTGTCACGCGCGCCGGAGCGAACCGACACAAGTAATGGCTTGCGAGCGTCGCCAAATTTTTTGCCCACCGATTTTTCTAACCGCGACACATAGGCTTTTAATTCCTTCAACAACGATGGCGGCATCTTGCGGCCGCTTTCGTAATACAAATTGCAGACATCCGTGGTGATAGTGAAACCTGGTGGCACGGGCAATCCAATGGAACACATGGCCGCCAAGTTTGCGCCCTTGCCGCCAAGCAGGGTTTTCATATCAGCGCTGCCTTCGGTTCCCTTGGCCGCGAAGAAATAAATCAACTTCCCCGCCTTGAACTTGGCGTTTGTCAATTTGGAATTTGTCCCTGACTTGGCCTGCTTTGACTTTGCGTTGATGCTCTTGACGGGGCCGGAACGGCTGGACTTTTGACTAGAACGGGACATGGAACGAGTTGGGGCAGCAAGCGACATATAGAACCTTTGGATTGTATGAATTGAATTTAGTGAATACGGCTGACGCGATGAATATGCAATCATATTGATTTTGTATTTTTTTCGCACGAACAAATCGAATGGCCTTGAAATGCCTAGCATTAGGATATGTCGAGCGCCCAACTGTTGGACTGGAATGAGCAACCCCTGCACGTGCTGCAGCGTTGGCCAAGCGATGTGCCGCTAGCGGCCTTGCTTTCTGGCGATAATTCCAGTTGGTCGCGCATCAGCGTGATTGGCGTTCCCAGGGAGTGGAAAGTTTTGCGCGCGCACCCAGGCCTGAACGCGAGCGATGTGTTGGCTTGGATTCGCTCGCTCGATAGAACCAGCGCCACATGCACTGGCCAGCAGCAGCCGCCGATAGGCGCGGGTTGGTTCACACAGTTTTCCTACGAATTGGGAGGGGTGCTGGAACCCAAAGCGCGCGCGAATCAAGCCAATTCATCGGCGCGCGCAGGTGAATGGACGCGCTTGGACAACACATGGCCGTTGGCGCAAGCTGCCCGCTGCGATCGCGCGTTTGTGTTTGATCATGCAAAGCAACAATGGTGGTCCATTGGCGGCGCTGTGGATTCAGTCCCCTTGCTCAACCACGAATCAACTGAGAACTTTGAATGTGATCCACTGCAAGAAGAAATTTCCGACGCTCAATACGCCCAAGCGGTGAAGCGCACAATTGATCTGATTCACCAGGGAGATTTATTTCAAGCCAATATCGCGCGCCGTTGGCACAGCTCGCTGCGTGGTTGCCCACGCGCATTCGCGCACCTGGCGTTACGCAGCAGCGCCGCGCGCTATGGAGCGTGGCTTGAAACTTCATCTGGAATGTTGGCGAGCATGAGCCCAGAACTATTCCTTGAACTGGACGCGCACGGGCTTGTGGTTTCTCGGCCCATTAAAGGCACGCGTGCCAGCGACACGAGCAGCGAGAAGAGCAGCGATGAATTGGCGCGCAGTGAAAAAGACGCCGCGGAATTGCACATGATCGTGGACTTGATGCGCAATGATTTGTCGCGCGCATGCCGTCCCGCTAGCGTGAGCGTGCGCCAAGCGCGCGTTATGGAAACCCACGGAACGGTAGTGCATGGCGTGGCCGAAATTCACGGGCAACTTCAAATCGGCTGCGATCGCGCCGCGTTGCTAGGCCACACTTTTGCGCCGGGATCAATCACGGGCGCGCCCAAAATTCGCGCCATGCAAGTAATCGACGAACTTGAAACCTTTGAGCGCGGGCCCTACTGCGGCGCTATTGGATATTTGGCAGACACGGGCGCCATGAAATTAAGCGTTGCCATTCGTACCGCTCTCTTACGCGAATCATCGCCCAACACATTCGCGCTGACCTACGCGGCGGGATGCGGAATTACCAGTGATTCCAATCCCAATGAAGAGGTTGCGGAAAGCCACGCCAAAGTCCAAGTGCTGCAAGCAGCACTGCGCGCGGCGCATCAACGTGGCAAAATTTGCTTGGCTTGAGCGCGCTGCACATACATTGCAATTTGCGCAGCCACCGTCTTCTGGTGCTCTGGATTGAATGAAAAATCAAACGCCATTCCAGCGTAGGTATTGTGCATGGAATCAATGTGCGTGTGCACAAGTTTGCCAGTGACCACAAGCGGCACTGGATTATCCTTGCCTAACGCGATGCGAAGCCAGAAAATGCGTTGACGCGAAAGCGGGCCGGCTTCATTGGAGGCAATTCGAATTCCAACACCACCGCCGCCAACATTCATGAGCGTGCCAGATATGGACGGGCCCATGTTTGGCAGAAGTGCCTCGCCGCCAGACGCGCTGACGGTTTCGCCGCGGGTATGTGATTCAAACGCCAACTCGTTGGCGCGCTCGGCAACGCCAACGCTGCGCGGTTCCAACAACGGCCACATGGTGGCCTGCGGCAGTTGCAAACCCTGCAAATCAAATCGATCATTGTGCCGGTGACACCGCTCGATGGATTCGGGCAGTGCCAGAAAGAGCGACAATGTGTGCGCGGTTGTGGCGGGTCCTGACAAAATGCTGGTGTGAAACGAGAATCTATTTTGACCAATCACAAAGGCGGCGACCAACTTCACGCCTTCTTTCAATTGCACCGTGCGGCCAAGCGCTTGCGGTGATTCCACCTCTACACTCGCCTCATGCAGCGCGATTAGTTGACTGCGCCAAATAATATCAACGCCATCTTCGCTGGCGCTTTCGGGACGCGCCACGGCCAACTCCAAAGCCCCGCGCCGTTCCAGCACTTGTTGCAGACTTTTGTGCCAATCCGTATTGCGGCTTCGAGATGCGGGCATAAGGAGAGTGTACCTAGCGCGCATTGCGATTGCTTGCGTATTCAAAGCGTGACTCAGGACTTTTGTAGGGGCATGACCGTGGCTAAATGCTTGATTACGAAATGCCACGCAGACGATCAACCGCTGGCAATAATTCGCTCCAGACTTCGGAACTTAAATCACCTTCAGGAAGTTCAACGCGCCAGTCCGTGATGGTGGCAACAGGCACGCGCACACTTGAACCACCCTGTAAATCGGGACGGCTATGCGGTTGATCAAGGAGCACGGTGTCCAGCGAATCGCCTTCAAACTTGCGCACAATGAACCACGCCTGTTCAACCCGTTCAGGATCCGTTCCATTTTCAAGCGGCGCTTGTACCTGAAAGGATTTTTGCACCAACGCTTGATGCGCGGCGTCACCACTACGGCGCAAGCTGGCAAAGGCCGTCGCAAACACATCAAAATGGCGGCGCGCGCGCGAGGCCGTGGCGTCAATAGCGTGTTCGGTGGCGAACAACGCGGCGTGACCTGTTTCCAAAGCGGCGATGACTTTCGCCGGCCAGGTCCACACTCTTTTAAATTCACCAACGGGTTCTGGGTGGCACACCACCGCGCGCACCCCAAGCAATGGAGAAAATCCCTCCTCGCTACGCGCCGCGGCACGGAATGAATTTGATCCAGGTGCGCCATCGTGCGCGGTCACGGCAACCTCTTGCCATGGCTGTAAACACACTTCAAGGCCCGGTCCCACCTCCACTTTCTCACCAACCTCCGGCATGTCGCCTTCAAGCAGAAGGCCGGCCATGGCGTCGATTAAAATTAATCCAGCTCGCACATGCTTGGCGGGAATTTCCATCAACTCAAGTTCGGGGCGACCGCAACGCCACAAACCCGTCGTGAATAAAAGAGTAGGACGATCTTCGTTGGCCTCTTCACCGGCAACGCCAACTCCACCCACGCGCCACAACCAACGCTCATGTGGTTTGGCCTCGGGCAAAAGAAATCCGGTCTCCAAAGTTTCGCGCGGCATGAATTGACCCGTGACTGCGTCCAAAATTCCGGCGACATCGCCCAACGCGCCGGCCAACAAACCCACTGATCGAAAGTAGGCCTCATGCGGCTCATTTTGCGGCAAAACCACTTGCATGCGCACCACCCACTTGCAATCGCGAATCGCTTGCAGTCCCTCTTCATCTTGAATCGGAATCGCCGACTCCGCCCACACCACCACTGGCGCATCTAGGCCGTCCAGCGTGAAGGCCATGACCCACAACACGCTGTCTTCTTCGTTTTCGGGAGATTGCGCGTCAATATCGCGCCCCAACCACGCCGCAAAGGCACTGCCAATTTCCTCGCGTGTAGGAGCCTCTTGATGCGGCCAAAACACAACCCAACTTGATGGAAACGCATCTTCAAGCGTCCATGGCGACCCATTTGGGGTGTCGTTGTGGGACTCATTGGGCTCTACATCGTCGGGGTCTACATCCATTTAATATCTCTTGGAATGGGCATCGCATCTTATGGGATCTTGCGGCAAAGTTGTTGGCTCCAAATGTGATCAATTTCAATTTGGTTCTTGCATTATGCGCAAGTGGTGCTAGAGATTAAACATGTCATTTGATTCCGTCCGATCCCTGCTGACGCGACTTGTACGAATAGTGCTGGGCTCTAAGCCAAAGCCAATTCCAGTGCGCGTAAGAATGGGACCGAGACGGAGCATTCGTTAACCCTTTCCTCGAATGAGCAAATGATTGGCAAGCCTCGACCTCGTGCGAGGCTTGCTGCGTTTTAGAACGATCGAATTCAGGGGGCTCCAGGCATTGACGCATCGGTTTCAGCGCCGTCGTCCCCGTCGTCCCCGTCGTCCTCGTCGTCCTTGCCTGCGTCATCTTTAGTTGCCGCGCCATTGCTGGTGGCGGCTTTCTTGCGCTTCTCCATGCGCACTCGCATGGATTCCTTTTCATATTGCTCCATCAAAGTACCCATGCCTTTCATGTCGGCTGAAATGGAAATCCGCTGGGTACCTCCCTGCACGCCTTGACCAATGGACAACATCGCGGCTGGACCGCTGGGCAATGCAAAGCCATCCATCTCGGTGGATGCCATCCAACTTGCGATCACGCGCATATCAAAGGTTGCAAACCAATCGATATCACCCCACGCTTTGGCGTTGATTTCGCCGCGAATATCTTTTGCACTGGCAACGGGAACCTTAAAGTCGTTTGTAACTGGCAAGGGCGCAACCATGGTGACATTGTTGCCCTTGAAATTCATAATGGTCGTCGTAGGCTTTACTGATTCAGCAATGACATTCAATTGTTCCCGGGGCATGTCCGAATTGAATGCCATTGCCATGCGATTGAAGCGCTTGACATCGGGCGTCATTGTCCAGCTCATTGAATCCGCCCCGATGACCAATTGAATATCGCTGTACAAGCCAACTTTGAGCATGTGTTGAACCGTGGACTTACAAGCCGCTTGAAAGGCGGCCATATCAGTCACTCGAAACCCAATCATGTATCCTGGCTTGCCGTTGATGTCACCAAATCCACCTGCAATGCCCGCATTCATCAAATTCAATATGTCCCGAGTGGATTTCTCGGCCTCTTTCCACGCCTGCCTTTGCTCTGGCGTACTTCCCAGCATGATGGCAGCGTCGTCAATGGTGAATTGCTTGTGCAACAAATTTCCCATGGTGTTCTTGGAAACGCCGGCGTACATGAGCATGCTCGCTGGAAGCAACGCAAGATCGGCGGCGCACTCCTCTGCGTTTATGCCCGCTGGCCACGGCGCGTCGCGTGTCCAATCGGTCCACACATTCAATTGATCGCCGACCGTTGTCAATGAAAATGAAGCGCTCTTGAGTTCGCTCAGTATGTCGACCAGATGCATGGCTTGATCGCTCAGGGCGGCGCTCATTTGCTCCTTGACTTGCGCGGCATCCTTCTGCTCCTGGGTGGCGTCTTTATCAAGTTGCGAGGCTTGTGACATAGTCATTCCAATAAAGCTGGCGCCCATTCGCAAAGTATCCGCTTGCTCACGCATGATTGTTTCAAGATCAAGCCGCCCGCTCACCACGCCCGCTGGAAGTTGCTTCAGCAGCGCGCATGTGGCTGCGCCTGCGGCTGGCATTTCATAAGGAGCTTTCTGCGCGCCCACCACAACCATGTCGTTGGCAAGCAGCGATATGCTGGTTCGCTTTGTTCTTGATTTCACATTGTCTTTGGTGGCGCCCGGAATTTTCATGGCCATGAATGAGCGGATGTCGGGACCACCCATCATGTCTTGATTGGGATCGTTCTCGTCAGCAACGGGCATGATCATCCAAAAGAGTAATGGTTGATCCATTGGGATTTCCAAATCTGTTTTTAACTCAGCCTTGAGCAAAGACATGATGGCCTTGGATGAAGGAACCATGCCGCGTATGGGTCCACCTAGAGCCGCGATTTGCTTGGCCGTCGCCTCGGCCGCGGCGGCGTTTGGAATATAAATCACGGCGGCGGCGTCGGTGGAAACAAGCGCGGCCAAGGCCGCGGGCACATCGACCGTTGAGCCAATGTTGGCTTGCTTGGTTGCGGCAATGGGAGCAGCATTTTTGGCAATTGGTTCCGCGCTCGGTGTTTTATTTTTCACAGGCACGGTTGCTGGTGCTTGTAAAACAAGAAGACCGCACAAAAGTGTTGCAATGATCATTGAAGGTTCTCCGTAAAGGACGAGATTGCGGCTACCACGACTACGAATTAAAAATTGTATCCGCTTTCATATTCCCCATGCACAGCAAGAAGATTTGCGAATTACGCCACAATATTCACAAGCCGCCCCGGAACCACGATCACTTTTTTGGGTTTTTTCCCCGAAAGCATTTCTATGACCGCGGGATCGGCTAGCGCCATTCTTTCCACGGCGGCTGCGTCCGCGGAGGACGGAACAAGCAATCGCATTTTCACTTTGCCGCACAGTTGAACGGCCAGTTCAACTTCGTCATCAACCAACAATGCGGCGTTCACGGTTGGCCAACTTGCGGTGGCAAGCGCGTCGGCGCATCCTAGCTTGTGCCAAATTTCTTCGGCAAAATGCGGCGCAAATGGCGCCAATAATTTCACAAAGCGGATCAATTGATCGCGCGTCAAGCCGCCGTCGGCTGCGCTGGTCAGCGTGGTGCTTCGCGTGGCGGCGTTGACTACTTCGATCAGCGTGGCGATGGCGGTGTTGAACGCCAGTCGATCAATGTCTTCACCGACTTTTTTAGTCGCGCGGTGCAGAAGTTTTTCAATTGCCTCGTTGGGCCTGGTCGCGAGCAGCAATTCTCCAGTGCGCTCATCCACCGCCAGGCGCCAAGCGCGCTGTAAAAAACGAAAACTGCCAGCAATATCGCGGGTATTCCATGGCTTGGACGCTTCGAGCGGACCCATGGACATTTCATACAAGCGAAATGTGTCGGCTCCAAAGTTGGCAATCACATCGTCGGGGTTGACAACATTTTTCAAGCTCTTGCTCATCTTTGCAATGACTTGTTTCACGGATTGTCCAGTGGATTTTTCCTTGAAGACTCCATCGCTGATTTCTTCAACCGAGTCGGCGGGCGCAAGCGAACTATCGGGCCGTTGGTAGGCAAAACTAGTGATCATGCCTTGGTGAAAAAGTTTGGCGAATGGCTCCGGCGTGGTGACGTGCCCCAAATCAAACAGCACCTTGTGCCAGAAGCGCGCGTACAACAAATGTAATACGGCGTGCTCGGACCCGCCCACATACAGGTCCACTCCGTGCTCGCCCATCCAATATTTTTCCGCGGCCACGCTGACAAAGCGCGTGGTGTTTTTGGGATCGCAAAAACGCAAGTAATACCAGCATGAACCAGCCCAATTTGGCATGGTGTTGGCCTCGCGCCGCACGGGCGTGTTCGCCGGCAAATCGGCGGAGCTGACACCCGCTTGCCCCGCGGTTGTGTTGATCCAATCAACGGCCTTGCCAAGCAATGGCCGCGGCGTGTCGCTTTCAGTGGGCTTGAAATCCTCAAGCTCCGGCAAGCGGACTGGCAGCGCACTTTCTGAAATGGCGTAGGGCAATCCATCGGGGGCAAACACCACGGGAAAAGGCTCGCCCCAATATCTTTGGCGACTGAATAACCAATCGCGCAGGCGAAAATTCACGCGCTTATTTCCAATACCGCGCCGCTGCAGCCACTCGATTATTTTTTCCTTGGCCACCGCGGTGGTCAACCCATCAAAGGAAACTTCCGCGTTACTGCTGGCGCAAACAATTCCTTCGCCGCCGTAAACGGATTCAGTTTGAATGGCGCCACCAGTCAATGTGGACGCGCTATTTTGTTCGCCAAGGACCGTGCCATGTCGCGCGGTATCGCGCGCCGGCAACACCACAACACGAATTGGAAGATTGAATGCCGTGGCAAATTCGTAATCGCGTTGGTCATGGGCGGGCACCGCCATGATGGCGCCCGTGCCGTAATTCAACAGCACATAGTCGGCGGTCCAAATTGCAATGTTGGCGCCCGTGGCTGGATTGGTCGCAAAAAGACCCGTACATACACCAGTTTTTACTTTTGAATCGGATTGTCGCTCCATATCGGAGCGGCGGCGCGCGGCGGCCACATACTCAGTTATTTCTTTGCGCGCGTCGGGTTTGGCGCGCTCTATGGCCACCTTCACCAACGGATGCTCCGGCGCGATCACCATGTAGGTTGCGCCAAATAATGTGTCGGGTCGGGTGGTGAACACGCTGAGTTGTTCTATGACATCTGGAGTGGCGTCGCCAACATGATTGGTTGCACCCGCAGAATCATGCACCGTAAAATGAATTTCAGCACCTTGGCTACGGCCAATCCATTCGGATTGCTGCGTGCGCGTACTCTCGGGCCAATCCACCAACTTTAAATCATCCAACAACCGATTGGCGTACTTGGTGATGCGAAACATCCACTGCTTGAGCGGTTGGCGCACCACTGGAAATCCACCGCGCTCGCTCTTGCCATCAATGACTTCCTCGTTGGCAAGCACGGTGCCTAGTTTGGGACACCAATTCACAAGCTGCTCACCCAAATACGTCAAACGCATATTGTCTATGGCTGCGCGCCGCTCACTGGCGTTGCACTCGCTCCACAACTTTGTGATGTTGCCGGACAATTCAACGCGACGCGTGCCCGTCTCAAACTGCTGCGTCAATTGTGAAATAGGGCGCGCCTTGCCCGTGGACTCGTCAAACCACGCGTTCCAACATTGCAGCCAAATCCACTGCGTAAAGCGAACATACTCAGGATCAATGGTGGCAAACTCGCGGCTCCAGTCGTATGAAAAACCGAAGCGCTTCAACTGCTTACGAAATGTTTCAATAGCGCTACTGGTGGTGTGGCGCGGATGCACGCCAGTTTGCACCGCGTATTGTTCGGCGGGCAAACCAAACGCGTCCCAACCCATGGGATGCAGAACATTGAATCCCCGCATGCGCTTGGCGCGAGCGACAATGTCGGTGCCTATGTATCCAACTGGATGCCCCACATGCAAGCCCGCGCCCGATGGATATGGAAACATGTCCATGACATAAAATTTGGGTTTGGATACATCAAAGCCTGCGTCGCCGGGATTGCGTGTCAAGAACGAATCGTGCTCCTGCCACCATGTCTGCCATTTGCGCTCGATTACATCGGCAAAGGCGGCGTCATATCGAAATGGAGTTTCCAACTCGCTCATGAATAGAAAAGTCTACAACGGCTTAATCCTTCAATGCGCGCGCTAGAGTTGGCGGAGTGTGATTCACATCTTGCTGCACATGCTTCATGGCTTCGCCCACCAAGTAGAAGGACCCGGTCACCACGATTAAATCCTCACGACTCACGGCGCGCGTGGCAATTTCCAGCGCCTCGGGCAGGTTTTTAGCCACTTGGCTCATCTTTCCGCTGCGCTCGGCGAACATTTTTTGCAAATCTTCCGGTGACGCGGCGCGCGGCGTAGTGGTGGCGCGCGTGAAAATAACTTTATCCGCGCCCAAGTTCACCTTATCCAGCATGGACGGCACGTCCTTGTCCGAGCAGCAACCAAAGATGCACACCATGCTGTCATAGGGAACATGCGCGCCAACGCACTTCATTAAACTTTGCACGCTCGCCGGATTGTGGGCTCCGTCCACCAAAATACGTGGACGCTCACTGATCACTTCCATGCGGCCAGGAACTTTGACATTACCAAGTCCACGCGTCACTTTATTTTCGGGACAATCAAATCCCCGGCTCTTTAAAATATCAACGGCGGATAGCGCCAGTCCACAGTTGGAACTTTGATGCTCTCCAGGAAGCGGCACGGGTAAATGCTCTAGGCGGCTGGTCTTGGTGTACAGGCAAACACGCGCATGTGGACCAAGATCGGGGTCCGAACAGAAACGGCTTGAGAACTCAATATCTTTGTTTACCACGCGCAAGTCCGCGCCTACTTTGGTGGCTACATCGCGGAAGGCTTTCTCCACATCTGGTGGCGGATCAAACACCAGCGCAGTCACGCCCTTCTTAAAAATACCCGCTTTTTCTCGGGCAATTTGCGGCAATGTGTTTCCGAGCAATTTGCAGTGATCGAAATCGATCGTGGTCACCACGCACACCTCGGGCGTGATCACATTGGTGCTGTCAAGGCGGCCGCCAAGACCCACCTCTATCACCGCAATGTCCACAGCTTCATTGGCGAAATGTTTCAGACCAATCGCCGTCATCACCTCAAAGAATGTTGGTTGCTCCGCCAACTTCAGCGAAACCTTGGCGACCTTACGGATTAAATCCGTGAAATCATTTTTCGTGATGGGCTTGCCGTTCACCACAACACGCTCGCGCACATCCACCAAATGCGGGCTGACAAATTCGCCAACGGTGTAGCCGCACTCGCGCATCATGCTTGCGATCATGGCCACGGTGCTTCCCTTGCCAACCGTTCCCGCCACATGTACGGTCTTCACCTCATCTTGCGGATTACCAATCAGTGAAAGCAATTTACGCATACGATCCAGTTTGAATGCGTTGTCGGAGTATTGCACGTTGCGAATTTTTTCGTGGTCAGTTCGATCATGCAGCCATCGCAAGCACAACGGATAGGTGGACAAGTCCGCGAGCTTGGCTTTGACTTGCGGCTTGGCTTCCGGCTTGGCCTCAATGGCGGCTTTCATTGTTGGCTTTGACAATTTCGCGGCCGTTTTCAGAACGGGTTTAGTGGACTTGTTGGGGGTCGTTGATGGCATAAGTTCGATCGTATGAAATTTCAAGTCGCAATTCAAATCGAAGTTCTTAAACCACTTTTTTATATACACTTATGTCAATTATGCCACAGTCTATTTTTGCGCCTATGTGACATTGTCACCTGCGCCACCAAGAGGGGGCGCTGCATAAACCAAGTGCTAGCGCCATTCGTGTTTGGGATAGCGCCGGCGCAATTCATTACGCAACTGCGGATAGAGCGTCTTCCAAAATCCAGCAAGATCGCTGGTCACTTGAAGCGGGCGCATGTTCGGACCAAGAATTTCCAACACAATGGGCGCGCGCGCGCCACACACGGCGGGAGTTGTTTCAAGTCCATACAGCCACTGAATTTTTGCGGCTCCACGCGGTGGTGCGCCAACTTCATAGCGCAACGGCATACTGCGACCACTGGGTAAAACCATAGCGCTTGGCGCCATGCGCTCTACGAAGCGTTGGTCATCATAGGAAAGCGCGTCCTTCACGGGACCAAGACACGCGCGCGTTTGAAGTTCGCTGGCGCGCACAGCCCCGCTGACAATTTCCAACTGAATGCATTGTGCGTCGCCTTGGTCATAGGTCAACAAATTTCTTTCTGGAAAAAATTTCGCCACGCAGCGCACGCGCTCGATCCACTGCAAAACTTCGTCGTTCCACAACGGCAATGGCAGGACCCCCTCTTGAATTTTCCCAACAAGAATGGTGGCTGCTTGGGCCAAATCTTTGGGCGGGCGACTGGTGCAATCCAACACAATGTCATCAAAGGTGTTCTGCTGCGCCTCTTCAACGGCGTTCAGTGCGTCGTTCCAACGCGTGATAAAGCAGGTAGAAAATCGCTTGGAATGGGATTTTTCCAACCATGCCTGCTCCAGCGGGGTCACCATGGAAAGGAGTTGCGCCGTAGGGTCGCCGGGGTTCTCGCGCGCCTCAAGGGCGATCATGAACCCCGCGTGCGCGACCACCGAGTCACGATCCACTAGCGCCTTGCGCCGTCCCGACGCCAGCACATGTGGTCGATGCGTGTCGGGTTTCCACACAATGTGATCCGCGTAGCCGGCCACAATGGACATGGTGATATTTTCCAGTGAGTCATCCAAGTCAGGCGCATCAGGTAATCGCAACGCCAGACGCGTGGCGTGCTCAAGCCGCTCGGCGGCCCGCGCCACTTCGCGGATCGCCTCGTCGGATACCTCAATGGTGCGCGGCAATGTGCGTGCTTGCCACGCCAGCAGAATTCGCTCGCGCGCCAACACATCGCTGGGCGCCTCGCCCGCGCGCAACATGTTCAAGAGCGCGTTGGGATTGGGACAACGAACAATGTCGCGCTCGGAAATCAGCGCGGCCCATTTCGCCGCGCGCCGCAAACATCCGCGTTGGGCCGCCTCTGTCAACATGCGCGCCACGCGGGGCGGAGCGGGAATGCGGCTCATTTTTTTCCCGCAGTCGGTCAATGCGCCCGTGGAATCAATGGCCTCAAGCGCCTCAAGGTTCTCCACTGCGCGTTTGAGGGCATCCACAGAAGGCTGTTCAATCCAGCTAAAATTTCCGTGTTTTCCCGCCAAAGCAGCCGCCAGCATGACGGCCTCTGAAAGTTCGCTGCGTTGAATTTCTGGAAGATCAAACGCCTCGCGCTTGGCGTGATCCACCTCGCTCCATAAGCGAACACAGCAACCTGATTGCGTTCGACCCGCGCGGCCCGCGCGCTGATCGGCGGCCGCTCGACTGATGCGTTCTGGTCGCAGCGTGTCAATGCCACGCTTGGCGTCATAGCGATGAACGCGCGCGTACCCCGCGTCCACCACGGCGCAAATTCCTGGAACAGTGATTGAAGTCTGCGCGACATTGGTGCACACCACAATGCGCCTGCGGTGACATGGATCAAGCGCGGCGTCTTGCTCTTGCGCTGGCATGGATCCATGCAAACGGCGCACATCAATATCGCCCGCGTTCACCAATCCTTGCAAAGCCCCGACGGTGGCCTCTATCTCCGCCACACCCGGCATGAACACCAACACATCGCCATTCATGCGCCGCGCCAACTCCACCGCTTCTTGCGCGGCGACGAACGGCACATCCTTCCACGCGGGCTCGCGGCGATACTGAATATCGATTGAAAAATTGCGTCCGCTGGCATGCACATGTTGCGCCTGCAGTGTGGTGGCAAGCGCCTGCGCGTCCAGCGTTGCGCTCATGACAACAAAGACCAAATCGCCGCGCTTTTGCTGCAATTGGGCCACGGCGGAAATAGCCATGTCGGCTTGCAATGATCGCTCGTGAAATTCATCCACAATCACCGCGCCCACTCCGCGCAATTGCCCATCCGCAAGCAGCATGCGCAGAAAAACACCCTCGGTGACAAATCCAATGCGCGTGTTGGCGCTCCAAGCAGATTCAAAACGCGTACGAAAGCCCACCACATCCCCAAGTGTGGTTTCCATTTCACTGGCCACGCGCCGAGCCACCAAGCGCGCAGCAAGCCGCCGCGGCTCCAAAACCAGAATGGTTCCATGAATGCCGTGGGCCGCTAAAATTTGTGGAAGCTGCGTTGTCTTTCCAGATCCAGTCTCGGCCGTCACAATTAAACGGCCGGCGTGTTCAAGCGCTTTCACCAATTCATCGCGCATCAACTGAATGGGGAGCATGCGAATTAGCGATACACAAGGCGCATTCTCATGTCATCCAAAAATTTGGTGATCTGGCCTTGTTCCCGCGGCGTGCTGCTGCCTTGAATTTCTCCCTGCCAAAAATCCAGAAATCCATTGGCACTGCGGTCGCTTAAACTACCGCCACCAGTCATGCGATTTTGCCGCTCCTCATTCCGCTGTCCTTGATCGCGCATGGCATCAAGCCGCTCGGCGTCCGTCTTGGTGTCGTCTTTGCCGGTGGTCACCTTTTCCATTTTGCGTTGCCACTTGATCATCCACTCATCAAGAAACGCGCCGCGCTTGGCTGGCGCAAGTGCCATGTAATCTTGCGCGCCTTGGACAAGGACATCCTTGGCAATGGTCTTGACATTGTTGCGCAGTTGCTCCCGTGCCGGACCAGCCACGCCCGCCAAAAACGCCGCCATGGCCGCGCTTTCACTGGGTTTTAGGCTACGAAATCGCTCTGCCAATTCCATCATGAAGCGAATGCGCTCCTCCAAAGGAAGTTTTGAAAAATCTTTCAGCGTGAGATAGCTCAGCGTGTTGTCAATGGGCGTTCCAAAAATACTTGGTGGCAACCGCAACCGCGTCGCGTTCCAGAACAAACCGACGCATACAAGAATGGCAACCAATAGTCCTACGGCGATCTTTGCAAGTCGCTTGCGATCATCCAAATACATCCTCACTTGATATGGAAGCGCGATTGTCATTCAACCTTCTCCTCTTTGGTCTCTTCTTTGGCTTGTTCTTCTTCCACGGCTTCATGCACCGAGCCATCAATATAGAGGGCGTTTCTAGGCGAGCGCGTGCCTGGATGGCGATCGGCAGAATCCATGAGTATCGGATAGTAATCCGCGCGCGTGCCAATGCCATCGGCGCGATTGTCAATGCCCGAATAAAAGGATCCCATGATCTGGCCCTCTAAATCAGTGCGCGCCTTGGCCCGCGCCCATGGCGCCATGTCCTTTTGCTGCGACATTGCCTTGGCTACTTGAAACTGCACCTCGGGCGTGTAGCGCAAAAGTCCCGGCATGTACATGTAACTTGTTCCCGTGGCCATACTTTCTGAGTCCACATCCGCTGGGCACAACCAAATTTCACTTTTAGGATCTATGTATCCCTTCAACAATTGTGGCAAACCATTTTCCGGACCGTTCAACCCGATGGCAGGCAACATATTCGCAATTGGAATTCGATCTCCATGCGCCTGCGAATACGATTGAATGGGCGTATTCAATTGACGCAAATTGGAAATGCATTGGGCGTTCTTGGCGCTTGCGCGCACCATGGAAATGCTTGGCAGCGCAATACCCGACAGCAGCGCAATGATGCCTATGACCACCAATAATTCAAGAAGCGTGAATGCGCGCCGATGGATAGACATACCTTTATAGTAGGCGTCTTAGTGGGTCTTTCAAATTACTCGGGCAATAATTTCTGCGTCAATCCTTCAAATCATCCAGTGATTCAAAGAGCGCCTCGACAAATCGATCGGGGTTAAATGGCTCCACATCTTGCGGGGTTTCGCCGACCCCCACTAGTTTCACGGGCACGCCAAGCTCCTCGCGAATTTGCACCACCGAGCCGCCGCGCGCGGTGCCATCGAGTTTGGAAAGAAAAACGCCGGTCACGCCCGCCGCCTCGCCAAACGCCTTCGCTTGGGCAATGGCGCTTTGACCAGTGGTAGCGTCAAGCACCAACAATGTTTCATGCGGCGCACCTGAAATTTTTTTTGCCAGCACCGCGCGAATTTTCACCAGCTGCCGCATGAGACCTTCTTGATTGTGCAAGCGACCCGCGGTGTCCACCAACAACACATCGGCCTTGCGCGCCACGGCCGCCTCGGCAGCGTCAAACACCACCGACGCTGGATCCGCGTTGGTGGAGCCGCGCACTACATCAATGTCCAGGCGCTTGGCCCACACCTCTAGTTGCGCCACGGCGCCAGCGCGAAATGTGTCGCCCGCCGCCAACAACACCGAGCGTCCTTCATCTTTGAGCGCTTTCGCAATTTTCGCCACGCTGGTTGTCTTGCCGGAACCGTTCACGCCCACCACCAAAATCACGGTTGGTCCCGCGGCGACCCTGGCCAACGACAAATCATCGCCGTCTAAGCGCTGCTTCAATCGCTCCTTCAAAATGCCAACCGCGTCACTGCCGCGCTTGGCGGTTCCACCACGAAACGCGCGGCGAACTTCATCCACCACTTCGCGCGCCACGCGCACGCCCATGTCGCAGCCGACCAGCGTGCTTTCGATTCGATCAATCAGATCCTCATCCAGATCCTTGCCCGCGAGAACGCCGCGAAGTCCGCCAGTGACAGCGGCGGCGGTCTTTGAAATGCCGCGGCGAAGCGCATCCAGTGCCGAGCGAAACATCAACGCTTGCCTCCGCGGTCCTTCCACCAACGATCAAGTACCGCGTTCACGAATGCTGGACTGTGTTCGCCACCAAATTCACGCGCCAAATCTACGGCGGCGTCAATCACGACCACGGGAGGCGCAAGTTCATGCGTGATTTCATACACGGCGATACGAATGACATTGCGATCCACCGCGGGTTGCCGGTGAATGGGCCATTCAGGCGAAAGTTGCGCAATCGCCACATCGGAAACCTCACGCTCGCTCCACGCCGCGCGCGCCAACGCCAAACCTTGCGCCAAACATGATTCACTTTCAGACCCTTGCGCATCGTCGCGAAACGCGCCCACCAAACTTTCACCTTCGCCGCCATTATTTTCACCGCCAAGATCCATTTCAAACATGGCTTGCAGCGCACAACGGCGCGCGTTGCGTTGGTCCTTGGCAACGCTCATGATTTTTTCTCCGCGGATGAAACTCCCACCGAAGCTCCATGCAAACCTTGGCGCAAGCGGACCAGTTGCGCATGCGTGCGCAGGGCGGCGTTCATGGCGAACGCGCCCGCGTCGCCTTTGTTGCCACCCGAGCGCGCCCTGGCCTGACTTTCACATTCCACCGTCAACACCGCCAAGGCGACAGGTTTACGGTGCGCCACCGCGAGCTGCGTGAATTGCCCGAACGCGGCGTCAACAATAAAGCGATCGTGCCGCGTCTCGCCGCGTATCACACAACCCATTACCACCAAGGCGTCAATATCGCTTTGCTCAAGCATCTGCGCCGCCACTGGCGGTAAATCAAAAACTCCATCCACGGTCGCCTCGAGCAAATCACCAGCAAGGCCACCGGCTTTTTCAAACGCAGTGCGCGCCCCATCACGCAAGCGCTGATAAATTTCCTTGTGATAGTCGGCGGCAAGAATTCCAATTCGCACACCATTCGCCTGGGCAACGAAAGCTTTCTCATGATTGGATGGATGCATAGAGCATGGATGGTAGTGATCTTGAAGCACTCGCCGCAATCAGCCATTTCGTAGCATGGTTGATATGCGCCTTTCGCTTGTCAAAATTTTCGCCGCCATGCAACTGATGCGAATTCCTCTTGCGGCCGGCGCCGCGGTGAACCTGATGTTCGCCACATTGCTGGCGCGCTTTGATAGCGCCACGGCCGAACTGCCCATTTCCACCTTGCCGCTGTGGATGACGCTGTTGGCGGCGGCGGTCATTGGCTCTGGCATGTTTGGTTTCGCCGCGGGCATGAATGACTTGCTTGACGCGCGCCGCGATCAAACCTTCCAGCGCAACCGTCCATTATCCACTGGTCGCCTGACGACCGCGCAAGCCACGCTTCTTACTTTCACCGCGCTCTTAGCCAGCATGATTGGTGCGTCGATATTTGGTGAAACCAGCGTGGCCGTCGCCATGTTCACCGCGTTTGGAATTGCCATGTGGAACACCATGGGCCGCTTTGTGCCGGCGGTTGGATTGCTCATGTTGGGTCTGGCGCAAGCGGGAAGTTATTTCATTCCGTGGATGGCACAACCATTCACGCTGCCAGCCTCGCTCATTTTGGTGCAGACCATTGCCACTGGATCGCTGCTACACAAAGTTCAAGAAAAGCGCCCGCGGCTTGATCGCTCCGCAACAATTCTTCTTGCCATTCTCAGCGTGATCGTGGTCACGGGTTTGATTTGGCTTTCCATTCGCCGCAACGCGCAACCATGGCCAAGCGGCGAAACATGGCTGGCGCTTGCGCCCTTGGCCGCCATGGCTTTTTTTGTTTGGCAGTCCAGCAGCGCGCTGGCGGCAAGCTCCGCCCATGAATCCGCGGACGCCTTGCGCCGCGCCGCCGCCATGTTTCCGTCCCTGGCCGCTTCGGCGTGGATGCTGTCTATCTCCCAACCGCAATGGGCGCTGGTTTTTGCGGTATTTTCCCTGGGTTTATGGGCGCTTTCATGGCTGGCGCGGGAGGTGCACGACATGATTGGTCAGGCCAGTGATTGGCGTGGATGAAGTAGCCGCCTTCGTGTTCTGAGCCATCGTGATATTCATTTGAGAGGTAGCATTCTTGCATTCATGATCATGCGCACGGTCATTCTTGCTTTGGCGCTCACGCATTGCGCGCTTGCGCAGCAACTGACAAATGTGAATGTGACGGGCGATCGCTTAAGTGGATTTGTTTTGCCCATTGTGCCAGTGCAGGGTGATTTGTCCATTGATGGCACACGCGCCTTCGCTTGGAAGGTGGATGACACGCGTCGCCTAGTTGTAGAGGGCGATGTTCGAGTAACCGTTGGCGCGTATGCATTCGCCACAAAAAAAGTTGTGGTGTGGATCAATCGCATTCCATCTGCAGCCGGGTTGATCACGCAGTGTGCCATGTACTTTTCAGAAGTGGGCGAGCCCTCGCGCCGCGCCGGCTTGGGAGTGGCCGGCGATGATGTGTTGGTGACCGCAAGTTTCACCGGCACAGTGAAATTAAGAGTTCCCTTGCTTGAGCAAAAATCTCCGCCGCCACAAGATTTTGCGGCGGGTAATTTGCGTGTAAAGGCGTATCTGCAAAATCTTGCCAGTGGTCCCGCCAAACTTGCCACGCAACCCGTCGTCAATCAACCCAAAGTGGCCTCGGGTGAAACGCCAATGATTGTCGGAGCCGCTGTGGAAGAACCGCCCGAAATGGCCGCAACCGCCACCGGCGTTTCTAATCCACCAAGCGCTTCTCTTGCCATTTTCCAACCTGGGGACTTGGTCACATTCGCCGGCCGCGAAACCTCCATCGATGAAAAGTCGGACACCATTTTGGTGACGGGCAGCGCGCTGATCGATCTCACCGCCAATGATCCCCGCCTCAAGACTGGTGAACTTCGTTTATCCAGCGAGCGCGCCGTGGTTTTTCTAACGCCGGGTTCCATCGCCAAAATTCGCCAGGACTCCGGGCAGTTGGATGTGAAGTCTGTCCAGGGCATTTATTTGGAGGGCGATGTGATCGCCACCGACGGCAACTACATCATGCGCGGGCAACAGGTTTATTACGACGTCGCGCTCAACCGCGCCGTTGCCGCGCAGGCTGTGTTGCGAACCTATGTGCGCAACGGCATTCCGGTGTACGCGCGCGCCAATGAAATGCGACAAATTTCGGCCAATCAATTCGAGGCCACCGACGCGCGCGTGAGCATCAGTGAATTTTTTACGCCGCATCTTTCCGTGGGCGCCGACAAGATCACTGTGACAAAAAATCCTGGCAGCGCGGCGGGCACAACCATCGACGCCAGCCATGTCACTTTCCGCTCCGGCAGCACGCCCATTTTCTATTGGCCGTATCTCCGTGGCACGCCAGAGAAGACCGTGCTGCCCGAAATTTCCGCGGGGTACAACCAGTACCGCGGCGTAACCATTGGCACGCGCTGGGACTTGTGGGCGCTGCTTGGCTATGAACCATTTCCTGAAATTGATGCCAAACTTGTCAACGACATTTACACCCTGAACGGCGTTGGTCTTGGCACAAAGTTTCAAGGCCTTGGAGCCGCATTGAATCTGTACGGCTTCTACGACTTTGAAAATGAGGAGCAAGCGTCCACCGGTCAACTCTACACATCCACCTTGAAATACCGCGGCTTGATTGACGGCGACTACACCTATCTCATTGATGAACATTCCTTGTTACAAGGATCGGTTGCGTGGACAAGTGACGGCGCCTTCGTGAACACATTTCGCCAAGACGATTTCATTAATCGTCTGGAATATGAAACCAAGGCGTTCCTAAAGCTGCAATCGGGCAACAGCGCGTTCACCGTCCTGCTTAAAAATGATCTTGATGGCTATGTCATAAACAGTTGGCAACTGGCCAGCCGACCATACACCGTCAACAAACTTCCAGAGGCCGCCTACCGCCGCTACGGCGATTCGTTCTTCTCCGACCAATTGTCATGGACGCAGGAATATTCCGCCAACGCCATGTCCATGCGCCTGCAGGATGGAACTCCAGGCAACAACGCGGTGACAAGTGCCGCCTTTAACGCTCCCAACGCAACGGGCACCGCGGCTAATCCAATATTCAACGCCAACACAGATATTCAAAATGCCTATGAAAATGCGGGCTACAACGAGGATATTTATGTGCGCGTCTACACACGCCAAGAGTTGGCGTACCCAATTGACCTTTCCCCAGCCAAGATCACGCCTTTCATCAACGGTACCGCCATTGCGTACACATTGAATGATTTCAGCAACTACTCCACCATCAACGGAACCAACGGCCAATCCGGCACCACACGCGGACTCGTGGGCATTGGTGCGCGCAGCAGCGCGGAATTCACCCAGTCATTTGATGGCGTGCAAAACTCGGCGCTGGATGTGAATCGCTTGCGCTATGTGGTGCAACCCAACTCCACCGTTTGGGGTGGTTACGACACCGCCGAAAAGGGCGAGTATCCAATCTTTGATCAAAATGTGGAAGGTATTTCCGCGGCGCAGGTCGCACAAATTGGCGCCAAGCAAAGGCTGCAAACTTATCGCGGTGGTCCTGGCGCTTGGCGCAGCGTGGATTGGGTCACTTTGGATTTGGGCGCGGTGGTGAACAATGGTGGAGCCAACTTTGGCCGCACCAGTGGTACGGGCTTGGCCTACGCGCAAAGTCCAACGCCCTCTTTTTATTCTTGGCGTCCCGAACTCTCCCAGTGGGGAAGCCATTTGTATGGCAGCAGTTCATGGGAAATATCCAGCACATTCACCGCGTATGGCTCCGTGAAGTGGATGCTTGATGATGTTCCAACCTACACCACTGGGCCATTTCAAAATATGGCGCGCGGCTCATTGGGTATGCGTATGCAACACTCGCCTGATACCAGTTTCTTTATCGAGTACCGCAGCATCAATAATTTTGACCCAACCAATAATTACATCAACGACGAGTTGCTGCAACTTGGCGTGAGCTATCAAATTTCAAAGTTGTACACCTTCACGCTCAGTCCACAAATTGATTTGGTGGAGCGCAACTTGCGCGCCGCTACGGCGAATCTCACGCGCAGCTTTCCAGATTTCAATTTAAACGCGGGCATAGGCTATGACTCGCTCACCGATGTCTACTCATTTGGAATTAGTCTTTCCATTCCCGCCGTTGGAGCAAGTACGCCTGGATTAATGGGCAGCTCCGCGGACACAACGCCATTCGGCACCACAACAACGGGCTTAAGCCAATAAACGCCGCGCTTGCGCAAGCCACACGCGTGTTCAATACGCGCTCTGGCGACCGCACAAACATGAAATTTAAAAAATCACAACGAGCCTGATCACTCCTCAAACAGAGCGCCAGGAACTTCAATCAACTTCTCGCCAATGTGCGCCGCGCCAGCGGCGGTCAGCCTTCGACCTTGCCGCGTGCGCGACAAGAACCCACGGCGCAATAAATACGGCTCAACCATGTCTTCAAGCGTGCCCGCGTCATCGCCCAAAGTGGCGGCAAGCGCGTCCAAGCCAACTGGTCCGCCGCGATATTGGCGCGCCAAAGTGGTCAAATATTTTCGATCCAGTTCATCCAGACCCATGGCGTCCACGCCTTCAAGTTGCAGCGCGCCATCCACAGATTTTTCATCCACCCTGCCATCCGATTTCACCGCGGCCCAATCGCGCACGCGCCGCAACAAGCGCAGCGCCACGCGCGGAGTTCCGCGGCTACGCCCCGCGATGCGAGCCAGTGTGTTGCTGGCGACTTTCATGCACAACAAATCCGCGGCGCGCCCAAGGATGCGCTGCAAATCGGCGTCATCATAAAAATCTAGATGATGCGAAATACCAAATCGGCTACGCAACGCCTGCGTCAGCAAACCCGGGCGCGTGGTAGCGCCAATCAGCGTGAAAGGTTTCAGCGGCAGCGTGACCATACGCGCGTGCATGCCGCTGTCCACCGTGAAGTCCACGCGGTATTCCTCCATGGCGGGATAAATATATTCCTCCACGCTGGCGGGCAAGCGATGGATTTCATCAATAAACAACACGTCGCGCGCCTGCATACGCGTGAGCGTCCCCACCAAATCACCAGCTTTGGTTAACGCGGGACCGCTGGTCACATAGGCGCGCGAACCCATTTCCGCGGCAATCACATGCGCCAATGTGGTCTTGCCAAGTCCGGGTGGTCCATGCAGCAACACATGATCGATGGGCTCGTCACGCGTGCGCGAGGCGTCTAGCGCAATTCGAATGCGCTCCACCAACGCCGACTGACCAATGTATTGGTCAAGCGCGCGCGGACGCAATGTGTGTGACTGCGGATCAAGTTGATCCTCGGTCACTTCATCGGCGGAAACAATACGCTCGCGGGCCATAAATTAAAATCGTACTTGCGGCGCGACACGCGCAGCTTCATCATCTTCCTTGAAGAATCCAATGACTTTCATGCCAAAGATGCCCGCCACAATATTGGAGGGGAACACCGCGATGGCCTCATTGAACGCGGCAACCGCTTGATTGAATCTTTGTCGCATTCCACTGATTCTATTTTCAGTTTCAGCAAGTTCGCCTTGCAATTTCATGAATCCGCCATCGGCCTTCAAGTTTGGGTAGGCCTCCGCCACAGCCATCAATCTGCCAAGCGATCGGCCAAGGGCTCCCTCGGCCTCCACTCGATCTGTGAGTGTGCGCGCTTGTGTGGCCGCAGCACGCGCCTGCATGACCGCGGTCAGCGTTTCTCTTTCATGAGTGGCGTAGCCTTTGACCGTTTCCACTAAATTTGGAATCAAATCGTGCCGACGACGCAACTCAACATCAATGTCAGCGAACGAGCCTTCAGCCGCGATACGGCGACGCTGTAAATTGTTGTAAATGGCGATGACCGAAATCACCACAATCACGGCAGCGGCAACAAGAATAAGAAGAACGATTGGTGTCATTTATGCGCCTCCATGTCAAGAAGATACCCACTTCTCACATGAACGAAATGTCTTTGGCTGCGCCCCCACGGCGTTAATTCCAACTCAGCCCTTTGGGCCACTGCGCGGTTCCCTGCGCATCCGCGGCTGCCACAACGCCTTCAAGACGGGCTATTTCATTGGCCACCAACTGCGCGCGTTGCCACGGATTTCCACAGGACAACAAACTGTAGCGCGCCTGGTCATCGCGCAACATGGCCGCTCCAACAAGTTCAATCACCGCAATGGTTGGCATGTCGACGCGGTCCGCCCACTCGGCCACTTTCTTCACGCTTGAAAGCCTTTGCAACAACGGTCTATGCAACAAATCCTGCAAAACTTTTCGAGCCGCCTTCATCTTGGGTGGTATTTGATTGGGCGGATCAATCGGAAGCAATGTGGCCGTGCGATACGCCCTGGATGCATCAGGCTCTTGAATTTCGTGAATGCGAGCGCGACAAATTCCATGCAGCACAATATTGTGGCGGCCATCATTTAATTTTTCGTGTTGCACAATTTGCCCAATACAAACCGCAGGCCGCAGCTTTGGCGACGCGCCAACGGCATCCACAAACTTGGGTCCCACCACTGCCATGGCAATCGGGCCAGCGGTCAACAGATTTCCCACGCGCACTTTTCGTAGCGCGTCCTCCACCATTTGCCTGTAGCGCGGCTCGTACACATGCAAGCCTTGCACCGCGTGGGGCAACAGTGATACACACGACAAAGGGAAAACTGGAATTGGCCGATTGAAGTCGACCACGATTGTGTCACTCATGCAAGGACAATGCTAGGTGCGTCAAGGTGGTTCGTCATCTCTCTATTTATTCGTCATCGGTTCGTGGGGCTGGGTCATGGAGCGCGACCGCTGTTGACGCGACAAACGCAAAAGCGTCAACAAATCTTCGGCATCCACATTGCCGATGGAGGTTGTACCTAGCACATCCGCCAAATGCGATGGTACGCGGCCATCGGACAACACCGTTAGCGCCAAATTTTCGCTGGGACTCTGGTCGGCGCAAAAACCAAAGGCCGAAAGAGGCGCGTCCATAATTCGGTCGCCCCACGGATCCACCTGCGGTGGTGAATCAACGCAAAAACCACCGGCACGATTCTGCCACAACGCGCCAAATACGCCGATGCGATCCACCATGTCGCGTAAACGTTCAATGCGCGGAAGCACCCACGGGCGCGCCAACCATGGGGGCGCTCCAGGCTCCACGCGCCGCTGCGCGATGACCTCCTCCAGCGCGCGTTGCGCGAAAGCAAATCGATCAAATCCCATCATGCGCACATACTCGTCAGCATTGGTGGCGTGCAAATCAACCGTGATCAAATCGGCATCAATCGCCGCCAACTTTTCAAGCACGTCAATCGATAATAATTCACTGCGCACCGCAAGCGCCAACGCGCCCGCTTTGCGAATTTGTTTTGCAAACTCAACCACATCCGGATGCACCAAGGGATCCCCCGCCCCGCCAAGAGTCACCATCACATCGCGCGCCTCTGCCACTCGCGCAAGTATGCGATCCATTCTTTTGTGCGTCATGGTTGGCCGCTGCAATGTGCCAAAGCGATGGGGACTTGCAAGACCGCACCCACGCCGACCAGTGTTCAATTCAATGGTTAAAAATTGGGGCACAAAAGTTGGCGGCGCATTGGCGTGGCGGGCCAAGACCTCACATTGCGCGTGCGCTGAAATTTCAGCACCATGCAACAGTGGCTCTAGGGCGCGGCGCACGCGCTGAATACTGCGCGGCGTGTCCATGATCAAGCGCTCGGCCATCGCCGCCACAAAGTCTGGAATTGCCACAATTTCAGGGGCATTTCGATCATCGGCGCGCTCCTCAATCCACTGACCAATGCTGCGCACAGCGCCGCTTGCCAACAAGCGCACGCTTTCAATCGGCAATAAGCACGCGCTCATTCCCGGGGCGGCCAACGAGCACACAAACTGCAAGTCGCGCGCACATGAGCGCCAACGCTCGACCAAGCCGCGTACTCCCCATGGTTCTTTCACCGCGATCAAAGGCCAATCCGGGCCACACACCAACACCGCGTTGGCATGCACATATTCGCACGCCAACAAAGCAGCCTTGGCGGAAAAAACTTCATCGAACACGCACAGATTGGCAATACCGCCACGCGAACATGCGTCACTCCACGCGCGCGCCGCGCGAATGTTCGCATGGCCCGCGCTAAAAACAGAATCAGGTGCGTACACAATATGCAAATGCGAATTCGATTCAATTCCTTCAAGCGCCGCGCGATGATCCCAATTTTCTGGCGCCACCAGACATACGTGCTCAATCTCCTCGCTCTGCAAAAGACGATCAATGGTGCGCCGCAGCACGGTGCGCCCACCAAACTCAAGTTCAAGCGAGCGTTCAACGCCTGTTCCACCAAAAAGCGGATCAATCGCAAGCACGGCCACCACCCGCGGCGCGGCGCGTATCAGAGCGCTATTTTTTCCGCTGTTGTCAAGTGGCGCTGTCGCGCGCGCGCCATCTTCACCCACAGCAATCATCGCATCGCTCGCAAGTGCGGTATTTTTTTGAACTTTGGCGCGCGCTCGCCACTTGAATTTGACGTTGCGCGCCGTGGCGTATGTCGCCAAACATTGCGCCAATGGCTCAACCAACGCGTGTCGCTTGGCCACGCCACCTTCGGTCGCATCAATCACGCGTAATCCAAGCTCCCTGTCATGTGCAAACCCCGCCTCAAGCAACGCCCGCTCATTGCGCAACGTCTGGTTGGTCACCACGCTGCGCTGGTGGCGCTGTTCAACTTCATCGCTGCCATCACTGAAAGTGCCCGCGGCAGCCTCGCCAATTTCGTTGGTCACTATTTCACGGTGTAATTGCGCTGAATGAACAAGTATTCGATGCGTATGCCACCAATCCCAACTTCGCACCGGTGAAATCTGCGTGCGCCACAGCGCATCAAGCTCGTTGCCTTTGGCATGCGCCACACCATCAATAAAGGCCAAATCAAAGCCAACCAGGATCACTGGATCGCAACCCAAGTAGCGCAGTAACACATAGCCCAGTAGCGAATCCACAAAACTTGGCGGCGAGGTATTTCCCACGGTGCCGCCCGCGGAATCCAAGTGCAAATCTAAAACAATTTCATTGTTGCCGTGTATTTGCCTTGCGCGTGTCTGATCGCCACCCGCCATTGCATCATTAGTCGAAGCGCGTACCACATTGGAATTGAACAAACCCAACCACTGCCGCGTCGCGTCGCTCAGTGTGTGCAGCGAAGCCACAAGTTGCGGCCGCAATTCCATGGCGCGAAGCGACCCCGTCGCGGCGGCCGTGGCCACCATGACAAATCGATCCACAAAAGCTTTGTCCGCCAATACGCGCCCATTCATGAACAAGCTTGGTCCCGCGGAAACCAACACGCCCGCTTGCCCTTTCATGCTTTGCGACCATGCGCCCGACACGGGATCAGCCAACAAAGCGGCTTGCACCGCTTGGCGCACCTGCATGTATTGATTCTTTACATCATCCGTCACAGCGACAAAGCGTAGCGCCTTCCATTGAACGCGCATGGATGCCGCGCACACGCGCGTCGCCCCACTGTGCGCGCATGCCTGCGCGAGCGGCAATTTCACTTTCAACAACTTTTACGGCTCAAACAGCAATTTTGCCGATGGTTCCATTCATGCGCGGCATCATTCGCATCCTGACTCTCAGCGTGGCGCTTGCCCTACTTGTGGGCGGCGGGTGGCTCGCTCTGTCCATTACGCGCACAATTCAACTGCAACGCGAAGTGGCGCGCCTGGAGGTTGAAATAGAAAAACAAATAGAACTTCGTCTGCTTATGGCGCAGCGGCTTGGGCAAACGCGCCGTCTCGCTCGCATCCACATCCAATCACAATTTCTCACCAACGATCCGCAAAAAAAACCACTCACCCCCAGCGACATTTCCAAACTCGATCCACATTCCATTTCAACATCCTTGAACTTCATCGAACTCAACGAGCAAGGCCGCGAAATTGGCAAGCGTGCCTACACCATTCCTGGCTCGACTCTATTTGTGGACGCGTGGACCGTTCGTTTTCCACAAGACGATGTTGTTGGCGGCGACCTTCTGCGCGGCCGTTCTCTTGTGCTCCTGCGCCGCATCTATTCCGATTCCATGAATCCCAAAGATGGATTCCCCATTGACACACCCGGCGGCATTCCCGATGGCTACGCCGCGGGCGACGAGCAAAAATTTGAGCAAGCCATTTGGAAACACTTTTGGTCACTCGCCACCAAACCTGACGCCGCCGCGCGCGAACATGTGCGTGTGGCGCAAGGCGAGGCCGTGTACAAGCCAGTCTGCACTGGACAGACCTATGAATTGCAAGTTGAGAATGCGGGCGGCATCACGCTTACGCCAATTCAAGACGGCGCAGTCGCAATCGCGCCGCTACAGAATTAAAAATCACCCAACAACAAAGTTCAGCGTCCCAATCTCCCGCACACGGCTCAATTTTTATCACCGCTGCTCGCCATGCAAGCCATTGCCTCGTAAAGTGTGTGCGTGAATTCCAACCCGCACCAACGCATCGCCGACCTTCGCTCCGACACCGTCACGCAACCCACCGAGGCCATGTGGCACGCCATGCGCGCCGCACCTTTGGGTGACGACGTTCTTGGCGACGAACCCACGGTGCAAAAACTTGAGGAGCGCGTAGCGCGCATGCTGGGCAAAGAAGCCGCGGTCTTCACGCCCAGCGGAACCATGGCCAATCAACTAGCCATTAAATCGCAGTGCGAAAGTGGCGACGAAATTATCGCGCACCATGACAGCCACATTATTCATTATGAAACCGGCGCGCCCGCCGCGCTTTCCGGTTGCATGATTCAGCCACTGAATGGCGATGGCGGAATATTCTCGCCCGCAGATGTCGCCGGCGCGCGCAGGCCCAACTCCGTTCACGCTCCGCGCTCGCGCATGTTGGTGGTGGAGAACACGCATAACCGTGGCGGCGGAACATTCTGGAGCGTTGATGCGTTCAAATCCGTTAGCGCGCAAGCCCGCGCCGACGGACTGATTGTGCATGTGGACGGCGCGCGCTTGTGGAACGCGTGCGTGGCTGGCAACTACCAACCGCTCGACTTCACGCAACACGCCGACACCATCAGCGTGTGTTTTTCCAAAGGACTTGGTTGTCCCGCGGGAAGCGCGCTGTGTGGCCCAACAAAAACAATTGAACGCGCGCGTCGCTTGCGTAAAATGTTTGGCGGCGGCATGCGTCAAAGTGGCTTGCTTGCGGGCGCCGCGCTCTACGCGCTGGACAACAACATTGCGCGCCTTGCGCAAGACCACACACACGCGCGCCAACTTGCCCAAGGCGTTAGCACCATCGCGGGCCTTCGTCCGCATGCGCAACCAAACGCAATTCCATCCAACATGGTGTTCATTCACATTGATCCCGCGCTGGCAACCGCCGCGCAATTTGCCGCAGCCCTGGAGCAACGCGGCGTCCGCACCCTGCCGCTTGATCCCACCCGCCTACGCGCCGTCACGCACCTTGATGTCGCGCCCGCCCACATTGCCCACGCCATTGAGCAGTTTGGGCAAGTAGCCGCACATTTTGCCTTGAAATTGACGCCTAAAAAATAGCGGCCTCAAGCCTCAAGCCCCTCAAACCATTAAGCCATTAAGCCCAATTTGCTCGCATAATTGCTTCTGGAGCAGATAGTTATCGGCAAAAAAACGGGTGAATTCTGATATAAAATTTGAAATTATCGATTCCTGGGGTAACTTTGCCTAGTCTGTTGTTTTTATACCCCGAGGCTCTGAATATGAAATTCTGCGTAACCGCGATTTTTGCGACTTTATGCACGCTCACTTCTAGCACGCTTGCTGGCGGCGGCGCTTTAGCTTGGGGTTTTAACAGCTCCGGTCAGGCCACTGTTCCAAACACTGCCAAGTCCAACGTGACCGCGATCACCGGCGGTTACCTGCACACGCTTGCCATTAAAGATGGTGGCGTGCTTGCTTGGGGCGACAACTATTACAGTCAGACCAGCGTTCCAAATAGCGTCAGCTCCAGCGTTACCAATATTGCGGCCGGCATGTACCACTCTCTCGCTCTTGTTCGAAGTGGTTCACTTGTTGCTTGGGGTTACAACTACTTCGGTCAATGCAACTTACCTACTTCAATTGCAAACTCAGGTATTAGTGCTGTTGCGGCGGGCAATTACCACAGCCTGATTGTAAAAAACGGTTCTGTTTTTGCTTTCGGACTGAACAACTACGGTCAATGCAACCTTGAAGGAACTCAAACGGGATTTGGAGTTACTAGCGTCGCCGGCGGTAAAGACCACAGCGCCGCGCTTAAAGCTGGCGCAGTTCTTGTTTGGGGCAACAACTTTTACGACCAACGCACCATTCCAAATTCAGCCACTTCCGGTATAACCGAAATCGCCTGCGGAACTAACCACACCATCGCTTTAAAAGACAGTGGTCATGTGATTGGTTGGGGTGACAACTCTTACGGTCAATGTCTTGGAACCAACTCGGCTGGTGCGGCAATCACTACAAATGCAAATGGTACTGCTGTCAAAATCAATGGCGTCACGCTCACTGGCGTTACCGCCATCGCGGGCGGTAGCAATCACACTGTGGCTCTAAGAGATGGTGCCGTTCTTGCTTGGGGTTACAACTACGACGGTCAATGCACTATTCCTACCTCTGCCACAAGCGGCGTTACAGCCATCGGCGCTGGTTCGTACCACACTGTGGCCGTTGGGGTTGCAATCATTGATCCCTGCGACGTCGATGCCAACGGAACACTCAACGCCGACGAACCTGGCGCGGCCACATCAATGTGGCTCTTTCCAAATATCACCAACAAATTTGAAAATCCAGCCAACTGGAGCGCTGGTATACCTGGCTATAACACGACTGCCTTTATTACTGGCAATCCACAAATCGAATTCGGTTGCGACAACTCGGTGAAAACCTTGGAGCTCAGCACTGGTTCCAGCAATTGGTATCCAGGCTTATCGCTTAATTTAAATAGCCACAGCCTCACGGTCTACGGCGGTCTCATTGCGTTTAGGCCTGGCGCTGGCCCGTACCAGCCTTACAGCGTCAATATTTCCGGTCCGTACTCCAACATTTATAATGGCGCGCCTAATGACACACTGCCATTGATCTTTGAATCCGATCACGCGACATGGAATATCAATGACACATCCATTTTTTCAAACCGTATTGAACTTGCCACCATTGGATCAAGTCAAATCGACTTCAAACTGAATAACTCAGTCCTAAAAACACGTGCCATCTCCAAAGGTGACGCAACTGGTGGCTCACGTCACATTGAACTGCTCAATAGTTCCATTCAGGACTTACAAGGTGGTCTCACTTTTGGGGACGGCATTTGGTTATCACTTGGCAGCAATATGGATGGCGAGTTCGACTATGCGCAAAACTCGATCGTTTCGTATGGTGGCAGCGGCACTGTATTCCAACCTGGTTCATTCCTTGATGCCTGGGGAAATCTTTCCTTCGTAGGCTCCGCTTCTTTCGGCGGCCAACTCGATCTTCATGCATTTCCCAGCATATATCACGGCCAATCCAAAATCACGGTGCAAGGTCAGACGTTTAATTACGGCGCCGGTTCCAACGCTAGCCCCTTTGCTTTTATGAATGTTTATGGCAACAATTTCAACCAATCCACCTGCACAAGCGAAGCATGCGAAGAAAGCTTGATTGATCTGCAACTGAATTCTGACGGATTGGCCAGTATTGGCGGCCCGCTCTTTATTTACAGCACCGACAGCACCACTCCGCTTGAAGGCAACCTGTACTCGTTGATGAGTTTAAATCCAAATTATCAAGGCGCCTTCGATCCCAACAACAACAAGTTCACATCTATTCGTTGGCTTGGTCAACCTCTGCCAAACGGACTCACGTTTAAACAAGTCTTGACTCAAAATGCATTGCAACTGTTGTGCATGCGTTCGGCAATTGTGGAGCCAGCGCCAAGCATCTCCAGCAATTTAAGCAGTGTTCCATTTGCATCCGCAAGCGCAGATTTTACTAGCGATCAAAGGGATGATGTTGTCAACCTTATTGTTGGCTCAAGCAACTCCGTTCAAATTATGAAGGAGATGGGCGACGGCACCTTCACGCAACTTCGTACTTTTGCGCTGCCAGCGAATGCTACATACAACGCCATCGCCGCGGGCAATGTAATAAACGACAGCGCTCCCGAAATCGCCGTCACATATACTCAAGGTGGCAACGGCTATATTCGGCTGTACACCGCTTTCGGCACCTTGCTTTGGACGAACAGTCTTGAGCCAAACACTTTACCAACCTGCGTTTGTACCTTGCCGCCACACATGCCCACTAGCAGCGTAGGTACCGTCGTTGTGGGAGTAGAGGTGACTACCCAACTCAACAGCAATAACAGCAATTTCAATGCGCTTGGTACCTTTGGCCTTTTGAAGTCCGTGTCGGGCGACAATTCGTACTCGCAAAGCACCCCTCTCAACAGCGTGCCCCGTACGGTTCACGGCAGCGACATCGATGATGATGATCTAAGCGACGTCACCGCTGCTGGCAGCACCAGTGCCGAAAGTTTTGACCTCGATTCGTTAGGATTCATTCAAGTTGTAAAAATGACCCCCAACGGAATGTATCCCGGTGTGGCAAGATTATTGCCCTATGTCCCTGTATCTATCACATTGGCAGATGACATTGAGGGTGACGGTAGAAAATATATTTTTGCCGCGTGCAATTCCATTGCAGCCAATATTCCAGCCTCCACTCGACCCGTGTCATGCGTCTTGACCAGCACGATTAACCAAAATGGATTGGCTAGCCTTTCACAGGCAACCGGAATCTCCGTAGGCCTGCCAGTGCAAGGTAAAGCAATCTCAGCAGTCCGACGCAATGGCGGATTCAGCTTGGCTGTGGCCCACACCAGTGGTCAATCTGATTCTATTGAGGTCATTGAAATAAACACATTCGCAAACGGTAGCCTATCCATTGGCAATCAAATACAAATCGCTACTGGTGGCAGTGTGATTGGCTTACACGCGCTCCAAGATCAAGGAACGCAAAAGTTTGCCAGCGTTCGTAATTTGAACGGCTTCACTTCAGGCGCGTTGATTGAATCCACTGGCTATGTTGAGATTATGTACGGTGATTTTGACCGAAGTGGAACCTTAGACAGCGGCGACATCTCTTACATACTTCTGTCATATGGGGAAAGCGGCGAGACCGACCTAGATAATTCAGGCACGACCGATAGCGGAGATGTATCGATTCTATTATTGATGATGAGCTAAGGCGCACTCCCCGCTGCCACGCTATTTCGATCTGAGGCTACATTTGCGTTCATGTTGACCGATCCACGCATTCGTCGTCTGGCTGATCTTCTTATTCATCATTCCGTCAAACTGGCCGCGGGCGAGCATGTTCTAGTTGAGATATTCGATTGCCCCGACGAAATCGCGGTTGCCTTGTGTGAGGCGGCGAAAGTGGCCAAAGGCCACGCACATGTATGTGTGCGTCGCAATCAAATCATGCGGGTACTCAACCAAGGCGCGGACGACGCGCTGCGCGTGTGGGGCGAATATGACCTTGAGCGCATGAAAAAAATGCAGTGCTACATTGGCGTTCGCGGCGCCGACAACGCCAGCGAAATGCGCGGCATACCCGACGCGCAAATGAAATCACTGGGCCGCTTGTACGCCAAACCCGTCCACTTTGACCAACGCGTCAACCACACGCGCTGGTGCGTTTTGCGCTGGCCAACTGCAAGCATGGCGCAACTTGCTCAAACGAGCACGCAAGACTTTGAGGACTTTTATTTCCGCGTATGCACATTGGACTACGCCGCCATGGATCGCGCGGCCCAGCCATTGGTGAAGCGCATGCAACGCACCGACAAGGTGCATATACAGGGTCCTGGCGCCACCGATCTGCGATTCAGTATTCAGAACATTGGCGTTGTCCCCTGCTGCGGTGACCGTAATATTCCAGACGGCGAGGTCTTCACCGCGCCGGTGCGCGACAGTATTGAGGGCGTGCTGCAGTACAACACGCCCACGCTGCATAATGGAAATAGTTTCGAAAACATTCGTCTTGAATTTTCCAAAGGCAAGATTGTCAAGACCGATTGCGCCTCTGGCGACAAGGCGTTACTTGAAAGCATATTCAACACCGACGAGGGTGCGCGCTATGTGGGCGAGTTCGCCATTGGTTTTAATCCGCACATTCTGGAACCTATGAAAGATATTCTGTTTGACGAAAAAATCGCCGGTAGTTTCCACTTCACGCCTGGCCGTTGCTATGAGGAAACGGACAACGGCAACAAGAGCGACATTCACTGGGATTTAGTCTGCATTCAACGGCCTGAATATGGTGGAGGCACAATTTCGTTTGACGGCGAAGTGATCCGCAAGGACGGAATCTTTGTGTCTAAAGAACTTGAAGGACTGAATCCAAATCGTTTGGCCTAACCTAAGGAGTTGACGCCGGCGGCGCTGATTGGGCGCCCGAAGGTTTCTTTGGCGGCGGCTGCGCGTTGGTGCCTTGATCAATAGCTTGCTCCAAATTTGCGTTGTAGTCCGCCACTTTTTCCTTCAACGCCTCGGCTTGATCCATTGATTTCCCATATATGCTTTCGCGATGCCCAACCGCTTTGGGGACAACGATCGGTTTGGAATCCGGGGTTCTTCCACAAGCCACCAACAACATCAGCGGCACGCCAAGAATAAATGTGCCCAAACGCGACATGTATTTAGCCGCCACCATTTGGTGGCGGTGTCACTGCGCCAGCCGGTGCGCCAGTTGGTGGGGTTGTTGGTGGCGCTATGGGCATAGGATTTTTTGGTGTAGGTGGCGCCATGTCGGCGTCAACCAACTCAACATCAAAAATCAAAGTGGCCTTTGGCGGAATCACTGGGGGACGACCTTGCTCTCCGTACGCCAAACTCCATGGAATAATCAACTTGCGCTTCTCGCCAATCTTCATGGGCTGCACGCCTTGGGTCCAACCTTTAATCACACGATCTAGGCGAAATTCAATTGGTTTACCGCGATCAATACTGCTGTCAAATTTCTTTCCGTCCACCAGATAGCCGCTGTAATTCACCTTCACCATTGAATCGGGTCCCTTTGGCGAGGCGCCCGTTCCTTCTTGAAGGACAATCCATTGCACGCCGCCAAAGTCCCCTTGCATTGGGGATTCCGTGGCGTCGCCAGGCAATTGCGCTGCCACTTGATCGGACACAATCGTTCCATCAACCGCGTTCACGCTCACAAGATGGCTTTTACCGCCAGCGAACACCGACACTTTCCATGTTGGTGGATCGGCAAGTAAATCACTGTCCACATTGCCAACTTTGCCTGGCACCTTTGCCACCGCCGCAACGACAGCGGCAAGCGCGTCCAACTTTGGAATACTCATTTGACTAGTCTTGGCGTCAATCAACACGCGCACTGGTAATCCGTTTGCGAAGCAAAGAATTTCGTAATCAACTTTGTCCGAGCTCTTGACTATGCGCATTGACATGACTTTGCCGCCAGAGGCTTCAGCAGCCAATTTCATTGCGGCCACAGCGTCTAACTGAAATGTTCCAAGCTCCACTTCCAGCGTCTTTGGATCTGGCGGAAGTATCGAGTAATCCATATCACCAGCCGCTGCGACCGTGCCGCCACCTTGGGTATTGCCAAATGACGCCAATGAACAAGCGCACAGTGCCGCGAACATTCCAACCAAACGCTTTGATCGAACCTGCATGAGTGTCTCCTAGAAGTGGACGAAAGAAGTGGACAAATAAACTAGACAAATATCGTGAAAGAATGTTAATCAAAGAACCAGTGTGTTGCCCGACCTATAGCGAGCCCTGTTCAATGGCTTTTACTTTATTTAATCGGCGCATGTGGCGTGGCTCCCCGCTGAAATTGGCCGCTAAATATCCGCGCACCATGTCCTCGGCCAACGCCGCGCCAACAATGCGTCCGCCAAGCACAAGCACATTCATGGCGTCATGTTCCACACCTTGATGCGCGGAATAATAATCCTCGCAGTTGCCAGCGCGAATGCCCTTAATTTTGTTGGCGGCAACACTGGCACCAATCCCGGAGCCACATAATAAAATTCCACGGTCGGCCTTGCCCGCCAAAATTACTTTGCTCAGCGCCAACGCAAAATCCGGGTAATCATCTTCGCTGTCGTAGGCATGCGCGCCCACATCGTTCACGGTGTGGCCAAGCGAAGCCACCAACTTCTTCAGCGACTCTTTCAACTCAAAGCCCGCGTGGTCCGATGCCATCACAATGTTCATCGTGCGGCTCCAGCGGCATTCTTTGCGATGGTGGCTCGTACCACGGCGGCAATAGGCTCGGGTTCAAATCCAAATTTCTTCAGCAGGTGCTTCAACGGCGCGCTGGCCCCAAATGAATTCATTCCAACAATCGCGCCATCAAGACCAACCCAACGCTCCCAGCCAAGCGGGCTTGCCATTTCCACCGCTATGCGCACGCGCATCTTTGGCGGCAACACGGAATCCCGATATGCCTGATCTTGCTTTTCAAACAATTGCCAACACGGCATGCTCACCACGCGCGTGCGAACCCCCTCTTTCGCCAGTAAATCCTGCGCTTGCAAGCACAAATTCACTTCGCTTCCAGTGCCTATCAAAATGGCCTGCGCATCCCCACCTTTCGCCTCGCTCACCACATACGCGCCCTTGGCGCAACCATTGGCCTTGCCATACACGGTGCGATCAATCGTTGGCAAATCTTGGCGTGTCAACGACAACACACTGGTGGCGTGGCCATGGGTCATGGCCGCGCGCCAACACTCCGCGGTTTCATTGGCGTCGGCCGGTCGGAACACAAGCAACCCAGGCACCGCGCGCAAGCCAGGCAGCTGCTCAATCGGCTGATGGGTTGGACCATCTTCGCCAACGCCAATGGAATCATGCGTGAATACATAGGTCACGGGCATTTCCATGAATACGCTTAAGCGCATGGAGCCGCGCATGTAATCGGTGAAGATCATGAACCCGCTGCCAAATGGCCGCAAGCCGCTTAACGCAAGTCCATTGCAAATGGCTCCCATGGCATGCTCGCGAATTCCAAAATGCAAATTGCGTCCGCCATAACTTCCAGGCTGAAAACTTCCGGCGTTGCCATCAATGCCGGTCTTGGTGCTTGGCGTTAAATCCGCGGAGCCACCGATCATCCAAGGAACTTTTTTGGCGATGGCGTTCAACACTTTTCCACCCGACACGCGGCTGGCCATGCCCTTGGCATCAGCCGGGAAAACTGGAATTTCCGAATCCCAACCCGCGGGCAATTCATGCTTCCACATGTGTTGCAACTGCACGGCCAACTCTGGAAATTGCTTGCTGTAATTGGAAAACATGGTCTTCCACGCGGCATTAGCGTCCTTTCCGTTTTTGCCCACGCCATCGCTAAAGCGCTGCATCACGCCATCTGGCACCAAAAACTTGGCGTCTTCTGGCCAGCCATACAACTTCTTGGTCTTGCGAATTAAATCCTCGCCCAGTGGCTCGCCGTGCGCGGCACTGGTGTCTTGCCGCTCGCTGCCAAATCCAATGTGGCTGTCAACAACAATCAAAGTTGGCCGCCCCTTAGTCTGCGCAGCAACTCCAAGGGCGCGCACCATGGCGTCCACATCATTGGCATCGCCCACGCGCAAAACATTCCATCCGTAACCCAGGTAGCGCGTGCTTGGATCATCGCTGTACGCAAGATCCGTTTTGCCTTCAATAGTGATGTGATTGTTGTCGTAGATCCAAACCAAGTTGTCCAATTGCAAATGGCCCGCCATGCTGCCGGCCTCGCCGCTCACCCCCTCCATCATGCAGCCGTCACCACAAATCGCGTAAGTGCGAAAATTAAAAATCTCGAAACCAGGGCGATTGAAAGTGGCGGCCAACCATTTTTGCGCCATGGCCATTCCAACTGAATTAGCCAAGCCTTGTCCAAGTGGCCCCGTGGTTGTTTCCAAACCACTTGTCCAGCCATGCTCGGGATGTCCAGGGCACAAACTGTCCAATTGCCGAAACGCCTTGATGGCATCAATGGAAACCGCGGGCTTTCCAGTGAGTTTGCCGCTCTTGTCTACTGCTTGCGTGCGCGACAAATGCAGCAAGCTGTAGATCAACATGCACGCATGTCCGTTGCTCAACACAAAGCGGTCGCGGTTAGGCCACAAGGGATCCGCGGGATCAAACTTCAAAATATTTTGCCACAGTGCGTAGCCAACGGGCGCCAAAGCCATGGGAGTTCCGGGGTGACCACTATTAGCGGCTTGCACCGCGTCCATGGAAAGCGTGCGAATGGTGTTTATGGCAAGAGCGTCGATCGAAGGGACATCGCCGGGAGTTCCAGCAAACGTGCTTGAGTTGACCAGTGGAGTAGCGATAGACATGGGTAAAATCCTTGTAATGAGTTTGAGGACCTACAGAGTATCCACAAATGAAGCGAATTTTATATGAGCCTTGAATTCCATACAATTTTCGGTGAATAGAACTGCTTCAATGGATACCATAAGCCTGAGAGGAATTATCATGAACGCAATATTCACATACCGTCTTTCAAAAGTCTCCATCGCCGCATCGATTGGATTACTGAGCATGACAACCTTCGCCGTATTGGCGCAAAGCACGCCCGTCATTCCAAGCACTCAATCTCCTGCTGCGACACAAGCGAAACCGACTGCCGCTCCCGCGAAGCCAGTCGCAGCTCCAGCCGTAACACCGGTCCAACCCAACCCAGCGCAAACACGTGCTGTAGCACCAGTACAAAATACTCAACCGCAGGAACCCGCCAACGGCCAAGTTGGGAATAATCCTTTGAATGTCAATACATCTATTCCAAACAGCCAATTCCAAAATAATCAAAATGCAGGGTCTTCAGGCCAGCCTGGATATGGAATTCCAAAGAATGCCGGCTACAACAACTCGGGAGGTATTGTGAATTCAACATCAATGGAAGGGGAAGCATTAAATCATGTGCATTATCACTATCACTACACCAGCGATGGGCAACCAATTGGTAACACGATCGCTGGATATGCCCAACAAACTTATCAAAACCCCGCCAAGCTTGCTCCATCCGCGGCGAGCATGAACGCCATGAACAACAATAGCAATAGCAGCTCTGGAGGCATGTATACCTATGCAAACAACAACATCAATCCGAATTCACGGGTTGGGCCAGGCAGTGGTGGTGGCGTTCCTACTACTTGGAATCCATTTCTGAACAATGGCGCAGGCATGCTCACCTACGGTGGCGCAAGTGGCGTTCAGGGCTTCAACGACTAATTACAAATCGCATCACTCGCAATTTCAATTTGGCACTCCATCAATTATTTTTATTTGAATCTATTTGTGAAATGGTCGTTGGCCAATTCACAAGTTTTGCGATCAAAATGGCTGGATAGAGAACGCCAATGACTCCCTCGAACAAAGCCGTGCTGCGCGCTCGCGGGGATATGGGAACAAGGTCGCCGTAGCCAATGGTGGTGAGCGTGGAAAAACTAAAATAAATAAAGTCATGCCACATGAAGACCTGTCCTGGCAGCGCGCCATTCATGTTGGACTGATATGCCCCAGGCGTTTGCTCATTGATGCGGTGGTGAATCACTCCAAAGACAATTCCAATCAATAAATACACCGAGATGCCACCGTAAATACGATCAGGTTGCATTGCCTCCTTTCGAAACACCGCGTGTCCCACAAGAATTGTGGAGTACGCGTAGTACCCCAACACGAATACACCTGACCACCCAATAAGGGCGTTGGAGATTTCATGATGTTCGATCGTTATCGCGCCCAAGACCGTAAGAATGAGCGCCATAATTGAAATGATAATTCCGGGTTTACCAGCCAGTGAAACAACGCCAACCGCCGGAAGAAACGCGAACATGCTGAGTCCAACCAGCATGACCTGCGTATTTGCGTCAACAAAGTAGGGAAACAACCAAAGCAATGTCACCAATCCAATGAACAACGGCAAGCAGCGATTACGCAGCCAATTCATGGGATTGAGAACACGCTCATACTGTTTGCGCTTGGTCAAATTGAAATTAGACCCCTGCGGAGTGCTTGGATACATGCCAACAGTATCGACCACATTGGTTGGCAATGCAAATAAAATCAAATCAAACCTGAGATTGACTTTTCATATATTTTGACACTCGCATCGCATGTGAGGCGTCGCGCTTCATCGCCCAGAGCCAAAGAATCAAGCGCTGTGTGTCTGCGGCACGCATGGCTATCACACCTCCTCGTAATCCAAATCATGCTTAAATGGTTCAGGAAGCGCCCAAACTGCGATCAACCCCAGCGCAACAACCACGCACGCCACCGCTGCCGCCGCGCCAATCATGCCGGATCCTGGCGTTAATAATTCCCAAGCCGTCACCATGATCACAGCCGCGCCGCGCACAAGATTGGGCGCGGTGGTGGCCGCAGTGGCGCGCAAGTTTGTGCCAAACGATTCGCCCGCGATGGTGACAAATACCGCCCAATATCCCGTGGCAATTCCCGCCGCGAATGTCCAAGCGTAAAATGCGAACGCGCTGCGACCGCCAAAGATCAACAGCCCCGCAATTGAAAGAGCCAGCAAGAAAATAAATATCGCCACGGCCGCTCGGCGACTTTGCATCCATTGACTCAACGCGCTGCTGATCAAATCGCCAACGGCCGCGCCCGCGTATCCGCACAGGATCACCGTGGGCGGTCGCACTGGCTCGCTGAGGCCAAGACCCCGCGCGAGCTCTGGCGCGAACACAAAGATAATTCCACCCACAAACCAAATGGGCGTGCCCAGCAGCACCACGCACGCAAATCGGCGCAAGCGCTCAAGCGGAAAGAACAACATGCGCGGATCGCCACGGCGGTTGTTTCGCCGCGCCGTACGCGCGTAGATTCCGCTTTCGGTCACACCAATTCGCAGCGCCAAAAGCGCGAAGCCCATCACGCCACCAATGATGTAGGCGTTGCGCCACTGAACATTGGCTCCCACAACACTGGCCGCAATCGGCCCAAACATTCCAGCGAAGGCGATGATCATGGTGCCCCAGCCCCGATGTTTTTTTCCCATCAATTCGCTGACCAGCGTCACGCCCGCGCCCAACTCGCCAGCCAAACCAAATCCAGCCACAAACCGCAACGCCGCGTACATAGGAACGCTGCTCACGAAGCCGGTCAACACATTGGCAGTGGAATACAGCGCGATCGAGCCAAACAATATCGTCAGTCGACCTCGGCGATCGCCCAACATTCCCCAGGCGAATCCGCCCAGCACCATGCCAACAAGTTGCGCGTTCAATATGGCAACACCGGCGCTGGTGATGTCCCCTGTTGCATACCCAAAGGTCACTTGAAATAAATGCCGTATGCGCTCCCACCCCGTGAGCGCAGTGCTTGGATCCGCCGGCAACAATCCCAAACCTCCCGCGCCCAAACTGGCCACACGCACCACGCTGAAGATCACCAAGTCATACAAGTCCACAAAGTAGCCAAGCGCGGCAACCGTGACCGCAAGCCACGGCGTTGCGCGCGCGGCGGTTTGCACCGGCAAAGATTCTTTCAAACTTTCACTCACAAACGAGTTGTACAACAAATGCGCAATTGACTGCGGCGCAGAACAGAACAGATTGGATACACAACCAAAAAAAAGCACAATTGAAATACAAAACACAGGATAAAAAAAGAACACCCCGACACGAGATCGGGGTGTTCAAACAGCCGGTATTCATTGCTGAATACCGGATGAATTTCTTTTGAAATGAACGTTTGGACGCCTTGGTTCTAAGTTGCCTTAGAAATATCCGTCGCTATGGGTTACCCCACTTTGACGGGCGAGAAATGTGTGAACGGATCGCGTCAGCTGAGATCGCTCTCAGACAGACGTCTATAAAATCCTATAGAAAGGAGGTGATCCAGC
>SYAC01000048.1 GCA_005787685.1 Planctomycetia bacterium
GTTGCCGCGGGCGTTGCCGTTGCCGCGGGCGTTGCTGTTTGCGCCTGACAAAACATCAACTGTGTCAACATTACGCACACGGTGAGTCGGACTACACATGAAATATTTTGGCGCAAGGCGCCATAAAGCGCCAGAGATATCAAAGCGAACATAAATAAAATCCTTTCGGGTATTTCGGCGCGTCACAGAAATAAGATTGCAATAAAAAATGCCACATGAAAATCAGCGCCGAGCCTTCAAAGCCATGACCGCGTCCGTGACTTCTTTGACTAAGGCTGAATCCTCGGGCAAATTATGCTTTCCATAGGCGTCGCGTGGCGGAATAATTCGCACTCCAATGCCGTGCAATTCTTGAAGCGCCTTGACCAAAATAGAATTGTGCATGCTGCCGTGCATGGTTGGGGCAACCAACACCTTGGCTCTGCCTTGCTCCATTCGACCAATCGCCGCGGCCAGTGTTGCGCCGACCGCGCCCTCGGCTATGCCATGCGCCATGCGTCCAATGCTGGCGGCGGTGGCGGGCGCAACCAAGTACACATCAAATGGAGCATTGTCGCTGAGATGCTCCGCGCTGGCGGAAAGTTTGGTGATGACAGGCGAAGTTGTGCTCCACGCCAAGGCGTCAAGCGCCACATAGCGCAGCGCTTCCTCCGTGCAAAATGCGGTCACGCTGGCTCCATGGCGGCGAAGCGCGCGCGCCAGAAACGGCGTCTTCATGGCGGCTATTCCGCCAGTCACAAGCAACGCAACGCGCACGCCATCCAGTGCGTCGCTTTCGCGCTCAATTTCTCGGTCGCCCAAATCGCTGGGCGTTGGCGGTAAAAATTCAAATGCGTCCATGTGATCATTCTAACCAAACACTTGCTTCTTTCACGGGCTTTGTCAAAAAATTTTGAGCGCTCTATGGATTGCATGATCCACGCGCACAACAAAAATAGTTTTCATTTTTCGAGAGGCTTTGCACGGCGAGCGCGGACTATGGAAACATTCGCGGCTATCTTCATGTCATGAGCGACGCGCAATCATCCAAGGTCGACCAAGTGAATGCATTGGAGGTCGAGCCAGCGTGGTGGCGTAATCAATTATTGATTCCATGTGTTGCTGGGATTTTTTTAATACTTGCATGGAGTTTGCAGCGTGGCTGGATTGTGGTCAATGACAATGCGTTGTTGCGTTGGTGCCTGCCAAGCAAATGGAGCGTGACCAATGATGGCGTGGCGCTTGTGTGCTTGACGGTGGTGTATGTGGTGGCCGGCTGGAACGCGTTTCTGGATGGCTTGCGCATGGCATTCAAAGCGCGGCTGGATATTGACTTTCTCATGGTGGTGGCCGCGATCGCCGCTGCGTGGATTGGCGAGGGCATTGACGGCGGGCTTTTGCTCTTTCTTTTTTCGCTGGGAAATGCGCTTGAACATTACGCCATGGGCCAGTCGCGCAAGGCCATACGCGCACTTGGCAAGTTGGCTCCAAAGTTTGCAAATGTAAAGCGCGGCGCGCAAGAAATTGAAATTGCGGTTGATCAACTTGTAGTGGGCGATGTCGTGGTGGTGCGCCCTGGCGAGCGACTGCCCGCTGATGGAAATATTTTGGCGGGTAGCGGCAGTATCGATCAAAGTCCCATCACTGGTGAAAGCGTGCCAGTTGCAAAAGAAGTGAGCGATGAAGTCTTCGCCGGAACCGTGAATGGCGACGGCAGCCTGGAGATTTGCGTATCGCGGCCAAGTTCCCAATCCACCATGGCGCGGATGATTCTTTTGGTGGAGGAGGCGCAGCAACAGAAGGGACACACACAGCGCGCCGCCGAGGCGTTTACACGCATCTATGTTCCTTGCGTGGTTGTGGGCACTATTTTGGCGCTTGTTGTTCCATATTATTTTGGCTGGCTGACATTTGATGAATCACTTTTGCGCGCTATTGCCATGCTTGTGGGCGCAAGTCCGTGTGCGCTTGCCATTAGCACCCCCGCCGCTGTTCTTTCTGGCGTGGCGCGCGCGGCGCGATCGGGTGTGCTGATCAAGGGAGGACTGCACTTGGAGGGGCTGGCCATTATTCGCGCGATCGCCATGGATAAAACCGGCACGCTCACCAATGGCCGTCCGCAGATTGTTGGCATTTTCACGGCGGATGGCGTGAGCGAGCGCCAACTTTTTAAAACCGCCAGCGCCATTGAGCAACGCAGCGAACATCCAATTGCCAAGGCGATTGTGCGCGCCGCGCAGGCGAAAGACATTCATGTTGCGGCGGCCGAGAATGTAAGTGCCATTCAAGGCAAGGGCGTTACGGGCACCGTGAACGGAAAGACCATAGAGGTTGGTTCTGCGCGCCTTATGCGCGAACGAGGCGCCATACTCAATGAAAAAATGGAAACCGCTTTGGCGCAACACGATGCCAGTGGCAACACGGTTGTCGTATTGAGTTCCCAAGAAAAAGTGCTGGGCTTTATTGCGCTGACGGATCGCCCACGCGCCGAGGCTGCCCAAGCCATCCGCTCGTTGCATGCGCTGAATGTGCGCCCCGTGATCATGCTCACGGGTGATCGCGAAGGGGTGGCGCAAGCCATAGCTAACGATGTAGGCGTAGACGAAATAGAGGCTGAACTTTTACCGCAGGATAAAATCGAGCGCGTGAAATCGCTGCTTGAAAAATATCATGCGATTGCAATGGTGGGCGACGGCGTGAATGACGCGCCCGCGTTGGCTATGGCCACGGTTGGAATTGCAATGGGCCGCGGCGGCACGGATGTAGCGCTTGAGGCCGCTGACATTGCGCTTATGGCCGATGATTTACAGCGCATACCATTTACGATTCGTCTGGCCCGATTTGCCCGCAAGGTGATCCGTCAAAATGTGGCTGTCAGTATGGGCATGGTTTTTATTCTGATCCCACTTACTTTAAGCGGCCTGATTGGCACCACACTTGCCGTGATCATGCACGAAGGCAGCACTGTTGCGGTGGTCATCAATGGCTTGCGTTTACTGGCGTTTCGCGAGCCTCAAAAGTAATCAATTCTGTTCAAACGCTTCGGTTCTTTGCAATTGACAATGGATCAATTGCGCTCATCACGCGCACATGGCTCAGACAATTTAATACGCGGGGTTGTAAATCTTGGCGCGCACAAACGCGTCAATATCGTTGGGCCTCGCCACGCCAGCCAGACCTTGTTCAAAAATCAAGGTGGCCACATCCACCGCCTCCTGAATCAGCGTTGCATGAATTTCACCAATTGGCGGATAGATCAATCCAACATTTAAATCTTCCTCGGTCACTTGCGCCGCCAAACTTTCGGCGGCGCGCAGAAACATATCGTCGGTCACGCGCTTGGCCTCCGTGGCGTATACGGCCAACCCAACAGCTGGATAAATGTAAACATTGTTGCCCTGCCCCGGCACAAAGAGTTTGCCGTGATAATGCAATGGCGGAAATGGACTACCCGCAGCAAAAATCGCGCGGCCTTGAGAGTGTTCAATAGCGTCCTTGGCCGTGCACTCACTCTTGCTGGTGGGATTGGAATATGGAAATAAAATCGGCCGCGAATTTAATTTCGCCATGGCGGCGATAACGGCGGGCGTAAATGCGTTGGCGATGGTGCTCACACCAATCAACGCAGTTGGTTTCACCATGTCCACCACATGCAACAAATCTTTCGTGGGAGCATTGGCGTGCGCGTAACGCCGTTGCTGATCACTTAACCCCACGGAATCCGCCGTGACAAGCCCCTTTGAGTTCATCAAGAAGCAGCGCCCGAGCGCCTGAGCCTCTGGCAAACCTTCGCGTGTCATTTGCAGCACGCACAAATCCGCAATGCCAATCGCAGCGCTGCCGGCTCCATAGAACAGCAGGCATTGATCGCGCACTTTGTTTTTCATAATGCGGCACGCGCCGAACAATCCAGCCACCGCCACGGCGGCCGTGCCTTGAATGTCGTCGTTGAAACAACACACGCGGTTGCGATGGCGCTCCAGCAACGGAATGGCGGTCTTGTTGGTGAAATCCTCAAATTGAATGCAGCAATGCGGAAAGACTTCTTGCACCGCGTCAACAAATTCATCCACGAATGCCGTGTATTCATCGCCCGTGATTCTTCGTTGCCTTAACCCGGGATACAACGGATCTTCCAGAAACGCCTCGTTGTTGGTTCCAACATCCAGGGTGACTGGCAGCGTGACACTGGGCGGTACGCCACCAAGGCCGGCATACAGCGCCAACTTTCCAATGGGAATTCCCATGCCGCACACGCCTTGATCACCCAGGCCATGAATGCGCTCGCCGTCGGTGACAACAATAAAGCGCACATCTTTTTCCGGCCAATTCCGCAAGACATCCTTTATTTTCCCGCGTCGCTTTAAACTGACATACAAGCCACGTGGCCTGCGCATGATGTGTCCAAATTGTTGACACGCTTCGCCCACGGTTGGCGTGTACACGATTGGCATCAACATTTCCGGCTCCGCGCGCAGCAGCATGTAGAACAGGCGCTCGTTGCGGTCGGCCAACTCGCTTAAATACACATATTTTTCCAACTGCGATGTGCAATGACTCAGTTGCATGTTCACGCGGTGAATATGGGTTGCGCTGGTCTCCACTCCATCGGGAAGCAATCCAATCAAGCCCAATTTTTCGCGCTCCGCCTCGTTAAATGCGGTGGCTTTGTTCAGCCGTGGATCTAGTAAAAGTGTGCGTCCTTGCATGTGCAAAGTCTAGCTTTGATTTTTAAGCAGCGGCGCGCAGACATAGGTGAAAAGTGGTCAAGGTATCGAACGCTTGTTGAATTTCTTGCGCCCATTGAAAGAGCCAAAAATTTTTACTTTGGCGCCGATGGAATGCCCAACGCGCCATCTCCCGCCGCTTTCACGCGCGTCCAAGAATAATCCATTTGCTTTTCACGCAACGGGCAAAAGTCTTTCACTTTGCGCGCGATGAACTGCGCGCCATTGATCTTAATTTCATACACGCCGGTTTCATCCACACATAATTTGGTCTCAGGGCGATTTCGAAACGTGACTATTTTCCCATCGAAAGTGTAATCGCCCACAATGGCGCGGGTCTTGGGGCCAGTAAATGACAAAGTGAATAACCCTGTGTCCTCGCAAGTCAATGTGGTTGAGTCAAAATCACTTTTCCACGAACCAAGCAGTATGGTGCTAGAGACTTTTTCGGGCTCAGCGGCGCAACTTGCCACTAAAACGAAAGCCACAATGTGCAGTATTTTTTTCACACTAGAACTGTATAACAAGTTCGACCGCGAAGAGGTTTTGTCCTGGATCAATTGTGCCCGCCTCCTCGGTGTAGCTGTACTGCACCTTGAATTGCGTGAAGCGATTGATCTTGAAACCAAGACACGCGTCAACGCGCCACAAATTGTTGTACCAAGAGGTTTCAGAACCAGCTCCTGGACCAGTTGCTGGAGTGACATTGGAATACAACTGCTGATTCCAGCGCCCCGAAAGCCAAAATTGCGGCATAAACTTCCATTTGCTTTCTATGAAATAGCTGTACGCACTAATGTTACCAACCGCCTTGCCAACACTCGCATCTGGAACCTCATATTGACTCCACGCAAATTCGCTCCAAAATTCAAGCGGTCCATGCGCATAGGAAATATCCGTGCCCACCACATTTTGACGCGATTCGCTAATGGAAGAACCCGCTTTGCTTGTGGTTGAAAAACGATCATACGCCGCCTGACTTATATATGAACCACTGCTTCCACTCACTCCAATATTCCACGCGGCATCAGGACGAAATCCCGCGCGCCCCGTGAAGGTTGGATAATTAAATCCGCGGTTCCACAAGTCCCACTCTTGGGGCCGACTGGAAAGCGAGGCGTTCTTCATTTCAAATGCCCAATCAAGTTGTTGCAGAGTTCCCACCGTGCCGTTCAGTTGAAAGCCACTGGCGTAACTTGGTCCCCACACAATTGGGATCCATTTCGTGACAGGAGGCGCTGAATTTTTTCTGGCCACCATGGATGTTGTGTTGGGCGCGATGCCCGCGCCGTCGTTGCCATCCGTAATGGAAGTCATTTGTCCATACATCACGGGGGCGTTGATAAGCGAGTTCTGCGTGGAGAAATGCCTGTTCGTCCATTGACCAAACGCGGTCTGGAACTTTCCGCCTTTGAAATTCAACACTGGAGTATCAAATGGCGTGACTTGCGCGTAATACTCCGCCGGTTGCGACTGAACGGATGTTTCGGTGGGATCAAAGCCACGGTTGACCAATCCCAAGAACACAAATTCAAGGTGCTTGGAAATATCCAATGTGAACAACCCACTTAAAACTGGCGCAAAAATTTGCCCGTTGCTGGTCTGAATAAATCCGGGAGGCGGCGTACTGAACACCATGTAATCCAATGTCAACCACATCTCGGCGTTGAAACTAATTTGTCCATCCTCCGTGCCAAAGGATTGAAGCTCTCGCAAGCGCTCAATGAATGATTCCATAGGATCGCCCGTATCCGTAGGTGTGTTTATTTGCGCAACCGCCGACTCCGCCGCCACAATTTGCGCGGTCGTTGAAGGGGTGCCAGTCAAAGTCGTTGGCGCAGCGGCAGATTGCGCGCTAGCAGTCTGCGAACTTGTTGGCGAGGGAACAACTGCCGCAACTTGCGCAGCGCGCGCGGAGCTTGCGCACAGAAGCAACGCGAGCACTTTCTGGTTCATATTGGCGCTCCCACTGATTGATTTTTATCAACGCTCAATTCAAACGCTTGCACTGGATTGTCAAAACCTTTGACTTTCAACGGCGGCAAATTTGTGACAATAAATGTGCTATCTAAATATTGCCGCACACCTTGATCAATGTAAAGCGTATTCGCTGGCGCCATGGAACATAATCGGGCCGCAAGATTCACGCGCTCGCCAAGCACCGTGTAATTCAAGCGCTTCTTGGAACCCATGCAGCCCACAATGATCACCCCAAAGGCCACGCCAATTCCAATTTCAAATGGATGTTTGGAGTCTTGATTTAACTGTTGTCGCACTCGCAACATATCCAAGGCGCACGCGGCGGCGCGCGCGGCGTCATCGGGTTTGCTATTTGGCGCGCCAAAGATGGCCATGACCATGTCGCCCACAAATTTGTCCACCACTCCGCCGTGGCTATAAATCACATCGGTCATGGCGCTCATGTGGTCGTTTAAGACCGCCACAATTTCGTTTGGCGTAAGGCGATTAGTGAGCGGAGTGAAGCCACGAATATCAGCGAATAACACGGCAACTGGCGCCGCCTTTGCGCTGACATCAAGCGTGCCAGATAACAATTGATCCGTCACGGTCCGATCTGTCACGGCGTCAAGCACGCCGCGATATTTGTCACGCAGCGCAAGACCCTCGCACATATTGTTAAAGCGCTCGCCTAACACACCTAGTTCGTCGCGCCGATTCACGGTGATTCGCCCCGTATAGTCGCCGCCGGCAACCTTGCTTGATAAAATTGAAAGTTGTTTGATTGGTTTGGCTAACCCAAGCGCCACCAAATACGCCAACACAATGGAGCCGCATGCGCCAATAAGCACGGCGCCTACATATTGAATGCCAAGTTGTCGTATTTCTTTCTGCAGTGGCGCCAAGCTTGCGGCCATCACAAAATATACTGGCGGGATTTGCTGACCTAAATTGTACGCATGGGTTAACCAATCCGAGTTTTCTATTGAGATTTCTAATTCCGTTTGTGCCGCTTGGTCAACGCCTGTATCGCCAGCGTGCTGTCCCTGCTCTAGCAAATTTGCGCCACTTGCTGAAGGTGTCTGGCCGATGCGATTGGCGTATGCGACAGCCATGGCGGCATTCAACTTAGCGGCGACCTTCTCCGGCTCCGTCATTTGCCCGCCATACAACTGCGCTCCCAGCAACAACCCATTTTTCATTTCTCCGCCATCCGCCATACGCATTGGCTTGGTTGCGGCGTAGTCAAAAATCAATGCGAGTGTTCCTAAAAAACCTTCGCCGTCTACATCGTCAATGGGCGTGCAGATCATTTCATAGGCTTGCTCCTCAAAGGCGAAATACACAATGCGCTGAGTTGGTGGGCCAGGCTGCGACTTGAACTGCTTCACGGCCACAACCACCGCGTCGTCAAGTTTGGGCTGGTCGGTTCCCGGAGCAATCACCTCATTGTTGGCGTTGAGAAATAAATATGAATCCGCCTGCCGCCTACCAACCGCGGTTTCGCCTTGCGCCAGGAAAAATTCGCGAAGCTCGTCGAAGGCCACGTCAGCCAGCAAGACGCGATCGTTTTGTTGTAGCGCCGCAAAAATCCTAGGAGTTCGCGCAAGCCGTGTGCACCTGGCTTGAATCACTCCAAGTTCCGCTTCACGAATTCCAATCATTCCCCTGATTGTGACACGAAATACATCATTCATTTTCTGCTTGTACAAGTCCTGCGCCGAAGTAATGCTGTACACAGAAACAATCGATGTTGAAATCAACATAATTGCCAATATGGCTAAAGCAATGCGAGTAGAAAACTTCAAGCGTATTTACCGAACAGGGTTGCTGGTGACAGAATGAACACTTTTATTCCTTGCAAACGAAATTGCGTACTCGAACTATCAGGGAACTCAACATCAATGGTACAACATGGGTTCCCATATTTTCATGCAGTTCAAATTTCTGATCGTAGTTGGTTGTTGCCTGGCTGAAGGAAAGTTTATTTTGCGCGCGCGCTTTGTTGCGCATGATTAGACCAATCCACTTTTACCGTGGCGCCTTCTGTTAAGTCGACCTTCATTTCAAAAGATTCCCTAGGGCCAAGCCACACGTGGAATGTGTGCGCCCCGGCGGGTAAGTAGGGCAACTTAAAGTTGCCTTTGGCGTCGGTCACCACAAAGAACGGCGTATCCACAACCACAATTTGCGCGCGCATGTGCTCGTGAATTTCACAAAACAAACTCACCGTGCCCGGTTTGTCAAACACCACGGCGTCAGGCTCCTCGCCTGCGCGGTAGCGCCCCAAATCAAATTTGCGCGCCGCGGAATAACTAAATACCGAGTGGTACATGGGGTCCTTGTTTGGAAACGCAACCGGCGTTCCTGTTTGCACCGCCATCACGCAGGGACGAAATTGAAATCCGCGCTGATCCATGGTTGGCGCTTTCGCTATTGGCACGGACTTGGAATCAAGCGGCGGGAAAGAACCCACCATCCACACCACGCTTGTTGGCGGATCTGGTGGATCGACAACTGTTGTGGTGCGCGCGCCATATTTTTCTTTGGTACGGGGCGCGGCTTTCAAAGGTCGCACGGGTACAACGCCTTCAAGAGTTGCCGTGCCGGCGGGCTTTGCCGCACTGACCGCGGGCTCAGTTGGCGTGCTTGTTGTCGCTGACATTGCAGTTGCTGGCGCCGTCTGCGCCGCGGATGTTTGCTCTGAAGATTGTTGATTTATTTCTTGCGATTGCGGCCGTTCTTCAACACTTGCAATTGCGCCGTTGAACAAGGTATTTGAGGAATTCGAGCCAGCCGCCACAACATTTTTTGTGGCAAATAGAAACGCCACAATAATTCCTAGCCTGCTTATGAATAGACACTTATGAACCACTGTGCATAAAGCCTACACAACTTTTACCTAAATAACTTGGGTTTGACACTTATGTGCTTGCATTTTGTTTTTTGTATTGGATAGTAAAAGTGTTGAGTGAGTCACTCAACCCTGGCTTGGCGATGCAACGTATTTCAAAGCATCCAACCGAGCCTGAAGGATCCAGCTCGAGGTGAGCTGGATCCTTTCATTTTTATTCTGCCTCTTTCATTTCGCCACCTTCTGGTTTGGGCAAGAAGCGATCTCGATCAACTTTCTTAGGGCTTTCAGTTGCATTTCCTTCATCGTGCGCCCGCGCCGCGCCACCAAGCAAATCAATGAATTCACTCACGCCTTCGGTTGGTGGCAAATCACGTACGGGCTCTGTCAAGATTTCGTGAAACAGCCTGGAATACAATTCACGATCACTCAAACCGTTCGTATGCAAAAGGAACACGCCCAAGTCCCCAAGCGACTCCACCACCTCCCACAATTTCTCATGCAACTCGCGCTCATCAAGATCATCAGGCGCCGGTACAGCAAGGCCCAAATCAGTGAGTTGTTTCATGTTGCTGGTCATGGGCGCGATTTCCAGGTCGTACACCAACATCCAGTAAAAGCGATCCACACAATCGCCGCGCTCCGTAGCGTCTTTTACTAATTGATCAATGGCTTGCTCGCGTTGCAATGAAACATCCGCCCGTAGTCCCCGCTTGCGTGGCCGCGCGGACGGCAATGAATGACCCCCATCTTGAGCGAGATTCCTTGCACCCTCTTGCATTTGAACCTCCGTGCCCGAGCCTAATGACTTGATTGCGACCATTTTTGGCCTCCTTTCAAAGAAGTCACACCATAAATGGATTCACAACGATAAAAACTTTTACTCCCACTTTTCCGCAACTAATTTTTGCGCGTGCGAAAGCGCACGCGACTGCACTTTATGACTCGCCACCTCTGGTTTCATTGAAATATGCTTGAATGCAGAACCAAGTTCATGTCATAAACTATGCCCCAGACTGAGTTTGGCGCACGCGTCGTACTAGGGTCTTATAACAATATTTCCCGCAAATGCCTCGTCGCTATTTATGAATTAAAAATGTACTATTTTCGGACAATTTATTTGCCTCACCGATTTCTTGAGGCAAGTTAAAGGTGAAGCGCGCCCTTTAACCGCCTTTCAAATTCCTTTCTCTTCCCTTTTCACGAACAAGGATTACACAATGATCAAAGCAAGTCTATTTGTAGCAGGTTTATCCAGCGTGCTAGCGTCAACAGTTTCTGCTGGCATGATTGCGCAGTGGGACTTCCAAACAACGACAAATGGCGGAACGGCTGTTGTAGCCGCGCCACTAACACCAAAATTGTTTGTAGCCAACTTTGGATCTGGAACTTTGTATCTGGACGGTACCAATGGTTCGAGCAATTTCTTTCAGCCAACCACTGGCGTAATTGCCACAGAAATCAACGCATTCGGTGGAACAGCCTTGAATGCGACAGGTGGAATGTCAACAGTAACAACCTCTCCATCCTCCCTTGCGATAGTTGGTGGCGCAGCGAATGTTCCATCCAATACTTACGCAGCCAACGGCAAAGCCATGGTGTTTAAATTCAGCATGTCTGGCTTGTCAAATTTGGCTATTTCCTACGCTGTGCAAAGAACCTCAACAGGTTTCACAACTCAACAATGGGATTACAGCACTGATGGAACGACCTGGAGTTCGGCGGCAACAATCACTGGAATCCAGGCCAGCTTTGCTTCTAATGGTGTCACAACCCTCAATGTTGTCACTTTAGACAATGCGGCAAACGCATACATGCGCGTCACCTTTACGGGTGCTACTTCCTCAACGGGTAATAACCGCATGGACAACTTCCAATTCAATGCTGATGCAATTCCTGCCCCAGGCGCCATCGCCTTGATCGGCTTGGCTGGCTTGGTAAGCCGTCGTCGACGCTAAAAACAATAGTTTGCCAATATCCGCTTACTGATATGACCTAATGACAACGCCGCCTTCAACGGGCGGCGTTGTTGTTTTTGCCGCGCATTGCTAGAGACAATTTCATTTTGATGTGCAATGTTTGTGAAATGCCGCAAGCAAAGTTCTGAATGAAGGCGGCTCTTCGGATACCTTGGTTGCCATGTCTTTTACCGTAATCGCTTTCACCTTTCTTAGCATGGGCGCCTTTGCATTTTTAATGTGGACAATGGTGCAAAGGCAGGAAAAAAACGATCCCAAATTTGAGGAGAAATTGGCCGCCGATGACCGCCGCGCCAAGGCGAATAGGCAGGCGGCTGGCATGGAATCTTCGCAATCGTCTGGGCAAGTTGGGGCTACTTCTAAACCAGTTCAGCAGCAATTATCGCAAGAACCTCCAAAACCCACCTTGTAGCTTGTTTAGCAAGGTGCAATGGTTCATTGCGCCGCTTACGCCATGGTCTTGGCTTTACCATCTCGCAAAGCAAGACGCTTCATGCGCATTTGGCGCATTTCACTTTGCAAACTGCGCCCTGGGCAAGCTGTACGCGCAGTGGCCCATTCCTGATGAGTCTTTACGCGCGAGACGGACACGCCATACTTGTTCATTAAGACATTCAGAAGTTTTTCAAGCGCCGCAACTTGCTCGGGGCTTGGGCTTTGCTCGTCAAAATTGCCAAGACAGCAAACGCCCAAATTGCCTTCATTGCACTCTTTGACATGCGCGCCCTGATACTTCAGATCGCGGCCTTCCCAAACACGACCGCCACGATCAATAACAAAGTGATAACCAATATCCCCCCAGCCCTTGCCGCGATGACCCGTTCGAATAAGTTCCACGCGCGAGGCGCTTGAGCTTTCATCTTTGGCTAAAAATGGGCTCATTCCATCATGATGCACGGTGATGTATTTCACCGGAAGCATGGGATTGAGCAGCGCCACGGAAGGACTTCCAGACACTGGACACCAACTTTCCCGATCAAGAACGAACGCCAAATCCTTTGATTTAGGTGTTTTCGCCTTAGTCATTGCGGACTTTGGATTAGTGGGCGCGGGTGTGGGATTTTTGAGATCGGGCCACACGGGATCGGGAATTCGTGAAGATTTGTTGTTGGAAACACAACCCGCGGCGAACAATAAAACAAGCGACAGAAAGCCACGACGATTTTTGATCGCTGATTGAGGCGGGCAAACCTGCTCGTTGTGGGAAGCGGAATTTGCGGTCTTTAAATTGTGGTCGAGATTGCTCATGCACAAGTGCCTGCTTTCAATCGGTCGAAAGTAAATAAATGCAATAGACTTTACGCAACAAACTTGCATTCGTGGAAGTGGCATCGAAATTTTACTTCAATTCTTGCCTAAATAGAACATGTTTACGGGACAACATTTGGCGCATTCGGCTTTATTTTTTAAAGATTTTTTGAATAAAAATCATGGGATTGCCACCAGAAAAACCGTCAAATTTCTCACCTAAATTTGGTGTTTCGCATAGAATGAAACATCACAAAAATACGCCATTGCACGCGAACTTTTTCGCCTTGCATTCATCGTTATTTTTGCGTAAACGAAAGCCTTTTTCATCGTGCCCAGTATGACCAAACAAGACCAGACCCCAACCATTTCAGATGCCTCCAACGGCTCTTACAACTCCGAATCAATTCAAGTGCTTGAGGGGCTTGACGCCATTCGCAAGCGCCCAGGCATGTATGTGGGCGGAACGGGCTTGGAAGGCTTGCACCACTTGGTGTACGAGTGTGTGGATAACGCAATCGATGAGGCCATGGCTGGCTACGCAAGCCATATCACCGTACTGCTGAGCGTGGACGGCAGTTGCACAGTTGGCGATGACGGCCGCGGCATGCCCGTGGACCCCATGAAGCATGAGAATCCTGCCATCAATGGTCGCCCCGCAGTCGAAGTAATTTTAACGGAGGTGCACGCAGGCGGAAAGTTTGACAGCGGCGCGTACAAAGTTTCCGGCGGTCTACACGGCGTGGGTGTGAAGTGCGTGAACGCGCTGAGCGAGTGGACGGAAGTTGAAGTGTCCAAGGACAAGGCGCTTTACAAAATTACTTTTGCGCGCGGTGAATTGGCCGAAGCGCTGCATGTGGTTGAAAAGCGCACGGGCGGCCGCACAGGTACGCGTATTTCGTTCAAGCCCGATCCAACTATTTTTCCTGACACCACATTGCGCTACGAACTTTTGCAGCATCGATTGCGCGAGTTGGCGTTTCTAAATCCAGGCGTGCACATTCGCTTGATCGACGAGCGCGTGGACGCGCAAGGTCAGCAACGCGATGAAACCTTCCACGACGGAACTGGCATTGGCGGCTATGTGAAGTTCATCAACACCAGCAAGACCACCATGAGTTCGGTCATGGTGGTGCGCCGCGAGGACGCGGAAAATGGCATGAGCTGCGAATTAGCGCTGCAATACACCGACGGAATTCCCGAGATTTTACTGGCATTCGGCAATAATATTCCAAACCGCGACGGCGGCACGCATGTCACGGCGTTCCGCAAATCGCTGACGACGGTCATTAACAATTATGGTCGGCGCATGGGCTTGTTCAAGGAAAAGGATTTCATTCCAACTGGTGAAGATTTGCGCGAGGGCTTGACGGCCGTGGTCAGCGTGAAGTTGCCCAATCCAACATTCAATAATCAGACCAAGGAAAAATTATTGAATCCAGAGGTGGAAACATTTGTCAGCGCCGCGGTGACAGAGCAACTTGGCGCGTGGCTGGAGGAGAACCCCGCCGAAGCCAAGGTGATTGTGAACCGCGCCAAGTTGGCGGCCGAGGCGCGTGAGGCGGCGCGTAAGGCGCGTGATTTAATCAAGCGCAAAGGCGCGCTTGATTCTGGCGGCATGCCACACAAGTTGTCGGATTGCTCAAGCAACGATGTGGAGCGAACCGAACTGTTCATTGTTGAAGGCGACTCCGCAGGTGGAAGCGCCAAGGGCGGACGCGACCATGTGCTGCAAGCCATTTTACCGCTACGTGGAAAGTTGCTCAATGTGGAGAAGGCACGCCTAGACAAGGTGTTGGGCTTTGAGGAAATTCGCACGCTGATTCAAGCGCTGCAATGCGGCATTCGCGAGGACTTTGACGCGTCCAAAATCCGCTACGGCCGCATCATCATCATGACGGACGCCGATGTCGACGGAAGTCATAGTCGCACGCTTTTGCTCACGTTTTTCTTCCGTCAAATTCCAGAGTTGGTGCGTCTAGGCAGAATTTATATCGCGCAGCCGCCGCTGTACCAAGTGGCGCGCGGCAAGAGCGTTGAATATGTGTTGAACGACCACCGTATGAACGAGGTGCTTGTGAGTTTGGCCATGCGCAGCAACGCCGCGCTTATTCTTCGTGACAGCAAAGGCAAAGAAACCAGCCGCGTTGACGGCGAGGCGCTGCGGCGAGTGATCCGCGAGTTGACGCGCTTGGAGGAGTTGTGCCTGGTCAGTCAATATCGCGGACTGCAATTCACTCGACTACTTGAGTCACGCGCCAAGGACCCTGAAGGCAAGAACCGATTGCCAAGTTTTATTCTTGCCTGGCGCGGTGGCGACGCGCTGTTTCACCGCGAAGCCGACGCCATGGCGGAGTTGGCGGCGCACAAATTAAAGTTGATCGAGGTTGGTGCAAGCACAGAGGGCGAGGACTTGACCAAGCTGGCAACACTTCGGCCGTTGCATGAGAACCGCGAGATTGACAAGATCTTTGAGTCCCTGCAGAAGACCGGCATGGACATGAATCACTGGGCGCTTGTGCAAGAGGAGGGCGTGACCGGCGAGCGGTTGCCAACGCGCTACGGCTGGCTTGTGCAGAATGAAAAATCCAAAGAGACCGAAATGGTGGAAGTGGCAAATATCCCTTCAATCCTGCAGAAATTGCATGAAGTTGGCCGCCGCGGCATAGAAGTGAAGCGCTTCAAAGGTCTGGGCGAAATGGAGGCTATTCAACTGTGGGACACCACCATGGATCCAGCGCGGCGCACGCTGCTGAAGGTGTCATGGGATCAAGCCAGCAACGCCGACAATCTCTTTTCCATTCTCATGGGCGAGGATGTTGAACAACGGCGTAACTACATAGAAAAGCACGCGCTTGAAGTGAAGAACTTGGATATTTAACGCACGATTATTTGGCGCTTATATTTTGCGTGGGCGTTGCACGCAAACTTTACATAACTCGCGGATCAATCACGCCGGCTTGCGTAAAACCTTTGGCGCGCAAGCGGCATGAATCGCATTGACCACATGGTTTGGCGTTTGCGCCCGGGTCGTAGCAGCTGGTTGTCAGCGCAAAGTCCACGCCAAGTTTTTTTCCTGTCAACACAATCTGCGCCTTGGTCATGCGCAGCAGCGGCGCATGCACTTGAAACCACGCCTGCCCCGCCGCCGCAGCTTGCACTCCGTCCCTTGTGGCAACATTGGCAAGGCGTTGAAATGCCTCAATAAAATCGGGGCGGCAATCTGGATAGCCGGAATAATCTAGGGCGTTGGCGCCAAACGCAATGTGACGCGCGCCCACCGATTCGGCAAAACCAAGTGCCATGGAAAGAAAAATAGTGTTGCGCGCGGGAACATAGGTCACGGGAATATCGCCAGCCGCAAGATCGCGGTCCTTGGGAACTGCAATGTCCGCGGTGAGCGCGCTGCCACCCAGAGCGCGCAAATCCACCGTGACTTGGCGATGCTCGACTGCGCCAAGCGCGCGCGAGACACGCTGGGCAAATTCCAATTCCACGCCGTGGCGCTGGCCATAATCAATAGCTAATGTGGAACATTGAAATCCATCCGCATGCAGAACCGCCAACGTGACGGCGCTATCTAGCCCGCCAGAAAGCAGCACAATAGCCTTGCGATTATCCAAATTATTGTGCGTGGCGTGGTTCATGGCGATGCGATGGCTTGAATCAGTATAACTTTCAATCTCATGCCCAAACTTGCCTCACATATTCGCTGCGACCGATGCAAATATAATTTGTACGGACTGGAGCTATTGGATGTATGTCCCGAGTGCGGGTTGGCCGTGGCCACCACGTTGGCAAGCAATTCCAATTTACAAATTCGCGCATTAGTTGCGCTGCAACGACCGGCGCGCGTGGCGCTATTGTTGGTCAGTATTCCGTTGGCGTGCATGTTGGCCGCGGTGTTGCAGTCGGCGGGACCAATGATTGCGCTCCTTGATTCGCTATCAGGTCAAAACACCAAATTGTCCGAGCAAATTCGCTTGTTTGGGTGGGTGGCCTCGTGGGCGCTGCTGGCTTTGGCGTGCGTGATCGCAATCATGGGATTGTTGGCCAGTGAATATTGCCTGCGAGCAGAAATGCGCAAGTGGCGTATGTGGCTCAATGGCGGCTTGGCGTTGTGGTTGGTCACGCTGATCGTGATTATTGGGTGCGCCTTCAATTTCCGTTCGCAAACTTGGATCATGGACTGGCTCACAATGTCCGCGCCCGTCATGCAACTTCCCGCATTTGCGATAGTGTTGATCAGTTATCGAAGATTGCTTGTGGTGTGCGGTCGGCGCTCGCAAGCATTTCGCGAAGCTGGCACCGCGCGGCAAAATATAAATTTACTTATTTACACTTTGGGGCTAGTCGCGCTGGGTGCGTTTGCCTCACCGATTTTGCGCACTAGATTGGGTTGGGAAATTGCTGCCTTGGTGAGCGACTCTTTGGTGGCCGTTGAAAGTGGCGTACTTCTATTTGGGTTGGCGTATTTGGTTGCCAACGCCTGGTGGATCGCCAAAAGTTTGCTGCTGCCACCCATGAAATTTCAGGCGTGAATTGCGCCTTCGCTCCCCCAAGCCACGGTTGGAATGAATTGTGTGCGGCCAAGCGTTGGGCAGGGCAATGTGGTGGTGACCACCCGAAATCCCACACACCCACATTGGTGCTGTCAGGTTGGCAGACCGCCTGGAATTAGTGCGCGAATGAGTCCAATTCATGATCCAGTAGTGATTCATTTATGCTTTGAAAGGGTTCATTTTGAATGCGTCTGGTCTTGCAGAGCGACCCTTTTTGATGATTAAACTCATGTTTTACAGTTACTTACATATCAATCGGCCATGATTTGCGCGTTCAGGGCCTATCCGTAGCGCTTTGGCATCCCATTTGTATCTACAGATTGGCTCCCTCAATTTGAGGATGTCGAGCCTTTTGACTTGTTCGCCAACTTTCCAAACTCTCTCGGAGAAATAATCCAATGTCCGTCAAGCAACTCTCCTTCGATATTGAAGCTCGCAAATCACTTTTAGCTGGCGTAGAAAAGCTGGCGGCGGCCGTGAAGAGCACGCTTGGCCCACGCGGACGCAACGCGGTGCTGGATAAAAGTTGGGGCGGTCCAACCGTGACCAAGGACGGCGTAAGCGTTGCCGAAGAAATTGAGCTTTCCAACAAGGCTGAAAACATGGGTGCCAAGCTTGTGAAGGAAGCCGCAAGTAAGACCAGCGATGACGCCGGCGACGGAACCACAACCGCAACCGTGCTTGCCGAAGCCATCTTTCGAAGCGGCTTGAAGTTTATCGCCAGTGGCGCCGAAGCCAACGCATTAGTGCGCGGCATTCGCAAAGCCGTTGCCGTTGTGACAAAGAATATTGAGTCGCTGGCCAAGCCAGTGGCAAGCGTAAACGGTGGCATTGCCGCCGTGGCCAGCATTTCCGCCAACAATGACGAGGAGGTTGGCGCCATGATGGCCAAAGCTTTCGAGAAAGTCGGCAAGGATGGCGTCATCACCGTTGAAGAAGGCAAGGGCTTGGAAACAATCGTTGATGTGGTCGAAGGAATGCAATTTGATCGCGGCTACCTCAGCGCAAACTTCATCACCGACACCGACGAAATGACGGTTGAATTCAGCAAAGCCTTGGTTTTGATTTACGAGGACAAGATTGATTCCATCACAAAACTGGTGCCTTTCCTGGAGAAAGTCATGGATGTGAAGAAGCCGTTGCTGATCATTGCCGAGGATGTTTCTGGCGAGGCGCTCAGCACCCTTGTGATTAACAAGATGCGCGGCGTATTGAATGTGTGCGCGGTCAAGGCGCCCGGATATGGCGATCGCCGCAAGGCCATGCTTGAAGATTTGGCCATTCTGACCGGCGGACAAGCCATCATGAAGGATCTTGGAATTGATTTGGACAAGATCACCATCGCACAACTTGGACAAGTGAAGAAGATCACCGTTGACGCCGACAACACAACCATTGTTGAGGGCGCTGGCAGCACCAAGACCATCAAGGATCGTTGCGAGCAAATTCGTGGCGAGATGGACAAGACCGACAGCGACTATGACCGCGAGAAGTTGCAGGAGCGTTTGGCCAAGCTGGCTGGCGGCGTGGCGCAAATTAAAATTGGCGCGAGCAGCGAAACCGAACTGAAAGAAAAGAAGAGTCGCGTGGAAGACGCGCTGCACGCCACACGCGCAGCTGTCGCTGAAGGCGTGGTGGCTGGCGGCGGCGTGAGCTTTGTGCGCAGTATTGCCGCCGTGAAAAAGGCGCGCGCAACAGTTGAGGGCGACGAGGCCTTTGGCTTTGATGTCATCGCCGAGGCGCTGGCGGTTCCATTGCGAGTCATCGCTGAAAATGCGGGCGAAAAAGGCACAGTTGTGGTGTCCAAGGTTGCGGGTATGACCGGCAACAATGGCTTCAACGCCTTAACCAGAACATACGGCGACTTGATCAAGGATGGTGTGATTACGCCAGCCAAGGTTGATCGCTGCGCTTTGCAAAATGCGGCCAGCGTGGCTGGTCTTCTGTTAAGCGCTGACTGCGTCATTACCGAGGCTCCAAAGGCCAAGGACGCGCCAGCGGCTCATGATCATGCACACGCACACTAAATTCATTCCATTCATCCAAACTTAAAAAACTTTTACGGAGAACACACCATGTCAAACATTCGTCCTTTAGAAGATCGCATCCTTGTGAAGCCACTTGATCCAGAAACCAAAACCGCCTCCGGACTTTTTCTGCCAGAGAGCGCCAAGGAAAAACCAATGCAAGGCAAAGTGCTGGCCACTGGTCCAGGCAAATTGCTGGATAACGGCACTCGTCAAACACCGCTTGTAAAAAAGGGTGACACCGTTGTGTACGGAAAATATTCCGGTACCGAAATTGAAATCAAGAACACCAAGCATCTCATTGTTCGTGAGAGTGAGCTTCTGGGAATTATTGAAGGCTAAGTCGCACTCTGAAAGGAAACAACAATGAGCAATAAACAAATGAAATTTAAGGCCTTGGCGCATTCGGAACTGAAGCGTGGCGTCGATCAAATCGCGCGCGCCGTAGCCGTGACCATGGGTCCAACTGGCCGCAATGTCATCGTGCAAAAGTCATTCGGCAATCCAGGCGTCACCAAAGACGGCGTCAGTGTTGCCAAGGAAGTTGAGTTGCCTTGCCCGTTTGAGAACATGGGCGCAAAGCTTGTGCATCAAGTGGCTAAGAAGACCGCCGATGTCGCTGGTGATGGCACCACCGCCGCTACGGTTCTTGCCGCGGCCATCTTTAACGGTGGATTGAAATTTGTCGCGGGCGCGGTGAACGCCGTGGCTTTGCAACGCGGAATTAATCTTGCGGCAACCGCCGCCAGCGCCGCGCTGATGGAGATGGCGCAGAAGTGCAAGGGCCGCGCCGATCTTGAGAAGATTGCCACCGTGAGCGCCAATCATGACGGGCACCTTGGAAAGTTGATCGCCGAAGCCATTGACCGAGTTGGTGCCGACGGCGTTGTCGAAGTTGAAGAAGGCAAGACCGCTGACACCACGCTTGAATATGTCGAGGGCATGAGCTTTGACAAGGGCTACCTGTCGCCTTACTTCATGACGGATCCAAAGAAGGCCGAGTGCGTTCTGGAAAATCCGCAAATTCTGATCCACGAGAAGAAGATTTCAAATTTGGCTGATTTACTGCCACTCTTGAACAAGATTGCGCAAGCTGGCAAGCCTCTGCTCATCATCGCGGAAGAAGTTGAGAACGAGGCACTTGCCGCTCTTGTGGTCAATCGCTTGCGTGGCGTGTTGCAGGTGTGCGCCGTGAAGGCTCCAGGATTTGGCGATCGTCGCAAGGCCATGCTTGGTGATATTGCCACTCTGACTGGCGGAACATTTATCGCCGAAGACCTTGGCCGCAACCTGGAAGATGTGGCGCTGAGCGAGCTTGGCACAGCCAAACGCGTTGTGATTAGCAAGGAAGAAACTGTGATCGTGCAAGGCGCCGGCAAAAAGAGCGATGTCACCGCGCGCGCCGAGCAAATTAAATCCATGCATGACAAGAGCACCAGCGAGTACGACCGCGAGAAGTTGATGGAGCGTTACGCCAAACTCACCAGCGGCGTGGCCGTGATCAATGTTGGCGGCGCGACTGAAATTGCGCTGAAGGAAACCAAGGATCGCGTTGATGACGCCATTCACGCCACTCGCGCTGCGGCCAAGGAAGGCTATGTTCCTGGCGGCGGCGTGGCGTATCTGCGCGCCATTGATGCCGTGACCAAGGCGCGAGCAAAGGCCGAGGGCGATGAGAAGTTTGGCTTTGACATTGTCATAAGCGCCATGCGCATGCCGTGCTGGCAAATTGCCCAGAATTCCGGCATTGACGGCGATATCACAGTGGAGAATATTCTTGAAGGCAAGGGCGCGTACGGCTACAACGCCGGCAGTGGCGAGTATGAGGATCTAGTCAAAGCGGGAATTATTGATCCTGTTTTGGTGTCGCGCACCGCCTTGCAAAATGCGGCCAGCGTGGCTGGTCTTATGCTGACCACTGATGTGTTGGTGACGGATTTAAAGGACGACGCTGATCCAGTAGAGGACAGCATTCACTAACAATCCATGCGTGATGCATTGTGCAACATGCGAACGGATTTGATTCGGTCTTGACCCAGGGACCGAGTCGGCAATAAAACCGGCTCGGTCCCTATTTCTTTCCAACAACAGCGGAGCCCCCGTGGCGCAACCTCGCGACTACTACGAACTTTTGGGAATTGCCAAAGATGCTTCCACTGAGGACATCAAGCGCGCTTACCGCCGCCAAGCGATGAAGTATCACCCCGACCGTAATCCCGGCGACACCGCGGCGGAGACGGAATTCAAAGCGTGCGCCGAGGCGTATGAAGTCTTGTGCGACAGCGAGAAGCGCCAGTTGTATGACCGACATGGCCATGCGGGTCTGCGCGGAAATCCCCACCATGATTTTCGGTCCATGCATGTGGAGGACATTTTCTCCATGTTCAACGATATTTTTGGTGGCTCTGGTGGTGGTGGCGGCGGCGGAGCGCGTCAACGCGGCGTGGCGCGCGGATATGACTTGGAAACTGAAATTGAGCTTGAATTCAAGGAAGTGATCGATGGCTGTGACCGCGATGTGGAATTCACGCGCCAAGATGTGTGCACCGCGTGTTCGGGTAGCGGGGCGCGACCTGGATCATCGCCTGTGACATGCCCCACTTGCCAAGGACGCGGACAAGTTCAGCAATCTGGTTTGGGCGGAATGTTTCGCATGGTCACCACTTGCCCAAACTGCCAAGGCTCTGGAAAGATTGTGGTTGACAAATGCACCGCATGCCGCGGCAACGGGCGTGTACGGACAAATAAAAAATTGCGCGTGAAAGTGCCCGCAGGAATAGCCGACGGTCAAGTGATACGCGTGGCCGGAGAAGGCGAGCCACCACGGCGCGAACTCAGCCTAGACGGCAGCGGCGTGCGCGGCGACTTGCACGCCGTGGTGCGGGTGAAGGAGCACAAGGATTTCGAGCGCGACGGCGACGACTTGGTCATGGCGCTCACGATTGGGTTTTCGCGCGCAGCCTTGGGCGGCGTGGTGGAAGTGAAATCCATTGACGGACCTGTCGCAATTGAGATTCCCCATGGCTCGCAACAAGGCGACACGGTGCGCGTGGATAGTCGCGGCGTACCTAATTTGCGCTCTAAGAAGCGCGGCGATTTGGTGGCGGTTTTGCTGCTGCAAGTACCACACAAACTCACGGATCGGCAGCGACAATTGCTTGAGGAATTTGCCAAGACGGAAAAGATCGAGCCACGAAAAGGCGCTTCAAAGAGCGGCTTTTGGGACAAAATGAAGGACCTCAAAGATTCGATCACCGGCGGATGAACGCATCATCAAATGATATTGAATTGAATTGAATTGAATTGATTTGACTTGATTTGAATTCAAAGAAGGAAACGCAATGGATAATGAACAAAGCAACAACACGCAGGAACCCGAGATGGAAGGCAATGAGCAAGACGCGGCGTTGAACGCCGAAGATGCCATTCTGAAATTAGAACGCGAGATCACACAACTCAAGGATTCCAGATTGCGTGCAGTTGCCGACTTGCAGAATACGGCGCGTCGTGGCGTGGAAAATGAGGCGCGCGCGCGCACGCAAGGCATTATGGGCGTGGCGCGCGGCGTCATTCCCGTGTTGGATCAATTTGAGTTGGCGCTTTCGCAAAAGGGTTTGACCGCGGAGCAAGCTGCACAAGGCTTGCAATTGTTGCAAAGCGAACTTTGGAAATCTCTCACACGCGTAGGCGTTGAATTGATTGAGCCAAATGTGGGCGATGGTTTTGAACCAGGCAAGCACGAAGCGGTCATGCAACAGGCCGTTGATGGCGTGGTGGCTGGCGCAGTCAGCATGAGAATGCAAAGCGGATATCGCATTGGGGACACGGTATTGCGCCCCGCAAAGGTGGCCATTCAACCGAGCGAGTAATTGCGCCAACTATCCGCGCGTAATTGGCGCAGGACTTTCCCCCCAATCATGCCAACCTACGAATACATCTGCGACGCGTGCGCCAAGGAATATGAAAAGTTCCAGTCGATCATGTCCAAGCCGGACCGCGTGTGTCCCACCTGCAAAGCGCGTAAAGTGCGCCGTAAGTTGGGCATTGGCTCCGCTGTTATTTTTAAGGGCAGTGGTTTTTATGAAACCGATTACCGCAGCGAGGGCTACACCAAGGCCGCCGAGGCGGAGCGGCAGTCTTCGCTCAATAGCTCAGGTGCAAGCGCGGATGCAGGGCCCGCAACAAGCGCGGCCAATGGGCCAGCCAAGTCCGACCAAAAATCTAATTCAAAATTGGGGCAAGCAGGTGATGGCGCGCGTGGCGTACAAGGTGGCGACTCTTCTAACGCGAAAAAAGATGGCGCATTAAATTCGACTTCAAGCGACGAATCCGCTTCGTCAACTCGGCGCGGCGGTCCTACAGGGAATTCTGGCGGCGATTCCGGCGCAAAATCAAACGCAAATTCCCCCGCGCATTCTTCGGCGAATCCCTCAACGAATGCCACGACCAGTGGCGCGCAATCATCATCCGCATCCAACGAAAGTTCAACCAGCAATACATCATCGAGCGCGGCAAAAACCAAACAACACATGGCAGCCAAAGCCGTACATCCTTCACGAGTGGGCCGCGGCCAGGGCAACTTGCGCCGTAAGAAAAAGTAGCGCTTGCACTTGTACTTGCGCTTGCCCTTCTATAAATATCAACCTAACCCCATTCGTTTCACAAACTCATACCTTCCCGCGCGCGCTCATACACCGCATGCGCAAACCATTTCACAGATAGACTCATACAATGCCACGCAGATTTACTGATCGAATCATTCAACACCTGTCCCATGACGGCGAGCGCGCCCTAGAAGCTGATGTGGTGGCTCACCGCTTACGCATTGACGACAATGAGCGCGTTGCGTTTCACAAGGCCGTGGAATTGCTGACACAAGACGGCCTGATTGAACTGGACGCCAAGGGTCGCTTACGCCTGCCAACCCATGAGGACGAAATTTGCGGACGGATATTTGTTACGCAAAAAGGACATGGATTTGTGCGGCCTGACCGCATCACGCGCGAAGGCGATTTATTCCTGCCCGCTGGCAATCTTGGCGACGCCATGAGCGGTGATCGAGTTCGCTGCTCGGTCAATCGCAAGCAGCGTGGTTGGACCGCGCCTGTGCGCGGCGGCGCGAGCGATACTGGAATAACTGGCCGCGTGGTTGAGGTGATTGAACGCGGGCGCACTCGCTTCACTGGAACACTCACGCAAGAAGGCAAGCGATGGCTTGTGCAACCAGACGGCAAGGCTTTTCGCGGCGAGCCCATTATGGTGCGCGATCCGCACGCCAAGGACGCTAAGGCCGGCGACAAAGTCACGCTTGATCTTGTGCGCTTTCCATCCGAAGGCGTGTACGCCGAAGGCGCGATTGTTGAAGTGCTTGGCATTGCCGGACAACCCGCGGTTGAAACCGCCGCTGTCATGCACACATTTCAGTTGCGCGAAGGCTTTCACGAAAAAGTTTCTTCCGAAGCCGCGTTAGCCGCAATTTCATTTGAGCGCGAAAGTTCCGGCCCTTGGGACAAGACCGAGCGTCTTGACCTTACAAAAACTTTGACATGGACCATTGATCCCCCGGACGCGCGTGATTACGACGACGCCTGCTCAGTGAGTTTTGATCCCAGCAACAGCACCTTTGAACTCATGGTGCACATTGCCGATGTCAGCCACTTTGTGACGCAGGGATCGGAACTGGATCAAGAGGCCGCTGCCCGCGGAAACAGCACGTATTTGCCCCGCCGCGTGATCCCCATGCTTCCAGAAACACTTTCCAATGGCGTATGTAGTTTGCAAGAAGGTGTGCCGCGATTTTGCAAAACTTCCATTATGCGTTTTGATTCACGCGGCAAGCCGCTGGAGTCGCGCTTTGCCAGCACCGTGATTCAAAGCTCCAAGCGTCTTACCTATCTCGAGGCGCAACATCTCATTGATGGCCGCACCACGGAGGCCAAGTCTTATGCGCGCAACATCACCGAGCCAACTGACGCGCTTGTGGCCAATCTTCGTCTGGCCGATCAGCTTGCAAAAATTCTGAAGAAGCGCCGCATGGCGCAAGGACAACTTGTTCTTGATCTGCCAGTCTCGGTATTAGTATTTGACGAGGCTGGCCATGTGATTGACGCCGTTCCAGAGGACAACGCATTCACGCACACGCTGATTGAAATGTTCATGGTGGAAGCCAATGAATCCGTGGCGCGACTGTTCGCGGAACTTTCCATTCCTCTTATTCGCCGCATTCATCCGCCTCCAGCGTTCAAGACCATGGAGGAGTTGCGCACATTCGCGCGTAGTGTTGGCTTTCGTCTGCCCGATGAACCGGAGCGCGAGGATTTGCTCACGCTGCTGGAAAAAACCCGCGGCACTGACTCTGCACGCGCTGTTCACATGGCCGTACTCAAGACGCTTTCCAAGGCCACGTATTCGCCGGCAATGATTGGGCATTACGCGCTGGCCAGCGAGCAATACACGCATTTCACAAGCCCCATTCGCCGCTATCCGGATTTACTTGTGCACCGCGCGTTGCAAGCGTGGCTGGATCTTTCAGCCAATGGGACCAAACTACCTGGCGGAAAAAAGTTCAAGGAATTTATCCATCAACTCGAGGGCGACTCGCGTTGCTTGGGCGAGGTCGCGCTTGCCGAAGCCGGGCGACATTGCTCCGAAACCGAAGTGAACAGCGAAAGCGCCGAGCGCGATCTGCGCGCTTTCTTGGTCCTGCAATTCTTGATGGAGAATCATCTCAGCGATGAGTTGGACGCGGTGGTCACCAATCTTGCTACGCAAGGTGTTTGGGTGAGTATCAATCGATATCTGGCCGATGGCCTGGTGAAATTCAACGCCCTGCCTTCTAGCCGCGACCGCACCGATCGCTGGTTGCTCAATGAGCGCACAGGTCGTTTGGTCAGCGCACGCAGCGGCGCCACCATTGGTCTTGGCGATCCAGTGAAGGTGAAGATATTGGCGATCAATTTGGCGAGTCGATCCATGGACCTTGCCATCACGCAACTTGGCCGTAAAAAAGAAAGCATCACGACCTCCCCAATCACCATGCAAAATGTTCCACGCGCGGCTGGCGGGCGTGATGCACGGCGTGATTTGCTGACACGTGGCGATGTGGCCAATGTCAAAGGCCATAAGCGCGGATTTAAGCGTGGTCGACGCAGCCAACGGCCGTAATGCGCGGCCGTGGCAGACGCACGCTTGGAACTGGAAATTAAAATACCGTTGAATATTTTTTGAAACTTACGCCGGCGTTGGACACGCGCCCATGTGGGCCGCGGGCGCGCCAGACAAAGTCTCGTGTAAAAAATCTTCCATAGCCGCAAAGGCGCGGCGATTGGCTAGCGCACAGAATTGCATTCCGCCCGCGGCCTCGGCGGCTTGTGGATTGGTGAATGCGTGGCCACGGTGGCCAAACGCTTCAAGCGTCCAATCGCAACCTAGCAAGGTCAGTTCATTTGCCCATGCCAAAACATCAGTGGGCTTTGCCATTGGATCGTTCCAACCATGCAGCGCCAGAATTTTTGTCTGAATCGGATTTGCCCCAGCGACAACGCCCACAGGCGCGCCAAGTAAACCGTGAAAACTGACGGCGCCGCGCACCCCTTCAAGCCCTGCCCGCGCCAAATCCATGGCGCACAAACCACCAAAGCAAAAACCAATCGCGCCAATGCGATGGCGATTCACTTGTGGGTGATGTTGCAATGTATTCAGCGCGCACTTGACGCGCGCAAGCAACATGGCGCGGTCCTGCATAAACGGCTGCATAAGCGCATTATTCTGCTCTGCGGAATTTCCACGACGTCCCTTGCCGTACATATCAACAGCAAAGCCAACATAGCCCAGCGCCGCCATTTTTTCGGCCTGCACACGCGCAAATTCATCCTGACCTGACCATGCGTGAAAGACCAATACTCCAGGGCGCGGCGTTGTGATGGATCCATCCCATGCGGCGTAGCCCTCATATTCCATTTGCGAATCGGCGTAAGAAATAAATTCAGTTTGCATTTTTTAATATTAACGCAAGAAAAAAGGTACGACATTTCAAAGATGTCTATTCGCACTTGTAATGTGTCTTTCATCAAGGACGAGCCGCGCAAGGCGGCGCAATGTGCAAGGAAAAACAACCGTATGTGCGGTTAGGGAGGTAGCCATGGACGGCTTTCGGGTATTCATCAACTTTGTGTGCATATGCATTTTCGCCACCGGCCCAATGCGGCTTAGCGATTTCATAACGCTTGGGAACACAATGGGCGGGGGCGGTGCCGTGGCAACACTGGTTCATGGCGATCTTGTGACCTCGGTCATTGCCTCCGCCCGCGCTGGTATAGCCAACACCGCACATGGAGAACCAACGCATACCAGCGCCGCCATGTCCAGCCTGGCTGCTTCTTCCAACATGAATAATGCCGCGACCGCGGACAGCGCGTCGGCGTTGTGGCGCTGGCAAAGCACGATCACGCCCGACTCCAATACGGATGATTGGAAATTAGGCTCCGCGGTTTCTATTCATCAACGAACGCTTGCGGTTGGTCCCGCGCGCGATTGGGATATTGGCGTCGATCAAGGCGGCGTTCAACTGTACACGCGTAGTGGCTTGAATTGGCTTCAAAGCACGGGACTTGCGCATCCAAGCAGAGACATTCACGCCCAGTATGGTTCGAGTGTTTGCCTACAAAATAAAATATTGTTGGTGGGCGCGCCGCGTGACAGCCAAGACGCTTGTGAAAGTGGCGCGGCATATGTGTATGAACAAGTTGATGATCAGTGGCATCTTGGCGACACACTGTTGCGCTTACCACCTAACGAGGGTGATCAGTTTGGCGCGGCGGTGGCGTGCAATACAAACACGCTTGTCATTGGTGCGCCCAAGGCGAATCAGGGCGCGGAAGATTCTGGAGCCGTGGAGGTTTTTGAGCGCGGCGCGCATGGCTGGCTCCATGTGGCCACGCTGGTTGCAAATCCACCAACGGCTGGTGCATTATTTGGGCTTTCAGTTGCAATCGACGGTGATCACATTATTGTTGGTGCCCCTGGCGATCGAACCGATGGAACTTTTTCTGGACGCGCATCCATTTTCACGCGCACGCCCAATGGTTGGACACGGCAAACCACTCTATCTTGTCCTGTTGGAGGTCGTGGATGGTTCGGCCATGCCGTGGCTACAAGCCAGGGGCGTGTTCTTGTGGGCGCGCCGCGACTCACCCGCGCGAATCAAACGGACTTTGACGCACGCGGAGCTGCCTTTGAGTTTCAATACACAAGCGCTGGTTGGCAACATGTCGCAACCATCACGCCAGCCAACACATTGGAGGGCGATTCATTTGCCTGCTCCCTTGCGCTTCATCAACAGCGCGCGGTGTTTGGTGCAAGCAGCGACTCGCTCGCAGGTCGGCTTGCGGGGGCCGCATTTGCGGGCGCAAGAATGGGTGACGGTGTTTGGAATGTGCAACGACTTCGCGCCCCAGATTGCGCGCAAGAGCAGTTGGCTGGCCATGCGGTTGCCATCTTTGGATCAAGCATTGCGGTCGGTCGATTGGGCAACCCCGAAGAGGACCCAGCGCCCGGCGCAGTTTCGCTTTTCTCACTTATTCAGCCACAAGTGACTCAAGAAGATTTGCTCACCACATCATCCATGGGCCGCAAAGCAGCCCCATAAAATTGCTCGATCACATTGCGCCAATCATCCATGGTCACGCATTCAATAAATGCGCTCTTCACTGCCAGTTCTTGCGGATGATGCGCGGCGAATTTAATTCCAAACTTGCGCATACGACGCCCAGCGTTGCGCTCTCCATGAATGGTTTGCGCAAATTGACAGTGCTGAAGAAGAGCGGCGCGTTGTTGCGCCAATGTGGGAAGTTGCGGGGACTTTCCCGCCATCAAGTCGCGTGCCTGGGTGAATATCCAGGGATTTCCAATGCAACCACGGGCCACGCTGACGGCATGAACTTGGCAAACATGCAACATATGAAAAATATCCGCTGCGGTCCAAATGTCGCCAGAGCCCATGATAATTCGATCAGATCGACGCGCCACAAGGTCGGTCAGCACCTCCCACTTCGCAAAGCCCTGATATTTCTGCAGAACAGTGCGCGCATGCACCACCGCCCATGCGTATCCAATTTCATACGCGGCGTCGAACACGCTTTCAAAGTTGCGCGCCATCTCAGGCGTGTCATCCCACGCGCGGCGCATTTTCACCGTACATGGAATATTGGCTGGCACGGCGGCGCGCACAGCTTTTAACACAGCAGCAGCCTCTTGCGGATGCGCTAGAAAATGTCCGCCCCGATTTGATTTCTGAATTTTCTTCACCGGGCACGCCAAGTTCACATCAATCACGTCGTAGCCCATCTTCACCAAAATCAGCGCGGCCTTGGCCATCTCATCGGGGTGCGTACCCATCACTTGCCCCGCGATCGGATGATCATCAAGCCCAGCCACAACATTGTCCTCCACTTCGCCAAGTCCACATTCACTGGCGATCAAATCCGGATCTTCTTTGCGCCGACCCTTGCCACCGTTGATCAATGTTCGATCAAGCAATGCCTCGGTGATGCAAAACGGCGCGCCATGACGCCGCGCAATTAAGCGCATGGCACCATCGCTGTATCCGGCCAGGCCCGCCTGAAAAAATGGAGCGTCAAAGCCAGCAACCGTGGCTGGGATACGAGGGTCAATTGAATAATTGCGCGCAAATTCAGCCGCCATGTCAAAGGGGGCGCGCGGCATCTGTCCTTCTGGTTCTAGGGAAACACTCACAGCGACAAGCATATTGCAGCCGCTATGCTTTCCAATGTCATGATTCGCCCATTTCTAAAAAAGTTTCAGCGCCTTGTCCTGGCGCCGGCGCTGCTGAGTCTGACCGTGTCATGCACCTTAGTTCCTTACAAACCTGAAAAGGCTACTCGCCCCTACCCATTTGATCTCCCTCAAGGCAGCGTGGCGCAAATTCAAGTGATTCCAGAAACGGACTCGTTGAAAATTATCAACTCAACCGCGGTCAATTACAAGAATTTTGATCTGTGGCTCAACCAACGCTATGTGGTCCATGTCCCTGAGCTCCTATCAGGTCAAACCGTGAACATCGCGCTTGATTCCATGTGGGACCAAAATGGAGGAACGCCTTTCAGCGGAGGACTGCTCCGCTATTTTCAACCCACTCCGCTTGTGCTGGTGCAAATTCAAACGGATGAAAAAAGTCCACTGGTTGGATTGGTGCCAACGCTGCCCGAAACTGTGCGCGAGCGTTAAAGCAGACGCAAGTGACGCTTGTCATTGTGGCGAACTTATGAAAGTCCCTTGACGCTCCAGCCATCGCGGTACTTAGTCTTTAAATATTGCGCGCCATTGGATTCGTTTGTAAATGTGAAATTTTTTGAGTCGTACAGTAAATCGCGATTGGCAAAGTGGCTTGCTGCCGCGCCCACGCTCAGGCTTTCGCATAACAATCCAGCAAATGGAAAGTTGGCCTCGGGAGTTGTCTTGCCAAAGCATCCATCAACCCAATGGAACCAATGATTTCGCCGTTGCAATTGTGGTAAATCCAATTTGATAGATTTCTTTGCGTTGTCCCAAACTTGCGGCGCGTCCGACAGAGTGACTTGACCGCTGTCTTTGTCGTATTCGGGATCGAGGGGGCACAACATCACCCCTTTCTCGCCAATCACAACGCTGGCATTGCCGCGAATATCAACGCCGTCTGGGATTCCAAGCAAGGCGTTGGCGGGACGCAAACCTCCGTCATACCACATGACGGTCACGCCTTCGGCAACGGTGCGATCCGAGGCCGCGTATTTCAGCGTGATTGTTTCCTTGGTGGGAAATTGGTCATTCGTGGCGTCGGAACAATCGCAGCGCACTGATATTGGCAAACCCAAATGTGCAGCCATAAATGCGTTATCCAAAATGTGGCAACCCATGTCACCTAGCGCGCCGCACCCAAAGTCGTAGGTGCCGCGCCACATAAATGGCGCATACGCCTTGTCAACATACGGCCGCGTTGGCGCAACACCTAGCCACAAATCCCAAGCCAACCATTGCGGAGGTTTAACCCCGCCAGTTGGCATTGGATTTCCCTGCGGCCACCAACCCATTGGTCGATCGCTCCATGCATGTATGGATTTTATTTTTCCAATAAGCCCGTCATTCAATAATTGCAATTGTTGTCTACGACCAATCATGGCGGAGCGCTGCGTTCCCATTTGTGTGACAAGTTTTGAATGTCCCTTGGCAAAATCGGCCAACATTCTGTTTTCATACGCCGAGTGCGCCAATGGCTTCTGACAATACACATGCTTTCCGATATTCATTGCACTCATGGCAACGGGCGCGTGCATATGATCGGGAGTTGATACGCACACGGCGTCAAATTTATTTCCCAGTTTGTCAAACATTTCGCGCCAATCGTTGAACCACTGTGCCTTTGGAAATTGCGCCGCGTATTTTTCCTTGCCACGTCCATCCACATCGCATAACGCGACAATGTCCACGTTTGGATGCTTGGCCAAGGCCTCTAAATCGGACTCGCCCATTCCGCCAACGGCAACCTTGGCAAGTTGCAGTCGTTGATTTGGCCCAAGTTGAAATCGCGGGTAAGAGCGCGCGGAAATAATTGGCAGCAATGGAAACGCCGCGAAGGCTGCGGCTCCGCGGATGAAGGTGCGGCGCGACGGATTCATATTTGTTAATGGGGATGGCTGGGTTGATTGCGCATTTACAATTGGCTTGGATGATGTGCTCATGCAAAGATGCTACAAGCGCAACGAGCTCCTTCAATGCAGCGGCACAAGTTGTGCGCTCATAATTTCAAAAAAACCGGCGCCAAGCGTGCGCCGATTTTTGTTCCATAAATAGGTCTTGAAAATTTATCCGCCAGTGCTCGCAGGTGCGGTTGCGGAGCGATTGCCGCCACCCTGACTGGCTCCTTGACCGCCGCGTTGTCCGCCGTCATCGGCTGGTCTCATCGAACGAAACATTTCGCCGCGCTCATCGCCCTCAATAATTCCATTGCCATCTTTATCCGCGGACTTGGCCATGGCGCGATTTTCTTCGGGCATATTGGCGATGGTCCAGGATCCGAACGGTCCCTGGTTGCGTCCGTCATCTCGGCCTGTTCCCTGAGGCAACATGGCAATTTGCTCCACTGTCAGCAAGGCTTTCAAGCGCTCTACATATTTATCAGTCATGTCGCCACGCTTGGAGAGCAAGTCGTCGGCGACATCGGGATCGTTGCGTCCAAACATGCGGCCGGCTCCGCCATTCAGCAAGCCCGCAGCACGCACCGCTTGTTCTTTGAGTTGCATGGGCTCGGCTTTGCGAATGGTCTGCGCAATTTTTTCATTCATGCCAATCAATTCCGCCATCATTGCGATTTGCATTTCGTTGATTGCCGTCAGTGTTTCTGGGGACAACCCCTCTAAAGAAAGCGCCTTTTCAAACGCACGTTGGGCGCGTGTGGGTCTATAGACGCGTGCAAAACCACTGGCCAACGCGGCTTGAGTGAAACGTGCGGCCTCTTGGGAAGGAAGCAAGCCAGCGATTGCGACTCGATATTGTTCGTTCACGTTGCGCACTGAATTGCGCAGATCAATGCCTTTGGATGCAAGTTCCTCCAAATTTTTTGCGTCGCTGTTCTGAATGGCTGTCATGACCTTGCCCTCATTTTGCGCCAAAAATTCGCTGCGCTTTTTCAAAGCCTCATCTAGGCGCAGTTCATATTCATCAAACATAGTGGCGGCGGCGGCAATTTGCTCCTTGCTTAGTCCAGCTTCATCAAGCACCGCGAACAAATTCACATTCTCGCCGCTCAAGCGGCCGCGACCCAGTAATTTTTCACGGCGCATGAATCGTTCGAATGATTCCCACATACCAACCTGATCAGGCTTTAGGGTCGTTTTGATTTCATCCATGATCTGTCGATCCAAACCTGCTTTTTGTTTGCGCCACGTTTCCGAGAGTTCATTCATTTCACCGACAATCTTGCGGGTTTGCTCGGCTTCGCCACTCGCTTCACGCTCGGCGGCCATTTGCTGTCCCATTTTATCCATCTGTTCGCGAAAAAATTGCGAACGCGCCTCGGGCGACATTTCGGTGCCGGTCTCTTTTTCAATTTGCTCTATTTCTTTTTGCATGTTCTCGCCAAAGCTTTGATAACGCTCACGCATATTTCCGCCCATAAAACTTTGGAACATGGAACGCATCAGATCTTGCTGGGACGCAGACGCTTTGTCACTGGCCTCAGTAAAGACCTCCTCATAATCCGTGATAAAAGTTTCCACCACCGTGGTTTGCGTGTCATCCAGTTTCAATTGCTGTTTGATCATCGGAACATCGCGTTTGACAATGAAAGCTTGAAATTGCTCTCGCATTTCAGTGACCGCGCCCAACGATCGACCAATACCGCCACCCATTGCACCACCCCACCGCCCACCTTGGCGACCTCCACCTTCTCTACCCTGACCTTGCTGACGATCAGGCCTTGCCTCGGCGCCAGTCGCTGGCGCACTTGACGGTGGCGAAGTTGTGGGCGGTGTTTGAGCGCTGGCAATACATGAAAATAGTATTGGAGCAACGACGAATTGAATTTTATTCATAATATTCAAACGATTGTAAGAGTTATGTATTTGCTTTATTCATGAAGTTTGAGACGATTCATGAAAAAAATCTGGAATTGGTGTGGGGGAATATTGAATCTGAAGCACGCTCAATGCAAGGAATTTGGTCTTATAACCAAATAAGGAGGGATACAAGCACTTACCTCATGATTATTAATGGTCGCTTGAAGTAAATTACAACCATTATTTGAAATCTTTAGATTATTCAATCAATACCGAACTATTTGATCGGATATTCATTGAGCGACAAATGCGGATCACCCACACAAAATTCTTGCCGTTGGTCATTATCTGCATTGTTTGCATTGTTTCTGTGTCGCACGCGGGCTGGGTAGTCAAAGACAAACTCAATACGTTTCCCGCACTTGCGAAGGAGAAATTTGGATGCTCGGTTGCCACTGATGGAAACTGGCTTGCTGTTGGTGCGACAGACACCGCTATTGTTGGATTTCGCTCCACTGGCGCAGTGCATTTATTTGAAAGGGTTGGTGACCAATGGTATTTGCGACAAACACTATTTCATCCAGTTCCTAGCGCCTTTCAAGCGTTTGGAAATTCAATCGCCTTGCGAAACAATCATCTTGTCGTTGGATCGTGGGGTAGTAACAATTTTGCAGGGCGCGTATTTGTGTTCACGCTTGACGCGAATAATCGCTGGATACTTGCAACAACATTGGAAGCGAGCGACCCACAACCTAGAAAGGCCGCGTTGTTTGGCTGGAGCGTTTCACTGGATATATCCGTGGCGGGCGACGGAGTGATTGCCGTTGGACGAGTCAATGATGGAACGCTGAGCACAGGAGCTGTATATGTATTCGAAGGACGCGACGCCTCGTGGAACCAGATTGCGAAACTGGTTGTGAGCGATGGCGCCCGATCTGATCAACTTGGAACATCGGTTTCAATCCGCAACGGGACCATTGTGGCTGGAGTTCCAAGAAGGCGCGTGGCTTATATCTTCACGCGCTCGATGTCCGGGGCAACACCATCCTGGAGTCAATCTGCCAAGCTTACGCCTTCGTTTGCGGCTATCGGGGACAATTTTGGATTCAGCGTTGCGTGCGCGGGAAATTTTGTTGCCGTTGGCGCGCCCAATCGCGCAGGACCATCCAACGAGAATCGCGCGGGTGCCGTCACCATCTTTTATAACAATGGTGGCAATGGAACCATTTGGTTGGAAGGCTCAACATTGACCGCGCGCACAATTGTGGCAAATGATTTATTTGGTTATTCAATTGGCGTTGCCCCAATTCCAAATTCATCCAGTGGAATTTTAGTTGCTGCTGCGCCCTCATGTGAAACACCAACCCAAAATGCAGGCGCCGCATTTTCGTTTCGGGGTTCTCAAAATTCTTGGTCAATGGACAGCTCCGATCTTTGGACAACTGCCGCAATTGCAAACCAAAACATGGGCAAGTCATTAGCTATTTCCGCCGATGGTTCGGTTGTGGCATTAGCCACCGATGGCCCACTCAATTCGATTGGTGGAGCATTTCCGTTTCAATTTGATTTAAATTCATCGATTGGAAACGGAACTATTGGCAACTCAACCAGTGGTGGTTCTTCAAGTGGTTCTTCTGGTGGTTCTTCTGGTGGTTCTTCTGGTGGTTCTTCTGGTGGTTCTTCTGGTGGAGACTCGGGCGGTGGTCCATCGGAAGAACCTTCTGGTGGAGATTTTGGGGCAGGTGGAAGCGTGAGATCGCTGAACTCTCTCCTGCCTTTATACAACGAAACGGGAATTGTGATCGACACTTTGGTTGTTGATAATCAAGTCAGCAGGGCTATTCATGGAATGCAAATTGCTTATGACAATACTCTTGATTCCAGTATCACAGCCACAAGCGTGCTGCTTGCCACTTATTCCGACAACTTGCGATTGTTCGCGGTGGCGGACAGCAATGGTGACGGTGGCAGCGATTTGTTATGGCAAGATAGAACCACCAACGAAATTATTTTGTGGACACGCGATGGCACGACCATAAAAACAAGAGCCGTTGTTTCATCCCCTGCCGTTGGCTTCAGCGCCGTTGCCTCATACGATGTTGAGAACGATGGAAGTGCCGCGGATATTGTGCTTGTGAATCCAGCGACCGCCACCGTGCGCGTGTTGACTATGGACGGCACCGTGGTGTTGTCCACAACGGATTTAGCGATGCCAAGTGGCTTGTGGCGTCCCGTTCCGTTTGCTTTCATTGCCGATTCTGTTTTAATTCGCCATACCCAAACGGGCGAACTTATGCGCATCACCATGCCGACTCGTGGCGTTGCGCAGCGCTTGATATCGGTGAGTTCGCCACCGGCAAATTATGAAATTCAAGCGATTGGCGATCTCGACGCCGATGGCCAACCCGATATCGTGGCACGCAGTAGTAGCGAAGATCAAGTTCGATTTTATATAATGAATGGAAATAACATTGCGCATACATGGACAGGAATGTTAAACGCCCAGTGGAATATTCAAGGCATTCACGACTACAACGAAGACGGCGTCAATGATTTATTGATCACTGAAAATGGGGGCAACCAAAGGGTGATTGTTCTGTATATGGCAATAAAATTATATGCCAATGATTCCATTGCAATTCCACAAATTGAAAGCAACCAATTACTTGGCCGAATGGGAATTGGTTCAGTTGCGGGGCTAGGCGTTCGTTGATGCCTGGCGCAAAGCGCCTTGCAGATTCATGCGTAAAAAATATTCGCCCAAGAATTGCGCGATGTGCCGCGAAGAAACCCCAGCCGATGCGGCTTTTGTATGCAGCCAGTCTTTGTAGACAAGCATCGCTTGCGACAGCGCTTGCTGGTATGCGTCGCTTTCATGCCTGCCTTGGCGCAGAATTGCGGCCGATTGAACCTGCAAAAACGCACTCTCTTGCTCCAAGCGCTCTTGAACACGGTCAATAAATTTTCTTGCATTGGCGGCGTCGCTGCATTGGAGCCCGCCATGCGTGAGCCACAGATGGGTTGGGGACGCGTCGCGCAAGCGCCGCACACTGTGCATCCACGCGCTTGGATCAAATTCGGGTGGCGGGGTTGGAATTGAAATAAAATCACTGTCGGGCACAACAATTCCAAGCGCGTCGCCAGCAAAAATATGGCGTTCATCCGCGTTCTGTAGCAACCACGCGTGGTGATGGCGAGCATGTCCGACAGTTTCAATGGCGCGAAATGAAAAACCGGCCGCAGAAATAATTTGGTCGTCCACAACAGCAAGCGCCTGCGGTTCTGGCGTTGGCCAAAGATCGCCATAGAGGCGATCAAACATTTCACCGTGTACGCGTCGGCTGCTGGCAAGCAGTTTGGTGGGATCGACCAAATGCGCCACGCCAAATGGATGAACCCACACGCGCGAATTACCCGCCGCAAAGTGACCAGCCGCGCCCGCGTGATCCAAATGGATGTGCGTGAGCAAGAGGTCCATGATTTGAGTTGGATGCACTCCACGCTGCTCAAGTTGCGTTTCAAGAGCGGGCCATGTGGCGGCTGTGCCTGATTCAACCATGGCGAAACCCGTGGGCCCCTCCACCAGAAAAACATTCGCCGCGCCAGAAAGATTGAGGTATCCAACATCAATGGCTTGAATGTGGAAAGTCACTGGACCTCCATGAAGAATGATTTCATGTCAACAAGTAATGCCGCGCGAGTTGCGCAAAGTACGCGGTTTGCTGCGCGGCCCATGCGCGGTCGTGGCCAAGTTCATCAGCCAACACTTGCGCCACCTCGGCGGAACACTCCATCGCGGCCTTGGCATCCAGCAATAACGAACGCGTACGGCGAGAAAGAACATCCTCAAGCGTGCGCGCCTGCTCCATGCGCGCCGCCCACGCCACCACCACCATGGCGTAGGGCAAACGCGGATGCATGGGTGCGGCAAGATTTGGCTGGGCCTTCATCAGTGCCACCAAGGCGTCGGCGTCACTGCCATAGCAACGCAACCACTCCGGATGATGCGCGAAGGCGTCCGCATTGTGCGAGGCGCCATGCACAAGTAAATTCTCTGTTTGACACTCAGCGGTCACAAGCGCACCGGATTTTATGGCCGCATCAATCGCATCCTCAGCCATTTTTCGATATGTGGTCCACTTGCCACCCATCACGCTGATCAAACCACTGGCGCTAGTTTGCACAACATGTTCACGGCTTACTTTTTTGCTGGCTCCACCATCTGTTCCACCAGCGTGCACCAACGGACGTTGACCCGCGAACACGCTTAACACGTCGGCGCGGGTTGGCTCGCCTTGCAAATAGCGCGCGGCGTTACGAAGAATGAACCCAATTTCCTCCTCCATTGGTTTTGGCTCAATCTCAGCCACTTTCATGGGGGTATCCGTTGTGCCCACAATCACGCGCCCGTGCCACGGTATTACAAACAGCACGCGTCCATCATCGGTGTGGGGAACCATGATGGCCGTGTCGCCGGCAAGAAAAGATTGTGGCAACACCAAATGCACGCCTTGCGCGGGCTCAATCATGGGGGTGGCGTTGGGGTCATCCATGCGGCGAATGCTGTCGGCGAAGATACCGGTGGCGTTCACCACCACTTTGGCGCGGATACAAATATCTTGTTGGGTTTCTTCACAGCGGCACATGGCACCAGTGGCGCGCGCGCCTTCATGAATTACTTTTGTAACCGCCATGCGATTGGCCGCCACGGTGCCAAACTGCTGCGCGGTTTGCAGCAAGTTCACGGCCAATCGCGCGTCGTCAAACTGTCCATCGTAATACTCAATGCCACCCTGCAAATCCTGGCGCTGCACATTAGGAATTTTCTCTATGGTCTGCGCCGCTGAAAGCGTACTGCTTGCTTTCAAATTTAATTTGCCAGCCAGCGCGTCGTACAGTTTCAAGCCGGTTCCATAAAACGGGCCCTCCCACCAGGTGTAACGGGGCACAATAAAGGCCAACGGATGTACCAAGTGCGAGGCGTTCTTATGCAACAATCCCCTTTCGCGCAGCGCCTCCATGACCAAGGCAAAATCCATTTGCTCCAAATAGCGCACGCCGCCGTGCACCAACTTGGTGCTGCGGCTACTGGTTCCCTTGGCCCAATCATGCGCCTCCACCAGCGCAGTTTTGTAACCGCGATGAGCCGCATCCACCGCCGTGCCCAACCCAGTTGCACCGCCGCCAATCACAAGCACATCAAATTGTTCGCCGCCAAGTTTGCGCAGCGTGTCCATGCGTTGCTGTTGAATATTCGCCGCGCTCATGAAGTCGCTCCTTTGGATTCGTCTTGCGCCCATTCACTGGATCGCGCAAGAGCACGCTTCCAGTTGGAGCGCTGAGAAAGCCTTTGATCATCAGAAATTTTTGGTGTAAACACACGGTCCACAATTCTGTTCTTGGAAAGTTCATCGATATTTTTCCACAGACCGCAGCCAATACCCGCCATGAATGCAGCGCCCTGCGCGGTCGTTTCAATTAACTTGGGGCGCTCCACCGGAGCGTTTAAAAAGTTAGCTTGCGTTTGCATAAGCAAGTCGCTGGCACTCGCACCGCCATCCACGCGCAAAATTCCAACCGTCGCGCCGGCATCATTGGTCATGGCCGTAAGAACATCCGCCACTTGATGCGCGATGCCCTCCAGTGTTGCGCGCGCAATATGTGCCGCGGTGCTTCCACGCGTGAGCCCAAGTATGCAGCCACGCGCGCGCGGATCCCATGTTGGCGCTCCAAGCCCGGTGAAAGCTGGAACCACAAACACGCCGTCGGAATCTGGCACGGACTCCGCCAGTTTATTTACATCGGAACTCTTGCGAATAATGCCAAGGCCATCGCGCAGCCACTGCACCGCGCTGCCACCAACAAACACGCTGCCTTCAAGCGCGTACTGCGCCGCTTGATTTTGCATGCGCCATGCCACCGTGGTCAGCAACCTATTTTTACTGATGGCGGGTTGCGCGCCCGTATGCATGAGCATAAAACACCCAGTTCCATAGGTGTTTTTAGCCATTCCCGTGTCCAGACACAGTTGGGCAAAGAGCGCCGATTGTTGATCGCCAATCATGGCGCGAATTGGAATCTCGCTGCCAAAAAGTGCTGGATCGCTCACGCCAAATTCGCTATCACACGAAACAACCTTGGGAAGAATTTCCGCGGGCACATTAAAAGTGGAAAGCATCTCCGGGCTCCATGCCAATGTTTGAAGGTCCAGCAAACTTGTGCGGCTGGCGTTGGTGACATCGGTCATGTGCGCGCGACCGCCAGTGAGTTTCCACAACAACCAACTATCAATCGTGCCCGCCGCCAATTCGCCCTTGGCCGCGCGCGTACGCGCGTTTGGAACATGATCCAATATCCACGCCATCTTGGACGCGCTGAAATATGGATCAAGCAACAATCCCGTCACTTGGGCAACGCGCGGCCCAACACCCGCCGCGCGAAGTTTGTCCATGACCGTTGCCGTGCGCCGGTCTTGCCAAACAATCGCTGGGGCAATCGGACGTCCAGTGGCGCGCTCCCAAATCACCGTGGTTTCACGCTGATTTGTAATACCAATGGCGGCTATATCGCGCGGGCCAATCTTGGCGCGCTTCATGCATTCGCGCGCCGTTTCTAATTGCGTGTTCCAAATTTCCTGCGCATCATGCTCCACCCAACCAGCATTTGGAAATGATTGATGGAACTCCTGCTGCGCCACGGATCGCAACTGACCCTTGTGGTCAAAGACAATAGAGCGCGAACTTGTGGTGCCTTGATCAAGGGCAAGAATGTGCGACTTGTGCATGGCGTGCCTTTAGATTGCGCGCAAGGCAAACATTACTTGCAACTGCCCATGCCCATCACTCGGCGCCATGTGCTGATTTGTCCAAGATGCATTTGAATATGGCTGCCGCACATGAACATGATTACCGCGCCAAGTGTTGGAAACATTTCGCTCATGCCTCCCCCCATCGGATTGGCTTTCAAGAATGTTTCATCGGACACGCCTGGCAACGCGGTGGCCAACACCTTGTAGCGCTCCAGGAAATTTTTCAACACCACATCTTTGTTTGGATACTGACCAGTTTGCTCCAGGCACGGCGCGCCGTTTTTAAACAATTCTTCATGTTTGGGATCGATTGGCTTGGCCAAATCCTTGCGGCCAATCATTTCCAAAATGCGCTCGGCGTACAAACCTAAATGCGCAATATAAAACAGCGGATGACTAACATCCTTCATAGGACAATGACCAAACTTGTCAGCGGGAATATCTTTGCAAAGTTTTTCCGCATAGCTAATGCCATACACAAGGCCTGGGGCAATCATGGATCCAATTCCTACGCTGGTGGTGGTTACTGTAGTCATGGAGGAATCCTATACCGTTTTCCCAACTCAAACAAAGTGAGAATTATTTTTTAGCCGCCGATAAAGCGATCGTAAATAGAGCGCGCCAAAGTTTCGTCACTGCAATGGCCCACAATGGCGCGACCGTCGGCGAACACCGTTAATTCAATGGGTTCACCGCCAAGCCCCGCAATATTGCGCAACTGCCCATGCAATGAACCACCACGCATGGCAAACTGACCGTGGGTAAGCAATTGTTTTTGTAGCGCTGGCAAATCCATGTTCAAGAGTGGGACGTCCACGTTCTGCCTACGCGTGGGCAGAACCTGAATAGCGCCGCGACCGCACAAGTGCGCCACGCGCGGAGTTTCATTGGCTGGTTCAAGAAATGAAAATTCCTTGCGGGCGCAACATGCGCAGCGCTGATCAATTGAAACAGCTATGGACGCTCGCCGGTGCGCGGTCAAATCTACGCTCCATAATTTTCGCTCCAGTAAATCCGGTCGACCCGCTAGCAAGAACAACGCCTGACTTGCGGCGAAGGCCCCGACCATTCCAACGAGCGGTCCAAGCACCCCCGCGCGATCACATGTTGGCAACACTCCTGGATCGGGCATATCGGGATACACACAGCGCAAACACGCGCCACGCTGCGCAAAGGGAGAGGCGGGCGTGCCAGTTGCGGTATTTTTTGTTTGAAGGTTGGCATGCACATTGGCGGCGTGTGAAATGCCCTCACTCGAAGCAACTGCGTCCACATCAAACCGAATATCGCGCGGCAGCACCACCATGCACCGGCCTTCCATGGCAACGGCCGCCGCATACACATATGGAATGGCATCGCGCACGGATAAATCATTCAACATAAAGCGCGTCTGCATGTTGTCCAGGCCATCCACAATCACTTGCGCTCCGCGCGCCAAATCCGCCGCATTTTCCGCGTCCACATGCTCAACACAGGCGTGCACGCGAATAGTGGAATCGATCTCCTTCACGCGTCGCGCCGCCGCCTCCGCTTTAGGAGCGCCCACTTGCGCGTCACGCTCGCTGAATAATTGTTGGCGCTGCAAGTTGGACCACTCCACAACATCGCGATCCACCAATGTCAACTCGCCAACGCCCGCGCGCGCCAACCACTCAATGGAGGCGCAGCCCAGCGCGCCGCACCCAACCACCAACACATGCGCCCCGCGGATGCGCTCCTGCCCCGCTTGCCCACACCAAGGCAAGATGATTTGTCGAATATGGCGTTGGCTTTGCGGCATGTTCTGAGTGTCCCACGACTGGACTAAAACACAAAGTCTAAAAAAGCGGCGACCCCGAAGGATCGCCGCGTGAATTCAAATAGAAAATAAATGAGTCGCCCACATCACCAAGCAAAGTGAGCGAATGCCTTGTTCGCGTCCGCCATGCGATGCGTGTTCTCGCGCGTTGCAACAGCCTTGCCTTCATTCTTGCAAGCGCTAAACAATTCGTTGGCCAATTTAATGTGCATTGGCCGGCCTTTTTCAGCGCGGGCCGCATCAATGATCCAGCGGAAAGTTAAACTTTGCGCGCGTCGACGATTGAGCTGCATAGGCACTTGATAATTGGCGCCTCCAACGCGCTTGGAACGCACTTCAACAATTGGCTTCACGTTTTCAATGGCCTTTTGAAATACTTCAATCGCCGTTCGAGGCAACGTGTCCAACTTTTCTTTTTCAAGGCGCGCTTGAATGGTGTCAAAGGCTTGATACACAACCTTTTGAGCTGTGGCTTTTTTGCCATCAAGCATGATGCAATTGACAAACTTGGCGACCAACTTGTCTTGGTAACGAGGATCTGGCTGCAGTTGCGCTTCGCTATGAGTAATTCTTCCGCCCATTGGGGGATCTCCTGTGGCTCGGCATCCCGAAATGGGACGTCAGTTCACCAAGGCATGGGCAACGCGCCCTTAGAGTGGCTCCTTGATTACTTGCCGAAATTGTGCCGAAAAGACTTCAAATCCAAACTTCAAATCCAAACTTCAAATGTGTTCGCGCTACAAAATGCGCCAATACATTCTGAATTTCAAATTACTTCTTCTTGGTCGAAGCGGCCTTCTTCTTCACGCCGTACAACGAACGACCCTTCTTGCGGCCATCTACACCAAGGCAATCCAAAATGCCGCGCACAACGTGGTAGCGAACACCTGGGAGATCGCGCACGCGGCCCCCGCGCACCAAGACAATTGAATGCTCCTGCAAATTGTGTCCTTCGCCGCCGATATATGCGGTGATTTCTTTCCCATTGCTCAAACGAATACGCGCCACCTTACGAAGCGCGGAGTTTGGCTTCTTTGGAGTCACAGTCTTCACTTGCAAGCACACGCCGCGCCGTTGTGGGCAACGGGCAAGATCTTTGACCTTGCTTTTGGCTGGCGGATTGCGTCGGGGATTTTTGATAAGTTGATTGATCGTTGGCATAATGAAGTCACTTGTTGGTCGATAGACCGGGTCGAGAAGTGTAACGCAAGTTCACCGATTTCGCAGGGTCGCAATGGCAGCAACCGCCATTTCATCGCATTTTGTGTTCTCGGGGTGCTCGGCGTGGCCGCGAATCCACACTGGATTTAGTGTGTGAATGCCTTGGATTTGGTCCAATTGCTGCCACAAATCAAGGTTTTTTACCGGTTTTTTGGCGGCGGTGCGCCAACCTCTGGCCTTCCAAGCACTTAACCACTCCTTTAATCCCTTGACCACATATTCACTGTCGGAAATCACGCGCACATGCGAGGGCTTGGAAATTGAGTCAAATCCTCGAATCACAGCAGTTAATTCCATTCGATTATTCGTAGTTCCATGCTCCGCGCCTGACTGCAGTAATTCGTCAGAACCGCCAATCTCTCGCAAAATAAAGCCCCAACCGCCAGGCCCGGGGTTGCCTGAACACGCTCCATCGGTAAACAAATCATAGTGTGACACCCTCTCAATGTACGCTGAATTTCAACGCGCATCAGCGCACTCTTTGGAAATGATGCTTGACAAAATTAGCCTTTCGACTACCTTTGACGATCCTCTCGAAGCGAGAAAAGCTATGACACCAGCATTTAGACAATCCCCAGGCCGAACCCGACGACGACGCTCCCACAACGCCATCAAGGCGGCTCACACCGTCTTGTGCCCAAACTGTGGTGCGGCGAAACGTCCACACACGGCTTGCTCTAGCTGCGGCTATGTGCGACCTGGTCTGCAACTCAAGACCGGTCAGATAGGTCAATAATTCATGCGCCTTGGTGTGGATGTCATGGGCGGCGACAATGCGCCCGACCAAATCCTAAAAGGTTGCATTGCTGCTCTTCCAAAGCTTGCCGCGGATGATGAACTTGTTCTCTACGGCGACCAACGAGTCATTGAAGAAACATTGAATGAACGCGGAATTACCGACAAGCGCTTAAAAATTGTGAGCACCACCGAAGTGATTGGAATGGATGAGTCCCCAGTTGAGGCCATTCGATCCAAACGCGACGCGAGCATGGTGGTGATGGCCAAAGACGCCAGTCCAAAATCCGAAAATCGTTTGCACGCCATTGTGAGCGCTGGCAACACTGGCGCCATGGTGAGCGCGGCTCAAATGCACATGCGCCGCATTCCAAACGTGGTGCGGCCGGGCATTGCCGTGACGGTTCCAACCTTTGCGGGCGCCGTGGTGCTGATTGATGTTGGAGCCAATATCGAGCCAAAGCCAGTGCATTTGGCGCAGTATGGAGTCATGGGCGCCATCTATGCCAAGATCGCTTGCAACATTGCCAATCCGCGCGTGGCCATCATGAATGTGGGCGGCGAGGAAGCCAAGGGCACTGATGACATTCGCTTAGCGCGCGACTTGCTGCGCTCGGCAACGGGTTTGAATTTCACAGGCTTCGTAGAGGGCCGCGGCGTGTTTGACGGCGAAGCCGATGTGGTGATCACCGATGGCGTGGTTGGAAATGTCATGATCAAACTTGCGGAAGGTCTTTCCAGCGGAATCTTCAAGGCGCTAGCGCGTGAAGTGTTGGCGATTGATCCTGAACTTGCGGCGCGCCTAGAGCCCGTTGTGAAAAGTTTGTACGCCAAGCACGACTATCACGAATTTGGTGGAGCGCCACTACTTGGCGTGAACGGTATTGCGTTGATCTGCCACGGATCAAGCCATGCGCGCACCATTATGAACTCCATCACGCGCATGAAATTGTTTGCGACTTCTGACATCAACGCGCAGATGAGCGAGCGACTTGGGCATATGCGTATTTCCGACGAGGTTTCTGCGTGATCAAGCCTTCCGGCGCGTGTGGCGTCCGGATGGCGGGCACTGGGTCCGCGGTTCCAGACACCATCCTGACCAACGCCGATTTATCGCGCATCATGGACACTACCGATGAGTGGATCACCCAGCGCACGGGCATTCGCTGCCGTCGCGTCAGTGATCAATCCAAAGAGGGCACATTTACGCTGTCGCGCGATGCTTTACGCCGCGCGCTCGATGCCGCTTCCATGAAGGCATCGGATTTGGATTTGCTGATCATTGGAACTTGCACGGCGGAAATGCGCTGCCCAAGTTTGGCCTGCCGAGTGGCCGGTGATGTTGGGGCAATCAACGCTGGCGCGTTTGATGTCACGGCCGCCTGCAGCGGATTTGTCTACGCGCTGAATGTCGCTGAAACAATGGTGCGCTCGGGCCGCTACAAGAATGTTGGCGTGATTGGCGCCGATGCCATGAGCACCATGGTTGATTATCAAGATCGCTCCGTGAGTATCTTATTTGGTGACGCCGCGGGCGCCGCCATTCTTGTGCCCGATCCCGACTTGAATCGCGGTTGTATCTATCAAACGCTGGGCAGTGATGGGCGCGACTGGACTGGTTTGTACATTCCAAATCGTGCGCAAGAAGTTCCAGAGGCCGACAAGGACAATCCCATTCGTCTTGGCTATTTGCGCATGGATGGTCGCGAGATATTTAAGTTTGCAGTGACCAAGTTCCGCGAGGTGATCGCAGACGCGCTTGAGAAAACCGGCTTGACGGCTGACGATATCAGCCAAATTGTGTGCCACCAAAGCAACGCGCGCATTATTGAGAACGCAATTGAAAAATTAAAATTGCCGCGCGACAAGGTGCTGATCAACATTGATCAATTTGGAAACTCCAGCTCTGGAAGCGTTGGATTGTGCCTGGACCAAGTGTGGCGCGCCGGCAAAATTCCAGCTGGAAAGCCCATGATTTTGGTGGCTTTTGGCGGAGGGGTCACTTGGGCTAGCAATGTGTGGAATGTGTAATGTGTCAATGATCAAGCTGTTGGCATCGCTGATTTTTTGAGAAGTTGAATGGCGGAATTTAACCCTGGGAGCAATCAATGAGTTTCAATGTAATTTTCTTGGCGCCAGGTCAAGGCGCGCAAAGCGTGGGTATGGGCAAGTGTTGGTTCGATGCAAGTCCAGCCGCGCGCGCCATCTTTGAGGAGGCCAATGACATTGCCCACTTCGATGGCGGCCACACGCTCAGCCAACTTTGCTTTGCGGGTCCAGCCGAGCGCTTGAACCAAACTGATGTCAGCCAACCCGCACTATTGGTGTGCGGCATTGCCTGCCACGCCGCGTTGGTGGAGCAACACGGCGAGATTCAAATTTCTGGAGCGCTTGGACTTTCACTTGGCGAATACACGGCGCTGACATTGGCGGGCGCGTTCTCGTGGCAAGACGCGCTGCGGCTTGTTCTTATTCGCGGTCGACTCATGCAACAAGCCGCGGTTGCCAGTCAAGGTGGCATGGTGGCGCTGATTGGCGCCGACGAGGACAAAGCCAACGCGGTGTGCCGATCTGCTGCACAAGGTGGAGTGCTTGTACCCGCCAACTTCAACGCTCCTGGACAAATTGTCCTGAGTGGCGACGCCGCGGCCTGCGATCGTGCCTGCAGCGAAGCCAGCGCCATGGGTCTGCGCGCCAGCAAGCTCACTGTGGCGGGAGCGTTTCATAGCCCGCTTATGGCCCCCGCCGCGCAAGAAATGGCTAAGGCTTTGGCGAATGTGGAACTCAAACCGCTGAATTGCCCGGTTTGGAGCAATGTGACCGGTAAACCGCACGCCATGAATGACGCGGCCAGCGTGCGCCGATTGCTGGTGGATCAACTGGTTCAACCCGTTCGTTGGGACGCTTGTTGCGCCGATATGATCGCGTGGCGCGCATCCAAGGAACTGGACGGTATTTGCAAGGTGTATGAACTTGCACCAGGCACCGTGCTGCGCGGCTTGATGCGGCGTATTCACAAAGGCACTGAGGTCATCACCCATGATTCAATTGCGGAAACTCAAAATGCAAAATCTTAATTTCATTGCAACCACGCGCGCCATACTTTTATTGACTGCTCTCCTTTGCGTGGTCATTGCATGCGGCAAGACCGAGGAGCCCCAGCAACAAACAGAATCAGAGCAAGCGCAACCCGTCGCCCAAGTGGAACAGGCACCAACGGAAACGCTCAATGACATCATGAAGCGCCTTGGCATTGATAAAAGAATTCGCGTGGACGACGGGGACAAGCCGCCAAGTAATATGAAGCAAGCCGAAGCCATTGTGGTTTTTTTTGACGCCATGGTGCGCGGCAACGCGGCAAAGTTGAGGCCGCTGTTAAGCCCCCAGGATCAAAATGTTTTGGACGACATGGAGAAAAGTGGTCAATGGAAATTGGCCACGCAAAATATCGGCCGGGTAAATGTGGGTTGGACTCCCGGCAACGAGCCTGACACGCTTACGGTGCTTGGTTTTTACACTGTGGGCGACGACTTCGCCGCTCAATTATGGTCGCTTGGTTCGCTCGAGGGCGACAAGCCAGCCATCATGACCGCGCTGCCAGCTCCGCAAAAAATCGTTGAAAGACTGCAGGGGAACAAGACGGATGTCCGTATTAAACAATGGCTTGCCATTAATAAAGAAGAATTGGTTTCGGCCAAAGCTCCTGACGAAGTGATTGAAATTCCCCAGCAAGATCGATCAGTCAAAGGGGACTCTTCAAGTGAATCTAGTGAAAGCGAGCCAAGCAAGCCATCGGGTCCCGGGCGCAGAAAGCCCAGCAGCGAACCAGTTGATAAACCGAAGTAATTCGAATTAGGCAAATTGTATTTCAAGCGCGTCGTATGTTTCACTGATTCAGCCTCCATGCCTGAATAAAGTCATTGTGTTGGTTACACTTGTTTGTGATTTGAGAATCATTCAACAGGAGATTGCATCATCGAAAAGCGAGTAGCGATTGTGACTGGCGCAAGCCGCGGAATTGGAAGAGCGATTGCGGAGCGCCTGGCAAAAGATGGTCGGCACATTGTTGGCGTGGCGCGCACAGATGCCAACCTTGCCGAGGTGATTCAATCCGTTCATGCCGCGGGAGGCTCCATGGAAGGCATGGCTTGCGATGTAGCCGATGGCGTGGCTTTGGCCGCGCTAGTTGAGGCTGTCGCCGAAAAGCACGGTCGCTTGGATATTGTTGTGAACAACGCCGGCATTACCCGCGACGGATTGCTGCTGCGCATGAGCGATCAAGATTTTGACGAGGTGATTCAGGTGAACTTACGCAGCGCCTTTGTCACCTGCCGCGCCGCCGCTCGCCCCATGATGCGCGGCCGTTGGGGTCGCATTGTGAATGTGGGTAGCGTGAGCGGATTAATGGGAAATGCGGGACAAGTGAACTATTCCGCCGCCAAAGCCGCGCTGGTTGGAATGACCAAATCAATCGCCCGCGAACTTGGCTCCAAGGGCTTGACCGCCAATCTCATCGCGCCTGGCTTTATTGAAACCGACATGACCGCTAGCCTTGCGCCACAAGTGAAAGAGATGGCCCTGCCAAGCATTCCGCTTCGACGCTTTGGCCTACCCGCGGACATTGCCGCTGCGGTAGCGTTTTTGACCAGTGAAGAAGCAAGTTACATTACGGGGCAAGTGCTTGCCGTTGATGGCGGGATGTCCATGTGACTTAAAATTTTTGCCTGCGCGTGCCATGCATGAATTTCTATTTTCCGCTAACATTCAACCTTCAGACATGTTCATTTTGATCTAGGAGAAGACCGTGACCGAGCAAGAGATTGAAACAAAAGTAATTGGAATCGTCGCCGAACAAATGGGTGTTGATAAAGATCAAATTACCCGCGACACCAGTTTCACCAATGACCTCAACGCTGACAGTCTTGACACGGTCGAACTGGTCATGGAGCTTGAGGAAGAATTTGATACCCAAATTCCAGACGAACAAGCGGAGAAGATCCACACTGTTGGTCAAGCCGTTGATTTCATCAATAAGAACCTAGCTAGCAGCAAGGATAAATGACGCGCGAGACTTCCTAAGGTCTCGTTCGCCTAAATAATTCCTATGCGAACCATCACGCTTCGCCGCGTCGTGGTCACTGGACTCGGCGCAATTACCGATGTCGGTCTCTGTGTTGAATCCTTTTGGGCTTCGCTTTTGGCGGGCCAGTCTGGGATTGGTCCCATCACCAATTTTCCGCAAAATGACGAATGGACAACTCGCTTTGGTGGCGAAGTCCGCGGCTTTGATATAGAAAAACACGCCGGCATTGATGTGCGCGAATCCAGGCGTATGGATAATTTCGCCATCTATGGTTTGGGCGCGGCCAATGAGGCCGTCCGTGACTGTGGAATGGATTTCACAACTGGCGATCATGATCGCCGCGGGATCGCCGTTGGCAGCGGCGTTGGTGGCATCAACACAATTGAAACTGGCTTGTACAAACTGATGGAAAGCGGTCCGCGCAAAGTGAGTCCATTTACCGTGCCACGACTCATGGTCAACGCGTGCGCTGGGCAAATCAGCATTCGCTACAACTTGCGCGGCTTTAACATTGCCACTGCAACAGCCTGCGCCTCGGGCTCGCATTCCATTGGCGCCGCATATCAAGCCATTCAACGCAATGACGCCGACCTTATGTTGGCGGGCGGGGCTGAAAGTGGAATTGGCCCCGTGTGCGTGGCGGCTTTTAGCGCCATGAAAGCGCTGAGCACGCGCAATGATGAGCCAGCAAAGGCCAGCCGCCCTTTTGACAAGGACCGCGATGGATTTGTGCTGGCTGACGGCGCTGCCATTTTGGTTTTGGAGGAATTGGAGCACGCCAAAAAACGTGGAGCAAAAATATACGCCGAAGTGATTGGCTACGGTTCGAGCGGCGACGCGTTTCATATTGCCGCTCCCGATGAGCAAGGCTCTGGCGCCAAACGTTCCATGTCATGGGCTCTGCGCGACGCTCAAATCAATCCCGATCAAATTGGCTACATCAATGCGCATGGCACCAGCACTCCGCTGGGCGACCGCGCCGAAGTCAACGCGGTCAAGCAACTCTTTGGCGCGCACGCCTACAAGTTGGCCATGAGCAGCACCAAGGGGGTCACGGGTCACGCTCTTGGCGCAGCGGGCGGTATTGAAAGCTTGGCCACTATCTTGGCTATTCATAAAGGTGTCATGCCCCCCACCATCAACTTGGATAACCCCGACGAGGGAATGGATTTGAATTTTGTGGCGCACACTCCCCAAGAACGCAAACTTGATTTCGCCATCAATAATTCATTTGGCTTTGGTGGACACAATACAAGCCTCATCTTCAGCCGCTTCAACGGATAATTGTGTTGCAATTATTGGTGACAATTCATGCCGCGTAATATTCCAGTTGGCAACGGCGACATGTTGGTCGCCTTTGACGATCTGTATCGCATTCGCGATTTGTATTGGCCGCATGTTGGCCAGCCCAACCACACCTGCGGACACTTGCAACGATTTGGCGTTTGGGCCGACGGGCAATTTGCCTGGATGGATAGCCCAGGTTGGTCGCGCAACTTTTCCTACAAGCACAACACATTGCTGACCGAGGTGCGCTTGCGCAACGAACGGCTTGGCTTGGAGTTGGTGTGCCACGATGCGGTGGATTATTGGAGCCCAGTCTATTTTCGCAAAGTGATCGTCACGGATCTGTGGAATCGTCCGCGGGATGTGCGCGTGTTTTTTCATGCGGATTTAAGCGTGAATGAAAGTCCCGTGGGTGACACCGTTGCCTTTGATCCGCAAACTGGCGGCTTGATCCACTACAAAAGTGATTTCTACTTTCTCTTCAACGGTAGCCATCCGGCTGGTATTGGCGTGACCACCTACGCCACGGGCGCCAAACGAATTGGTGAGGCGGAAGGAACTTGGCGCGACGCCGAGGATGGCATGTTGAGCCGCAACAGCATCGCGCAAGGCAGCGTGGACAGCGCGGTTGGATTTCAACTTACGCTTGCGCCACAAGGCAGCGAAACATGTGTGTATTGGATTGCGGCGGGCAAAAGTTACGATGAAGTGCATCAACTCAACCAGAAGGTGTGCGATAAAACTCCGCAGCGCATGCTGGATCGCACTGAGGCCTATTGGCGTTTGTGGTCGCAACAGGAATTTTCTGGAGTGGATCCGCTCCCCAAACATTTACAACAATTACAGACGCGCAGCTTGCTGATCGCGCGCACGCAAATTGATAATGACGGCGCAATTATTGCCGCCAACGATTACGACATCACCCATTTCGCCGGCGACACCTATTCCTATATGTGGCCGCGCGATGGAGCGTTGGTTGCGCAATCGCTGGTGCTTGCCGGTCAAAGCGAACTGAGCCGAAACTTTTTCCGCTTCTGCGAGCGCGTGCGCCACCCCGACGGATATTTCCACCACAAGTACAACCCCAATGGAACGGTGGCTTCAAGTTGGCATCCTTGGCTCACGGAAAAACCATCGCTGCTGCCCATTCAACAAGATGAAACCGCGCTTATTCCATGGGCTTTGCGCCAACATTTCGTCAAGTTTCGCGATGTTGAATTCATCAAGTCGCTGTACAACCCGCTGATTGTTGACACCGCGAACTGGATGATTTCCTACCGCGACCACCATGGGTTGCCGCTGCCAAGTTGGGACCTGTGGGAGGAGCGACGCGGCGTGCACTTATTCACCGTGTGCGCCACCATTGGCGGCTTGCTTGCGGCAAGTCAATTTGCGCAGGACATGGGCGCATTTGATCGCGCGACTGATTTCAGCGAGGCAGCGGATCGCATGCGATTGGCCATGTTGAAACACATGTGGGATCCAGAGCGCCGCTTATTCGCGCGCACGGCAATTGCCGCCGAGGATGGCTCATATCGTTTGGACTTCACGCTGGACGCGTCGGCCTACGCTCTGTTTGCGTTTGATGTGCTGCCCGCACATGACGCGCGTGTATGCGACCATATGCGCGCCATCCGCGATCGACTGTGGGTACGCACCGAAATTGGCGGCATAGCGCGCTATGAGCGTGATCCGTACCAGCGAGCTGAGCACATGGACTTTGTCAATGTTCCAGGTAATCCGTGGGTGATTTGCACGCTGTGGTTCGCGCAGTGGCTGATTGCCAAGGCGTCAACCATCGCCGAACTTGAAGAGGCGCTTCCTTATCTTGAATGGACCAATTGGCGCGCCTCATCCAGTGGCGTGTTGGCGGAGCAATACCATCCCTATACTGGGGCGCAAATTTCCGTGAGCCCACTGACCTGGAGTCACGCCACGCTCATCACTACATCCATGCAATTCCGATTGCGATTTGCGGAATTATCCGCGGCGCAAGCCTTGACCCCGAAAAGCGCCGGCACATAAAAATTCAGATTATCCTATGAAAGAGTCATAAATCCAATTTCAAGTCCTTCTTTGCCGCATCCATGAATCCGTGAATCCGTGCCCTAAAATAAGCGAACAACTCTAAGTGAAATCATCCTCTCTTGAAGTTGCAGAGATTCTTGAATCTTCCAGTCGCGCCATTGCCACTTGGACGATTGATCAACAATATCGAGATGACGACACCATGGAAGCGCGTTACGGTTCATCTGGTCGGCGCATGTGGAATCAAGAAGTGGTGACACGACTGGCGTACCTCACGGAGGCGGTGGCTCTGAACTACGAGCAAATATTGATTGACAACGCGCTGTGGGCCAAGACTGCGTTCACTGCGCGTGAATTAAATTTGGATGATCTGTACAAAAATTTAGATTGCATGAAGAGCGTCTTGGTTGAGCAACTTCCAAAATCAATTTCGAATGTCACCACTCCAATAATCACCAAGGCGCTGGAATGCCTGCTGCAAAATTCGACTCATTTAGAAAATCCAATTTCGCATGCCGGAGCTTCTTCTGATTTTGCGCGCATGTACCTCATGCATTTGCTGAAGCGGGATCAAATGGAGGCGGAGCGCCTGATTACGGAACTGACCAAAAATGGACTGACTTTTTCGCAAATTTGCGAGGGAGTGCTTGTGCCCGCCATGGCTGAGATTGGATATCTCTGGCAGATACAAGAAGCCAGTATTGCGGATGAACATTATTGCACGAATGCCACGCATCGCATTTTAGAGGGGCTTCGGGGCAAGACACCCCGCAAAGAGCTGAACGGATATCTCATGGTTTCCGCTTCCGTTTGCGGTGACATGCATGATCTTGGAATTAAAATTATGTCCGCCATTTATGAAATGCAAGGCTGGACCGTGGAGTGCCTGGGATCAAATACGCCCACGCAAGAAATCGTGAACAGCGTTGCCCCGCAAATCTATCGCGGCGGCGCCAACCTTTTGGCGCTCAGCGCATCAACCAGTTTGCGCATTCGGGCCGTTCAATCTGTCATCGCATGCGTGCGTGCCACGGACGCTGGAAAGAACATACCTATTTTAGTGGGTGGACCCCCATTCCAAAATAGGAATGATCTTTGGCGACTTGTGGGCGCGAGCGCCCAATCATCCTCCGCGTCGGCATCGCTTGAAACAGCGCTTGCGCTCGTGGCGCACTCCAATCACGCAAATCGTCGTGCCACATAGCGCGTATCTCGTGCGCTTCACGCAGCGCGTTATGTATGGGGTATCACAACATATCCGCGGCCAAGCTTGCCAATTCACTACGCTCGGTGCGACTCAGTGTGACATGTCCCGCGATGCGTTGGCCCTTCATGCGCTCAATCAAGTGCGATAGACCGTTGCTTGCCGCGTCCAGATATGGATTGTCTATTTGTCCAATATCGCCAGCGAGCACAATCTTAGTGCCTTCACCAACTCGACTGACAATAGTCTTCACTTCGTGCGGAGAAAGATTTTGGGCCTCATCCACAATAATAAATTGATGCGGAATGCTGCGACCGCGGATGTACGTGAGCGGTTCCATGACCAATTTACCGCCAGCCACAAGTTGATCCATGCGCTGCTCGGCGGTTTTACTGTCAGCTTCGCTACTGCTGCCGCCGCGCGTTGAAAGCAAGTAAGACACATTGTCAAACACGGGCTGCATCCACAACGCGAGTTTTTCATCTTTATCGCCTGGTAAAAAGCCAATGTCGCGGCCCATGGGCATGATTGGTCTGGCCACCAGCAATTTGTCAAAGCGCTCCTCACGCAGCACTTTGTGCATGCCCGCGGCAATCGCGAGCAATGTTTTTCCGGTGCCCGCCGCGCCAATCAGCGAGACCAGGCGAACTTCATCGTCCAGCAATAAATCCATGGCCATGGTTTGCTGCACATTGCGCGCAAGAATTCCGTAAATGGGTTTGCGGGGACCGGTGACTGGAATTAAGTGGCCCGTATCGGCAAGCACACGTCCCAAGCCAGTGTGACTTTCGTCGGCGTCGTCTTGCAACACCACAAATTGATTAGCCACCAAGTCGTGGGCTTTCAATTCGCCGCCTTCAATTGTGCGGAAGATTAAACCCTCCAATTGCTCAATGCTCAATTGACGCTCTTGATACAACTCATCAATGGTGGCGCTGGGACAACTCAACATGGCGTAACCGCCATAGAGCCAGTCAGCGTCAACGCGATCGGCCTCGAAGTCCTCACTTGGAATATCCAGCGCGTCGCACTTCACGCGGGCGTTGATGTCCTTGGAGATAAAAATAGTCCGCAGACCGCTGGCGTGTAGCCGATGCGCCACGCCAAGAATTTTATTGTCGGCCACATCGAGATCTAGGGCGAACGGGGTCTTCACATCGCAACGCTCAATGCGAATGGAGCCGCCCTGCTCATTCCACACCACGCCTTCAAAGAGTCGCCCAATGGAACGCATCTTGTCCAAGCGGCGAATCACGCTGCGGGCATTCCGCCCCGTTTCATCATTGTTTTTCTTGAAATGATCAAGCTCCTCAATCACTTGAAGCGGAATGACAACCTCGTGTTCCTCAAACTTAAAGAGCGCGTTGGGATTATGCAGCAACACATTTGTGTCAACCACAAAGTGCTTGCGCAGATCGGCGGCAGCGCCAGACCCCACTTGAATTTTTGTTGTCGGCGCAACCACGGATTCCGCGGATGGCTTGGATTTGTCGGACTTGGTTTCAGACGGCGTCCGCGATGCGGAAGACGAAGAATTCTTCAAGAGGCAAAGTCCCTTCATAAAATGCGAATTGGAAACACCACAAGTCAATCAACCACTCACAATAGAGTGGGTTCGAATTGCCTGCGAGTCAAGTTCGAGTCAAGTTTATATTTTAAAAAATATAACTTTGTTGGCGCCCCTGATCAAAATTATGCCTTGAAGGACACCCTTGCGAGAATTTCAAGGCTAGAATGCCCCCAAGGAGAAACTATGTCCATTTTATCATCATCCAATCCAATTCTTGCCCAAGGTCGCCTGGAAGAAGCTTTACGAAGCACTCCAAGTTCCCAAAGCACCGTCACGGTTGCCGGAGTTGTGAACAAGACCACGCTGTGTTTGGCTGTTGCTGTTGTCTTTGGAGCACTGGGAAACGCATTTGTCACAAAAAATCCCGGTTCAATATTCATGGTGAATGTGGCGGCTTTTGTAGTTTCGTTGGGTGTTGGATTCGCCTTGTTTGGCCGCCCGAACTGGGCCATATTTTTAGCGCCAATCTACGCGGCGGTACAAGGGTTCTTTATGGGCGCAGTTGGAGTTGTGCTTGACAACATTTTACTTTCCAAGGGCATCGCTCTCACTGGAGGTCTTGCGATGCAAGCCTTCATTATGACCGCAGGCGTGGCATTGACCTGCCTCATTCTGTATCGAAGTGGCGCGGTACGCATCACGCAACGCGGCGCATTTATTTTATGGGCGTGCGTGCTTGGTATTGGCGTGACCTATTTGATTTCATTTGTGTTGTCATTGTTTGGCGTTGCCACTCCATTCGTGTCACTGCCAAATCAAACTGGTGGTTCAACAGGCGCCTATATTGGCTTGGCGATCAATGGACTTATTCTGGTGGTGGCGGCCTTCACGCTTATTGCGGACATTCAACAAGTGGATCAAGCCGCCAAAGAGGGCGCGCCAGCGAGTAGCGAGTGGTATTTGGCCTACGGACTCACCGTGAGTTTGGTGTGGATTTACTTTGAGTCCATGAAAATTATCTTTCGACTTGCAATGATTTTCGGTGGCAAGCGCGATTGATGACAGGCGCACCTTCCGCATGAAAGTTGATCCATGATTGGTGAACTTGTGTTGGCCATGCAAGCTGTCGCTCCGCGAAGTTTGGCGGCAACTTGGGACAACACTGGTTTACTGCTTGGTGATCCAGCGCAGGCGCTGCGACGCGCGTTGCTGACCATTGACCTTACCCCCGCCGTCCTCGATGAGGCGATTACGGCCAAGTGCGAGGCGATTATTGCCTACCACCCGCCCCTCTTTGAGCCGCTGAAAAAACTCACGACCATGCATGCGCACGAACACATTGTGCTGCGTTGCGCGGAGCACAAAATTGCCATTTTGTCGCCACACACAGCGCTTGACGCCGTGCATGGTGGAATGACCGATTGGTTGGCGGATTTTCTTGGAGCGGGCACGCGCGTGGCGTTGGAACCAGCCATATTTGCCAGCGCGCCTGTTAAATCTGCGCCGCGCGCAAAGACGCAAGAACCAGTACAAACCCCACTCCAAACGCATGGCCAGGGCCGAGCGCTCACGCTTCTTAAGCCACGGACATGCAACGCCATGGCGAAGCAGCTTCGAATTTCGTTGCGCCTGGGCGCTGGCGATGTTTCATATTGCGAATTGAAAAAGTCGCGCCGTCACGAACGCGTGGCGGTAGTTCCTGGTTCGGGCGCCAGTTTGCTGGCGTTAGCGCTGGAGGCGGGCTGCACGCTTATGGTCACCGGCGAGGCGAAACATCATGACGTGCTGCGCGCCAAAGAAAATGGCTGCGACATGATCTTGCTTGGCCATACCAATTCCGAACGCGGATTTCTTCCTCACTTTGCCAAGCAATTGCAGCCACATGTGCCTCGGATTCGTTTGTTGGTAAGCAAACGCGATCGTCACCCGCTTCAGTGCACCTGATTATTTTTCTTCATTTAATGTCTCGCGCGCCAACAATGCCGCGCCCAACATGCCTGCGTCATCGCCTAATTGACTTGGAACAATTTCGCAACGCTGCAAAGTTTGCGGAAACACCGCGCGCTCAAAGCTTTCGCGAACGCGATAAAGGTATGGCTTTCCCAGTGCCTCGGAAACACCGCCGCCGAGCACCACGGTTTGCAAACTCATGACCGTAATCAGATTGGCAATGGTCAAACCAAGCAATTCCGCCGAAGCGTCCACAACCTTGCGTACCAATGGATCACCCTTGGAATAGCACTCTGCCAGAACGCTGCTTCCAATCGCCGAGGGATCGGGCTTGCCGTCGTCGTCTTTTTCCTTGTTCAAAAATTCGCACAACATGCTGTCTGGATAGTGCCCAAGCAACATCATCATGCTGCGCACCAAGGCGGTGCGACTGCAATGATCCTCGAGGGTTCGGTGGCCAGGACCCGCGCCTGGAAAAAGTACAACATGCCCAACTTCACCCGCGGTATGAAATGGTCCGCGCCACAATTTTCCATTGAGAATCATTCCACCACCAATGCCAGTACCAATCCACATGGCTAACAAGTCCCCGCGACTTTTACCGGCGCCCAAACGGCTTTCACCAAAGGCGGCCACATTGACATCGTTGTCCACCACCACGGGTATATCCAACTTTTTAGACATAATGTCGCGCAGCGGAACTTTTTTCCATCCAAGATTGCCCGCGTGAATCACGCTGCCCTTGTCCCAATCCACGGCGCTTGGCGCGCCAACGCCAGCGGCCTGAATGTCCTTCATGGAAAGTTTGGCGTCCTCGCAAGCGCGCTCAATGCCCTCCACCATTCGAGTAATGACTCTCTCACGGCCCTCGACGGCCTTGGTCTTGCGGCGCGCGCGCCCTACAATTTTTCCCTTTTCATCGATCACACCAATGCTCATGTTGGTGCCGCCTAAATCCACACCAACAATCGGACCGGTGAATCGTTGCTTGCGTTCTGCCATGTCAGGAATCTAACCGACCTTGAGCCGAGCTTGGTTACACTCAATCGCGTGACAGAGAAACACACACTTTCGATCGCGGAAACAGCGCATGTCGCCAAATTGGCGCGACTGGAAATCACGCCCGACAAACTAGAGAAATATTGCGGCGAACTAGCCAATGTCCTAAGCCATGTGGCCAAGTTGAAGGCCATCAATGTGGATGGCATTGAGCCGCTCACAAGCCCAGTAGATGCCACCAATCGGCTTGCGGCCGACCAACCAGGCCCCACGCTTGCGCTGGACAAATTGTTAATCAACGCCCCCGCTGTTGAGGGTCGCTTTATCGCGGTGCCAAAAGTGCTTGCAGAGGAAAATGAATGAGCGCACCATTCACCGACGCTTTTTCTATTGGAGAGGCGGTTCGTTCCGGCGCCACTACCGCCGAGCGCGTGGCGAAAGAATTTGTGCGTCGCGCGCAAACCGCCAATCAGTCGCTGAATGCGTTTCATGAAATTTTTGAAAGCGATGCCCTTGAAGCCGCGCGCGCCGTGGACGCAAAAGTTACATCTGGAATCGATGCTGGTCCACTTGCCGGTGTCCCCGTAGCCGTGAAAGATAATTTGGCAACCACGGTTGGACGAACAACTTGCTCAAGCAAGATGCTGGCGAACTATCGCTCACCTTTCACCGCGACTTGTGTGCAGCGCCTGCAAGCCGCGGGCGCGGTGGTGATTGGAAAAACAAACATGGATGAATTCGCCATGGGCTCCAGTACCGAGCATTGCGCATGGGGCGCCGTAAAGAATCCATGGGACGCCACGCGTGTTTCTGGCGGCTCCAGCGGCGGCAGCGCTGTGGCCGCGGCCGCTGGTTTATGCGGCTTTTCATTAGGAAGCGACACTGGTGGCAGTATTCGCCAACCCGCTTCGCTGTGTGGTTGCGTTGGCTTTAAACCAACCTACGGCCGCATCAGCCGCTACGGTTTGGTCGCCTTTGGAAGCAGCCTTGATCAAGTCGGTCCGCTCACCCGCAGCATACGCGACGCGGCATTGGCCTATCAAGTGATGGCTGGAGTGGATGATCGCGACAGCACCACGGCCAATCTGAAAGTGGAAGACGCAATGAAAGAATTGGAAACCCCAATCGCGGGTCTGCGCGTTGGCGTTCCCAAACAATATTTAAGCGACGCCAATGACGCCGCGGTGAACGCATGCGTGAACGACGCGCTGCAACGTCTGCAAAAAATGGGCGCGACACTTGTTGAAGTGGATCTGCCGTTGACGGATATTGGCATTAGCACCTACTACGTCATTGCACCGGCGGAAGCCAGTGCAAACTTGGCTCGCTTTGATGGCATTCGATATGGCCACCGCGCCGCGCTCAAGACTGGCGAAAGTTTGGACACGCTCTATGCGCGCAGTCGCGCCGAGGGATTTGGTCCCGAAGTGCAGCGGCGTATTATGCTTGGAACCTATGTGTTGAGTTCTGGTTATTACGACGCCTATTACGGCCGCGCCTTGCGCGTGCGCCGTCTGATCAAGGCGGAGTTTGACAACGCATTCACCAAATGCGATGTCATTGCGGGGCCAGCAAGTCCCTCGCCCGCGTTTGCGTTTGGCGGCATGGGTGACCCACTCAAAATGTATCTGTGCGATGTCTATACCGTGAACACAAATATCGCTGGTTTACCCGCTATTTCCTTACCGATTGGCTTTGCCAGCGAAGGAGGGAGTTCGCTTCCAATTGGACTTCACCTGCAAGCGCCGGCCTTTGCTGACGCAAAGTTGCTGCGCGCCGCACGCATGGTTGAGAAACTATTTCCTGACTTGGCGCGACAAGCCCCGCAAGGATCATAGGCCACGCACGCTCAGCGTTCACTGAATTGACGCCGGAGTTGATGGGTCGTCTGCCTCAGTGATGGTAGGAGCGTATTCACGCGGGCGCGGGATTGATCCTAGCTCATGAAGCTGCGAATAAAAGGAATGGACAAGTTGGTCCGCGGCCTCCGTGCGCTCACCAAACAATCCCAAAGTGGCCGTGGCGCTGGTCACACCTTGCTCCGCATTACCCTTGATCACAAGTTCGCCTGAATCATTATTCAGCGTAATAATGGTGAAACGCATTCCATCAGGCAGCACAAAGTCCATCACCACAGCCATTTCTACTTTTCGAGACGCAATCAGCGCGGCCTGATACACATCTGACCAACGACCTTGGGGGCATTTCTCAAGCGGTTGCGTGTTATCAATGTTTTGTTGGGTGCGAGTGTCGGCCATGACTTGAAGCACTCGCTGGGATTGCGCCTGGGTCAATTCACGATTCACACAGGCAAGATCACCGACAAAAACCTCGTTGGAATTCACAATTGGCGGTGGCGATTCGCATGCACCACACAACAGCGATGCCATGAATGCGCCGCGGCTCAACCATGTCTTGATTGCCTTCATTCCTGCACTTTAGCAGTCCCCGCCATGCAGTTGCGTGGCGAGGTCCGCTATGCGTAAAACCGCGTTGCTGACCCCGTATTTCTTCAGGTTTGCAACGTCAATCCAGCGTAATTTCGCCTGGCAATCAAACTTCACCATGTATACACGGATTCGAATTACCCGATGTGTGGTGAGAAATTCAAACTCGCCACGGAATTTTTCAATGTGCTGCACATCGCCACATTCACCAAGCAACTTCGCGGCGCTCAATACGGTTTTGGATTCAACCACTGGAGGCGACAACAACCCCGCCCACAATCCCGTCGCAGGCCGTACTTGCACGCCAATTTTTGCTCCGCGCAGTTCTACGAATGCGTGATGCACAACTTTACGCCTATGCGCGGCTGATTCTTTCATGGGAACAACATCTTGCGAATTGGCTTTGAACGAAGCGCAACAAGCCCGCACTGGGCACTCCGCACAACGGGGATTTTTTGGCGTACAAAGAGTCGCGCCGAACTCCATCAAAGCCTCATTCAACACCGCCGGAGATTTTGCGGCGCGCACAAATTGCTCCGCCGTGCTCCACAACCACTCATCAGCGATCTTTCCTTTGGTGGATTCCCGTCGATCAAACAAGCGCGATAAGACACGCGCCACATTTCCATCAACGATGGGCGCCGCCTGCCCAAACGCAATACTGGCAATAGCCCCCGCCGAGTAACGGCCAATTCCTGGCAGCGATCGCAACGCTTCTAGGGCATGCGGGACGCGCCCGCCATATTGCGCCACGATCATTTGCGCGGCGGCGCGCATATTTTTGGCGCGCCGGTAGTACCCCAAACCCTGCCAGAGTGAAAACACATCTTGCTGGGCGCTGTGCGCCAAGCTCCGCGGAGTTGGAAACCTTCGCATAAATGCTGGAAATTTTTCCGCAACTCGGCTTGCTTGTGTCTGTTGCAGCATGACTTCGCTCACAAAGACCCGCCACGGACTACGCCGTTTTCTCCAAGGTAAATCGCGTGAAACTGTGGGAAACCACGCTTCTATCCTCAAAACGATCGCGTTTACTTTGCGCACTTGTTTGGCAACCTTTCTTATGACTTTGACGAATAGTCGCTTGCGACTCTGTGAGCGCCCCTTTACCCTATCCGACCATCTCGCTCATTTCTGACCCCCCCACACTGATATGGCAAAAATTTTCTACACAATTGAAGAAGCCTGCGCCAAACTTTCCAAAAGCGAGGCTGATCTTATGGATCTCATTAAAAGTGGCAAGCTTCGCGAGTTCCGCGACCAAGACCAACTCAAATTGAAGGTTGAGGATGTCCACAGCCTGTTTGATAGTGGATTGGAAATGAAATTAGATTCGTCCATAATCAATGTGTCCACAGTAAGTGGAAACCTTGAACTTGATCTCAGCGACTCCATGTCGCCAGCTATGGCTTCCGATCCAAACAGCGCCAGTCCCGTTGGCATGGCTGCCCCTGCAGCCATCGAAGATGAGCTCTCGCTTGAAATTGGTTCCATGGCAAGCGGTGAAAGCCCTGCGCTTGCGCAAGACGCTGGCGCTGATGGAAGTGACATGACATTGGAGCTTGATTTTGACTCATCTCCACAAATCGCTGAGCCTACTCACGCGGCTGCGCCCATTTCAAATGCCCCAGCGCTTGATGACGAACTCACCATTGGGCTTGATTTGGATGATGAACCAGCCGCTGCCCCAACTCCCGCCAAATCCCCCGCGGCCAAGGCGCCAACAATGGCGTCGGCTGTGCCTCAATCCAACACGGACGAACTTTTACTTGACGATGATTTAGGCGGCAATCTGGCTCCAAACGCCCCCAAAAGCGCGGTTCAACCCGCCATCCAATTTGATGAACCTCTGGCGGATGCCCGAGAAGACAGCGCCATTGGTTTTGGCAGCAGTGCTGACAGTGCGATTGATTCCGCGGTGGGCTTGGATACGAACGACCTGACTTTGGATCAACCTGGTTCTGGAAGCGGACTTTTGGATCTCACTCAAGAAGGTGATGACAGCCAAATGGGCGCGGCCATGATGGATGAATCCTTTGAAAACGAAGATGAAGCACCTAAAAATGCAAGCGGTATTTTTGGTGGAGCGACAAGTGAAAGTGAAATCAACGAGGCGGCTGCCAGTGGAGCAGCGGCGATTGGTTCCCCCGCTCTAGCATTCGCTGGCGCAGGCATGGCTGCAAGTGAAATATATGATGGCTCATGGAGCGGTCTCACCATTGGATTGCTTGTCCCAAGCCTCATTGGACTTTGCGCGACTGCTGCAATGCTTGTCATTAAAACCATTGGTGGCACACCTGATCTTGCAATCATGTTCGCAAGCGATTGGATTATGTGGACTGGCGCATACGCCGGCGCGATTGCGGTCTGCGGTGGCATTGGGTTCTTTGTCGGAAAAGCAACCGAGTAAGCGGACATTGTTTCAATGTTGACCAAATACGGAATGAATCAGTGGCTACCGGCCGCTGTGGTAGTGTTGCCCATTGCCGGAGCTTGCGCGTGGCTGGCGCAAATCGGCGAACCAATTTGGTGGATACCCGCCGTGGGACTCTGCGTGATTTGGCTTGGTTTTGCAGCGTTTTTTCGTGATCCCGTGCGCCGGCCCGAGTCCGATGATCCGCAAGCCTTTGTCAGTCCCGCCGACGGCACCATCAGCGCTGTCATTCGGGTGGGTCATCATGAAGCGACCAATGGTCCCGCGTTGATCATTCGAATTTTTCTGAGCGTGTTGGATGTGCATATCAATCGCGCGGCGCAAGCAGCCACGGTGGTCAAGATTCGGCATGAACCCGGTCGCTATCTTGATGCGCGCATGGCAGCGGGAGCGCGGGTAAATGAAAATCTTTTGCTCACGCTTCGCCTTCCCGACGGACGCAACTACGGCATCCGACAAATCTCGGGGGCCATTGCGCGGCGCATTGTGTGCCGCGTGAAAGTCGAGGAGCATCTGCTACGCGGACAGCGGTACGGCATGATTCAATTTGGGTCCACGACTGAGTTAATTCTTCCGCAACCAGAACAAGTCACGGCGTTGGTCAGTGAGGGCGCTCGCGTGTACGCGGGGCGAACTTGCTTGGCGCGTCTGAATTCCATCGACTCAACCAAATAAATCTGGCTCGTCATCGGTTACATCATTTGGCCAAGACAGGTAAATGCGCTTATGAATGCGAGCGTCAAATGCTAATTGAGCCCCAAGCGCGTTGCACACATCGCCAAGTCCTTGCTCCGCTTGGGATGGACGCGTTCCCACCGGTCCCACGATGAAGATGCAGGCCAAACATTCGCCCTTTACGCAACATGGCGCCAACATGGCCCAACGACCATCGAAGGGCTGAAACTCATTTGCTCGCACCAGTTGCAACACATTGTCAACAACCAACGCCTGCTTGTCCCGTAAAACGAGGGGCAATTGTGTGTTTTCAACATCGCTTAACAAGCGTGCGGCCAAGTTGGAATTGGAACCACCGTTGCCAGCGCACGCTGCAATGCCAATTTGATTATCCGAGTTAACCAACCATGTCACAATCATGGCTCCAGGCAAACAGCGCTCAATAAAATCCACTGCCGCGCGCGACGCGGTCAATGGATCAAGCGACCGCGCCAAGACCTCTGTCAGCGTGTCTATTTCTGGCAACTTTAATTTTGGAAATGGCGTGCGGGGATTATGCTTTTGTAAAATACGCAATAACTTTTCGAGATCAGCCGTGGTTTGGCTTGGATCATTCACTTTCGTAACCAAAGACTTCAATGTGCTTGTTCGTTCATTGCGCTCGCGGCTCAATCGCGCCACACGAACTGCCGTACGCATAATGCTCACAAAATCATTTGGCGAAATATCGCTGACGACACGTTGTAAATTTTCATACCCCGCAAGCGCGACTGGAACATCTTGCGTCGATTCGCACACGACAACAATTTTTGTGTAGCGGGAGACCGAGCGAAGCAATTGAATTGTATTTGAAATCTCAGCAATTTCCTGAGTGAGATCGATCACAACGGCGTCGATCACTTGCTCCACGCACCGAATACCCGCGCGCTCAATTGTGGAGACCATTTCGACTTGAAATCCATTTTCCACAAGCGGAGAAACCAATGTTGTCCAATTGGCGCAGTCCCCAGCCACAAGAAGGCGGCCCGTTTGATGATCCGATGAATGATTTGAGAAATTTGATTCCATCACCAGCATGAAATCGGCGCATCCAAGGGGCGACTGTGGCTCGCGCAGGCTTTAATTACAAGATGGGCTTCCGTCTATGCGGTCTATTCAGTTTGGGCCTTGCCGCTCCCGCCAAAGACGAACGGCCTCGGCTTCGCGTGGATACACCGGAAGAATGTGCTCGGGAGCGACATGATGGCCGCGCGCCAATTGGCGTCGCGCAACGTGCAGAACCGCTTCGGCGCTTGGCCGCAGATCGATAATGGAAACTGCGCTCACACGCGCTTTCTCGCGCCAACTTGCTGGCAAATGTTCATCCGCAATCAGCGCTTCTGCGGCACCCAACGGCCAGTGGTCTTCGTCAAGAACACCAACATGCTCTGGCAAATCATTTCCCTGATGCGGATTCGAAACGCGCGCCATCCAGCAACCATCACCTTTGGCAGCTAGGGCAACCCAGACCGTTTGATCAGCGGAAATACTCTTGGACAAAACAGCCGCTTCACGAGCGACCACCGCCGCGGAAATTTGAACAACTGGAATAGACCACGCTTGCGCGATCACTTGCGCCGCGGCGTGTGCAATTCGTAGACCCGTGAACCCGCCAGGACCCTGGTTGATAGCCAATGCGCCAATGTGCTCGCGCTTCACTTGGGAGCGCGTAAAAAGCCGCTCGATTGCAGGCAAAACATCCTCAATGTTCCGATCACTGGTGTCCACAGGCTCGCTCATGCAAGCACCACCCTTGACTTCAAGCGAAAGAGCGCCCAGCGCAACTGAGGCGTTTCGTTGCGATGTTTCGATGGCCAACACCATGCCGCGCATCATGAAGCGTCCTTTCTTGCGGCTAGCAGCGTCGGCAAGATAAAATCAATCACTCAGCGATCCTTCTATGCAAGCGATTGGAACAACTAAAAGCATCAGGTCTTGCGCGTGAATGACCTCGCTAGCAAGTTGCAGTGGCAGAACCATTCCCCGCTCATGATCTGAATTCATCAACAACATGAGTGGACTCGCGGCCATGGCTCCATCTTGCACCGCGGCATGGCCCATGATGAAAACCTTCACGCCCCAAGCTTTGGCAAAATCTTCAACTTGTTCCGCAGTTTGACTTCGGCCCCAGGTCATTTGCCACGCGCTGCCTATGCGGACTTGATAGTCCTCATCGCGCAGCTCGCGTCCCAAAATATTCATATCGAACAATTGCATGTCATAAGGACCCGGAAGCGAATGCGAACACAGCACTCCATTTTCTGTCTTCACCGCCAGCGGCAGGGCTCGAACAAAAACTTGAATGGCTTCATTCACAATGGATGCATCGTCGCCAAATTTATAGAGTAATCCAGCATTAAAAAGCGCCGTATTTTCACCGGCTCCCTTGCTCACTTTTTGATCAAACGCCTGCGCCAACTCGTGGTTAGCCAGCATCACATGCACTTGGTGTGGAAATTGCACAATCAAATCAGCAGCTTTGGCCAGCATGTACCAACTCATATCCACGCCGTTGAACAATCGATCGCCGTGAATGAGTTCTTGAAGAATAAGATGATTGTCTGGATGCTCCAACTCCGCAAACGCAACTATTTTTGAAAAATGGATTGGGTTGTCATGCAAATCTCCGGTGACAAGAAGTCGGCCACTGCCTCCCAAATAAACGCAGCACCCGGATCGCTTTGGATCCGTCAGTAAATAAGTGGCGGCTTCTCGTAAAAGGGCGGCAACATCTTCCGCCCGCAAGGCGCTGATGTTGACAATTTTCAAGGCGACACCACCGCGGCCACAAAAAATCTTCCCGATCCAGTGTCCGTCTGAATAGCCAAAGGCGCGTAAATGAATTGCGAATTTGGTTTGAGCGCGGTAAATCGAAACTGAACGCGCACGCGGTCACCTTCCCGCTTGCTTGAAATCAATTCGGCCGCAAAGGCAGGGTCTAGGGGTTGCACGCCTCGCACCATGTCCCAACCGAGCGGTTGCGGCTTACCCTTGGACACGGAACTTTCAAACTCAATCTCCAACTCCACGGATTTATTCATGGCAATTTTTCCGGCAATGGCGATCGCTTCTGGAATGAACCATCGGCGTTCATCCGCTTTAGGATCAAAGCGAATTCCTGTGGTTTCGTGTCGAATTCGCAGTGGAATAATCGGGCAATCCTGGACATCTGTTTCAACGCACCACCATTGCTGAAGTCGTCCGTCGGGCACCAACGAAAAATCCCAACGCACCCGATAGGTGTCGCGCGCAGCGTCCTTGGAGGGATCAAAGTCGACAAATTGTGGCGACTGCCCATCACACGAAAGAATATGAAATGGTTTTTTGGTGGGATTCGAAATTTCAACCACGCCCCGGGTTTTGCCCTTCAAGGCATCAATGAACGATGGTGTCACCAGTAACGGCAGTTGGACTACACCTTGCATCTTGGCCACCAAGGGCTGGGGACTTCCAGCGATGGTCACGAATACTTTCGCATCCTTTTCTCCAGGAGTACGCGGAGCATCAAGCGATGCGGATAAGACCAGTTCCGCGCCTGGCATAATTTCTTTTCCCGCCAAATCAGAAAGAGTTGTGCACTTGCAGCTTGGAAATGCAGATTCAATTTTCACGGCAGTCGTACCGTTATTTTTAATTTTAAATTCACCTTTTTGACGCGAGCCTGGCTTGATCGCTCCAAAGTCAATCAAAGGCGGAGTAATGGAAACCGGGAAACTTTGTGATGGCGTGGTGGCTCCCGCCATGCTGGCTGGCGGGTTGGTTTGCCCATGCAAAGAGGCTCCCATGCACAACGCAACCAGCAGGTATGTGCAAATTATTTGAATCAGTGATTTCATATGTGGTATGTGATGAGTTTACGCCAGGCAACTTGAATTTGATCATCGAGATATATCGCTTGAGCGAAGACCTAAAAGCATCAAATCGGCTGCACTTAGAGCCTTTTGTATGGCTTGGGTGGTTCGATTGATCGCATCATCCACGCGCGCTTGATCGTGCGACCGCAACGCCTCCCGAATCATGGGAAACGTGCTTGGCAGGTAGCTATTCATTGGATCTGTGGCAATCCACAAATTTCGATACCAAGGTCGTTCCTGCAATCCCGATACATCTTGAAAAGCCTTCAAGAATTTCGATGCGCCATTGATGACCCGTTGCTCCGATTGCGGATTAAGCACTCGATTCTCAACAAGGGCGCGGTCAATGACATCACCTTGGTTCTGCAACGTCACAAGTAAAGGTCGAAGAGATTCGATCATGGACTTTTCTTCCTCCGTGGTTGCAAGCGGGAAAAGACCGTCCAGCGCAATCAGGCCAAGTCGGCCAATTTCATTGAACTGGTAGGGAGGCAGTTTTTTATTTGACATCAAAGCCGCGAACGACAAGGTTGCGCGCGTCACCAATAACGCGGGTTCATAGTCATCGCCAACCGTGGCGCGGTACCACGCGGTGGTGTCGTAATTACTGTGGTAACTAGTTCCTTGAGAACCACCAGCCGAAATCGAAATCGCTGGAACCACCATGCGGCACACAAACCCAACATGATCACTGCCGCCGCCAAGTTGACCAAACAAGGAGCCTGCCTGGTTATTTTTCATCATGATTTCCAAAGCATTTTTGCCTGGATTTCGGGCCGCGGGCACAAGCGCCGCCGCATCTTGTGCAACCTGGGTTAATTCTGGAGTGAGAGAAATGGACAAGTTGGGTCCCATTGCTGCCATATCAAGATTGACATACGCAACAATACGATTGGCCAGCTCCGTGTCATGTCCTTCAACCCATTCAGTGCTTCCAATAATTCCAAATTCTTCCGCGCCCCAGGCGGCGAACAAAATAGAGCGTTCAGGACGAATGCCTTGCTTGGATAATTCAGCAACGCAGCGCGCGGCTTCCAACAAACAAATTGTTCCTGCGCATGGATCGGCGGCGCCGTAACCCCATGCGTCGTGGTGGCAACCAACAACGATCACTTCTTCTGGCCTACGCCAACCTTGCACCATAGCCATTACATTCGCAGACACCCCAAGAAATCGCTCTTGTTCAATGGCAAGATGAACTTTTAAATCCGCTCCACCAGTCAATCGATAGGGCAAATTTAAACCGCCCTGCCAGGATGGATCTGGAATGTCCATTCCTTTCATACGCGACAGAATGGCGCCAGCCGATGCATATCCAATCGGCTGAACGGGAATCCGTGGAAGATCCAAACTATCAGGAGTATCGCGCATCACATTGTCCGAGGCGTACACCCCAGGCGTGCCAGGATCGCCCGGATAAGGAAGCGTATTCAAGCTTCCGCGTTGAATGCAGGTATCGTTGGCCCATCCACCACCGCTAGGCCATGTGGCTCCTTTGGTGAAACCGGAATCAGCTGGATCCGTAAAAATAATCAAACCCACCGCCCCAGCTTTTTCAGCAAAACGCGCTTTATATCCGCGAAAATTTGCGCCGTAACGAGCGAGCACTATTTTACCATTGACATCAACACCAAGCGCTTTGAGTTTGTCAAAATCTTGCTGGGTTGCATAATTGGCGTAGACAACTTCCGCAGTCACATCACCGTTGCCGCTGTAAGCATTCCACCCATATGACAAATCAGGATGGGCGGTAGCCGGATCCTCCAACAAATTATTTTCTCCCACGACCAAAGACATCACTCCCCTGCGCTGATTCTTTACATCTTGCTGATTCTTCGGGTTGGATGCGTCAACATCAATGATTTCCAATGTTGCGCTCACTGGCCGCGACAAATACGCACGAAATTTTTCCACGGTGGGCTGAAGTCCCATGGATTCAAACGCCTGTTTCAGCCGCGCAATTTGTCGTTGATCGCCAGGCGTTCCTGCCACATGAGGTTCTTGTGTCAACACATCATGCCAACGACGCAACTCCTCAGCCTGAGGCATGGTGATTAGTTTTGCTGCAAACTGATTTGCCGTGAGCGGAGCTTTTACCCTTGATTCTGCCTGAACGGGCGCCAATGGCTGCGACTGCGCCGACATTCCTGTTGTTGCGTCATGTTGTTGGAATGCCAGAAGAAAACCCGCGCCAATGACCGCCAAGAGTACGGCCACGGAGCGTGCCGTTACATTCATGGAGTTGCCTTCACGGTTGGCGCTTGATCTTTCTTGGCAAAGACTTCTGGCCACGGATTACTGCCATGGCAAGCGCGCCCAGTTCGTTCCACATAATCCTGGTGATAATTCTCCGCGGCAAAAAACTTTTTTGCCGGCTCAATGACGGTCACAATTTTCTTGCCCACAAATTTTGGGGACACCCGCAATGCCGCCACAAACTCCTTGGCTTCGGAGAGTTGTTGATCGTCAGTGGTGAACACCGCGGATCGATATTGATCGCCCACATCGGGCCCTTGACGATCAAGTTGTGTTGGATCATGCAGTCGAAAGAACCCATCCAACAACTGCTTGTAGGTGACTGTGGCTGGATCAAATGTCACGCGCACCGCCTCGGCATGTCCGGTTGTGTGGGCGCAGACCTGCTCATAAGTGGGATTGTCGGTCGATCCATTCATATACCCGCTTGCCACATCGGCCACACCAGGACATTCCTGAAACCAATGCTCGACTCCCCAAAAACATCCACCGGCAAAATACGCAGTCTTCAATTGCATTGGCAAACTTTCCGCGGGCAAAACTGCGCCGTTCTCATAAAAGACAAGCGCGGCGGAATTTAGGCAATAACGCAGACCTGTTGGCTCTGGGCCGTCTTCAAACACATGCCCCAAGTGCGCATCGCATCGGGCGCAATCAATTTCAACACGCTCCATTCCCATGTCATTATCTTTTTTGTAGCCGACATGATCAGGATCAAACGGCGAAAAAAAACTAGGCCAACCTGTTTTTGAATTAAATTTACTCTCGCTTGAAAAGAGCGGTAAGCCGCAAACCACACAGCAGTACACGCCATCTTTTTTATTATCAAGCAGGGTTCCACAAAATGCCGCTTCAGTGCCTGATTTCTGGGTGATCTTGTATTGTTCAGGCGTCAATTTCTTGGCCAAAATTTCCACCCGCTCTTTTGTGAATGGCGTGATGTTGTACCCGCTACGCGAAAGAGATTTATCCGACTTTTTCATAAAATTTCCTTTGGTGTCAGTCGAGTCCTGGTGTGACATGGCCAAAGCCGAGACTACAACGCTGGCAGCCAATGCTAGGGAAATGATTAAAAGAATGGAGGCTCGAAATGTCATAATAAGATCATAGTCAGGTACATCGTAGAAGTTCGTGAAAATAATTTCATTAATGCCGATAGACTGAGCGCGTGCGAAGTAAGTCGATAAGCGATTTCAAATTGTGGGGGTTTGTCGCGGTCGTGTGTGCCAGCGCCGCAGTGCTGTCTTGTGTCCACGAACAACCGCCACCGCTTTATCCAATATTGCAAGGAACAGCAACCATAAAGGAACAGAAAGCGCCTGTCAGGATCACATCTAATTTGCCAACAAATAGGGAAAATTTCATCATTCAATCTCCTATTGACGAACCCGGAAACCAATTTGGCGCGTCGGTTGCACTGACGCTCAAGACATTGGTGGTTGGCTCGCCTCAAAGCGCTGGCGGAGGCGCGGTGTGGGTTTTTGACTTAGCCAATTCCAATGCAATGCCCATAAAACTCACACCACCAAATCTTCAACCCGGTGATGCGTTTGGAACCTCCGTGGCTATTGAGGCTGGTGGTAATTGGATTGCGGTTGGCGCGCCCAATTCGAAAGTGAATGGAAAGGAAAATGTTGGCTTGGTGCATGTCTGGAAAAAATTAGAAACGATTCCTGATTGGGATTTTGTCAACACATTTGCTTGGGATGATTTATCAGTGGGATCCAAGCTTGGAAGTACTGTTGCCATTGGAAACGATACCCTTCTTGCTGGGGCGCCGTTCGCACGATTACGCATTCCAAGCAAACTGTCAAACACGCGTGTGCCACATAGTCCAACCATCGAGTATCAAATTGTCCAAAACCACGGAATTGTTGCGACATGGATGCGAGACAGCGATGGAAATTGGAATGAGGACAATGCACTCCAGCCGGACCAGAACATTTCAAACGCGCAATTTGGCAGCGCACTCACTCTTGAAGGACCACAAGCCATAATTGGGGCCAAGTGCGCGCGCGCTAGTGAACAAGTTCATGCAGGAAAAGCATATATTTTTCAACGCCGCAAATCAGGTTGGCCTAACAAACCTGTTGTGCAAATTTCACAAACTGGCAATAAAATATTTAAAGGTGACAATAATACCATCAGTGGCAATGGTCCTAGTCATCATTTTGGATCATCAGCTTGTATCTTGGCAAATGTTGCTGTAGTCGGAACACCAGGCGATAGTGATGGTTCGCTTTTGAAAAGTGGCTCCATAAATATTTACGCACGCGGCCCCTTGGGCTGGATTCCTATTCAATATATTTCTGGAAAAGTTTTTGATAATTCAGATGAAATTCTTGCGGAGGGAGAATTGCCCATAATTATAGATGATCGCGATATCAATGATGAGTTTGGTTTCACGGTGGGTATTGCAGGAGCAAACTTTATTGTTGGCGCGCCCAAAAAGTCCGTGAAAGATCAAGCGCAAGCAGGCGCCGTTTATGTCTTTGAATCAATGAAAAAATCAAGTCTGCCTCAAAGTAGTTTCATAGATAACTTTGAAGAAAAATTTCTTATTAAACTGGTCCAAGGCCAGCCCATAGCGAACAGCCTGTTTGGCTCGGGGCTAGCTTGTACTTCTGACAACATCGCTATTTCCGCGCCAGGGAAAATTGGTTCCTCTGCCAAAGGTCAAGTTTATATTTTTAATCGAACTGAAATTGCTTCTGAAACTTCATGGGGGGTGCCAAACACCCCAAAAGCCGAATAATCCTGCAGGCAACGAGATCAAGTTCTCGGCGTCAGGTCCCTTCGCAGCGCCATAATCAAACCACACTTCTTCGCTATAGTGTTCCTCCACTGGACAGGTGTCCGAGCGGTTGAAGGAGCAGCATTGGAAATGCTGTATACGGGTAACCGTATCGTGGGTTCGAATCCCACCTTGTCCGCTTTCATATCACGCATCTTTTGATGCTTGGTGTTGGCGAATTCGGCGAGCCCCTCGCCGAAAAAATCTCGGGTTGTAGCGCAGCTTGGTAGCGCGTTTGACTGGGGGTCAAAAGGTCGTGGGTTCAAATCCCGCCAGCCCGACTACCAACAAAAACGGAGGCTTCACCTCCGTTTTTTGTTTTTACGGTTTGAAATATCGCATGACAAAAAGGCTAGATTGCGTTAGGAATTTTTTACTTTCACAATGCGCCCAATGAATCCCAGCAGAACCATCCATGCCACCACAAGCGCAATAACCACAAGAACAATTGTTCCGCTACTTTCGGCCTCGCGGATTAAATCCGACGCCTGCTCGCGTGGGGTTTCCGGGACAGGAACCGATTGACAGCCAGCCACAATAAGCGCTACGCCAAGTGTCAACAGCGTCAAACACCGTTTGCATCGTGCGGACCAAACCTGGTGATTGTGGAACAAGGGGTTCATAATGAAATTGTCCGTATAAGTAAAATACAAAGATAGCACGCAAAAGGAACTCGTCAATGAAAAATTAAGGCGCGGGTCATACCGACATGCTTATAGACTGCGACACAACTCTTTCCATGCCGCAACCACCCTCTACAAGCCCAAGTGGCATTTTGATAATTGACAAGCCTTTAGGCGTTTCCAGTATGCGCGCGGTGGAAATGGTTCGCCGCGGCATGGGCGGCTTGCGGACTGGCCATGCGGGCACGCTTGATCCCCTGGCCACGGGCGTGCTGATTGTGGCCGTGGGCGCCGCCACGCGCAGCATTCAGATGTTGATGGATCTGGAAAAGCAATATGAAACCACGATTGATTTGTCGGCTACTACCCCAACATTGGATAGCGAAAGCGACCGCGTGGAGTTTGTGCGCGCCACGCCCCCGCCAACGACGGACATGATTGAGAAGGCGTTGCCACAATTCACCGGCGCCTACGCGCAAATACCTCCAGCCTTTAGCGCCAAGCAAATCAAAGGTCGTCGCGCCTACGACATTGCGCGCAGCGGTGAAACAGTTGTGCTATCGCCGCGAATGGTGAAAGTGCACGCACTTTCCATGCTTTCATATGAGTGGCCGATTGTGCGCCTGGCTATTCATTGCGACAAAGGTTTTTATGTGCGAAGTCTGGCGCATGATCTGGGAGTGGCTCTTGGGGGTGCGGGCTATTGCACCGCCATTCGCCGCACGGCGATTGGTCCTTACACCATTGATCGCGCTATTGAATTGAGGCAGGAGGCGCTTCCGAATCCTTCTCAGCTTTTGGCGTTATCTCTTGACCCCGCGCGTTGAATAACAAAATAGCCATGCCTAAAAGCAGCATCATGTCGGCACCGTTGAAAATCCACGGAAACAATTCGGTATTTCCACCTGGCCAATGAAAGTCGAATGGCAAGTGCCAACGCGGGGTCATGAATAAAAAATCGCGCACTGCGCCGAAGACCAAGCGGTCATATAAATTTCCTATTCCGCCCGCTAAAACCAATCCAATTCCAATGTGCGCCACCCGATTTTTGGCGTCCGTCCACCATCCAAAAATCCACAGAGCGGAAACCACTGCGATTATGGTGAACGCTATGAACACCATTCGTTGTTGCTGGCCCAAGCCGAACACGGCGCCATGATTGAGCACCAAGCGCAAGTCCAACAAATCCCAGGGCAGCGCTTTCACCCCCGTGTGAAATGGAAGACGATACGACGGATTGCCCGCGATATCGTCATATGAAAGTTCGACGGACTCTTGCGCTACATAACGAAAAGCCAAACTCTTTGTGGTGAGATCAAGCGCTAGACCAATGGCGAACACAAACAGCAGCGTGATCCACGCAGCTGTGCTGCGATACGCGGGTGCGAACATATGTGGGGCAAGCGCGGAGTCTGAAATCAACGAGCCACGCCTCGCTCAATCATCAGCGCCGCCTCGACGGTGTACTTGGCCAAAGGGTTCGCATCAAGACGGGCCTTTGGAATTGGCTTGCCTGTCAGTTGACACACGCCGTAACTCTTGTCGTCAATGCGCAAAATGGCTTCGTCAATTTCCGCCAACTTCACGCGATCGGAGGCAGCAAGATTGAGCGCGAATTCCTGGTCAAAAGTGTCGGTGCCAACATCGGCCATATGCAGCGGCATATTGCTTAGATTTCCGCCATTTGAGCGCAAGGCCTCATCTTCAAGACCTTCCACGCGACCAATGAGTTCGTTACGGCGCGCGATCAAAATGCCGCGGTGCTCGAGCAACTCTTTGCTGGTTAAGCGCGTCTTAATGCTAAGAATGTCAATCTCTTGCGCGGCTTTTACCTTCTCCGCGCCAGCGAGCGCCTTGGACTTTTTCTTCTTGCCTTTGTTCATGCCCTTGCTACTAATCATGCGAACGCGTCGGCCGTTAATGACAACATAGCCAGCTTGATCGGCTTTCTGCGTGATGGCGGTCGCGGCAACGGAGCGCGCGGTGGACATGTCGATCTTGGGAGTGCGCTTACCTTTTTCCTCTGGGGCGGCTTGCTTGGGCATGGGTCGCGGTGCGTTCTTACCAATTGGCGGAGGCGGCACGCGGTTGGGATGTTTTTTTGTCGGCGGTGGCGATGCATACGCAGGCTTGGCAACCATCTTGGAACTTTTGACCACGGTCACTTTGGACTTCGATGAAGATTTATTAGCGGATCGCTTTGAAGAACCAGAGGGCTTCTTACGCGTCTTATTTTTCTCAAGCTTCTTTTTTGACACCAATGAAATCCTTATATTCAAATAAACTTTGACCAGCGTGGCTTGCGGTAATGGCAGTAATCCAACTCAAAATAATGAGGGAGTTTGATTGTCTATGCCACAACGGTGCAAGTCAACCCCTTATGCGGGAGGAGCACAGTTATGTGAACCGATATTGCGTATTTTTTCAAACCGGAGGCGCACAAGCGTGTCGGGGACAAGGCGCTGCAGTTCGCGAATAGAATCCACGATCCAGCCTTGAAGCCGCTCGGCGGTGGCTTGTGGATCGCGGTGCGCGCCACCATTTGGCTCTGGAATAATTGCGTCGATCAATCCATTTTTTAAATTGCAATCGGCCGTCAATGCCAACGCTTGCGCAGCGTAATTATTTGTTTGCTCGTTGGCCTTCTTCCACAAAATGGCCGCGCAACCTTCCGGACTAATCACGGAATACCAACTGTGTTGCAACATAGCTACGCGATCGCCCACGCCAATTCCAAGCGCGCCGCCGGAGCCACCTTCGCCAATCACAACGCACACGATTGGCGTGCGCAGGCGACTCATCTCGCGCAGATTCACAGCGATGGCTTCGGCTTGACCGCGTTGCTCGCTGTCCAAACCGGGATACGCGCCCGGCGTGTCAATGAGCGTCACAATTGGCAAGTTGAATTTTTCCGCCAGTTTCATTTTCAGAAGCGCTTTGCGATAGCCCTCTGGATTGGCGCAACCAAAGCGGCACTTGATGCGCTCCTCGGTGGAGCGGCCTTTGTGATGTCCAACCACCAGGCACTTTAAACTTCCAATGCGCGCGAAGCCAGTGACCAGTGCGGGGTCGTCCCCAAAGCGTCGATCGCCATGCAACTCCGCCCAATCGCGGCAAATCATGCGCACATAATCCAGCGTTTGCGGCCGTTGCGGATGGCGCGCCACGCGCACGGTTTGCCACGGCGTGAGATTGGCGTAGGTCTTTTGCAGCAAACTTTCGCGCGCTTGACGCATCGTTCGCAATTCATCCGCGAAAAGTTCGGAGTCAATTTTCGCCTCGATCACCTCAATCTGTTGATCGATTTGCGCGACAGGTTCCTCAAAATCAAGCGTGACAAATCCTGCTTTGGACATTCGGGCGATTCTAGCAAAATCACTGCTTCAAAGTGCGCCAATATTGAACGCGATCAAGCACATTTTGCACGGTAATACGCTGCATTCGCCCTTGGCGATGCGCGAATGTCATTTGCGGGGACTCGCCAGGGTTGTGATACGCGTCCACCAACAAGTTCGCGTCGCCGCGAAATGGTCCAACGCGCGTGGGACTGTTGTAGCCATACAGACCAATGACAGGTTTTCCAAGCGCCACCGCCAAGTGAAGCGGACCGGTGTCGGGAGAAATCACCAGGTCGCAGCCATCCAAAATGCAAACCAGTTTGCGCAGGCCAGAACCAAGCGCGTTCTTGGGAGCGTGGGCGCATTCCGTGGCCAACATTTCACCCAAAGCAATTTCGCGCGCCGAATTTCCGCCAACTAAAATTGTTTGTAGGCCTTGCGCCGCAAGTGCGTCCATCAATTCACGCATGCGCTGGGGCAACCAATCTTTCAGCGGGTTACTAGTACCAGCCACTAACGCCACGCGCGGCTTGGGCAAGTTGGCAAAAAAATCCGCCTGCCACGCGCGCTCCTCTGGCCACGGACCAATGTTCCACTGCAGCGCGCCGCCGGAAATTTCCATGGCGTCCAGAAATTCCAGAAAGTGCGCCTGCACATGATTCAGCGGCTTGGCAGGAATTTTTGCGTTGGTGAACAGCCAATTCAGTTCCTTGGCACGGGCGCGGTCCAAGCCAAGTTTGACAGGACTACGGCACATGGCGGTAATAATGCTGGCCTTGAGATAGCACTGCAGATCAAGCACCACATCAAAGGGGCGCGTCTGAAGTTGTTTGCGCAAATTCCAAAAACCGCGCCAGCCTGCCTTGCGCTCAAAGATAAGAATTTCATCAACATCCTTGTGGCCATTCACAAGCGCCGCACCGGGCGCCTGCAAAATCCAAGTGATATGCGCGTGTGGTCGATGTCGCTTGATGGCGGTGATCACAGGTAGCGCGTGGACCACATCGCCAATTGCGCTCATCATCACCATACAAATTCGCGGGCGCTCTGGCAGTTTCATGCGTGGGACTGTATCTCAGAAAGCAACGCCTGCAATTCTTGCGGGGTGAAATCAAGGTCGCCAATGCGTAGACGCTTGCGCAAGGAACGCTCCAAGCGAGCGAGATTTGCGGCGCGCACATGCTCCACTTTTTCTGGCGCCCATGCCACGTCCTCCACATCCAGAACATAGGCGCGAATGGAATGTTCAATGTTGGCCAACAAGATATTGCGCGCGTTCAAATCGTTGTGCAATAAGCCATTTGCGGCGCATTGTGCCAGCAAGTTTCGCACGGCCACAAGCGCGCCTTGCAATTGCTGCTGTGCTGGTCTGCACTTGAGAAATGCGACCAAGTCCACGCTGTTTGGAACTTGAACCGTCAGAACATCCATGCGCTGAAAAAAGCCAGACTTATAAAAGACAACCCCAACAATGTCAGGTGTGGCGATACCGTGTTTTTGAATACGCCGCGAATGCTCAATTTCAATCCGCGCGCGGTGGTCGCTTAGATATCGATCAGCCGCGAAATTGCGCCAGAAACCGCCGTGGCCGCATCGACGCACCACAAGTGGACAGCTGAATGCTGCGTAGTTCCAAGTTGCCACCGCAGAGCGCCCGCGAAAACTTTGGCTGCCCTTGGAGGCAAGGGCCAACGCAATGACTGGCGCACGAGATTGTCCAACCGCAGCCACAATGTGATCCGCCCATTGCGGGCGCAACCAACTTGCCCCACACGGAAGCGCACGCGCGGTGAAGTTGGTTGGTGGTGAAGCGTCTTTCAAGAGTGGTGGCAAGTATGCGTCCAATTGAAAAATAATTCCAGCAAGAACATGCCCAAATATCAAATCACTTTCACGCGCATAGATGCCATGGATCACACATGCGCGAACAACAATGAGGGCTTTTTTTGGCTACACAAATTGCAATTCAACGCCACAATACCTCCATGCCCACCGCTTCCCAGCATCCGCATTCATCCGTTGGCGACGGCGCTGAATACACATTGGCAGTGCTTGGATTTGGCAAACTTGCCTCGGCCATTGTAAGTGGGTGCATCACCACTGGATTTCTCAAAGCCAGCGATGTGGCGGTGTGGGCCCGAAGCGACGCTCGCATGGCTCAAGCCCACGCGCTGGGATTGAAATTGGTCGATATGAACACTTGCGCGCACAGTGGAGCCGCATTGTTGCTTTCCATCAAGCCGCAATTCTTCAGCGAGATAGCGCCGCAACTTTGCGTGCCCGCAAACACCAATGTCATAAGCGTTATGGCGGGCTGGACCACGGAGGGTATTCAAGCGCGCCTGAAGGTAAACCACGTCATTCGCGCCATGCCCAATGTTGCGGCGCAAGTGCGCGCCGCGGTCACCGCTCTTTCAATCACTAAAGAATGTCCAATTACGGCGCGTGAATTTGCAATAAAACTTTTCACATGCGTGGGACGCGTGGAACAATTGCATGAGTCACATCTGGACGCCGTCACCGCTATCTCTGGTTCCGGCATTGCGTATTTATGCTTGTTCATGGAGTCCCTTGAGCGCGCGGCTATTCAACTTGGCTTGCCCCACGAAGTGGCTCGCTCACTTACAAATGATGTGTTACACGGCGTCGCAGCGAGCGCGTCGGCCGGCACCCTAGATATGGCGACATTGCGCGCCAGCGTGACCAGTCCACATGGAACCACTGCTGCGGCGCTTGCTGTTTTGAATGAGGGCGAATTTTCGCAACTGATCACCCGTGCGGCGCAGGCGGCGAAAAACCGCGCCGTAGAATTGGGTCAAACCCACACATAATTTAGCGCGCGTAGAAGTGCCAAGCATGCGCAATGCCGCTATTGGATACGACACAATGCGATTATGCAATTTTTAAAAGTCGCGGCGCGAAAAAAGCCAGCAACCCAAGCCAAGGGTCATAATTTCAAACACAGCGGAGGTTCCCAAAATCCAACCCACTCCACGTGAGCGTTGATCGGCTTCAATAGCTGCCACCACCACACTGTTCTTGGTGCGGGTATTTCCAAATCCAGGGCCGCCACGGCGACGTTGCTTCGGGGCATTATCGGCAACCTCCTCGGCATCGTCGCCACTCTCATCCTGCATATTGGAGGCCTGCACAGTCCAGCGTTGCAAAAGCGAAGTGGTCTCATCTGTTTTTGGCAACGCGGTCTTGAGCACGAATACAACACGGTGCCAAAACTGCAAGTTGCCCAATGTGGCCTGCTCGCGCTCAAGTTCCGAATGTAAATCGGAAATATCCGCTTGCGGATTTTCCTTCTGACGCTTTTGCATAAGCGACTCGATGGCTTGGCATTCTTTCACTCTGGCAATGCGAAATCCGTTCACTAAGTTCTCAGCTGAATTCACTGTGAACAAGAAACCCCAAAACAAAATAGTGAGCAACAAGGCGGCAATAGCGGAGCGTGTGATGGTGCCCAGCAGCGCGCTCATGGCAAATAGATAGGAATACAACAATGTGACCAGCGGAATTGCAAGAAACAAGCCCGGTTCCCAGGCTCCACCACGCAAGCCGATGACCAAAAAACTAGCCAAACAAAAGACGCCCATTTGCGCAGCGGTGAAGAGTAATCCCGCCGTGAATTTATACATGTATAAACGCCATCGTTCCGTGGGACGCGACAACATGTTCTCCACCACGCCGCTTGAAACCATTTCTGGAAACATTCCCGCGCTGCTGACTAATGCCAACAAGCAAGCCAACCATCCCAGCCAAAATGTGACGCCCACGGAATTGAACATCAATTTATAAAACTCGGCGGGCGTGAACATAGTGGAGTTGATAAATGGAACTTCAATGGTGAATCCAAATATGGTCACACCTTGCTCGTTCAAGCCGCCAATACCAATGACCGCCACCACCAGCAGCGACAAGACCATGGACAGGGTGAATAGTTTTTTGGCCACAAGTTCGCGGTAGCCGTCCACTAAAATGGCTACAAATGCCGTCATGATCCCGCTCCTGGCGGCGGCGCTTTTCCAGTGGTGGGATCAACCACAATCTTCATAAAAAGCTCCTCCAATCGCTGGTGTATTGGAAGAAGGGAAATAATATCCCCGCCTGCGGCGCGCGCCGCGTCAATCGCTGGTTGCGCGGCGGATGAGTCCAAATCCGAAAAAACATATTGATGCGCGCCGTCGGGGTTGACAGTTGGCGCAATCTGCATGCCACGAAAGGGCAAAGCGCGCACATTCCCAGTCAAAGCGGCGCCAGTCCAACGAACTGTCAACTCTTGGCGCGATCCTTCCTGCTGTAAATCAACCATCCGCCCCTGCTTCACCACGCGGCCTTGCACCAAAATGGCCACGCGGTCGCACACCTGCTCGGCCTCGCCCAACAAATGACTGTTTAAAAAAACGGTGCGACCTTCGCGGCGCATCTGAATAAGCAGGTCGCGAATTTCCACGCGGCCTACTGGATCCACACCATCGGTGGGCTCATCAAGAAAAACAATTTTCGGATTATTCACAAGCGCTGCCGCCAAACCCGCGCGTTGGCGCATGCCCTTTGAAAATACATTCACACGCCGGTCCATCCAATTGGCAAGACCAACACGATCTAACAACTCTGCGGCACGCTTTTTTCGAGTGGATCGATCCACGCCTGAAAGCGCGGCCACAAATTCCACCGCTTGACGCGCCGTGAGATAGGGAGCCAATCGATGTTGCTCGGGCAAATATCCAACCTGCGCCAATGTCTTCTTATCGCCGATTGGTTGACCCAGCATTGTGCCGCGCGCCACCGTTGGCTTGACCACGGTCAACAATACTTTCACCAAGGTACTTTTACCGGCGCCGTTAGGACCAAGTAAACCAAAAATTTCGCCCGCTCCAACATGCAGCGCCACGTCGCGCAAGGCGTGGGTGTTTCCGGAGTAGACCTTTGAAAGACCTTCAAGCACAATCACATTGTTATTCTGGCTCTGCACAAGAAAAGAATACAAGCAATATCCCGACGGAGACTTTCGCCTCCGCCGGGATTCCTCCCACCCTTGCTTTAGCGGCAGGTTTCATTGATATGCAGATCCAACCTTGGCTTATACGAAACCGAAACACCGCGGACATTGACAATCTCACCGTTTAAACGCGTGACAATCACAGGCAGCGGCGCGTCAACGTGAATTGACCAATCACCAAACTCGTTCGTAAACTCCATCACGCCTAAACCGCGACGCATTGCTGCAACTGCCACGGTTTCCAGATCGCCGCTGACAATCACTTGCCAATTATTTGTATTCGCAATTTGTCCCTCTAGAACCCCACTATCCGCAAAATAATCGGCGGATATTCGGTACTCGGTGGATTGAAAATTATCCGCAATTTCCTCATCAATTTGATTTTCCACAATCAAATACGATTTGGGCTCTGGCTTGACGAGTTTCTTTGGGACAAAATAAAATCCTTCCACTTCCTCAACAATGTCACCACCATTCTTTGGAGTCCACTGTCGAAGACGCAAACCTTCGCGCGAAAAACCCTTTTCATGCATTTCATAATTCATCAAGCTTGGAATAAAATTTGGCTTAACTTCCACATCCTTGCGCCAATGCACGGTGCCATCTGGATAAGTCACACATTCTTCGGTTGATTTGCACCCCGTCAAACTGCCAAAGGCGATCGACACGACCAATGCACTCATCGAAACCAAGACTTTAATTTGATACATTTTTTCTCCCTGTATAAATTTGATGCGCCAGCGAACGCCGCTAGCTGCCAAAGCACTTTGACATGATTTTGCGCGACCCTTTCAAAAGCCTGCCATTTTTCCATGACATTGTGCGAATTTAAATTTGCACATGCCCCCTCATTTTCCCTAGAAAATGAGATTTCGTACTTGCGTATCTGCCACGCGAATTCCTCGCCAATTTCCCTCCATCATGGCTAGACTGTTTGCCTATGCCAGCCGCCACCAAACTTGATCACCCCACGCTTGCCCTTGTCAAAGAGCGCTTTGCCAAAGTCAAATTCATGGCCACCGAATTTCGTGGGCAGACTTCGCTTGTGGTGCCCGAACCTTCGCTGCATGAGGTGGCGCGCTTTCTGCGCGACGATCCAAATTGCCGCTACAACTTTCTCAGCGATCTGTCAGGCGTGGATTATTTGGATTATCCAGCCGAGCAACCCGCGCGCTTTGCGGTGGTCTACAACTTGTGCAGTTTCCAATTTGAACGCCGCTTGCGCTTGAAGGTGTATTTGAATCCGTCGATTGACACCGCGGGCATAGAAGTAGACCCAGCCTTGCTTATTGATTCCGTCACTGATCTTTGGCCTGGCGCCGAGTGGATGGAACGCGAAGTGTTTGACATGTTTGGAATTCGATTCCGCAACCATCCTGACTTGCGCCGTATTTTATTGTGGAAAGATTTTCCAGCGCATCCACTGCGCAAGGATTATCCACTGCGTGGTCGTGGCGAACGCGAGCACTATCAAAAGCTTTCGCGCGATGTTTCGTAAATGCCTTACCGCGTTGAACCCTGAATTTGAAATCGCTCTCGAATAGTTTTCAAATCATTGTAATTTTTGAGGAATATCTCGACAATCTCCGGATCAAATTGCGATCCAGAATTCTTACTAATTTCGGATTTAATTTGCTCGTCGTTCCACGGTTTCTTGTACGCGCGCGAACTCGCAAGCGCGTCAAACACATCCGCAATTCCGACAAGCCGTGCAAAAAGAGATGTATTCTCGCCCTTGAGACCCACAGTCAAATGCTTGATGTCTTTTAACTCATCAAGAGTTGTGCCGAGGGCAGACAAATCAACCGCGCCTGGATATCCCGTGCCATCCCAACGTTCTTGGTGATGTAAAGCAACATCGGAAGCCGCCTTCTCCAGCGCGTTTTCTGAATCATCAAACAACTTCGCGCCAATAACGGTGTGCCACTTCATTAAGTTGTATTCATGCTCGTCCAACTTTCCGGGCTTCTTTAAAATTGCATCTGGAATTCCAACCTTGCCAATATCATGCAGACATGCGGCAACGCGTAGCACAGAAATATTTTGATCGCGTACATGTGGCGGCACCTGGCGTTTATCCGCAAGCAGTTTGTACAAATGACACGCCACACCGGACACGCGCTGTACATGCACGCCCGTTTCGTAAGGATCACGAACTTCAGCCGTACGAACCAACCGCATCAATAAATCCCTGGCGTTGTTGGCGCGCTCAAGCACTTGACCGGACAGAATGGCAAAGGCTTCCGCGCGGTGCACCAATGAAGTGTCCGTGACTGTTTCATGATTTTCGGGGTTGATCAACTGCATCACTCCAAGCACCGTCCCCTGCATGCCAAGCAACGGAATGGAAATCATGCAACGTGTTTTAAAGCCGCTTTTTATATCCAATGATGGATCAAATTGAAAGAGCGATCCACTTGGCAAGTGATAGACGTCGTCTATCACAATTTGTTTTTTAGTGTGTGCGCAATGGCCAACGATGCTCTTGGATGTGATTGATATTCGAGCGTTTATAATTCCAGTTTGGGTAGCGGAAATATTTTTGTCCAGAACTAAATTGCGCGCGTACCACAACACGAGGTCGCCCTGATCCTTGATCCAAATCGAGCCCGCCTCGCATCTGGAAAATTTCAGCGCGGAATCTAAAATATCCTGCAACAGTAACTCCACATCCGTCACCTTTGACAATTTCTCCTCAAGCGTCTTGATTAAAAAATCGTGTTCTTCCCGCTGCTCCGCCTGCAATTGCATCAGATTGGCCTCTTTGCGAAGATTCTCCTCCATCTTCAACACCCCGACCATTTGATTGATGTTTTTACTTAAAATTAAAAAATCTTTCGGGCTGTTAATTTCAAGACGCGTGTCGAAATTGCCTTGTGCAATTTTTTGAATGGCGTTGTTGATCAATTCCAATGGCTTGAGCAATCTCACCACGATTTGATCCGACAAGAAACTGGCGACACTGAGGACTCCAAAGCCAAACACAAACACAATCAGGAATGATTGTAAAATTATTCCTTGAACAACCCCACTGTCTAGATGAATTTCCACCATGCCAATTAATTTTCCATTGGCATCGCTGATATCTGAATAGCCGGTGATCCAGGAACCAGAGTCATCAGACAGGAACGCCCAAGCGCAGGGCTGTCCGTCCAAATCAAAACGAAATTGATCCTCTTTTGGATTGAATGGCCTATATGGCTGGGAGGACTCATCGCTCGCCACCAACACATCAAATCCAGATGTGGCGTTATTGCGTGTTGGAACTAAAATGCTGGCGCCAGCGATGGCGTTTGTGAATGCGGTTGTGTCACGAATCATCTCCACCAAGACATGGTTCAAATAAATGAAATCCGCATTCTCGCGATTTGGTTTTTGTATCTCTGAAAGTTGAATGATTCTGTTTTTGTCCATGCCCGCGGATAAAACGCTGGCCAAGGTCATGACCCTTTCCTGCATTTCTCGAATGACAATCGTGCGAACCGAAACATAAAGCACCAAGGCAACAACCGTGGCTGTCGCGAGCGCGGTTGCCACAATTAAGATTCGAATGCGGGTTCGGAACATCCAAATATGAGTTTAAGTTTATTCAGAGCGCGGCACAAGTATATGAATCACTTTATCGATTCTATTCATGACACAAATTGTACACGAAATCACCACAACGCAATTCGGTCTCGCACTATTACAATCATCCCGCGGAGTTTTGTGAGAATGAATCATTCGACTTCGTGATTGAAATCCTTGCGGGTCCCGATAGCTCAGCTGGATAGAGCAGCAGCCTTCTA
>SYAC01000008.1 GCA_005787685.1 Planctomycetia bacterium
AATCCAGCGCGTCTGCCAGTTCCGCCACACCCGCGGCGAATGAGTTTGGAATGCTAACAGCGCTTCTTGCCTCTGCTTGTTGACGATCTTGTCGATAACATTGAATTGTGTTTGGTTGGCTGCAAATTACAGCGTCTTTATAGACAGAATGAACCTATGAAACTAAGTCATACCGCGTCGCTGCAACTCGCTCCGCTTATTTCCCGAATTATTTTAGCGTTAATTGTGCTACCCGCGGGGTATGTTTCTATTTTTCGCACATCCAATTTCACCCACGAAGAAGCCGCGCGCATTGATGCCATGGGCACGCCCGTGCAAATGATTGAAAATTCGGTTGAGAAAATGAAACCCGTCGCATGGAGGGGGCCCACCACGGACGATACTGAAAAAGATTCATCGGGCACATCAGGCGCGGGTGGCACGAAGATGCGCAATTTGAATCATTTTATCCTGCGGTTAGATGATGTCAAAGTGCCGCAACCGCTTGTGGTTGGCTGGGTCTGTGCCATTGCGGAACTGGTTGGCGGATTTCTGCTGCTGATTGGGTTGTTCACTCGTTGGTTTGCGCTGCTCATTGTCATTGGCAGCGCGTTACAATTTTGGCTTATAACATGGCCGCAAGTGCGCGGCACCTTGCCTTGGGATTGGCAAGTGGGAACCATGCATGTGTTTGTCTATGTCTTGTCTGCGGTGTTGATTTCATTCAGCCTTCTGCTGACTGGACCGGGGCGCTTCTCGCTTGACCGACTCATGTTCCCCAAACACGACGCTGATTGATCAATCCATGGACACCACGTCAATTGAGAATCCGGTCATGCGCAATGGCGAACCCGCTTCGCTTGCAAAATCCATCCGCAAATTTGGTGGTCGACCGCGCAAAAACACCTCATTTCATGCTGTTTTTGCTTGGATTATTTCGTTGGGCGCTCATGGAATCATTGCAGGATTGGTCATTGCCGCCGCCGCCGCCACCACGGTTGGATTTGTGCGCAAGCCAAGCGCGCCACCAACACTTGTGCTTGATTTTCAACGGCCCACATACACCCCCACCGTGAATCTGATTGCGCAGACTTCCGTGGGCGTTGAAAATAATTTTCGCCAATCCGCCAATCTGCCTGGTATTGCACAAGCCAGTGACCAAGCCTTGATCCAATCCAACGCGCTTCAAAGCGCCGCGGAGGAAGCGTTGATCGCGGTTCGCCAAGTGCAAGCGCCATTGTCATTGGCGGCGCACGAGTTTGGAAAATTCACGGGCGCCACAAATACGGTCACCATTAATTTTGCGGGACTCAAAGCCAGCAATGCTCGGCGCGTGGTCTATGTGGTGGACGCAAGCGGTAGTCTGGTTGGAACATTTCCGCTGATCATTGAGGAGCTTCGTAAAAGTTTGCAACGACTTGACCCTCGTCAAAGTTTTGGAGTTATTTTTTTTCAGCGTGGCGATGCCGTCACGGTTCCACCTGGGGGTAATTTGCAATCCGCCACCCCCGAGCGCGTGAGTGACACCATGAAGTGGATCGAGTCCAAAATGATTCCGTCAGGTCGATCCAATCCCATTGCCGCGCTGGAGGCTGCCATGGTCTTGCGCCCTGAAATTATTTTCCTATTGTCGTCCGACATCACGGGATCGGGTGAATTTGAAATATCAGAATTAGCCCTGCTTTCGGCGCTTGAAACTCTCAATCCAATGGACCCCACGACCAATCGGCGCCTGACTCGCGTGCAATGCATTCAATTTCTAGATCCCGATCCACTAGGCACTTTGCAACGCATTGCAACGATTCATGGTGGTGAAGATGGATTCATAAACATTACACGTGAAGATCTTGGTCTTGACACTCAATAGGAGATTTCTATGAAGATTCGCCATGCCGCAATCGCGTTCGCCATGCTTGTTCCAGCGACCACCTCCCTTGCTCAAGGATTTGGAAGCATTTTCTTTGTCATCATGGAGACAAGTCCAGATGGATCAAGTCGAATTGAATGGGTTGGCAGTTGCATAATTTGGTTGCTAATGGCCATGAGCGTAGCCAACATGTATCTCATATCTACTTTATGGGTGCGTAATAAACGCAAACGAATGCTGCCCTTGGAGTTCGCCAATGAAATGGACAGACTGCTGAACGATGGCCAACATTTGCAAGTGGTTGAATTGGCCGCCGCAGAGTCCAGCGACTACAGCGCCATTCTGAGCAGCGCCCTTCGACAGGCTCCTTCGGGACACGCCAGCATGGTGCGCGCCGCCGAGCAAGCTGGCGAGGAAGCCGCCGTGAAAAGATTTCGCAAGCTGGAGCCGCTGAATGTGCTGGGACAAGTCAGCCCCATGATTGGACTTTTAGGCACAGTTTACGGCGTTATTGTGGCATTTCAAACCATCGCGCGCACAGGGGGAAACGCCGATCCCGTGACGCTGGCCGCTGGAATTGGGACCGCGTTGGTGGCGACATTTTGGGGATTGATAATCGCCATTCCCGCGCTTGGGGCGTACGCCACCATGCGCAACGCGGTTGACGCCGCCACGCTGGAATCGGTTCGCCGTGTCGACCTATCCATCAATCGATTCGCGCCAGGGCAAACTCCATCCCGCGGCAATTCCGTCAGCGCAAGCCGTACGCCATATGTCGCCGAAGTGAACCAATGAGAAGCATGCTCACACGCGGGCCCGCCAAAGTGGAGGCCATGATCACTCCCTTGATTGACATCGCCATGTTGCTTGTGGTTTTTTTCGCGCTTGTTTCGCAAATTGGAATTGCGGACTTTGTGAAACTGAATTTGCCAAAGCCATCCCCCACCGCCGCGGTACCTGCCCGTAATGAATCACGCATTGTCATCAACGCAATCGCCAACCCAAATGGCGATGTATCATCGTGGCGATTTTCTGGCCAGGATTACGCCACAGACACGCCAGGTATTCAAAGCCTCAGCAACGACGTAGCCAGCGCCATACGCGCCAACCCCGCCGCGCAAGTGCATCTACGCGCCGACGCGATTGTGAAATACACCTATATTTCCCCTGTTTTAGACCAAGTTGGCAAAGCGGCTGCCACGGCGATTCCAGGGCATGTTGTGAAGTTGCGTCTTGCCGTCCAACCGGAGAAGTCCGGTGGCTGAAGCCGCATCCATAGCCACCGCCTTGGACCTGCTGATCCGCGGCGAAGGTCCAGTTACGGATTGTTCATTGGACATCAATGACACGCTTGTCAAACGACGCGCGGTGCGACGATCCAAACGGGGCATTTCACTCAATGTGATTCCCATGATCGATGTGACTTTTTTTCTTCTTGTCTTTTTTGTGTGCGCTAATAAAACATTGGATCGCGAGGAATTATTACGGACGGACTTAAGTCAACGCGGAATAGCCATGGTGAATCCAACTGCGCTCACCTTGGATGAGCCGCCGCTTCGTATTGAGTTGATTCGCAAGGACAACAGCACGCTGATTCAGATTCTTGCGCCAATAGCGCAACCAGAATCATTCGAGCAGCTCTCCACGATCTTCAGTTCAAAACTCTACTCATCCGAGAACCCAAGCGGACTTTTCCCCAGCGACCACCCCATTGAGTTGGCGCCCTCAAAAGAAGTTCCATGGGAGGACGCCGTAGCCGCTTTCAATAGCCTTGTGCGCGCGGGTTACCAGCAGATTCACTTCGCGGAGCCAAGATGAAATTTTTAGAATACTCATTTTTAAGCTTATTTATAAGCTGTTTTTCGCATGGCGCTTGGCAAGCCCCAGCGAATCAAGTTCCCGCCGCCACGCCAAATATGACCGTAAGTGACTCGGCCGAGTCGGCGTTGGAAAGCATCGCCAATTTAAAACAGCGGGTGAAAATTGCTCCAACGCTTGCCCTACAACGCTCCGCCTCGGATGAACTTCTTTCCGTGCGACGCGGATTATTAAGCGCAAATAAAAATGACCCGCGTTGGCCGATATGGTTGGCCGACCACGCTGAGGATTGCTTCACGGTGGCGCTTCCCGCCGGCGACGATATGGATCGGGTCATTTTTGGACTCGCTGGCGCGGACGCGCGGCGACGCGTGCGTGAACTTTCGCGCGAAATGTTGCTGGCTGCGGAGGAGGCGGACATGGCCGCAACCTTGGTGATCGCCCGTAAAGGTCCCGATCGTCCAACCCCGCAATTGATCGCCCAACTGGAACAAGTGGAACGCGCCCGAAGAATTCCTTTACTCCGCTCGCTTGCTGAAATACTCAACACGGAGTCCAACGAGTACGACCCGCAAAAGCGTAGGGCTATGGGTGAAGTCGCGCTTTCGCGACTTGATGCGTTAGTGACCGAATTGGACGACCGAACAACAAGCATCGTGAGCCGCTATGGCGGATTAGCGGCCGCCCGCCTTGGCGATGAAACTCGGGCCAATCGCTATCTTTCACTTTCAAGGCAAAAGGCTGCGAATGATGAGGCATTTATCACGCTCGCCGATTTGGCTTCCGTGCGGGCTGCGGGCTTGCTGCGCGGTCCCAATGAAGCGGCGGACGCCGCGGTTGTTCTTGAAGGCACGGGATCAATCACTCGCCAGATAGCCATTGCGGAGTTGCTTTGCAGATTGCGAAAGCAAGCCTTGGGAGAATTATCCTCTGACCCGCAAATCACGCAACGCGCTTGGACGGCGCCTCTAGCGGATGTGTTGCGCCATAGTTCACCAAAGGATATTTCCGCCACGCGCGACGCCGTGCTTTTCAAACTCGCTTCAATTGAGCGCGACGGGACTGCGCTTCCAGAAAATGATCCCATGTGCATCATTGCGTCGGCGGATCAAGCGATGGATCACAGCGCGCCCACCAGCGACCGAATCAGTAGGCTAGAAAGCTTGACCAATGACCCCACGGTGCCAGCATCTATGCAGGCCGCGGCCCTTCGAACATTGACACGCATGGATCTTGCCATGGATCATTGGAGCGCAGCAGCGGATCGATCTATTCGCCTAGCCAACGAACACGGCGCCGATACCGCAAGTCCGGCCGCGATTGCGCTGGCGATTCGCGTGAGTCGCGAGTTGGACAAAGGCGCCGACGGACAAGATGAATTAGCACGAAATCGCTTAGAAAAGGCTGTTAATTTAGGCGCGAGCCACTTTCCAGATCATCCCGATTTTAGCCTGTGGCAATTGGAAAGACAAATGCTTGCCACCGAGGCCTTGGCGAACCACCGCAGTTGCGTATTTGAAATCATCGCCCCCACCGCCACGCTTGACACAAAGTCCTCAGCCGTGAAGGAAATACAAGATCGCCTATACGCGGCACAGGCGTGGATTGAATCTGAAAAAGAAAACTATCAAGGCGCACTTCAATGCTTGGCGTTGAGTAATGGCGACACGCTTGGTCCAACCGCCTCGGCTTGGCGCTTGTCCGCAAAAATAGCGGCAGGCTCCGCCTTGGCAAAAGATTTGTCGCAGGACAATGAGTTGATACAGGCAAACCTTAAAAATCCCGCGTTGGTCGCCGGTTTGACGGCTCGTAGATTGCACACCATGTTGCCACAAGAACGGTGGGTGGCTGTCGTGCCCACTTCTAATGCAAAGCTTTGCGCAACCGCGGTATCGCTCATGAACATGCTTTCCATGAGCAACTCTAGCGACGCGGTGGCCTGGCTGGACTTGGGCGATTCACTGCGTTTTGCAGGCGAATTTGCTAAATCGAAAGGCGCCTATGAAAAGTCGCTCGCGTTGAAACCCAACTCCAAAGAAGGCCTATTGGGCAAGGCGGAATGTTTATTTGCCACGACCAATGATGCTTCTTTGGGCGAAGCCATGTCTATTTACAAACAACTGCTCGCCGGTCAGGAATATGAAACAAATCCAGCGCTACGCGACAAAGCATGGTGGCTTTGCCAATTGCGCCAACTTGAAATCTTGCGCGCCGCCAATCGCTGGGATGAACGCGCCACAATGCGCTTGTCCCGCCTGAAAGCGCTTGATGCAACGCTAGGCTCACCGGAGTTCGCCAGCGCCTTTGCCAAAGTTGAAAATTTATAAACTACGCGTTGTTGCGCGCCACACATACAGTTGTTGCATTCACGCAATGAATGGAATAGGGCAGATCATGCCCTCATCATGGCGCTGCTCATAGCACTCAATGTTTCCACCGCATCAGCAAGTGGAACAATGCGTTGCCCCCCGTTTTCAAGGTCCTTGATCACCACCGCGCCCTCGGCCAATTCCGCACCCACAATCAAGGCGATACGTGCTCGGTGCTTGCCAGCTTCGCTGAGCAATTTCCCGATATTTTTAGTGGATTTCCAAGAATGCCGCGCGTGCATCCCGGCGCGGCGAATGCGCATGAGCAACTGTGGCAATTCCCGTTCGGCAAGATCGCTGCCATCGGAAATTAAAAATACATCTGGTCTTGGTAAAAGTTGCGACCCATCATGTGGCAGCAATCCTTTGTCCGCCAACACAAGACCAAGCACGACATCTCCCATTCCAAATCCGATTGCCGGCATTTTTGGACCGCCAAATAATTCAACAAGTCCGTCATAGCGCCCGCCGCCAGCGATGGCTCGATCCCTGCCTGCGCACTCGTGTACCTCAAAGACAGTGCCGGTGTAGTAGGCAAGCCCCCGCACGATTCCAAAATCCCATTGGCACCAATCCGAAAGACCAAGCGCGCATAATTTTTCCGACAATTCCGCCAGCGGCGCAAGCACATCCGCGCCCACACCAAGCGAAGCTGCCACTTCATTCATGCTTGCCGACACTGGAAGTTTGGTTCCCGCAATGGCGGCGAATCTTTTCTGCGCGGAGTCATCAAGACCCAGTTTCACCGCCCTGGATTGAAACTCCTCGGGCGGCAACTTGTCGCGCCGATCAAGCAATTCAAAAGCATCGCCAATATGCTCGTCTGCCACGCCCGCCGCAGTCAAGACGGCCGCGCTGGCGCCGCGATGCGCCATACGAAATCGCACATCCGTGGGCTTTAAACCCAAGCGTTCCAAGGCCAGCACCGCGCACGCAATCACTTCGCAATCGGCCGCCGCCCCTTGGCTTCCAAGCAAGTCCACAGTCCACTGCACAAACTCGCGCAACCTTCCACGCTGCGGACGCTCCGCGCGAAAGTGCAGCGGAATGGCGAACCACTTGGTGGGCACAGACAATGTTCCCGCGCGCGCGGCGGCCATGCGCGCCAATGTTGGCGTGAACTCGGGGCGCAACGCGTAATCATCGCTGCCACCAGCGCGTCGAAATGAAAAAAGTTCGCTGACAATTCCCGGACCACTTTTGGCGGTGAACAACGACAAATGTTCAAAGGTGGGACCTTCGATCTCATCAAAGCCACAATCCACGCTGGCCTTGCGCCAAATATTTTCCACATGGCGACGCAGCGCCATTTGATCTGGATAGAAGTCGCGCGTTCCTTTTGGACTTTGAAAGGCTGCCATAGTTTGAGATAGTACGGATTCCGCAACGATAGTGAGTTGCCTCTTTGCAACATGCCTGCGCACATGCTTCAGCGCGCGGAATTCACCTCAACCAATGACTGGCGATGCGTTTTGGGCAGCGTGAATTGCGTCCAAAGGCTCACCAACAAACCCACCATTAAATAGGTCGCTGGCCCCCATTGCCACTTCAATGACTCCAGTAACCATGTGGCAATCAGCGGAGAAGTACCCGCAAAAATGGCAATTGCCAGCGAATACGCCACGCTAAAAAGACTGCAGCGAATGGCGGCGGGCGTGAGTTCCACAATCATGGCGCCTTGCAGGCCAAACAAAATTGAACTTGGAATTCCCACTAGCGCTTGTCCAATGGCAAACTCCATTTTGATTCCAGATTGACACAAGTGCATCGCGGGCACGGACACAATGAGCAACATCAACACGCATGCAATGCTTACTGATCTGCGTCCCAAACGATCGCTCAACCAACCACCAGCCACGATCAGCGGAATTTGATACGCCATTGACATAGTGTTCAAGCCTTGCACCCATGGCTCGCCTTTGGCAACGCCCTGCTCCAATACATCTGGCGCCCACACAAAGAACAAATAGAACGCAATGTTGACACCAGTGACAATGGAAATAATTTCGAACGCCTTGCGATAATTGCGCGTGATGTCGTTGAAGACCTTGCCCACACTCAAGTCCTCTTTCGCACTTTGACTCCGGGTCTCGGGCAAACTTGATCGCAGCCAAATTGCCAAAGCGCAAATGGGCAGGCCAAGCAAGAATGGAATGCGCCAACCCCACGCGCTCAGCGCCGCGGCGCTCAGTTGCTCCTTTAAAATCCAATCCGTTGCGGAGCCCAACAAGAACCCCGTCAGGCAACCCACCGTTGCCAAACTGCTCAATGTGCCGCGCCAGCGAATTGGCGCTATTTCCGAGGCATACGTCATACTTCCGGTATATTCGCCGCCCACGCTCATGCCTTGGCCCACGCGGCACAACACCATCAACACGGGCGCAGCTAAACCAACTTGCGCGAATGTTGGAAGTAATCCCATGATCAAACTTGAAAGTCCCATCATGATGACGCTCATGACCAACATGGCGCGGCGACCAACGCGATCACCAATGGGTCCAAGCACCATGGCGCCAACTGGCCGCATGAGATAGCCCACCGCGAACACTGCGAACGCGGAAAGCGTTTGCGCCGTCTGGCTTTCGGTGGGAAAGAAAAGCGGTCCCAGCGTAGTGGCTAAATATCCGTAGACCGCGAAGTCGTACCACTCCAGCACGTTGCCAATAGTGGCCGCCAACATGACGCGTGCGACACCTTTGTGTGGCGTGCCTGGTTGCTGAAGTGCAGATGTAGGCGTGACCCTGATCTGACTCACGCTGATTGAAATTCCTTAAGCGTGTCGCCTTCGCGCATTGATCTTAAAAAGATCACCGCGGGCAAACCAGCGAGCGTCCACGTGACCGCTCTATCCATCATCATGGCCAATGTCCAATCCGTGGGCACATACATAAAGTTCCACGCCACCAAATGCACGCCCATGTTCATAAACACAACAGCGGCCAAAAGCACCATACATCTACGAAGCGGTCCGTGTCCTGATCCGCCCAATCCAATCAGCGCAACCAACGCCGCCGTGGCGAACAATTCTATGAGAAAACCCCTCACAAACACGCGTGGATCGCTCATGTCGGCGCCGTCCTTGTGAAACAAAACCGTGAACACTGGACCTTTTTTATACGCCTCCACGGTGGCATCATCGGCGGCTTTGATTTGAGGGGCGGTTACAGTGGCGGGCAATACAGGAAAGCCGGGATATAACAGCGCGCCACTTTCGTCCATGTTCATTTGCACCGCGCTCAACAATTCAACAGGCGCCGTGACTGGCTTCATGGCCCACGACCATAAATTATTCCCCCACGCAATACCACCCCACGCAAACGCAAGCATGGCGCCAACCACGCACGCCAGCAAATATCGAATCACCATTCAGGGCCACCCGCGTAGCGCCCATACACATCGGCCATGGCTTGCACCATCTCACCAAGCGTGCAGCGATCAAGCGATGCTTGCACAAGCGATGGCATGACATTTTCTCCGGCGCGCGCCGCCGCGCGAATTCCTTCAAGTCCCTTCTTGGCCAAATCGGCGTTGCGCTCACGGCGAAACTTTTCAAGACGCGCATTTTGCTCCGACTCCACTGCATGCGGAATTTGCAGGATTTCCATTTGGCGATCCTCGTTGCCTTCTGGATACGCATTCACTCCCACAATCACTCGATCCCCCGCCTCCATTTCCTGGCCAAAGCGGTAGCTGGCTTCCGCAATTTGCCTGCGGAAATAGCCCTTATGAATGCCTGCCACCACGCCGCCCATGTCGTCAATTTCCTTGATATATGCATTGGCGTCGGTTTCCATGCGGTCGGTGAGCGCCTCCACAAACCAGCTTCCACCAAGCGGATCCACCGTGCGATGCACGCCGGTTTCATGCGCCAAAATTTGCTGTGTGCGAAGTGCCACGCGAACCGCGGCCTCCGTTGGCAAGCCAAGCGTTTCATCCATGCTGTCGGTGTGCAAACTTTGGCAACCACCAAGCACGCCCGCGAGCGCTTGATAGGCCACGCGCACTATGTTGTTCATGGGTTGCTGCTCAGTCAATGAGCAACCCGCGGTCTGCACATGCGTGCGCATGAGCCAGCTGCGCTCTTGCTTCGCACCAAATCGATAACGCATGGCGTTGGCCCAAATGCGCCGCGCCGCGCGCAGTTTGCAAATCTCCTCAAAGAACTCATTGTGGCTATTGAAGAAAAAACTTAATCGAGGCGCAAATGAATCCACATCCAAGCCGCGCTTCAAGCATGCCTCCACATATTCCATTCCGTCACGCAACGTGAACGCCAACTCTTGCGTAGCCGTGGAGCCAGATTCGCGAATGTGATAGCCGCTGATTGAAACGGAGTTCCATCTCGAGGCGTGTTGCGCCGCAAACTCAATGGTGTCCACCACCAACTTCACGCTGGCCTCAGGCGGATAAATGAATTCGTTCTGGCTGTGGAACTCCTTCAAAATGTCATTTTGCAGCGTTCCACCAAGCGAATTCCATGAAATACCGCGCTGCTTGGCCATGGCCAAATACATGGCCCAAATCACGCACGCAGGTCCATTGATGGTCTGGCTGACGGTGACTTCACCCACAGGAATGTCGGCGTACAAGCGATGCATGTCATCAATAGTGCAAATAGCAACGCCGCAACGGCCAACTTCTCCCGCCGACAGTGCGTCATCCGAATCACGGCCCATGAGCGTTGGCAAATCAAACGCAGTGGACAAGCCGGTGTTGGCCTTGGTGCCCTTGGCATTATCCAGCAAGTACTTGAATCTTTTATTGGTGTCGTCAGCGCTGCCAAAACCGGCGAATTGGCGCATGGTCCACAAGCGATTGCGGTACATGGTTTCATGCACGCCGCGCGTGAACGGAAATTGCCCCGACTGACCAATGCGCTCGTGCGACTTGCTTGCATCCTTGGCGTCGGTGGTGGAAGTGTTCGGACCGTATTGCTGCTCAACTTCATAGCCCGACAGCGTGACCGCCTCTGGATTCATAGCCTGCGTCGGCGCAGTGGCGTTCTGCGGATTCACATTGATAGTGGCTGGATCAGAAGTATTTGATTTCAGTGAAGACATTGGATCCTTTCAAGCATGAAGTCAACCATAGGCGACATTCCGCCATCAATCATCATAGGGAATTTTGCATCGCAATCGAAGTCATCGCTACCATGGCGTTGCTCATGAATGGCCGCGCGCATAAACCTGTGCAACACCTGTGCTCAATCGCTAAAAACGCTTTTTTTTGTTGGTGTCGGCCTTGAATTCCAAATCTTCAGCGCCAGTGGCTATGACCATCACATGCTTTGCGTTGGTGTATGTGATTTGGGGCAGCACCTATTTGGGAATAAAGATCGCGGTCACAAAAATCCCACCGCTCTTTGTTGGTGGCTCGCGTTTTTTCCTGGCCGGCACAGCGCTCATGCTCATCTTGGCGGCGCTCGGAAAATTTCAATTTCACTGGCTGCGCAATCTGGCATTTTGGCGTGGCGCATTCGTGGTGGGAACATTCATGATGCTTGGGGCAAACGGTTTGTTGTGCATGAGCCTTGGGCGCTCGGGCTTGCCATCGGGACTTGCCGCGCTGATCGTGGCCACCACACCGCTGTGGATGTTGATGCTCGATCGTTGGCAAACAGGCGTGGGCAAGTTCACGCCGCAAATTATCACGGGACTGGTTGTTGGCTTGCTGGGCGTGGGCGTGTTGATGAGCGGCAAAATGTTGGTAACCAGCGACAGCGCACCCATTGATGTGGTGGCTTGCTTGATGGTGTTGGCCAGTTGCATTTTGTGGAGCGTGGGCGGCATTGTGGGTCGGCGCGTCATGCAACCACCACACCCACTTGCATCAAGCGCTTTTCAAATGATCGCTGGCGGCGTGATGTTGCTTGCGTTCAGCGCGTTCTTTGAAGCGTGGAAACCCATTGGCGAAATTCCGTGGAATGATTCCGCGTGGATGGCATGGCTGTATTTAGCGGTGTTCGGTTCGCTCATTGGATTCAGCGCGTTCGTATGGCTGTTGCACCATGTCAGCGCAGCGTCGGTTTCCACATACGCCTATGTGAACCCGCTGGTCGCGATTGTGCTTGGATGGTTGTTCCTGAGCGAGCAACCTGGCGCGCGGACCGGTATTGCCGCGGTGTTTATTCTTGGTGGTGTAGTTGTCATTCAGCTTGCCAAGCGCTCCAAGCATGACAGCGTGATTACGATGGCGCAAAGCGATGCGCGCGCCAAGTAGACACTTTTCACGAGATACAATGAATTTATGTCTATTGCACGAAGACACGCGCATCTTGGCTTGATCTTGATGGCTCTTGTGGGCGCCATGCAAATCGCCGCTGAGCAGCAGAGCGCGGACCCCAAGAAGCCCCTTCCTATTGATCTACCCGCCGAAGATGGCGGCGCCAACGCAAAGTGGCTTGAAAAAATTGCGCCAGCCGATCGCGAAGCGCTTGATGAAATACTTGGCAAGCCCGTTGTCGTTGCTCCAGCCAGCGTCGAGTGGCTAGGCGGTGTCGCGCAAACTGCTTTCACAAATGGCGTCACCGTGATTCAAAGCGCGCAAGATAAACCATTGGGTTTGTCCGCCGCTGAGAAATTAAAAAAAATGCTTCCCGCCAATGTGAAGTTGATCGCCGTAATTGTTCCGACTGACGCGGAAAAAATAAAAAATAAATTTGAGAAGAAGGCGCCGTGCTTGATTGCTCTTGATCCTGAGGGAAGTTGGAGCGAGTTGCTTGGCTTGCCAAACAAACCCACCAACTTGGTGGTGGACCAAAGCGGCAACATTCGCTTCGCTGGGCTGACCGCTGATGGCGCCAAGCGCGCGTGCGCATTTTTGTTGGCGCAAAAAAGTGACACCGCTGGCGCAGGCGGCGCTGGCGCAGGCGGCGCTGGCGCAGGCGGCGCTGGTCCAGGTTCTAGCGGTTGGGAAGGGAAATCCAAAACGCTATTTCCAAACTTCACAAACGCAGTCACTACCGCCAGCGATCAGCGTGGAAAACAACTTATTCCGTTTTTTGTTCAGGAGTGGATTACCAAACAGCCCAAGATGACCAAAAAACTTTTGGTCATTGACTTCTGGGCCACCTGGTGTCCGCCCTGCCGCGCATCTATTCCCCACATGAATGAGCTTGCCAGTAAATTTGCGGCCGATGCGGTGTGCGTTGGCATTAGCGATGAAAAGAAATCCGCCTTTGACGCTGGCATGCTCAAAAATAAATTGGAAGTCGGCTCATTCAAATACTCCCTGGCACTGGATCCAACCAACACCTTGAGTTCGTTCTTCAAAGTCAGGGGAATTCCAAGCTGCGCCGTGGTTTCAAGCGATGGCATTGTGCGTTGGCAAGGTCAACCCATGGAGTTGGACGACTCCATCATGACGCAACTTGTCGAGGCACAAAAGTCCCTGAATACCTCTGCGAAGAAGAAGTGACGAAATTCTTTGTGCAAGTTCTGTGACGCGCAGGACACATGTAGCGGGCGCGGGTTTTTCAAGCGCTCAATCCAAAATCTTATTCCAAATCTTATTCCAAGACTTATTCCAAAACTTATTCCAAGAACTCACCCCCGCTTGGTCTCTAACTCTTGCCAGCGCGCATACAGCGTATGAATTTTTTCTTGCGCCGCGTCCAGCGCCTTGCACGCCGCCGCCATTTTCACATGGTCAGCGGCAATGGCTGGATCAGCCATCCGCGCCTCCGCAACTAACCGCTCTTTTTCAGCGGTTTCAACGGCGGTTTCCATGGCATCCAATTCGCGCTGCTCCTTGAAACTTAATCGAGTGCGCTTGCTTGTGGCCAGACCCGCGGCTTTGGCGGCGCGGTTTCCTTCCGTGCGCGTTGTGCGGTCGCGCTCGGCAACTTCCTTTTCCGCACGCTCCAGACACGCCATGGCTTGATCAAGACTTGCCACCACCGATACGCTGGCATCGGGCGCGCCAATCACGGCGATACTTTTTGCCAAGCGCTTCAACATGGTGCGATCATGCGTGACTAACAACACGGCGCCAGGAAAAGATTCAATCGACTCCTCAAGCACCTCAAGCGTGGGAATGTCCAAGTCGTTGGTGGGTTCGTCCAGCACCAGAATGTCGGCGGGTTCCAGCATCATGCGCGCAATGTGCGCGCGCGCACGCTCGCCACCAGAAAGATTTTTTACGGTTTGCAATAGTTGCGCGTCCTTGAAAAGAAATCGCCGCGACCACGCGGTGATGTGCATGGAGCGACCTTGAAAATCAACAACCTCGCCCAGCGGACAAATGGCGTCGCGCAACAATGTATTTTCTGGAATGTCGGTGCGTTGCTGGCGCAAAATCACCACGCGCGGCATTGGATCGGCAAATCGAATATCGCCCGTGTCGGGTTTCAGGTCGCCGCACACAATGCCTAAAAGCGTGGTCTTTCCGCTGCCATTTGGGCCCATCAAGCCCAGACGATCGCCGGGCGCAATTTCTAAATCTAAATCGCGAAACAGCGTGCGGCCATCAAAGCCTTTACGAATGCCGGTGGCCACAACCAAGCGACGCGTACGGCGACCACTGGCGGTGAAATCCACGCGCGCTCCACCCGCGCCCGCGGCTTCGTTACGCGCGGCAATGGCGCTGAGCACATCGCGCCGATCCGCGCTTTCATCAATGCGGCTCTTGGCCTTGGTGCCGCGGCCTTGCGGACCGCGCGACAACCAGACATCGTCCATGCGAACTTCATTGGCAAGCGTGGCCTCGGCGCGGCCTTGCGCCTCTAGAAATTCATCGCGCCGACGAAGGAACTCGCTGTAGTTGCCCTCGATCATGAGCGTGCCTTGCGGATAGGCGCGGCTTAATTCCAACACGCGCGTTGCCACGCGCTCCAGGAACGCGCGATCATGCGTCACAAACACGCATGCGCCCGCGCGAATGTCATTGGTGCCGCGCGACAAAAATTGTTCCAGCCAGCGAATGCCTTCAACATCTAAATGATTGGTGGGCTCGTCAAGCAAAAGCAAATCGGGCGTGCCCCCCGCTTCGCACAAACCGCAGGCAATTGACAAGCGCTTTTTCCATCCACCCGAAAGTAATTCCACGGGCTCGTCCATGCGAGCGTCTGGAAATCCAAGCTTGCCCAAGATCACGCTGCCAAGAACTTCGGCCTCAAGCGCGTCGCCGTGCACGCTTGCGGACTTCAACGCCGCGGCGGTTGCGGCGGAGCGCGGCGTAAGACCCGCGGGAAAATCATCGCGCTGACTCACATACACAATCACCGCATTGCGCTGCGTGCGCACCAAGCCGTGATCGGGCTGCTCAATTC
>SYAC01000049.1 GCA_005787685.1 Planctomycetia bacterium
CGGCGGACGGACTGATCAATGACTCGATTGTTGGCTGAAACGGTGCGTGCATATGAATCCTGCGAAGAATCTATACGAGTTTAAAAATCAAATGTGAAATTTGATTCTCCATTTTTTAAGATGCATGTCACGGGCGAGCGCACAAAAGCAGACTTGAAACGGCTCTTTTCGCGCATTCAGTGGAGCGGCACCACTCACCATCACGCTGCAAACCGTTGGTGCTTATACCGAGATCAAACACCTGAAATAGAGAATGTTGAATCTTGAGGATTCACTTTGACAAATAAATTATGAAAGTGCGAGGCGAAGTTTGAATTTGTTGACTGACAAATGCGATGATTCACAGAATTCGCTCGGTGGCAGCTCATTTTGCACCTTATAATTTTCTAAAATCAAGTTGCAAATCGAATTGATGTTGTTATAATTTTTTTAAATGGTTTGTTCAGGAATTTTTGCATATCCCCGCCAAGACTGCCTTGCGGGTGTGGTTGTTTTTTTAGTCGCTCTGCCATTGTGCCTTGGTATTGCCATGGCTTCGGGAGTACCGCCTGTTTCTGGCCTTGTCGCTGGAATCATTGGTGGCATCGCCATCCCACTGATCAGCCGCTCAGCGCTTTCAGTATCGGGACCCGCAGCGGGACTAATTGCCATTGTGCTTTTTGAAATTGAACGGCTTGGCGGAATCAATGCCTTCATGACGGCTGTGGTGCTTGCTGGCGCCATGCAAATTATGTTTGGCTTGCTGCGCACCGGCAAGTTCGCCGCGCTCGTCCCTGGCTCGGTTGTCAAGGGAATGCTGGCTGCTATTGGAATAACGATTACGCTGAAGCAACTGCCTGTGCTCGTTGGCGCCCAGGCCGGGCTTGGTTCAATCACCAGCACAATGCACTCAGGCGCAACACTTATTGGGTTGGTGTCCCTGTTTGTCTTGATGTCCTGGAAACACACGCCGCTTGCGCGGTTGACGCTTGTACCGCCCGCGCTTGTGGTTGTGACTGTCTCATCTATTGCAGCATCAATGATGACGGGCGAAAAATGGATGTTGAATACAAGTCAATTGGTGAATGTGCCCACTGGAGGATTCGATGGGTTGCGCGCCGCGCTGCCACTTCCAGATTGGTCGCTGCTGGGATCATCGAGCGTATGGATCGCCGCTGCGACAATTGCGGTTGTGGCCAGCATAGAAACGCTGCTCTCCTGCCAAGCTGTCGACCGACTTGATCCCCTGAAGCGACGCACTCCATTTGATCGAGAACTGGTTGCGCAAGGCGTGGGCAACACGCTCAGCGGTGTATGTGGTGGATTACCAATCACCGCGGTCATTGTGCGCAGCGGCGCGAATGTTGCAGCCGGCGCGCGCGAGCGACTCTCCGCAATCGTGCACGCCCTGCTTCTGTGTGGCTGTGTAATACTTTTACCCAATGTGCTGAACCACATTCCACAGGCGTGCCTTGCGGCGGTGCTGATTCAGGTTGGACTGAATCTTGCTAAGCCCTCTTTATTTGCCGAGCAGCGGCGGCTTGGTCTTGATCAGTTCCTGCCATTTCTTCTGACAATCGCCGCGGTGCTTGCCACTGATCTGCTCAAAGGCGTGGTCATTGGCATAGTGGTGGGTGTGATTGTGGCGCTGCGAAATTCGACGAAGACCAGCGTTGTGCGGATCAAACAACCCGATGGTTCGATCGCGATTCAATTACGCCGCGATGGCTCTTTCCTGATCAAGCCCGCGTTGGTTGCGGCTTTCGAGAATATTCCTAGCGATGCGCGCGTGACATTTGATAGCAAAGGCGAGCCGATTGATCAAGATGTTCGCGAGGCCATTGCCAGCTTTGTTGATGACGCGCGAAATCGCAATATTCATGTCACGCTGGTGGGTGTTGATCTTGCTGGTGCAACTGCGGGTGGAGCGCATTAAATATAATGTCGCACAATCAAGATGATTCATGGGGCGACCCAGTGGTCGATGCGCTCACGGCTGCCGCGGCGATACTGCCCGATCAGGGGCCAATGGGCGTGTTCATTCACCACAACACCTTGCACTCATTTCAATCCTTGCCGTTTCACCAAGGTGTTGTCCGCGGCGCGCAATTGCTTGGCGCGCGGCCGTACCCGCTCATGTCCGCATTTCGTTTGTGGATGCATGATGGCCGCATAGAGTCAGCCGATCTTGATCACGCGCTTGAGCGCGCGCTTGCACGCTGCGGACAAGTCAATAAAGATTTACTTTTGGGCATGGCCCGAATGCAATGGTGGCGACTGATCTGGCTGCATGCTCTTGACACGCAACAGCCCCAAGACCTTGCGCGAGACCTTGCGCGAGAACTTGAACGAAACCCCACGCATCACTCCAACGCCAAGATCGATGCCGATCTTCTTGAAGCAGTCAAGCACACTCCGCCATCCGATATTGCACCCACGCCGTGGCAGCGCCATCATGATGCACTGCTTGATCATGGAGTTGACACCGATGTGGTTGTTCATGGCGAGCTGATCAGGCTAAGTGGAGCATTTCTTGATCACGGTCAGGCGTTAATTGATGTGCCTGGACGAGAACGCGGATTCTTTGCCACGGCGCTTGAATTGCTTGCGCTTGGACTACCAAGTCACAGTCTTGCCCACATCAATCGTTCCGCGCAACGATGGATCAATACCCAAGCAAGCGCGCGCCAGATTATTGATGAAGCGTTAAACGGACTAGGCGTGCGTGATGATCAGCGTAAGACATACATCATGGCAACGCTGCTTGCGCTGCCCGGTTGGGCTGGCATGTTTGCCCGCATGCAACGCAATCCCGCTGAAGCGCCAGTGCTTGAACATGGGACAAAAGTTCCAATTCGGCTTGAAGATTTTCTTGCTGTGCGTATGGCCATTGAACTGCATGCCATTCCCAAAGCCGCAGCGCAAGTTGGTGTAAGCGCGGATTGGTCCACATTGCGGCTTACCGATCGAAGGCCTGCGCGCTCGCGTCAACTCGCCGCGGCATTATTGCTGCAAAACGCGCGCCAAACTGGCGTTGAGTTGGTGATCACACCAGAGTCGCTGCGCCAAGCGTGGGCCGATCTTGATGTATTCAACGATGAGGCGCGGCGCGCGTGCGGGCTTGAGGCATATGAATATCACTATCAACGGCAAATTCTGGACGGGCTGAGTTACGCGCGCACGCATCGGCCAGCTCTAGGTAAGGGTTCGCCCGCTGGCCAGTTCATCTTTTGTATTGACGAGCGTGAGGAGTCAATCCGCCGTGCGATTGAAGAGCAAGGACCCGAGTGGGTGACATACGGCGCGGCTGGTTTCTTTGGTTTGGCCATTGACTACCGCGGTCTAGAAGATTTTGAAGCGGCGCCGTACTGTCCAGTTGTTGTCACGCCAGCGCATGAAGTGCATGAGTACGCCGATGACGATGCGATTGTCCATGAGCGGCGACGATCGCGCATGGGCGCGTGGAAGCATATGGAGTCGGCGATTGCGCGCAGCTCGCGTGGTTTGATTGGCGGGACCGGCGCATCACTGCTCGTTGGACCAATCGCGTCACTGTTTTCAGTTGCGCGTTTAGCTCTTCCGCGTGACTCCGCCGCCGCGCTGCACTCGGTGCAAGAATTTGTGGCGCCCAAGCCCGACACGGCACTTGGCTCAATTCGTAGCAAGGTCAATGTGGCCAAAAGTGGCAAGCCAATAGGATTCACCATTGATGAAGCCGCCGACCGACTTGCTGGATTGCTCAAGACCATTGGACTAGTAAAAGATTTTGCGCCGGTGGTAGTGGTCTTGGGCCACGGCTCCACCAGCCTGAACAACCCGCATGAATCGGCGCACGATTGCGGCGCGTGTGGTGGTCGCCGCGGTGGCGCCAACGCTCGTCTTGTGGCTGATCTTGTCAATCGCGCTGAAGTTCGTCATGCCCTGCGCGAGCGTGGCATTGACATTCCAGAATCCACCTGGTTTGTTGGTGGACTTCACGACACCGCGGATGATCGCGTGGACATTGCGGATCTAGATCAAATGCCACGGTCGATCGAGCCTGCTTGGCGGCAAATATGCGTTGTGCTTGAAAGTGCCCGCCGCGCGAATGCGCTTGAACGCTCGCGCCGCTTCGAGGCGTTGCCTTTGAATGCCACGCCCGAACAAGCTCTTACGCATGTTCAAGAGCGCGCCACGCATCTTGGTCAGCCAAGACCTGAGTATGGCCACTGCACCAACGCGTGTTGCATTGTTGGTCGACGCGACATCAGTCGCGGACTGCATCTTGATCGACGCGCATTTCTTGTGAGTTACGACGCAAGCATTGATAAAGATGCCGGCATTCTGGAGCGTGTGCTTGCCGCAGTTGGTCCAGTGGGCGCGGGAATTAGCCTTGAGTACTACTTCTCATCGGTTGACAATCAAGTGTTCGGTTGCGGGACCAAGTTGCCACACAATGTCACTGGCTTGATCGGCATTATGAACGGCCACCAAAGTGATCTTCGCACGGGCTTGCCGCTGCAGATGGTTGAAATTCACGAGCCCATGCGCCTGCTAATTGTGGTGGAGGCCACCACCGACGCGTTGTTGCAAGTGGCGGGTCGTCAAGCCGAAGTGCGCGAATTGGTGGTGAATGAGTGGGTGCAGCTTGTCTCGGTTCATCCAACTACGGGCGCCATGCATGTATGGGCTGATGGCGGTTTCAAACTATTTCAGCCAGACGCAGTTGAGCTGGATCGATTTCAGTATTCTCCACAGCGTAATTGCCAAGGGCGAGAACACCTTGCGCCCGCGTGGATTGAGAAAGGTTTTGCGTGAACGATATTCCGTGGCAAGCGTGGGCGGCGTGGTTGTCAATTCTGGCGCCGCTTGCGGGATCATTGGCGCTTGGAATGGTGGCATTGCTTGCGCCCAATATTCCCGTTGAGCGATCGGTGACGCGTTGTATGCAGGCCTGTCTTGCTTTGGCGCTAGCCAGCACGGTTGCCGTGGGCATTGGCAACGGGCTGGCGGGAAACACCGGAGATATTTTCTTTGGCGATTGGGTGATTGCGGGCGAGTATAAAATTCCGCTCACGCTGCGCATTGATTGGCTTGGCATTTTGTTTGCAACCATGTCCGCGCTTTTGGCTTTGCTTGTGGCGCGTTTCTCGCGCACCTATTTGCACCGCGATCCAGGGTTCTTTCGCTTCTTCTTCATGATGGGCGTGTTTGCAACTGGGGCGCAACTTGTGGCATTCGCCGGCGCGCTTGATTTAATGTTCGCTGGATGGGAAGCCGTTGGCCTTGCGTCCACGCTCTTTATTGGGTTTTTCCACGACCGCCCCGAGCCCATCCGATCATCGATTCGTGCGCTGAGCACTTATCGACTCTGTGACTCGGGCTTTCTACTTGCGGTTGTGGCGGCGCACGAGTGGCTGCATTCAACCACACTCGCCTCGCTGGATGGAATAAGTTCGCTGCCCACTTGGCAAGCCACGGTCATCGCCGCGCTTTTAATGGTGTCGGCCATGGGCAAGTCGGCGCAGTTGCCGTTCTCTGGATGGCTCTCGCGTGCGACCGAAGGACCGACACCATCAAGCGCTCTGTTCTATGGTGGAATCTCCATTCATCTTGGACTTTTTCTACTCCTACGCACATGGAGCGTGATCGACCACTCGCCAATTGTGGAAGGTGTTGGTATTGGCATTGGCTTGCTTACGGCGTTGTATGCGGCGTCAATTGCAAGAGTGCAGCCCGATGCCAAAGGCGCGCTTGCTCACGCCACGCTAGCGCAGGTGGGAATCATCTTCGCGGAGATTGCGGCGGGATGGACCACCATCGCGCTGGTGCATCTCTTGTGCCATGCGTCGCTGCGCGTTTGGCAATATCTGCGCGCGCCAAATATTCTGCACGATGCGCACCGAATTGGTGAGCACGCTCATTCAGGCGGCTCATGGCTACGCGTGTGGGTTCCATCAATTGATCGACGCCTGTGTGCAATGGCGCTTTCACGATGGCGACTTGATGAGGCCACAGACGCGCTGGTTGCGCCAGTGTTGCGGCTATCCCGGTTTCTTGCACGCGCCACAAGGATCAAGCCATGAGCACTATTGACCCAATGAATGTTGAGCCGTTCTTGCATCTAGATCTTGAGACCGCTTCAATTTTTATGTTGGTTTTATGCTGTCTTTTGCTTTGTTTGGCTCAGCGCGCGGGAGCGCGTGGCGGCATTGGCGTAGGCGTTCTTTTTGCATCGGCGGCGGCGCTTGCCACCACTTCGCTGCGAGCGGACATTGCGCTTGGAACGCTTGGCGCGGCGTGTTTGGTGCAAGCAAGTTTTTGCTATCGGGCCACGCACATCGGAGCGATAGGACTTGCCGTGGCGGGTATTTGCACCGCGCTTGCGGGTTGGCTTCATGGCCGCGGGGTGCAGGAGGCTGCGTTCATACTGTCCATGATCGCGCTCGTGATTCGTGTTGGTCCGTGGCCTGTGCAACTTGCAATGTCAAGCTTGACAACGCGCGCCATGGGAGAGCATGTGCGGCAACTTGGCATGCTCATGCCGCTGCTCTTTGTTCATCTGCGTTATCTTGACCACCTTGATCTTGCCATCGCGTGGTCGGTTCCAATGGTGCAAGTCGGTGCCTGCTCAATGCTGATTGGCGGGCTGGCGTCGCTGAGCACGCCAACGCTGAGCGGCTTCTTCATAATCACTTCAAGCGTGCATGGAGCGATTATTCTTATGGCTTGCGGCGCGGCGGGAGCGGGTCACGAGGCCGCGGCACTTTTTGCTGGAATGACAGCGTGTGTGGCTACTGGTGGATTGGGCGCAATTGTTGAAGCAGTGCGGCAACGAGCCGGGGAACGATCGCTTGTGGTTGCAGGTGGTTTGTCAAACTCCATGCCACGCCTGGCGGCGCTGTTTCTACTTTTTGGAGCTGCGGGCCTTGGTCTTCCAGCCACGGCTGGATTTTTAGCCGATGACCTCATGCTTCACGCGCTTTGGCAAGAGAGTCCAGTGAGCACGGCGATTGTCATCTTGTCCAACGGGTTGTTGGTCATTGCCACTTGGCGCGCCGCCACTCGTGTGTTCTTTGGTACAGATCCCATTCGCCACAGCGATGACGCGCGATTTGCGGATCGTATTTTGGCAGGCGCGTGTTTAATTGGTCTAGTTGTGCTTGGCTTTGCGCCACGCCTTGTGCTGGACCCATCACTTGCTCTGTTGAAAGCGAATCCAGTCGCGGGAATCGTCGAGACGCAAGGCGTTCGCAATTGATGAATCCAACCGATCTTGCGTAACGCGCTCCCCCACCGCGCTTAGTCTTGCACGGTGATTGAAATAATCTTGTCGCCGGCCTTGATCTTGTCGACCACTTCAACGCCTTTGACCACTTTGCCAAAGCAGGTGTGAACGCGATCCAGATGCGCGGTACCAGCGCGACTATGGCACACAAAGAATTGCGAGCCGCCGGTGTCTTTGCCCGCATGCGCCATGGAAAGAACGCCGCGATCATGATGCTGATTATTGCCGGTAGTTTCGCACTTAATCTTCCAGCCTGGTCCGCCACTGCCATTGCCAGTTGGGCAACCACCTTGAATCACAAAGTTTGGAATCACGCGGTGAAAGTTCAGACCGTCATAGAAACCTTTTTTGGCAAGCTTGTGAAAGTTGGCCACGGTAAGAGGTGCGTCAGTATCGAAGAACTCGACGAACATGTCGCCTTTGTCTGTTTTAATGGTTGCGGTTGACATGGGGGCAAATGATAGACGCAAATTGAGCGCGCTTCCAGTTCGATTGAAAATGTTTGCGTGAATTTGAGTAAATCCTTGTGGGCGGCGAACCGTTCATCCAATCAATTTCAAATGCACCCCAAATCCCCCTTGAATTCACTTGCAAAACAAGGCAACTTAGGGGCATGCATCCATTTCTTGACAACACATTTCTGTTTGATTGGAGTCAACTTAAGCCCGCCCACATGGAGCCGGATATTCGTGAGGCGTTGCGCCGCGCGACTGTGTCGGTGAACGGGGTGAAGTCGCTTAAGGGCTGCGATCTGACATACAAAAATGTGCTGCTTGGACTTGAATCCGCCACGCGAGATGTGTCGCGCGCGTGGGGCTTGGTTTCACACTTGGACGCGGTGTTGAACAGCGATGAATTACGCAAGGCCTACAACGCGCTGTTGCCAGAAGTGACGGCGTTCTTTACAGCCATGACGCTGGATGCGCAATTATGGTCAGTGCTCAAAGCCTACGCCGCAACCGACGATGCCAAATCGCTTACGGGTGTGCGCCGCCGCTTCTTGCAAGAAACATTGGCGGACTTTCAAGAGAACGGCGCCGATCTTGCCCCACAACAGAAGGAACGCCTTGCGGCCATTAACGAAGCGCTGGCGCAAAAGACGCAAAAGTATTCGGAGAATGTTCTTGATTCCACCAACGCGTGGGAGCATTTCATAGAGGATGAAAAACAACTCGCGGGTCTGCCCGAAAGTTCGCTGGCCGCGGCCAAGCAATCCGCCGCGGGAAAGAATCGCCCCAACGCATGGCGCTTCACGCTGCAAAATCCATCGGTGTCGCCAATTATGCAGTACTGCGACAACGCGGATTTGCGGCGCCTGTGTTGGGAAGGTCTGGGCGAAGTTGGTTTCAAAGGCGCGTGGGACAACACCGCGCTGGTTGGCGAAATTCTTGCGCTGCGCAATGAGAAGGCGCGCTTGCTGGGCAAGAAAAATTTCGCCGATGTCACCACCGCGCGTCGCATGGCGCGTACCGGCGACACGGCGCTGCAATTTGTTGAGAACATTGGCAAGCGTATTCGTCCCAAGTTTGACCAGGAAGTTGTGGAGCTGGAGAATTTCCGCGCCAAGAAAGTTGGCGACGCCGCGCGCGCCATGCACCCGTGGGAGTTTGGATATTTCGCCGAGAAATTGCGCCAAGAAAAGCACGGCTTTGATGACGAGGCGCTGCGTCCATGGTTTCCAATTGATGGCGTGATCGCCGGAATGTTTGGTCTGTTTGGCGATCTGTTTGGTATTCAAATTGTTGGCCGCGACAGCGCGTACACCTGCGCGCAAACCGGCAAGCGCGTGGTTACCGCCGCCGCCGCGCCGCGGGTGAATGCCGAGGCGGTCGAAGTGTGGCATCCAGAGGTTCGCTTTTACGAGGTGCGCGACGGCGATCGATTGATGGGAAGTTTTTACACCGATTGGTTTCCGCGCGAGTCAAAGCGCGGCGGCGCGTGGATGAATTTCTTTCGCACTGGTGGACCGCGCTCGGATGGTTCGTTCGCGCCGCACCTTGGTTTAATGTGCGGCAATTTCACGCCACCTGTCGCGGGTAAGCAAGCGTTGCTCACCCACGGCGAAGTCACCACGCTGTTCCATGAATTTGGACACTTGTTGCATCACTTGCTTGGCGATGTGGAAGTGGAATCGCTTGCCGGCGTTCGCGTGGCGTGGGACTTTGTGGAATTGCCTTCGCAAATTTTGGAGAACTGGTGTTGGCAAGCGGAATCGCTGGCGCTGTTCGCGCGCCATCATGAAACTGCGGCGCCGCTTCCGGCGGAGTTGCTGGCCAAACTTGACGCGGCGGCCAATTTCCGCGCGGCCTCTGTGTGCATGCGTCAACTTGCATTTTCCAAATTGGATTTAGACCTGCACATTCGCGCTCAAGAATTGCAGGGCCGCGATTTAGACGCGCACTGGAATGAGGATTTTGCGCAGTGGCAAGCGCGCTCCACGCGCAAAGGCACCGCCATGGCGCGGCGGTTCAATCATTTATTTTCGGAGGCCACGGGATATGCCGCGGGGTATTACTCGTACAAGTGGGCCGAGGCGCTAGAAGCCGACGCGTTCACACGATTCTTGAAAGAGGGCGTGCTGAACCGCAAAGTTGGCCGTGAGTTGCGCGACAAAATATTGTCCAAGGGCAATTGCGAGCCCGCGGAAAAACTATTCCGAGATTTCATGGGCCGCGACCTGGATCCAGAGGCGTTGTTGGTGCGCGATGGGTTGGCGTAAGACTGACTTACGCCATCCACCGCTTCCACCAGGAAATAATTTCCCCCAACCTATGCATGCGCAAATCGGGCGGACCCATGCGGCTTAAACCGTGGCTGGTCTCACGCGGGTAACGCACAAATCGCGTGGGCACATTCATTGTGCATAGCGCGGTGTGTATCTGCTCGCTCTGCTCAATGTTGCAACGCAAGTCGCCCTCTGAATGAATCAACAGCATGGGCGTGCGCGCGTTTTTAAAATGCGCAATGGGGCTTGCGCGCCACAACGCCTGCGGCTTGTCAAACGCCGCGCCCTTCCAATATTGATTTGGAACTTCAGGATGATCGCTGTTGCCGGCGTGACTGACCAAGTTGCTCACGCAGCGGTCGCTAATTGCGGCGCGGAAATTGTGATCATGCGCCACGGCCCAATTGGCCATGTATCCGCCGTACGAGCCGCCCATGATTCCCATGCGCGCGCGATCAATGCCGCGGTCCTTGCGCATGGTTGCGATGACAGCTTGCACATCTATCCAATCTTTTGTGCCCCACGCGCCGCGAATGGCCGCGGTGTGTTTCATGCCGTAGCCCTTGGAGCCGCGCGGATTGGAAAACCAAACTTCATATCCTTGAGCGCACAACAATTGAAACTCATGAAAGAACGTCATGCCGTACTGCGCGTGCGGACCGCCGTGCACTTCTAAAATGGCGGGCACGCGTCCCTTGGCCGCGCGCGGACGCATGGTCCAGCAATGAACTTTGTGGCCATCTTTGGCTGTAATCCAGCGTTCGTTGGGCTCGACCAATTCAAGTTTTGCAACAAGCGCGTCGTTGAATGTGGTGGCTTGGCGCGCGGCAAAAATTCCACGCTTCACTTCAAGCACATGCACTTCGCCTGGTTGAGTTGCCGTTGAGCGAACGCACGAAAGGCGCCAACCATCCGCGCTGAAAGTTCCAAGCGAAATTTCCGTGCCAAGATCCGTGTGAAACGCAATCGCTCCGCCACGCGCGGCCACGCTGGCAACTCGCCCGCTTCCATGCCAACCCGCGCGAAAGAAAATGGCGCTTGAATCTGGAAACCATCGAAGCTGTGGTTCGAACGCTGGATCACCAGCGTCGCTTAATGTTGAAGCCATTAAACACAAATCAGACTTGGCGGTCAGGCATATGGTCTTGCGCGCGCGGCAGTCATGCACAAACAGTTCAACATTGGCGGTGCCGTACATGCTGTCAGCGCCAACGCGACCGGCCCACGCAATGCTGAAACCGTCGGGGCTCCAACGCGGCTGCGACTTTGGACCCTTGGCAATACCCGTCATGCGCGCCGTTTCATGTTTGGCGCGCGTGCCGAATGAAACAATAAACAATTCGGTGTCCAGCGCGCTCCACGAGGCGCGCGGGTTTTTGTTGCCGGCCACCACCAACGCGTTTCCATCCGGCGACCAATCAAATGAATACAAACCCAGCGTGTCGGTGAATACTTCTTCAACATTGCCGCGCTCAACATCAAGCACCTGCAAGGCAAATCGCTGGCCATCAAAATAGCCGTCGCCATCAAGACGATAGTTTTCATTTTCAATCACGCGCGGCGGCGTGGACAAACCATGTTGCTCACGCGCCTTCTTGGCTTGCGCGGTCCATTGCGCCTGCGTTGCACGAAATCCAAACGCAAGACGCCGGCCGCACGGACTCCACGCCAAATCGCGAACGGCTCCATGCGGCATGCTCAGCAATTCGCGCGGCGCGCCGCCCTTGTGCGACACAATCATGATGCGCGGCGTGAGCACGGCGTCGTTGCGACTAAAAGCAATCTTGGTTCCGTCGGGGCTCCAACGCGCAAGCGTGTCCTTGGGTCCCTTGGTCACGGCGCGCGGCGCACGTTTGCAATCGGCGTCAGCCACCCACACGGAAGTCTCGTATGTATTGCGCGCGCCAACAATCTTGCGTTGAAATAAAACTTGGCGGCCGTCGGGCGACATGCGCGGGTCGCCAACACCAACAAGCTTCAGAAGATCTTGCGGCGTAATACTGCGGCGGCGCGAGCCAGCCAATGCGGTGCGTTTTTGTGCGGTAGTGCGTGCTGCCATTTGTGTTTCAATTCATTGGTGAATCATCGCGCGTGCGGCGTGACCCTGTTATCCAAATTTAGACGCTAAATCTGGAGTCGAGTCCCTTTTTAGACAAATCGAAAACAAGTCTAACCTTAACGTGTTTCGCTTTCAGTTTGGCCCACAAGCATGCTTCTCGCGTTGCGAGCATTTTGCCAGCATTATGAAACCGCTCCATCAGCGCAACGCAACGCGCGCAACATTCAACATCAAGCGTTGCCCCATACGTAGAAATCAATGCTGCACACTTCTTTAAATCCAAGCTTCACACAGATCGGCGCGGACGTCATGCGATCGCCCTGCAATACCGCCGTGTCCTTGCCCAAGGCGCGGGCGTCCGCAAGTCGTTTAGCCATCATCGCCGTATAGATGCCGTGGCCACGATATTCATTCAGCGTGGCCGCACCTTGCATCACAGCGATGGTGCTGTTTGGAGGCGCAAATATGCTGGAAACCGCCACTGGTTCCTTGACACCATCTAGAAACGCGAGATAGTGATTTCCGGAGTCGACGCGCCACAATAAGTCGCAGTAAATGTCGGCCAACTTTTCTGGCATGGGATAGGCGGTTGTATACAAGCGAATCAAAGTATCTCTATC
>SYAC01000050.1 GCA_005787685.1 Planctomycetia bacterium
CGCACGTCAAAGCGCATCTGAAACTTCATTCCAAGACGCATCCAAAGCGCGGCGGAAAATTTCAGCGGGCCAAGTTGCGTCAAATTATTTTTACAAAAGCCATCGATCGAATCTTGAAGGGCCGCCTCACGCGCCGCCACCTTGAGCAGCCAATTGCGTTTCATGAAATAGAAATCGCCCTTCCAAATTGGCCGCGCGCGTTTGACGGACTTCGCATTGGCCACTTAAGCGATTTGCATTGGGGCGAACTTATGCCGTTGCACCGCGGCATTGAATTGGTCGAGCGACTCGACAGCGCGCGCATTGACATGTTGGCTTGCACCGGCGATGTGGTGGACCTTGAATGGAAAGGTTGCGAGCCGTTGCTGAAAGCCATGGGCGAAATCCGCGCGCCTTTGGGCCGCTATTTGGTGTTGGGCAATCACGACCATCTTGATGACGCGGTTGAGTTTGCCGCCGCGGCCGTACATCACAAACTTAATGTGCTGCATGAATCAGTGGCAACGCGCAGACGCGACGAGCATGATCTGCGCGTGGCTGGAATTGATTGGAACAAATCAACCAAGGCGCTTCGCGCCTCCGTAGAGGCGATTGCGCACACGCGCCCGCATTTATTATTGACGCATAATCCTAAAGCCTTCGCCGCCGCAAGCGACGCAGGTATTCCGTTGGTATTGGCGGGTCACACGCACGGCGGGCAAGTTGCGCTACGCAACAAGCCACAGAAAAATCTGGCTCTAGCGCACAGATACTCAAGCGGATTTTATGAGCAGGGAGTGAGCCGATTATTTGTGAACGTTGGCGCGGGCGCGTGGTTTCCGTATCGGCGCAATGTGCCTGCGGAAATTGTGGTGCTGGTTGCGCGGCGGGGGTGAGGGCATTCGTGTGAAATTACTCGCGGGACAGTCTGAAATTGTTCCGAGAAATAAAAGAGGTTGTCTAATTGCGTGCGGATTTTAAAATAATCAGTCAATAAACCGCGAGGAGCCTGTATACGAAAATATTTGTTCGTTATTATTTTTTATTTTTCTATTCTTTCTTATGTTTCATGTGGATCGGTGCAATCTGCCACGAGGTACGAAAGATTACTCGACCTACATTGAATCAAGCATATTTAGGCAAGTAGATACTGTGTGAACGCTCTATGCGCCACGGCTCGCCGTAGTTGAGCGTGGAAAAATTGGCGACCAAGTTGTGGCTCATGATTACGGCCACGACGGAAGTAGTTCTTGATTTTGGAACCAACACCACGCGCAAGGTGCTTGCGTATGACGACAGTATTTTTATGGACACGACCGTGATGATGAATTCGTTGACAGACTACTTGAAGCCGCGCGTGAAATTTATGCAGCAGAAAGTGGATCAATTCAAGGACATTGACAGTCGTTTTGTGATCAATTGCGCCGGCCTTGGTGCGGGCGCGTTGAACGCGGACAAAGTCGTTTTCCCCGTGCAAGGTCATTTGATTATGTTGATGCACCAGAAGCCGCAGGATTTGCAACACATGATCTTGGTTTGCTTTGGTGAGGCCAAAACCAAGTCGGGCTTTAAAGTGAAGCGCTCTTTTTATCAGTTCCCCAAGCACCTGCCAGAGACCAGCGTGAATGATGTTGGTGTTGGCGTAGGGGCACTTCAATGAATTCCCAACAATCAATGGCGCAACGGATTGAACTTTATTATAAATTTCTGAAGCCGCGATGAATCTTTCGAATCAAACGCCAGCTTAAAAGTAAAACCACGGGCGTACTTAATCCCGCCAACATTTCAGGATTCAGATCGATGCCGGAAGCTTTGATCGCCTTGCCCAGATAGAAAAGCAAGCTCACCACGTAATAGGTAATGGCGGCAACCGACAAGCCTTCGACGGTTGTCTGCAGTCGGAGTTGTAACGCTTGGCCCCGTGTTAATTTTTCTAGCAACTCCTGGTTGTGAGCCTCTGTTGCAATTTCAACCCGTGTGCGAAGCAACGCGCTGGCTCTTGCAACCCGTTCAGCCAATCCCTCCAATCGATCGGATGTTGCATTGACTGTGGCTATGGCGGGCGCCAAGCGTCGTTGCAAAAACACACCGAATGTTTGAATGCCCGACAAGGGTTTTTCGCGCATCTCCAGGATTCGCTCCCTTGCAATCGCGTCGTAAGCGCGTGCCGCACTGAATCGATAGCTGTGTTCGGCCGTGGCGCTTTCAACCTGGGCCGCCAAACGCGCGAGAAGATGAAGTAACGCCTCATCGCTGTCCGTATTGGTCTCAATCCGCGCGGTAATTTCAACCAATTTCGTTTCCGCCTCAAAAAGTTTGCTGGACAATTGTTTCGCAATTGGCAAACTCAGCAAGGACATCATTCGATAGGTCTCAAGTTCCAGCAGTCGTTGCGCGACACGGCCCGCGCGATTTTCTGAGGTTTCAGGCGATGTCAAAACGAGCATGCGGACAAATCCATCCGCACCAATTCGCAAGTTTGTGATCAAATGCGAATGCGATTGATCGCCAGTTGTTCGCCCCAACTTGCCACCGACAACCGTTCCTTCTCCCAGCCATTGCTTGGCTTTGAAAATAGCGTCTGGATCTTCCATGCCTTCATTGAACATGGCAAGTTCAATTGCCGCAATTGTTGTGCCGGGAATTCCTTTGAGCCACTCAACACCCGTCGCAACATGGCTTGCCAGTTCAGGCAACTGACTGCCCCAATGCGCATGTTGGGGCAGTGGTTGAATAATGGTGTATCGAGTGAATTCAGTATGTCTTTCCCAAATTATTTTGAAATGATCGCATTGAAGTTGTAAGAAATTTCCCTTCAGTTGCTCCAGTTTCAAATCTTCGTGACCCCTTAATTGACGCAGGTGCTGATATTCATCAGAAATACTGGTTCTTGAATTCATAACCGCGACATACACAATGAGAGCCGGAAGTTGAAATGTGGCTGAAGGGCGGGTGTGGACCTCATTATGCAACGCGAGTCGTTGCGGATCATTTTCAGGTAAATATAAATTGGATGGATCGATCATAGATTTCCCAAATTCATAACAAAGTGTAGTCAGGTTATTTCAGAAAATACTATTCCAAACTCAATCCATCTTCAGTTTTTAGTAGGCGCCTTCACTCGCGGCTCAGTAAAGCGCCTCGTGGTCATCGACCCGCAAGTTATTCCGGTACCAAAGCAAGATATGTCGAGGCATGATTTAGGATTTTTTGCGCTTTGATGTTCGACAGCGATCCGAGTAATACTTCACTTCATCCCAATCACGCTCACATTTCTTACGCCATGTGAAGGGTTGTCCACGGACTGGAAGATCTTCTGCGGTAAATGCTCTTTCTTTACGCCTTCTACAGCGGCTCACCTTGAATTGGTTCATCGGGCTTGGCGTATGAAAGGCGCTGGCCATGGCGCAAGCCGAAGTACGCGTCTAGTCCCGCAACGGCCAAGCTGTCCGCAATGTGATGCGCAACGAATCCATCTTCGCTGATCAAATCATCTTGAAGATAGATATGCAGTATTTCGCCGACCACCAAGATCGTGCCGTTCTGCGTGATTGGAATCTCGCTCACAAGACGCAGCACAATTTGGATTGGCGATTCGGCCACACACGGCGCATGCGCGGAGTGCAAGCGTACCGAAGTCAATCCACAAGTTTCAAACTCAGACACATCGCGCGGATAGCGCGCGCTGGTTTGATGCACCTGCTTGGCCATGGCCGTGGTGGCCGTGTTGAGGGTGAACGCGCCGTTATGACGAATGTTGGTCAGTGTGTGGCGCTCGACGGAATCTGGACGAAACAAGATTCCGGAAAGAGGCGGGTTTGCTCCAATATGCAGAACCTGACTAAACACCGCAAGATTGTCCATACCCGTCGCTGATGTCGTGCCAACAAGCAAAGCGGGTCGAACGCCGTGCAACGAGTTAATCAGGTTGCGACGAAAGCGCTCGTCAAGACCCGCGATGGATTCGGCAGTGAAGTGTCGCATTACGCGAACAGTCTCAACTGACCCATTCCGCCATCAAGGTGCAGAACTTGGCCGGTCATCCAAGATCCCTTTTCGCTTAAGAGAAACGCGGCAAGATCCGCCACTTCGTCTGGTTGACCCACTCGGCCAATTGGATGGCGCTTGTTGGATGCGTCAATTTTTTCTGGAGTGTTCAGAAGCCGATCCGCTAGAGGCGTTTGCGTAAGAGATGGCGCGATTGCATTCACGCGTATGCCCGCGGTTGAGAACTCCGCCGCAAGGCTGCGGGTGAGACCTTCGACGGCGCCCTTCGCCGCAGCGATCGAGGCATGAAAAGACATGCCTGTCTGCACCGCGACTGTGCTAAATAAAAGTACAGACGCGTGTCCAGGTTTTTTTAACGCGGGCAACGCCGCTTGAATTAAATGCACCGCACCAAGCACATTGATTCGATAATCACTGAGGAAAAGATCCTCCCTCATACGGTGAAACGGAGCCAACTGAATACTTCCAGGGCAATAGGCAAGGCCGTGAATTTCCTCGGGCAAACCCTGAATGGTCGGCGACTCGACGCTGAAGTCCGTCTGGATGAAGTGAAGATTGGAGTGTGGCTGCAATGTCCGAAGGGAGCGTGCCAGGACATAGACGCTGTGACCCGCACCAAGTAGTTGTTCGGTGAGGGCTTTTCCGATTCCGGAACTACCACCTGCGATTACAAAGTTTTTCATAGTTGAGAATAGTAGGCGGGGATTTCGAATCCTGTGCAGCAACTCACTGGGTCATCCATGTTTCCACGCGACATTGATGGAGAAGAGTTGTGCGTTAGCGGTTCGACAGTTCGTCCCGCCTCATCGGCATCGCATCGATGAGGGCGAAGAGCGCATCAGTCGTCATCGGCGTACCAACATCAAGCTTTACTCCACCGTCTTTACCAACGAGCCGCACCCGGAATGCTGGCGCTGAGGTTTGAGTCATCACTTCCAGGTCGCGTTCCTTGATACCGGCCGCTGCTGCATCGAAGGCGCTGATTTGTTGCAGGTAGGGGGCGGTCTGCATGGACGGCGTATCGATAATCAACACGCGGTGCTTCCACTTGTGTGCCGCAAGGTCGGGTAAAGCGAGACCGGGCGTTGATTCGCCGGTACATCCGTGCGCGAAGCAAGCGGCTAGACCGGCGAAACTCATCTTTATTAAGTTTGACATGACTTTAGAGTAGTCCGCAGAACTGTGATACAAACCGTTCATGGACGAGGCTAACTCTCCACTCAGGCGAGCCCACACATCCACGGCCACAGCTTGCGTGCTGTCATTGAGGCGCAGATTATTGCGCGCCTTGATTTACGCGTAATGCTTGCCAAATCGATTGCCAATAAACGCCTCAAATGGAACATCTTCGTTGCGAATAAATCCCTTTGTTGAAAGCGCACCATCTTTGAGCAGATCAAGTACGGCGCAAATGCCCGCGGCCGTTGTGATTTGAATGGCGGTCCAAGGCAAGCCATCAATTTCTTTATGCAAAACAATTTTGGCGAAGGTCTTCTCAAGTAAACGACCGTCCTTTTCGCCAACGCAACTGACAAAAATGGCAACTTGGTCTTGTTCAGTGGCGGGCAGGGCGCGCTCAAAAATTTTCTTAAGTTCGTCGCGATGATTCTTGAAACCCAAATCTTCAATCAGCAACTTCAATTGGTCGCGGTGGCCAGGGAAACGCATGGTTTTGTAGTTGAGATTTTGAATTTTGCCCTTGAGTGTTTCGCCCAGTGAACCAAGTCCGCCTGAAGTGTTGAAAGCCTCAAGTTCAATGCCGTCAATTTGCATGTGCTCAAGCTGCTCAAGTGGCGGAACCGTTACAAAGTGCCCGTCTTGAACGGCTTCGCAAGGCTGGCAATATTCATTGATCAGGCCCTCGGTGCTCCAAGTGAGATTGTATTTCATGGCGTTGTTGGGGAAGCGCGGCAGGGCGCCCACGCGCAAACGCAAATCATGCAACTTGTCAAAGCCCTTGGCCAAATGCCACGCGGCGATGGTGATGAAACCTGGCGCGAGTCCGCACTGCGGAATGAACGCGGTGCTTGCGCCTTGCGCAATTGCGATCACTTGCTTGGTTGCCGCCACATCTTCGGTCAAGTCCAAATAGTGCGCGCCGAGCGCCTTTGCCTTTTGCGCGATCAACACATTGCAATGAAATGGAGCGCAACTTAAAACAGCCCATTGCCCTGCGCAATTTGCGTCAAGTGTCTTTGCGTCATCAAAGCGACCGTTGACACATTTCACACCTGTCACATTTTTGCTCACCCACCCAAGGTGCGCGTCGCTGTTGTCCAAGCTTGTGACCGCATAGTCGCCACTGTGTTGCAGAAGATGCGCGCACATGCGTCCAATTTTTCCAGCGCCAAGAATGAGAACTTTTTTCATGATGTCCTGAGGGTAATGCTTTTATGAAATTAGGAAAGTTGCTTCAGTTGCGAGCCCACGGCGCTCATGAGTTTTTCAACAATGGGAGCGGTGAAATCAAACTGAATGCCGGCGGCTTGAAACAATTGTGGAAGCGGCTTGCTGCCGCCAAGCGCAAGGCCAGCTTTGTAATTGGCGATCGCCTGCTTTTCATTGGTCAAACTAGCCAGCCACACTTGCAGCGCGCCAAGTTGCGCAATGCCGTACTCAATGTAATAAAAAGGCATGCCAAATAAATGCAATTGACGCTGCCACAGCGACGCGCGGAATTGTTCAAGGCCAGTCCAGTCCACTAGGCCACCAAAGCGCGCGTCTAGTTCCAGCCACTTGGTCTCGCGCTCTTTCACGGTATGTGTTGGATTGAGATACACCCAATGTTGAAACGCGTCGATGTGCGCCACCCACGGAAGCACAGCGATGGCGCCTTCAAGCAATTCACGCTTGGCGCGCGCGGCGTCGGCTTTATTGAAAAACTCCGAGAGGTATGGAAGCGTGAGTAGTTCCTGGCTCATGCTTGCCACTTCCGCGAACTCGGTTGGACTTCCTCTATATAACAAAATCGGATCGTCTTTGGAAAGCAAACTGTGAAACGCGTGGCCAGCCTCATGCACCATGGTGATGAGATCGCGGTGCAAGCCAACGGCGTTCATAAATATAAATGGCTTGCGCGAAGCTTGGCGTTGATATTGATACCCGCCCGGCGCTTTGCCCTTGCGGCTGTCAAGATCAAGACATCCGCCACTCAGCATGGTGTCAAACATTTGCGAAAGACCCGCGTCCATGTTGCGGTAGGTGCGCGAAGTTTTTGCCGTTAAGTCCTCGCCGTTTGTGAATGGTCGAAGCGGTGCGCGGCCCTTCACATCCACTTTTAAATCCCACGGACGAAGCGTTTGTAAACCCAGCGCAGTGGCGCGTTGCTTCTGCATTTCACGAACAAGCGGCACGCAATGTTTCTCAATCGCCTCGTGAAAATGCCCGCAATCAGCGGGTGTGTAATCAAATCGATGCATGCGCTGATGTTGAAAGTCGCGGAAATTATCAAAGCCGGCGTTGCGGCCCATGCGGTCGCGCAGTGTGATCAGCTTGCTGTAAATGTCATGCACTCTTGTGCAATCTTGTTGACGACGCTCCGCCACCGCGCGCCAACTTGCCTCGCGCTTGGCGCGGTCGGAATCCTCCAGATAGCGCGCCATTTGCGGCAAAGTCTTTTCTTGGCCATCAAAGTTCACCACCATGGCGCCGGAGATTTCGCTGTAGGACTGATCCAGCTTGGTGGCTTGGGTTTGCAGCGCCACATTTTCCGCGCGGAATAATTTTACTTCTTGACCAACGGCGCGAAGCAACACGCCGTAACGATTGGCGTCCAGCTTTGGCGCGTGCGGACTATTTGTAATTTTCTGGTCCAGCTCAAAGCCCACGCGCTTCAGTTGAGGCTCCACCTGCTCCACAAAATCTAGAAAACCTTTTTTGGCCACCGCATCATCGGTGTGGCATGTCATGGCGATGTATAGATTCGCCTGCGCTTCTTCCGCGGCTGCGTCCAAATCACTGCGGTCCAAAATAAGTTTTTCCAAGCAACGCTGACACTTCAGTTCGCGCGTGATCAGCGATTGATACAAAGGCTGAAGCTGCGACCAGTCCGCGGCGTTGGTGTTTGCGGGCACGAAGGTTTTGAGCGAGCTTGGCGCAAATTCAATGGCGGGTTGGGACATGGGTAGCTCCTCAGGTGCAACGGCGCGGGCGTTGTTCAAACATGTACAGCATGGAATACAGGGTTTCACAGGATAGCCTAAGTGTTCAAATCTCCGCTACTTTCTTTGAATGAACCAACCCCGCGCCATTTGCGCCCTTGCGCCCGCTAAATTGAATTTAGCCTTGTCGGTAGGCGCGCCCAACGCGCAGCAAATGCATCCAATTGCAAGTTGGATGGTGACTGTGTCGCTGTACGACGAGCTTTTTATTGAGGCTTTGGAGCCGAACTCGTTTTCGTTGTACGCAATTTTTTGGCACAAAGACGCGCGGCGTAAATCTGAAATCAATTGGTCCATCACCAAGGACTTGGCGGTGCGGGCGCACCAAGCCGTGGAGGCGCATGTTGGCCGCAAGTTGCCAATTAAAATGCGGCTTGAGAAAAGAATTCCCGTTGGTGGCGGCTTAGGTGGTGGCTCCAGCAACGCCGCCGCCATGTTGCGTGCTTTAAATACATTATTTGATTTGCAATTGTCGCGGGAAATTTTGCGCGACATTGCCGCGCGGCTTGGTTCGGATGTGCCGTTCTTACTAGATGGCGGCAGCGCCATTGTGAGCGGCCTTGGTGAGCAACTTGAGCCCGCGCCGCTTCCAGACAATTTGCACGCACTGCTTGTATTACCGGATGCCGCATGTGCGACTGGCGCGGTCTATCAAAGGCTGGATGAATTGCGACCACACGGCGCTGTTGAAATAGAGCGCGTGCGCGCATTGTCTGTGCTGCAAACCGTAGCGCACGACGCACCGTTTAACGACTTGGCGCACCCCGCGTGCGAAGTTGCCCCCAAGTTGCGCGGCGAATTGGAGGAGTTGGCGGAGTTGACCGAACGCGCGGCGCATGTCTCTGGCAGTGGCAGCACGTTGTTTGTGCTGGTCAACAGCGCGCTCGAAGCCGAAATTCTTGCCAGCGCCATTGAGAAGCACATGGGATCGCCAGTGATTGCGGTGGAGGGCATTCATATGCCAGCGGTTCAATCGCTGAAATAATATGCGCGGATTTGCGCGACTTTCGTCGGCTGTCGCCACTGAATGTGAGCGCGCGTGGAACAGAGTCAAGGCGCCTTGATACAACCTAGAATCACAACATGCTTTGGCAGCCAGAAATTCCCGCGCACTATCGAACGAGCTCCGATAAGGATCTTGCGAGCGCCATTTCCGCGCGGCGCAAGCAGTTTGGCGACAAACTACTCATTCTTGGTCATCATTATCAACAAGATCAGGTGATCGCGCATGCCGACTTGATTGGTGATTCACTGCAACTCAGCCGCATGGCGGCCAAGGAGGCCAAGGCGCGCGGCTCGCAATTCATTTTATTTTGCGGAGTACATTTCATGGCGGAAACCGCCGACATACTCACCGATGAATCCGTGAAGGTGATTCTTCCCGATTTATCCGCTGGTTGTTCCATGGCCGACATGGCCGCTTATGAAGACGCCATGACGGCGTGGGAGGAAATAGCAAAGGCCCACGCGCAAAGCAAGGACAAGGTGCGCGTGATTCCAATCACCTATGTCAATTCAAGCGCCGCGGTGAAGGCGTTTGTTGGCGAACACCACGGCGCGTGTTGCACATCCAGCAACGCTCGATATGTGTTGAAGTGGGCATTTGATGGCGGCGATACCAAGTTGGCCAAGGGCGAGCGCGTGCAAGTGATCTTCATGCCCGATCAACATTTGGGGCGCAACACTTCGCGTGATCTTGGTTTGAAAAGTGAAATTGACGCGCAGCGTGACGGCGGCACCAGCGACATGGCGTTGTGGAATCCCAAGAAGCCAATGGGTGGTCTTGACGCCAACGCTATTCGAACAAGTAAGGTGCTTTTATGGGCGGGCCATTGCAGCGTGCATAAATTATTTCGACCCGAGCATGTGGAGGAGGCGCGCGCCGAAAACCCAAATGTCAAAGTATTGGTGCACCCAGAGTGTTGCCAAGAGGTTGTTGAGCAGGCGGATCTTGTGGGCAGCACGGAGTTCATCATTCAGCAAATTCAGAACGCGCCCAAGGGTTCCAACTGGGTTGTGGGCACGGAGGTTCACCTGGTGAATCGCCTAGCGCAAGCGGCCGCCGCGCGCGATGTGCGGGTGCTTATGCTCAGCGATTGCCAATGTCTTTGCACCACCATGTACAGAATTGATCAGTCGCATATGTTGTGGTGCTTGGATCAACTCGCGCAAGACCGCGTGGTGAATCAGATTTCCGTGCATCCCAAAGCTGCCGTGTTGGCGCGCAAGGCCCTTACAAAGATGCTGCAACTTGCGCCCGCAACTGGACCAACCCCAATCACCGTTGATTGATGTATTTTGGAAGGTCTCCCTATGACCGATACAAACAACTCAACTCAGTCCGCAACGATCACGCCCAAGCCGCGCAAAAAATTGCGCAAGTTGATTATGTTGATCATGCTTGGCGGTCTTACATGTGTGATTGCGCTTGTGGCGTTGCTTCCATCCATCGCATCGCTTCCAATGTTTCGCGGCCTGATCACTGATGCGCTCGCGCAGCAAGTGAATGGCAAAGTTTCCATTGGCGATATGTCGCTCACATGGTTTGGTCCGCAGCAAGTGGACAACTTCAGCATTGTGGGCAGCGACGCGAAAAGTTCAGTCATTGCTTCTTTGTCGCTGCGCAACGGCCTGTTGGATCTTGCCACGGGAAGTATTGATCAAATTGATGTCACCTTAAGCGCCAAGATCGCCGGTGCGCTGGATGCGGATGGAAAATTAAGTTTGCTTGATCTGGTCAAAAGTTCCGCGTCATCCATACCAGGCGCTCCGTCAAATGTAACGGTGCCTTCAACATCACCCTCCTCCGGAGCCGCGTTTGAATTTCCTCCGCGCCCCATTCACATCACGATGAGCAGCCTCGATGCCACCATTACCAACGCCGCGGGTCCCGCCTTCGCCGTGAATGGATTGAAAGCCAAAATGGCGGTCAGCCAAACGGGTCCGCTTGAAATTCAACTTTCCGCCAACACAAAAATTGGCGATAAGCCTGGCGCCGTTTCCGCCAGCGCCAAGTTCACAAATATTTTCAACGCTGCCGGCGCCATTGATTTCAGCGCCGTCAACGGCTCGTTGAGCGCGCAGGTGGACGGCGTGTTACTGCCACTGCTTGAGGCGCCCGCGGAAATCACGCAGGCCAAGTTCGCCATTACAGCCGATGTCTCAAAACCCTTGGATTGCCAGGTCAATATTGCGGTTTCCGTGGATAGCCAGCCGGCCACAATTGCCGCCACACTGCAAGCGGTTCGTCCAAATTCCAAGGACCCAATTGCCACATGGGCCAAGGATCCGCGCACATGGGCGGGTTCCGTGCAGGCGCAAAATATTCCCACCTCGCTGTTTGAAAAATTCACGCGGAGCACGCCCATCAACATGGCGCGCGATGTTGGTCCAACAATTTCATTTCAGGCCGCCACCAATAGCGCCACGGGATTTGATCTGTCGCTGACCAGCGCGCACATTCAATTGCAAAGCTCCGCCGCAATCAATGTGAGCACTGGGGCGGTCCAAGGCAAGACCACTCAACTGAACGCGCAACTTTCACCAGCGCTGTTGAAATCATTCCATGTTGTCACGCCACAAACGGTGCCGCTCACAATGGCGCTGCAAAGTTTTTATATTCCCCCGGTCATGCAGAGCGGACAATTGAATTTGGCGGATCTTGCGGCGCAAGGCTCGCTGAACATTGGCGCCGCGCAATTTATTCAAGATGGAATTGCGCCCGTCGCCATGGGTCCGCTTGTCCTTACGCTTGCCGCTGCTCCGCTTGCCGACAAAGTTGACATTGCGCTTTCCACCACGCTCAATGCCACGCCTGTGAATGTGTCCGCCAACATGGCTGGCTTGATGCGCGACAAGCAGTTCGCTTTCAAGCAAATGAACATCACCGCCAACACGCAACTAGGTCCATTTGATCCAACACTGTTGCCCGGCATTCCACCCAACATAATAAATATTTTGCGTCAGGTGCAACCTGGTGCTTCAACCATCAAGTCCGCGCTTGCGGGCTCCTATGAACAGGGCACGCTGAACATCAACGCGCAAACCGAGCCCGGTGTCATGAATATCAACGCTACCTGGGACGCAAAAATGGCTTCAGTGACGCTGGATAACACCGCTATCACGCTTTCGCCAAGTCTTGCGGAGTGGGCAAGCCAGGGCGCTCTGAAACTTTCCGCCCCTGCAAAGTGCACACTTGCCGCTGGGCCTGTGAAGGCGGATCGAACTGCGCTTGAAAAAGGTTTGATTGAATTCATACCAAGCCCTGTTTCCATATTTGTTGAGAATCTTGCCATAGCGAAAGCTCCCGGTCTTGCTGGAACGGCAAAGCTGCAAAATGCGGTTGTGCGCGGCAATGTTGATATAGATGGTCCACAATTATTCCAAGGCAGCGCGAGTATTGCCAGCGCGCTGGCCAATGGTCTTCCAGGTGGCGCAGGCAACGCCGCGCTGAGCGAACTGAGCGTTCAAGCAACGGTGGAGCGCGATCTAAATTCGCCCGCTACAAACTTTGATGTCACCATTGCTTCGCTGAGCATGTCCAAGGTGAATGGACTTTCTGAAACCTTGGTGGCTAAAAATATGCGTGCAAAGTTCGCTGGTCCGCTTGCTATGAATGGCGCTGTTTCTGCCACCTTGAACACAGACCTATTGGATGCCAGCGGTCCAGCGGCGAAAGTTGCAGGTGAATTTAAAATACAATCTGTGGATAGCTGGAGCGGGTCCGTGACCGCCAACGAAATTGCCGTACAGCGCATCGCGCGTCTTGTTGGCATGGGCAATGTGCCGCAATGGACCACCAACAATGCGGAGAATGCCGGAGCATTGAAGGCGGATGTTGGCTCCAAAGCTGGCTCAACAACCTTTGCGCTGAACGCAGATTTAGGGCGCATCAAAGCCAATATCAAAGGTTCGCGCGCCGCCAATGGCTCCATCACTCTATCGCAAAGTTCCGCCAATGCCAGCGTACCCGGCGACGCCGCGCGAATTATGTTGGATCGTGGTCCGCAAAAAACACCCATACGAAACTTAAGCGACATCAATGTGGCGCTTGATATTTCATCCATCACCATTCCATTCATCAATGGCGAATTGAATCCCCTCGCGGCGGGCGCGGCTCTTGCAACCAATGTGCGCGTGGAACCATTTCAAGTGACGTTCGCGACAGCGCTCTTGTCCTCAAGGACAAAAAATGCGCCGCCGCCTGGTCAACCAGAAAATATTGCCACTCTGAATTTTGCGTCCACCGATATTTCCTTGCAAACCAGCGGCGCGCAAAGCGCCCAACTGAATCTCACGGGCGCGCTTGCCGCGGCGGGGCAACCCGCCAAACCCATGAGCGTGAAAGTGAAGGCGCAAAATCTGACAGGACCCGATGGAAAAATGAATATCCCAACCATGAAACTTGTGGCTGGTATCAACATCAGTGAGTTTCCATCTTCGCTTATCGACGCTATTTCAGAGGGCGACGGCTTTATTCAAAATCTGGCTGGCCCCGTGTTCAGTGTTCAGCTTGCCGGCCAAACTGGATTTGAGGCCTCCGATCGATTCAAGGGCCGCATTGAAAGTTCAACGCTCACACTGGACATTCCCGCGCTGCGCATTGTGGATTCGCAAATAATCGTGGTGCCAAGCGAGGCCATTACATTTCAGTTGCGCCCCGATGAAAATATGCGCGAGCATATTTTGCGTCCCATCAATCCAATTCTTGGCGACATTGAATTTAAAAACAAGGCCATTAACACCACAGTCACAATAGTTCGCGCGCCACTTCCATTTGACATGGCTAAGACCGACGCGCGCTTCACCATTGATGTTGGCGAAGTGGAACTGGAAAAAAGTGGGCAGTTGATCAGTATTATGAATCTTGCCTCGGTGAAGGACAATAAGTCCACCATTCCGGGCTTGCTCTCGCCGCTCAACGGTGAAATCAACAAGGGCATTCTTGCCTATAAGGATTTCACGATTCAATTGAGCAAGGTAGGCAATAGTTGGCAGCAAACTATCTTTTCAGAGGCCGAGATCAATCTCGCGTCGCATCCACCGTTCGCCAACTTCATCAGGGTGCGCTATCCGCTTGAAGGCGTCACCAACGCCATGGCGGGCAATGGCCTGCTTGGAAAATCATTTGGCAACATCAACGCTATTTTGGGAAATACCACGGCGCAAATGCGCCAAGCCGTGCAGGTGAAAGTGACATTCTCAGGACCACTTGAAAAGGGGAAAGAATTGCAAATGAAAGTGGAGCCAAATTTGGATTTGCCTAAGGGCGAGGATTTACTCAAGGGCCTTGGAAGTATTGCCGAGGGAATTCTTGGCGGTAAATCTGGCTCGGGCACGACGCCGCCACCCGCAGGTTCGCCGCCACCGCAAACACAACAAGATGTTGTGGGCGGCTTGCTTGACAAGTTTTTGAATAAGCCAAAAAACTAATATTCTTGTCACGGCGCGAGCACATTGTTTCAAAAGCGCATTCGCGGTGCAATTACATTGGCTTTTCGCCAATAGTCTGGTCATACACCTGCAGCAATTTTGACTTGTCAAAAATCAGCTCTTGGCGCGACAAACCCGTGATCTCGTAATGCGGAGTCAGTTCAATGGCGTCCACGGGGCAAGCCTCTTCGCACATGCCGCAATAAATGCAGCGCAACTCATCAATATCAAATTGCTTTGGATACTTCTCGCGGTCATCCCATGGACTTTCATCCGCCACAATGTGAATGCAATTGGCGGGACAGGCTGTGGCGCACATGAAGCAGGCCACGCAGCGCACGCGGCCATCCTCATCTTTATTAAGCCGATGGACGCCCCGAAAATTTGGCCGGAACTGTCCACCCTCCTCAACAGGGCGATCGTCGCGCTTCTGCTCTGGGTATTGCACCACCCAGATATTTTTCTTGGTGGACCCGTTGCGCCCAAAGTTCTCAAACGCGTGGCGCATGGTGGTTCCCAGTCCTTTGAACACCGACACAACGAAAAGATTCTCGGAGCGGTTGAGTTTGCTCTCGGTCACATCAATAATTTGGTCGTCTGGAATTGCCATGGGGGTATCTCGCTGATTGGCGTTGAAGTGTAGGCTTCCGTGAAATCCATGCCAGCCTCTGACAACAATCCAGATTCAAATTTGCAGCGTGATGGCGACATTGATGGCGCGCCGCCTTTTTTGCCCAAACGGCTGATTCCGCTTTCGCCAACCTCACGGCGGATTCGAGATCGAAATGAAACTCGTATTGGTTGGAAAATGGCGGCGCTTGGCTGGGAATTTTCGAGCCAAGTGGTGGCTGGGGTAGCCCTGGGTTGGGGCGCGGACTACTTCTTTCCAAGTTTGGGCCACTGGGGAATTATTTGCGGTGCTGGTGTTGGATTATTAGTTGGAATTACCACATTTTTGCGAAGTGCCCTGAAATTAAACAATGAACTTGAAGGCTCAGTACAAAAGCCTAAAAAAGGCACAAAAAATGGTTGATTTGCAAGAAAGCCACATCCAATCTGGACCGCTAAAGGGTGAGCCAATATTTGCGCTGCCCACGAGTCACATCAGTGGATTGTTTGTATTAATGCTTGTTTTATCTGTACTTACGCAACAATTGCCATGGAAAAATTGGCAATTTCCACCCGAATCTGCAAGAGGGCTGTTGGTTGCCTCGGGCGCAATCACCATCTTGTGGGCGGTCATTTTCTTTGGCATGCAGCCCTGGAAACGCCGTCCCGCTAGCGAATGGATGCTGTGGTGGCTAGGAAGCACGGTTGTGCGAGTTCTTGGGGCACCAATTCTGCTCATATCTATATACTTCTACTCCCATCTACCCGCCCTTATGGTGCTGGTTGGAGGGGTGGTTTGGGCCATCATTGGGCTTCTTGCGGAAGCCATCATTGTGGCCAAGTCAGTTTCACAGCAAATGGCTTCCACACGGAAACCACAAAGGCAGTAATTTCCCGCTTCACTTTCGCGCGGCGCGCTTGAAATATTCATTCGCACCGCATCACCTTCACTCACACTTAGAACTACATCGTTCACTCAACACATTCATCTTTCTTACCTTACGAGCACCCATGCAATTCCTACTTGCCTCCGGCAATAATCCAGTTAGTCATGTGCTTGATGCGCCAGTTCGCATTGGCGGAATGGAGCCATTCAGCGGCCTCACGCTGCAAGTGGTCACGCTGTTTGTTGGATTGATCGCGTTCATGGCGGTGTTGCTGTACGCCAGCAAAAATATTTCCACGGGCAAAGAGTCGCTCGGTCATCGCCGCTATTTATCCCGCGGCCGTATTGCTCAAGTGATTGAAGTCATGTGTTTGTATCTGCGCGATGAAATGCTGACTCCAATGATGGGCAAGAAAGACGCGCACAAATTCGCGGGGTTTCTGTTAACGCTGTTCTTCCTTATTTTGTCGCTGAATTTAATCGGCATGGTTCCAATGCAGGACATGCAATTGATCACCGGAACATGGCTAGAGGACGCTCAACTTGCGGTGGTGGGCGGCACGGCTACAGCCAATATCGCGGTGAACGCAGTGCTTGCGTTTTCTGTATTTATTGTGATTCAAGTGCATGGCTTCCGCCAACTGGGCTTGAAGGGGTGGTTGGAGCATTTGTGCGGTGGTCACGAATTAGTCCACGGCCCCAAAGGCCTTCTGCTTGTTGTGCCAATTATTTTTGTGGTTGAAGTGCTTGGGATCATTATTAAGCCAGCTGCATTGTGCATTCGACTTTTCGCCAACATGTTTGGCGGACACACACTGCTCGCGACATTGTTGATGTTCGGTGGCATGACATGGGCTGGCACCAATAGCGGCTTGGCCACTGCCGGTGTGACACTCGTGTCTGGTGTTTTTGCCGTGTTGATTACTTTTATGGAACTCTTCGTCGCGTTTTTACAAGCGTTTGTATTCATGTTCCTCAGCGCGGTGTTCATTAGTTTAATGAGCCACCATGAAGAGGAGCATGAAGCCCACGAGTTGGATGGCGCGACGGCGGCCGCTCACTGAATCACTGAATGAACTTTTGAAAGAACAATTGGGTTCGCGTGAACCCTTTCGGAAACAGCCTTTGTTTGTGGGAACACAGGCTTGAAATGAACCCCGATGCGTCCCACCGCATCAAAGACACTTGACACTGGAGACCTTGTAATGAAGAACATCGTGACCCTTGGAATGACAGCACTCGGAATGACCTTGTTAGCCGCATCACCAGCCATGGCGGCTGACGCGGTTGCCGCCGTTGGCGCGGTGAACTGGGGCCTTGGAATCGGTGGCGGACTCGCCGCTGGTCTTGCGGCTGTCGGCGCCGGCATTGGCATTGGCAAAATCGGCGGAAGCGCCGTGGAGAGCATTGCCCGTCAACCAGAAATGGCCGGCAAGATCTTCATTCAAATGATTTTGACCGCGGCTTTGGTTGAAGGCGTTGCGCTCTTCGCCGTGGTTGTTGGTTTGCTCATCGGATTTGTTAAATAATTGATCAGGCGCGGGTCGGCGCGGAGGTAATTCCGCGTCGGCCTTCGCGCACTTCCATAATCGCGGCGGTCATGCCGCAGCGATTGCATTTCGCTTGAGAGGTTCCTATGAATATTTTTATTCTTGCCAATGAAGCCGCCGCCGAAAGTCCGCTGAGCTTTAAGTTGCTTCCGGCGATCAGCACCGTCGTGGTGTTCACAATCGCCCTTGGAACATTTATGTTTGTTGTATGGCCCAAGATCACTCAGGCGCTTGATGCCCGTGATGAAAAAATTCTGAGCGAAATTCGCGCCGCCGAAGCCGCGCAAGCCAAAGCAAAAGCCGCGCAAAGCGAATTTGAGAAGCGCCTTGAAGAAGCCCGCGCCGCGGCCGATGACATGATTCGAAAGGCGCGCAGTGAGGCGGATAGACAAGCCGACGAATTGCGCGCGCGCAGTCAACGCGAGTTGGACGACATGCGACTTCGCGCCACGCAAGAACTTGAAAGCGCCAAGCGCACGGCTCTTGCGGAAATTCACGCGGTTGCCGCGACACTAGCCACAAGTGTGGCCGGCAAAATTCTCAAGCGCGAGATTCAGCCAAGCGATCAAAAGCGATTAGTTGATGAAAGCCTCTCGGAAATGACAAGCCGCTAAAGCGCTCCGCGCGCCAAATCACTGATTCAAGGTACTGAATTCATTTCTTACACGCACTGAGTTGCCCCGACAGTAAACAATCACTCACTCAACAGGAACCAAATGCCCGCACAAGTGGATCGAGTCGCGAAACTGTATGCCGAGAGTTTGCTCTCGCTGGCTTTGGCCGCGGGCGCCAATGTTCCCGCCGAAATTGGCGAGGAGCTTGACGAGTTGTGCGAATTGGTTCGAGCCAACGCGCCGTTTCGTCATTTTCTGCAAAGCCCAATCGTGGACGCCAAGAAGCGCGAGCACAGTTTGCAAAATATTCTCAAGGGCAACATCAGCGATCTGCTGATGAAATTCATTCTTATTCTCAGCCGCAAGGGCCGCGTGGGCCATCTGCTTGAAGTGGGCGACGCGTTCGACCAACTCATGCAGGAGCGCTTTGGCAAGTTGGAAGTGGATGTGTTCACCGTCAATGGCGGCGCCATTGCCCCCGAAGTGGCCGCCAGCGTTTCCAACAGAATTAAAGCCACTTATGGCAAGGAAGCCGTTCTTCACAGTTACAAGGACGCCAGCATGATTGGCGGCATCAAGCTTCGAATTGGTGATCAACTCATCGATGGCAGCGTTGCCACTCGTTTGCGCCGCATGCGGGCGGCCATGATTGATTCAGCGCGACAAGACTTCGCCGTTTCTCCAGATCGTTTCATGGATGGCGGCGCGGGCAAGCACTAGACATTTTCGTACACACAACTTTTTTCCACCACTTTTATAGATTGAACACAGAGGCACACCAGTGAAAATTAAAACAGACGAAATCACATCGGTCATTCAAAAGGAAATTGAGCAATTCAGCCAGCAACTTGAAATCTCCGAAGTGGGGCAAGTGGTTGAAATTGGCGACGGCATTGCGCGCGTGTATGGCTTAAGCAAAGCCATGAGCGGCGAGCTGGTTGAGTTCGACTCCGAAGGCGGAGTGGTGACCGGCCAAATCATGAACCTTGAAACCGACATGGTCGGCGTGGCTATTTTCGGCAACGCCACGCGCGTGCGCGAAGGCGACACCGTGCGCAGCACCAGCCGCTTGCTTGAAGTGCCAGCTGGTCCAGAACTTCTTGGCCGCGTGGTGGACGCGCTTGGCAATCCAATCGACGGCGGTCCGGCCATTAAAGCCACCGCCAGCATGAAGGTTGACATTGTTGCCCCTGGCATTAAAGAGCGTCAGCCTGTGACGGAACCGCTGCAATTTGGCGTGAAAGCCGTTGATTCCATGATTCCTGTGGGTCGTGGTCAGCGCGAACTTGTCATTGGTGATCGCAAGACCGGCAAGACCGCCGTGTGCATTGACGCCATCATCAATCAGAAAAAATATTGGGGAACACCCGACGCCGTTGTGTGCGTGTATGTGGCTGTTGGTCAGAAAGATTCAACCGTGGCCAATGTTGTGGACACGCTGAAGAAGAACGGCGCCATGGAATACACAATCGTGGTGGACGCCGGCGCCGGCACCAGCGCGCCAATGCAATACATCGCTCCGTACTCCGGTTGCGCCATGGGCGAGTGGTTCATGTGGCAAGGCAAGAATGGCAAAACGCCAAAGCATGTTCTGTGCGTGTACGACGATCTTTCAAAGCAAGCCGTTGCCTACCGCGAACTTTCGCTTTTGTTGCGCCCTTACAAAATTACCAGCAACCAGAAAAAGCAGACAATACCGCACACAATACGCAAGGCAGACAAGAGCCCGACCCTAGGTGCTTAAGCCAGCCCGCGCGGTATGTATAC
>SYAC01000051.1 GCA_005787685.1 Planctomycetia bacterium
CCTTCGGAGGTTCGAATCCCCCACCGCCCATTTGAAAAAAGAAGACCCATGCGTCTTCTTTTTTTATTGGCGATTAGACAACTCGCGATGCATGAAAGAGGTTGCATCGGTGGGTCAGGTAACGGGAGCAAGAAAATGAAACGCTTTGTAGAGGGTCTGGGGCTCAATCGACGACATCATATGATCATGCCCCCATGAGCAGCACGCAACTAAATAGCGAACAGAAACAATCAGATTACTGTCGCGTGATTGGTTCCATTGGCGCGACTGGAATTGTGGTCGCATCCATGGTGGGGAGCGGAATCTTTTCACTCACCGGACAATTTGGCGCCAAGCTTGGCACCGCGGAAAATATTCTTGCCGCTTGGATCATTGGCGGAATACTTGCTTTATGTGGCGGCCTATCCCTTGCAGAACTTGGCGCAATGATTCCATGCTCTGGCGGCAGCGTTGAATTTGCGCGCCGCGCATTTGGGCGCACCACTGGATATTTGGTGGCCATGGTCACCATTTTATGCGGCGAATGTTTTTCGCTGGCCGTTATTGGATTGCTGTTTGCGCAATATATGAACCAAATTCTTCCCACAACGCTGAATATAAACCTGATTGCCGCGCTCACTATTCTCGCCGCGTTCGTGTCGCAACTTTTTGGCTTGCATGCGGGCTACAAATTCAACACGGCGCTGTCGATTATTAAAATTGGATTTATTGCGCTCTTTGTGGGCGTAGGACTTTTCTGGCCGATTCAATCGCGCATGGTTGCGCCTGTTGTAAACGAGGCCGTCACCCATCCAGGAATTATTTCAGGCGCCGTGGCAAGCGCAACGCTTGTTGTCAGCTTCGCGTATCTGGGTTGGTCCACCGGCGCGGATATTTCGGGCGATATCAAGCGGCCAGGTCGCAATGTTCCACTGTCCATCATTGGCGCAATCGTGCTGGTCTTTGCGCTGTATATCGGCGTGAATCTTGTGTTTCTACGCGTGATTGATCCGGCCGCCATGCTGGAAACAAATGGCACGCCAATGCAAGCCATTGGTAGCGTGGCCGCGCGCTTAACTTTTGGAACAGCTATGGGAGACGCGATGACTGGCGTGATTGCGCTGTTGTTTTTTTCAACGCTTGTTTCAGGCGTGATCACTGGCGCGCGCATACTTGAGTCCATGGCTCACGCGCGCGAGATTCCTGCGTGGACGGGTGTTCGTAAAGGCAATGGGGTTCCGACGCGCGCGCTTGTTGTGGTCACGACCGTCAGTCTTGCATCGCTTGCGATTGGAAATCTTGATGACATTCTTGGACTACTCACGGTGGTGGTGAATATTTTCTCGTCGCTCTCCGTTGCCGCGGTGCTTGTTCTGCGCCGAACCATGCCCGACGCGCCGCGCCCCTTCCGCGTGCCGTTGTATCCAGTGACGCCGATTATTTATATGGCGCTTGCTGGCTGGAGCATTGCGGCAAGCGTGATGGACGGAGGCTTGAATGCAATCATTGCCTCAATCGCCACAATTGCAATTCTTTTGTTCATCAAACCATTTCTGGCGATTGGTTCGACTTGCTAAACTAAATACTTGAAGGCGCAGCGCAATGTTTGCAATGCGCCACACGCAAGATGTGCACTCCATGACGCAACGCAATATGAAACACACCATGCCAACTTTGTACGCCACAATCTTGGTCGCCATGTGCGTACTCAATGCGCCTTGTGAAATGATGTGTTCTTGTTTTGCGATGGCACCAGTTGAACCTGCGCCAACTTCGCAAGCCACCACAGTCACCGGAAATCAAAATGTGAAGCCCATGTCCTCACCCAGCGGCATGCGTTCACCGGATCGCAAGCGGCTGGTTCGCAAAGGCACCATGACTCGCACGGTTGCGCGTGAGATAGCGCCCGCGGCAGCAACGGCAACTGGCGCGACCACTGTTCCCGCGACTGGGGGCGCGGCTGGAAATACAAACGGCAACGCAACCCCCGCCGCTCCGGTCACAGCCGAAGCCGCAGCCGCCGCGCTTGAGAGCGCGCTTGCACTGACGCAAAATGCGGACTTCCGCGCGTGGTACGAATCGCAACATATTTTTCTGGCGCCACGATCGCGTTTGCAAAATTTACAATTTTCTTTGTGGAGCGATGACCAAGCGTGCATTGCCAAGCGTGAAGGCGACACCAAATTTCTGACCGCGGGGTGCACGCCCATGACCATTCGCATTTCTGCAAAGGTGAATGAGGCGTGGGCCGACTCGTTCGAGCGCTACTTTGGATTTCCTGAACATGCGCTTGATTCCGTGGCGTATCGAGTTGGCGATGGCTCGCAGGCGGCGATTGAAAAAGCCATCACGGAAACCTTGGCGCAGCACGGAATTATTTGCTCGGCGCAAAGCATAGCGCCGGATCATCAATGGATTCTTGATCGCTCCATGCCGGAAGTGCGCGACGTTGCCGATGCGGTGATTCAAACCTATTGGAGCGGTCAACGTGGCAGACCAAATGCGCGTCAACGCATTGAGGCGCTGACCAGTTTTGTGCAGAACGCAATTCCATATCGCAAGGTGGATGATGGGCGCAATGACGCTGTGAAGGATGGAAAATATCGTTGCGGTTTGCGCACGCCTGGGGAAGTTTTGCTTGACGGCGGCGATTGCGATTCGAAAAGTTTGCTGTTGGCAACGCTTATTCGCAGCGTGGACGAGCGCACGCCTGTTGCGTTGGTGTACTGCATGAACGACACAACCCCGCACATGTGCCTGGCCGTTGGCTGCGACATGTTTGAAGGCGAACAGCGCATCAATGTCAACGGCGCATATATGGCTTTAATTGAGACCACATCCGACTGGGACATTGGTCATGTTGGCTCTGGCACCGACATTGTGAACGCAGAGGCGCAACTGCTGCGCTAAGGCGCGCCATGCGCTTGGCGGTCTACTCAAGACCGCGCTCTTCGATTTGAAATTGCAGCGAACAGTTTTTTGCAAGCACCCCGCTTTGTCTATTCACAATTATTGTTTGGCGGGCAAATTGTTTGCGGGCACGGCTTCCAAATCTATTGTGGGAAGCATGACTAGGCCGTCGGCGTTGCTGCCGGCGGTTATGCGAACCAATTCATTGGCGTCATTCCAGGCCACGCCAGCGCCGCCGTCCTCACGCGTAAATGTGGCCACGCGCTGCTTGCCGGCTTTGTCGTATATCTGCAACCCCGCGTAGCCGTTGACGCGCGTGGTTGCATCCATGCGTACTCGGCCGTTCAAGTCGTACCACCACATGCAGGCTCCGCCATCGTCGCGCGTGAAAGCGGTGATGCGCGCCGCGCCATTTTTGTCCAGCACATTCCAGCCGTCGCAGGTGATCACGCCGTAGGGCTTCATGGCCGCCACGCATAACATGACCACCAACACGCTCAGCACAATATTGAGCACGCGCTGATATTTGACGTGGGCTTGTAACGACGCAATATGTTGGTGCAATTCTTTCATGATGGTAAAGATAGTTGCGCGGCAACATTCATGATTGATCGGATTTGCCGGCGTCAGCATCCGTGATCCGCGGCGACTGCGCCGTGGATTCATCTTGCGCATCGGTGCCCTTCTCAATCTGGGCGCGAATCAATCTCCAAACGCCCCACAGGGTCAGCATAACAAGAGCGATGATGATGAAATGCATGCGCGCACCTTATCATGTGGGTATCTCAAACATCCCACCACTGCCACCCGAATTTCAGTTGCACAAATAAATTGCCGCCCAGCGCCGAAGTTCATGAAGAACACGCGCAATGGAAACGCCACGGCGCCATCGCCGTGCATTTACAACACGCGTAAGTCAAACCTGGCCGAGAATGTGTTGCCGGATTTCACCACAGCGGCACCGTCGCACAATGCGTTGGTGGCCGCGGTCATTGGTTCCACGCAAACAAAGTTGGCGCCTTTTGGCGAGTACACCTGCATGTGTGAATAGCCGCTTGTCAATGTCATTTGAAGGCGTTGGCGCGGCGCGACAATGGATGCGACGGGGCTTTCGTCGCGCGTGTTCAACTGAAATAAATCATCCATTGGCGCAAGCGCGGATTGCGCGCAGGCGGGCAGCCACGTAGTGGATGTCGCCCCAACCGCAGGCAAACCGTTTTGCTCCAAAGTAATGACGCGGCGAGCGGGCAAGTGCAATTGCGTATTCACGCGATCGTGCAACGCCAAATATGGATGCCACCCAAATGACACAGGCACATCCTGACCCTTGTCCGCTGCAATGATCGTGGTCACCGTCAGCGTGCTGGCGATCAAGGATTCATCCGTCATTGAGGTGCCCTGCGCATAGGTGCTGGGATTTGTAATTTGATTCGAGGGTTGATCGGGGCTTTGTCCCAACTTCCAGCGCACCCGCAAGGTGTGCGCAAATGGATACGCCGCGAATAATTGGGCATGATCGCCCCACACAATGCTGGCGTGCAATTCATCTTGCGCAGGTTGCGTCACAATCCAATCTGCCCAGCGAATTAACAGGCCATGCATGGGAAATCCGTTGCTATCGCGCTTTAAGTTTGATTCGCGCGACAACTCCACTGCCTTGTCCGCGGCCGTGAAATGGTCCGCGCGCAATCGATTGGCGTATGGATAGAGCAGAGGAATTCCCCCCGTTTTTTGCGACTTTAAAAAGTCCGCAAGCGCCACCGGCAACGCCAATATTTCTTGACCGCGCACTTGCCAACTGGTGGCAACGCAACCCGCGTCCGTTTGAACCGCAAGTTGGCTTTGCGACTTTGCGCAACGAATGATTCGGGCATCCATGCCAGCAACACTACCAAGTCATCAAAAAAGAACCTGCGCCCTTGCTGAATTCAAGCATGGTTCGTAAAAACAGCGCTCACAAAAATTCAAAAAAAACTTTTGGCTCATTGGGGAAATTCGTGGATTTGCCCTATGATCATGGGCTCATGCGAGAAACTTTCCTTCCGTTTTGCAAAGCACCCATTTCCGAGGCGGACATTCAAGCGGTCGTTGCTGTGTTGCGCAGCGGTTGGATTACCACCGGCCCCAAGGTCGCGGAACTTGAGCGCTCAATCGCTACTCGCTGCGGAGCCAAAGAAGCCGTGGCTGCAACCAGCGCCACCGCGCTTATGCATTTGTACTTGCAGGCGATTGGCCTGAAGCCTGGCGACGAGGTTGTTGGTCCGTCCATGACCTGGGTTTCAACTCCAAACATGGTTGAGCTGCTTGGTGGACGCAATGTGTTTGTGGACGTCGATCGCGACACACTACTCGCGTCCCCCGAGGCGCTTGAAGCCGCCATCACGGCGCGCACCAAAGTTGTGATTCCAGTTCATTACACCGGTGCGCCGGTTGATCTTGATCCCATTCGCGCCCTGTGCGCCCGCAAAGGCGTGCATCTTTTAGAGGACGCCGCCCACGCCATTGGCACGCATTACAAGGGCCGTGAAATTGGAATGGGAGGCACGGCTATTTTCTCCCTGCATCCAATCAAGACAATCACCAGTGGTGAAGGCGGCGTGCTTGTGACCGATGACAGCGCGCTGGCCGCCAAGATTCGCGGACTGCGATTTCACGGCCTGGCGGTGGACGCGCATGATCGCGCGCAACAAGGACGCTCGCCGCAAGCCGAGGTGCAGCAACCTGGCTACAAACAAAATATGCCCGACATGAACGCGGTGCTCGCGTTGAGTCAGTTGCCACGCTTGGACTCGCTCATTGCGCGTCGCCAAGAATTGGCAACGCTGTATCGCGAGCAACTTGCCCACATTGATGGCGTGACAATGCTTGCAGACCCCAAGTGGTCGCACAAACATGCGCGGCACTTGTTGGTGGTGCGTGTTGATGAGCGCCGCTGCGGCATGGAGCGCAGCGCGTTCATGGAGGCGCTCAAGGCGAAAAATATTGGCACGGGCATCCATTTCTTGGCGTCGCACACGCACCGTTGGTACCGCGAAAATCGTCCGGAGCCCGCGGGTCGCCTTGCAAATACTGATTGGAATTCATCCAGAATATGCACGTTGCCCATGTTTCCAGACATGGCCGATCAGGATGTGCTGGATGTGGTGAACGCCATTAAAGAAGTGCTGCCCAAAAGCGTGGCCAAGGTGGCCGTGACGGGAGTGGCGCGATGAAGTCAAGCGTTTCAATTGTTATTCCAGTTCACAATGAGCGCTTGAACTTGCCGCAACTGATTGAGCGCTGCGTGAAAGTTGGGCGCGCGCTTGATCGGCCGTGGGAACTCATTTTAATTGACGATGGCAGCCGCGATGGCTCCAGCGAAATGCTGGCCGAGGCCGCCAAGACGTATCCCGGCGAAATTAAGTCGCTGATTCTGAACCGCAACTACGGACAACATAACGCTATTTTGTGCGGCTTCGCCAACGCGCAAGGCGATGTCATGGTCACGCTTGACGCGGACTTGCAGAATCCTCCGGAAGAAATTCCAAAGTTGCTTGCCGCCATCGACGATGGCTACGACGTTGTGGGCAGTGTGCGCGCCGATCGCCAAGATGTGTTTGCGCGCAAACTTTTCTCCGGCATTATCAATTCAATTGTGCGCCGCTCCACCGGCGTGCAAATGCACGATTACGGATGCATGTTGCGCGCCTACAAGCGACGCGTGGTGGACGCCATGTTGCAATGCCGCGAGCGCAGCACGTTTATTCCTGTGTTGGCCAACTTGTTCGCCAAGCGTGTCACGGAAATTCCAGTGGCGCACGCCGCACGCACCGCGGGCGACAGCAATTACTCGGTGATTAAACTTGTGAACTTGCAATTCGATTTGCTCACCTGCATGACGGCGGGGCCGCTGCGACTTGTAACATGGATAGGTGGCGGCATTTCGGCGCTGGCCATTGGCTTTGCCGTGATGCTGTTTCTGCTGCGGGTGGTATTTGGCGCCGAATGGGCGGCCAACGGCGTGTTTACGCTGTTCTCAATTCTGTTTTTCTTTGTTGGCGCGCAATTTGTGGCGCTGGGATTGATGGGCGAGTATGTGGGCCGCATCCATGCCGACGTGCGCGAGCGTCCCCGCTACATTCTTGACAATGTTGTGGGAGAAACATTGGCTGAAGTACCATCGCGGGACTCCGCGGCCCAACTTATGCCCGCGCGCACTGTTGCCTGATTGCAATTGGATTGTTTACATTCGTTGACTTCAAGATTGGCAAACGGAATTGCCCATCAAATGACACTTTATTTCACACACTTTTAAGGAAACCACATGAAGACCGTCGTATTGGCGTATCACGAACTTGGCGCTGCGGGGCTGAAGGCAGCTATTCGAAATGGCCTTGATGTTGTAGCGGTGTTCACACACCGAGATGATCCTTTCGAAGGCGGTTGGTATACATCCGTGGCGCGCGAGGCCGCGGCCGCTGGCATTCCGGTTTTCGCTCCAGAAAAACTTGACCATCCAATTTGGATCGATCGTATTCAGGAGATGAAGGCCGATTTGCTTTTGTCATGCCACTATCGAAATATGGTTGGCGCGAAAGTGCGCGAGTTGTTTCCAAAGGGTTGCATTAATTTGCACTCGGCCATGTTGCCCAAGTACCGCGGCCGCTGCCCGATTAATTGGGTGCTTGTGAATGGCGAAACTGAAACTGGCGTGACGCTGCATTACATGAGCGATAAGGCCGATGCGGGCGACATCATTGGTCAGCGCAAAGTTGCCATTGACATTGCTGATACGGCGCGCACGTTGACCGGGCGCATGAGCGACGCCACCAGCGCGTTGCTTGACGAGTTGCTGCCGTTGGTGAAAGCCAACAATGCGCCGCGCACACCGCAAAATGAGAAAAATGCCAGCGTTTTTGGTCGGCGAACTCCAGATGACGGCAACATTGATTGGAATAAATCCGCCGAGGAAATACGCAATTTAACGCGCGCCGTGGCCTATCCCTGGCCGGGCGCGTTCACCTTTGCGGGCGAGCGCAAGTTCATGGTGTGGAGCACCAAAACCGCGCAAGGCGCGGGCCAACCCGGTGAAATTTTAAGCGTCAATCCAATGATTGTGGCCTGCGGGAAAGGCGCCCTTGAAATTGTGGAGGGTCAACCCGCTGATGGCGTGTGGAGTTCTGGCGCGCAGATTGCCAAGGACATGAACTTGGTGGCAAAGATGCGTCTGGGCAAGCGCGTACTGTCATCGCAAAAGAAATCAACCTCTATTTTAATCTTGGGCGTGAACGGATTTATTGGAAGCCATCTCACGGAACGCTTGCTCAAGAATGAAAACTTTGAAGTCTATGGAATGGATTTGCGCTCGGACAATATTGGCAATGTTGCCGATCATCCGCGCTTTCACTTTATCGAGGGCGATGTTTCTATCAACCGCGAGTGGGTTGAATACCATGTGCGCAAGTGCGATGTCATTCTGCCGCTCGTGGCTATTGCCACGCCCATTGAATACGTGCGTAATCCCCTGCGTGTGTTTGAATTGGACTTTGAGGAGAATCTGCGCGTGGTTCGCGACTGCGCGCGCTACAACAAGCGCATTATTTTTCCAAGCACCAGCGAGGTCTACGGCATGTGCAAGGACGAGCACTTTGACGAGGAAACAAGCAACCTGGTCACCGGGCCCATTCACAGACAACGCTGGATTTACAGCGCTTCCAAGCAACTGTTGGACCGCGTGATTTGGGCCTACGGCGCCACACGCGGCCTGCAATTTAGCTTGTTCCGCCCATTTAATTGGCTAGGGCCACGCTTGGACACGCTTGATTCCGCCCGAATTGGCTCCTCGCGCGCCATCACGCAGTTGATTTTGAACCTAGTCGAAGGCACGCCAATTCTTTTGGTGGATGGCGGCGAACAAAAGCGCTGCTTCACCGATGTGGATGAAGGCGTGGAGTGCCTGTACCGCATCATTGAGAACACGGATGGCAAAGCGACGGGTGGAATTTTCAACATTGGAAATCCCGACAATGAGGCGAGCATTCGTGAGCTTGCGGAAATGTTGGTTGAGGCGTTTGATCGCCATCCTCTGCGCGCGTGCTTTCCGCCGTTCGCCGGCTTTGAGGAAATTGAAAGCGCCCGCTACTACGGCAAGGGCTACGAGGATGTGCAACACCGCACGCCAAGCATTCGCAACGCCAAGAACGCACTGGGTTGGACGCCAAAGATTGCCACGCGTCAAAGCGTGGAGCGAACATTGGATTGGTTCATTCGTCAACACGCCAAGTCGCACAACTTGACTGCGCCAAACACGCCAGCAACTGGCGCGGCGGCGGGCAACAAGGTTCCAGCGTCCCGAAGTCCATCGCACTAAAGCAAGCACACCGTGGCGATCGCCCCAATTGCACTACGCGTGGATGTGGATACGGTGCGCGGAACTCGCGATGGAGTGCCGCGTTTACTGGGCATTTTGCAAGCGCGTGGTATTTGCGCCACGTGGTATCTCACGCTTGGTCCCGACAACATGGGTCGACATGCGTGGCGACTTTTGCGCCCCGCTTTCCTTATGAAAATGTTGCGCTCGCAAGCGGCGTCGCTGTATGGGTACGATATTTTATTTCGCGGAACATTGTGGCCCGGCACCGTGATCAGCCGCCACTTCAAGGAGCAATTGCGCATGCCCATGAAGGCGGGCCACGAAGTTGGCGTGCATGCGTGGGATCATCACCGGTGGCAAGTTGGCATTGAAAAACTTTCGGATGAGGCGCTTGAGGCGCAACTTGCTTTGTCGTGCGACGCCTTTGAGGAAGTCATGGGGCAACAACCGCAAAGCGCGGCGTGTCCAGGTTGGCGTTGCAGCGAGCGCGTGTTGAACTTTGCGCGCTCGCGGAAATTTCAATTTCGTAGCGACTGCCGTGGACCCGCGCGCGCGTTTCGGCCGCGCGTGGGCAAGAGCGTGCTGGAGCAGCCGCAAATTCCAGTGGACTTGCCCACCTACGACGAGGCTGCTCTGCCCAAGCAGAACCGCGATCAGACTTGGAACGCCCATCTCATGCGCTTGATTTCCGATGGCAGGCCGCATGTATTGACCGTGCACGCTGAAAGCGAAGGCGGGGCAAAAGCCGCATGTTTTGAGGCATTTTTAGATAAAGCGTTGGCAACAGGCCACACCTTTGGACCGCTTGGCCGCATGCTCGAAACCAAGCCCGTGTCTGAACTTGAAATCGGCTCAATCGGTCCTGGAAAAATTCTTGGTCGCGAGGGGTGGGTGTGCGTGCGAACGGATAGGCTTGTTGGCGCATGAGCGTTCGAGTCATCACTACCTACACAACTTTTGTCTTTGTGCTGCTGTACTTGTTACCACTTGCCATGCGACCGGTGATTGCGCCCGATGAAACACGCTATGGCGTGATCCCCATGGAAATGCTGCACAATCAGGATTGGTGGTCGCTGAAACTTGTGGGCTTGAGCTACTACGAAAAACCACCGTTTGGATATTGGCTCACTGCGGTCTCCATGTCGTTGTTTGGTCAGAACGCATGGGGATTACGATTCGCCCCCGCGTTGGCGGCGTTGATCACGGCCATTGCCACGGGCGCTATCGCCAAAAGAATTTGCGCGCACCCACATGCTGGATTCATCGCCACAGCTATTCAGCTCACCATGATTTTTCCGTGGGTATTTGGCAGCGTCGCGGTTTTGGACGGAATGTTTAGCGCCTGTATCACGCTTTGCGTGGCGTTCTTTGTGTACGCCGCGACCGAACAGGAGCATCGCTGGCGCATGTTCTTTCTTGTGCTCAGCGGAGTCGCAGCCACGACCGCGTTCTTGACCAAGGGATTTCTTGGACTAGCGTTACCCGCCATCATCACGGGCGGTTGGCTGATTTGGCAAAGGCGTTGGCGCGACTTGTTTGTGCTACCACTGGTTCCCATTGCCAGCGCCGCGATCGCCGCGGCACCGGTGATTTTTGCAATTCACAAAAGCAATCCAGGCTTCTGGGATTATTTCTTTTGGGTCGAGCATGTACGCCGCTTTACCTCGCCCGATGGCAATCAACATCCTGAACCATGGTGGTATTTCTTGCCCCTGATTCCCGTGGGTTGTTCATTGTGGACGCTGAACATTGGCAAAGTCTGGAGCGGCTTTGGCAAATCACTTTTTCGCGGCCACGGTGCCGCGCTGTGCGTGGCGTGGATTGCATTGCCCCTCCTGCTGTTGTCGGCGAGCAGCGGAAAGTTGCCAGCGTACATCTTGCCCCTCTTTCCCGCATTTTCCATAGTGATCTCCGCCGTATTGCTGCATTACTTCGGAGCGTTGCATGCAAAATCATTTACAGATCGGCTTGGTCGGTGGCTCTTGGTGGCCGCGGCGTTGTTGAGCGCGTCATTTATCTTGACTGGTCATCAATGGCTGTATGCAGATGAGATTTGGCATGACCATTCATCGTGGCGCTTTGGATTGATCGCCCTGGCTTTATTGGCGTGGGCGTCCTTGGATCATTGGGCGCTGAGCGCACGCAGCGCGGTGCAAAAAATTATGCATATGGCAATTTCGCCCGCGCCCATATTCTTGATTTCGGGATTGCTGTTACCCGACGCGTTGTTGGAGAAAAGCAAGATTGGCGTGGACACTTTGCGCGCGCACGCGAATTCGATTGCCCAATCACACACGCTGATAGTGGACGCCAACATGGCCACCTGCGTGGCCTACTCAACCAAAAAATTTGACATGACCCTGATTGGTCCAGGCGGCGAGTTGGACAATGAATTGAAATTGCCGCATGAACAAGCACGCTTTATCACGCGCGAGCAAGTACTGGCGCGCGTTGCGCAGGAACAAAAAAAAGGAACTGTGGCGCTTGTGATCATGCGCGACAATCTGCAGGCGTTTCAGGCGGCTGGCGCGCCCAAGCCGCAAAGCCAACACATTGACGGCGATGTTTCCGTGGCCCTGTTTGCGCAAGTGAAATAGCGCGCTCTTACTCCAACAGTTGATCCACCAACACCGCGCACGGCGTGGAGTGGCGATATTCAAATCCAAGTTTGGAATAAAAAGGCTTGGCCTCATGGCGCGCGTCAAGCAACAACGCTGGAATACCAAGACGCTTGGCCTCGCCCGCTAAAAATTGCAATATGGCGCGGCCCGCACCGCCACCGCGGCGCGCCTTGGTCACCACCAAATCATCCACGCGCAAATGCGAGCCGCGCGACAATCCGTGGTTGTTGTGCACTCCAGCAAGTGAAATTAATTTCGCACTCTCAAATCCACCAACCAGCCGGTAGCCATTGATGGATTCAATGGCGCGCACCGTCGACACAAAGCTGGCACGCGTTAATTCACTGCGCAGCTCGTACATAAGATCAAATGCGCTGGCAATGTCCTGGTCCGACTCCAGCCAGCGGAACACGTAGGGACTTGTGTTGATCATGGTGGCAAATTACCAATGTTTACGCGGTGATTCACAGGGCAACGCCTGTAGGCGTTTGCTTGGGCGTTGCTGAAATATACAGGCGCGTGGTTTCCAAAAAATGCACAGCCATCAAGGAACTTCGGACATCCATGTGGCCGAGTCCTTCCCCATCTTCTCGCCAAGGTCGGCTAAATTTTCCATGGTTTCCTTTATAAACACGCCCTCTTTGGGGGCGCGCCACGAATCAGGAATGGCCACAAGATATACTTCGCATTTGCCTTCGCCGCGCAACATGGTTAACTCCGCGTGCGCCACCAAATGCCGTAGACCAACAATAGTGGCGGCGCGAATTCCAACTTCAACGCTGCGTCCAATGATGGCTGGCCATGTTGGCTGAATGGTTTGCGGCACGGCGTTGAATTGATTGTTGAGAATGACCCAGTAGCGCGTGGTTGGAATTGGCAAATCAGGATGCAAGCGTTTCCATACCACGCCGAATGAATCCTCGCGCTTCACGCGCGCTCCGTACATGACATTGCCCACCACGCCCCCGTCGCAATAAATGCTCCCGCCAATTTCGCGCGGCGGAAACGCGCCGGGAATTCCGCTTGAGGCCAGAAGCATCCGGTTCAAGGTTTCGTAGTCGCCACTTTTGTTGGCGCGAATAGCTTCCTCTGAAACGGCGAACGCGCGCGGTTGCCCCATGTCCAAGTCGGTGGTATTCACGGCCAACACGCGGCCGGTCTGCGCCTCTTTGGCCATGGCCGCCACCATTTTTGAATTCATGGCGTCACGCAATTCACGCTCTAAACCAGGCACTTCGGCGAATGATTCATTGGCGGGCAGAAAGAAAAGCAGCCCGCGAGATTTCACCATGTCCGCCTGGGGATTGCGATACAAATTCACAACCTGATCAATGCTTTCGTTTGTACCCACAAAGATAAACGGCGCGATAAGCGCGCCGGTGCTCACTCCACTGACCACATCAAACTTTGGCATTGCCATTGGTCCCGCGGGAAGCGTGTTCCAGCCCTTGAGGTAGCCCGCGCCAAACGCCCCCCAATCTCCGCCGCCTGAAATCACAAGCACATCCAGCGTGGCTGGAACTTTGGTCTTGCCATCCGCGAAATCCTTTTGCTTGGCCGCGACATGCTCCACCAAATCAACGATCAGTTTCTTGGTGACCATTTGCACTTTCGTCACATCGGCATCGCGGCGCGCCGCCAGCACTTCGGGCGTCTCAATGGGTCGATGACGCGCGCAGGCGCCACACACGACAGTCATTCCAATAAACAGCATGCAGATTTGCAAAGATATTGAACTAAGGATTTCCTTAAATGATTTCATAGTAGAAAGAATAATCCCGAACAATTGAATTGGCAAATAGTTCGCCGTGGCAAAGACTCGTTGCACAAGCGCGTGTTTGTGGCCAGGAACTTGTGGACCGCAACGAGCGCTTGTCTCGCTTGTGGATGAGCGGCGCAAGTTAGCGCTCATTACGCTTGTGGCTTGGCGATTTGGTCCGGGTGGCGCGCGCGCACCGCACGAATGCGGTCAAGTCGCTCAAAGAAAATCTCGATCAACTCTGGATCAAAAGCCTTTCCGCTTTCATTGCGCATTTCTGCCTCCACGCGTTCCGGCGACCACGCCTGTTTGTACGCCCGGTGACTTGAGAGCGCGTCAAACACATCGGCAATAGCCACCATGCGCGCGAACAACGGAATGTCGTCGCCCTTCATGCCGGTGCTTGGCAACTGCATTTCCAGCAAACTTTGATCGTCGCTGGGCAAATGTTCAATACTCACCGTGCCGGGATATCCGCGCCCGTCCCACCGCTCATGGTGATGCAATGCCACTTGACGATCGTCTTCACTGTAATCGCCAGGTAAATGGGGCACGCCAAGCACCGAGTGGTGCTTCATGATCTCGTATTCCTCTTGAGTCAATTTCTCGGGCTTTTTCAGTATTAAATCGCTGATGCCAATCTTGCCCACATCATGAAGTATGGCCGCCATGCGCAAATTTTCGCGGGGAAATTGGCTTTCCTTTTCGCGCATGCCGATGCGCTTCGCCCATCCGTCAAAAATTTCAAGAGCAGTCGCGGACACGCGCTTTACATGCGGACCGGTCTCGCTTGGATCGCGCGATTCCGCCATGCGAACCTTGCTCCACATCATTTTTTCCTTCAACGCTCGCCGTTCAAGCGCCGTGGAAATCAAGGTTGCGACATGCAGCAAGTCCGCATTTTCCTCCTTCGTGAAAGTTGCATGTGTGGCATTTGGTTGCCGCGTAACAAGAAGTACGCCCAGCGTTTCACCTGATCCAGATTTCATGGCGATAGCCGTAGCCGCCGCGCCGACAATTCCCGCGGCTTCCACCAATGATCCGTGCGAGGAATTTAATTTATCAACGGTGATCGTTGTGTGCTCAATCACTTGCGCCAACAGGCCCGTGCGTTGGGCGATGTAGCCAATGAATGACGTGCCCGCTTCCTTGCCTTCATCAGAGCGTGTTGCGTAAGCCAACACAAAATCCGCGCCATCTGGCAAAAAGACGCAGCATATTGGCGCGTGAATGACTTGCGGAAGATTCTCCAAAACCTGGCCCATGAGCAAACCAAAATCGGTGATTTTGTAGAAGTTAATTTCAAGATCGCTCATTGCCCTGCGCTGACCCAAATTCTTGGCGAATGTATTCAATTCCTTTATTACAATTTCAATCTCCGGCGGACCGCGCACCGGCAAGCGATGATCAAATTTGCCCGCGTCCAGCGCCGCGCCAAACTCACTCAGATCACGAAATGGTCGGACCAGCCGTTTGGAAATTAGCCAAGAAACAATCACGGCCAATAGAGCGACCCCCCCAACTGCGATCAATATGGTTTGCACTATGTCGTCAAAAAAATGCGCGAACAGAATGTGCTTGCGGGCGCCAACAAACAGAATCCCACCTTGATCAGCCAGTGGTTCGATAGCCCCAAACATCTTGGCGAAGCTTGTTTTGTACCAACCGGAGCTGCGGCGATTGGTTGAAATAGGCGCAGTGCCTTGATCTATTGGCTCCACGCGGATAATCGAACCAACCCTGGCGAACTCTGAATCATTGAGCGTCGCGTTGAACTGCAGCTGATCGTCGTCAACATAAGTGGAGTCATGTGGATCATGGCGCGCGATAATCCGCCACTGATCCCCCTCGGGAACAGCAATGACAAAGTTGCGCAAAATACCGGGATTGCCCTCAATCTTGGGGACAGTGGGCGACGCAGGGTATTGGTTCGCGGTTTCTTGTTCTGGGTAAAATTGAGCGATCAATTCCGGGTTCTTCTGCAGTTTCTCAACTGTGATTCCATCGCGCTTCAATCCATTGACCATAGTGCAGGCGGCATCCGCCGCATAGGCAAGCGATGAATCTTCGAATTCAATGCGCATGAGGCGCACACTTAACACGCCCATGAGTAAAGAGCTCACACTCGACACCCCAATCATAAGAAGCGCAACACGCAAACGAAAACTTATATTTCTAAATTTCATAGCGCTTTTGAAGAGGCTCTATCCGCAAGCAAAGCCACCTATCGGAATCGAACCGACAACCTCATGATTACAAATCAAGTGCTCTACCAATTGAGCTAAGGTGGCGAAAAGTGAGAAAGTGAGAAAGTGAAGTGAATGCAACGCACAAAGTCAACCAAGTCTCTTACCAAGTCCCTTACCAAGTCCCTTACCAAGTCCCTTACCAAGTCAGGTCACTCATTTTCTCAATCAGTGCGATGGCTTCATAATTTGGTCAGGCAAGAGTACCGTGGCGGCGCAAAGCGAGTGCGACAAGAGTCACATCGGCGGGATTTACGCCCGCAAGGCGGCCCGCTTGCCCCAGCGTTGCGGGTTTGTGTCGCTGAATAACTTCGGCGGCCTCGCCGCGCAGACCACGCACTTGCATGACATCAAATTCACGGGGAATAAGCACATTTTCGCTCTCCTTTTGACGGCGAATGTCCGTGCGTTGATGCGCTAAGTAGCCCAAGTAGCGCAAGTCCGTGGAGACGCCCGCCAGCAATTTCATGTCCACGCCAGGCGCACACACGCTAGCAAGTTCTTGTAGGGTGGCTTCGGGTCTTCGCGCCCATTCGTTGGCGCGAACGCCGTTTATCTTTCCGTTGGCCATCGCCTGGCGAATGTCATCTATATCGCGCTGGCGAGTGTGATACGCGCTCCACTGTGTGTCGCCAACCAAACCATACTCGCGACCCAGCGGCGTGAGGCGCGAGTCGGCGTTGTCGGCGCGCAAAGAAAGCCGATGCTCGGCGCGGCTGGTGAACATGCGATAAGGCTCGCGCGGCATGCGCACAACCAAGTCGTCAAGCAGCACGCCAAGATACGCTTGGTCGCGGCCAAGACGAACCGCTTCAAAACCAAGCGCGCGGCGCGCGGCGTTCAAGCCCGCCACCAAACCTTGCGCGGCGGCTTCTTCATAGCCACTGGTTCCATTGATTTGTCCCGCAAGAAAAAGTCCAGCCACCAATTTTGTTTCAGCCGTGGCGTCAAGTTGATGCGGCCACACCATGTCGTACTCCACGGCGTAGCCATAGCGCAGAATGGTGGCGTGCTCGCAGCCGCGCATGCCCTTCACAATGCCATCCTGCACTTCGGCGGGCAAACTGGTGGAAATACCGTTGCAATAAATTTCGTTGGTGAACAAACATTCCGGCTCCAAGAACACGCCATGTTGATCGCGCTCGGTGAAGCGCACCACTTTGTCCTCTAGGCTTGGACAGTAGCGCGGACCGCATTCGGCCTGCATTTGCCCCGCGTACATGGGCGCTCGGTGCAAATTGGCGCGCACTAAATCGTGAATGGAGGCGCTGGTTTCGGTTTGGCGGCACTCCACTTGCGGCAACTTTGGAAACGCGCTTGCGCTGGTCATGTCGCTGAACATTTGGGGAACCTCGTCACCCCACTGCGGCTTTAAGTTGTCCCAGTCAAGCGTTTCTTTGGCAAGCCGCGGCGGCGTGCCG
>SYAC01000052.1 GCA_005787685.1 Planctomycetia bacterium
CGAGCCGAATGTGGGCGTGGTGAATGTTCCAGATGATCGACTGAACACCATCTCCAAGAAAATCCAGAGCGATAAAATTATTCCCGCGTCGGTTCGAATTGTGGATATCGCCGGTTTAGTGCGTGGCGCCAGCGAGGGTCAAGGCCTGGGCAACAAGTTTCTAAGCCACATTCGCGAAGTCGACGCCATTCTGCATGTGGTGCGTTGCTTCGAGGACCCTGATGTGATGCATGTGGACGGCAAGCCCGATCCGATCCGTGACATTGAAACCATCGATACGGAGTTGGCGTTGGCCGATCTGGGGGTGGTGGAGTCCAGCCTTGAGCGCTTGCGCCGCACGGCGCGCGGGGGCGATAAAGACGCGATTGCGCGCGTGGCGTATCTGGAGAAAGCCTTTGTTTTACTTGCAAAAGGTGATCCTTTGCGCGGCGGTGACTTCACCGCCGAGGAGCGCACACTAGGCCGTGGACTTGGCTTAATCACCGCCAAGCCAGTCCTGTATGTGGCCAATGTGCACGAGAATGACTTGAACGGTCAGTGCGATATGGTGCAAAAGGTTCTGGCGCGCTCCAAGGTGGAGGGCGGCCAAGTGATTTGCGTATGCGCCAAAATTGAAAGCGAGCTTTCCGAATTGACCGACGCCGATCGCGCGGAAATGTTGACCAGCCTGGGAATGAATCAACCCGCGCTTGCCACTGTGGCGCGGGCGGCCTACGAATTGCTTGGCCTACAAAGTTATTTCACGGCTGGCCCCAAGGAAATCCGCGCCTGGACCATTCACCGCGGCTTCACCGCTCCACAGAGCGCAGGCGTGATTCACACAGACTTTGAAAAGGGGTTCATCCGAGCCGAGTGCTACTTGGTCAAGGACTTGGAGCAATTTGGCAGCGAGAAGGCTATTCGCGACGCCGGAAAAATGCGTAGCGAGGGCCGCAACTACGTCATGCAGGACGGAGATGTGGTGCACTTCTTGTTCAATGTCTAAGCGCGCGTGCGGTGTGTCCAAGGAAGCGCGAAAGCGAAATCGCAGGTTGTTTCAGCGCAATTTCAGCATGACCAGGGCCGCAATCCCCAGAAGCAGCGCAATCAACCAGAAACGCACCACGGTTTGTGATTCGCTCCAGCCTTGCAATTGAAAATGATGGTGAATGGGCGCGCAACGAAAAATTCGCCGGCCCTTGCCCGTGAGTTTATTGGTGATCTTGAACCATCCCACTTGCGCCACCACGCTGCCAGCCTCCATAAGAAACACGCCGCCCACCAGCGGCAATAGAAATTCCTGACGAATAGCCACAAGAATGGTGGCTAAAAGTCCACCCAACGCAAGGCTGCCGGTGTCCCCCATGAACACCGCCGCGGGCTGACAGTTGAACCATAGAAATCCAATACACGCGCCGGCCATTGTTCCAACAATCACCAAAAGTTCCTTGGCCTCTGGAACATGCGGAACCATAAGGAAAAAACTGGCGCGCGGACTCACGGCAATAGCCACCAAGACCGCCGTCACAATGCTGGCAATGAGAACTGTTCCGGTGGCGAGTCCATCCATTCCATCGGTCAAGTTGACGGCGTTGCTCATTAAGCCAATCCAAAATGCGGCCAGCACCACAAACCACACGAATGAAAGCACCACCACATTGGGGGCGATTTGTGGCGGCTGAACAATCACCTCCGCAATGGGGGTTGGCGGATAGGTGCGCTGAAACGGCAAATTCAGCACCGTGGCATCAATGTGTTGCGCGCCGCGGTACAGAAACCAGCCCGCGATAGCGCCAATCCCAACCGTAAACAGCAGTTTTTCCCACATAAACAAGCCCTCACGGGTTCCTAATTTACGGAAACGCGCCGTGAGTTTCAGCCAATCATCAATCAGTCCCAAGCCGGCCAGCCACACCAGCACAATGATGGCCACCTTGGCATAGGAGCTGTGAATCCAATCACAGAGCAACACCGTGCTGATGACAATGGCGCACACAATTAAAATGCCGCCCATGGTGGGCGTGTTGGCCTTGGACTTCATCAACTCATTCAGAGTTTGATTGTAGAACTCAGGAGAGTCGCCAACTTTTTTGCGATGCAACCATCGGATGACTCTGGGACCAACAAAGACGGTGATGGCGAAGGACAACGCCGTGGCTAGCAAGGCGCGAAACTCCAATTGATACATCAATTGCACAAGCGCGGACATTCCATGCTCGTCAAGCCAATTTTGGAAATAATCGACAAGATTAAAGAGCATTTGAAGTCTTCTTCATCGGTCGATTGATCACGAAGTCTTTGCACTCTTGGCAAAGGAATTTGCGCCGCGGATCGCCTGTTCAAGTCGCTCCATGGAACTTGCCCGCGAGCCCTTGATCAACACCGCGTCGCCACCGCGCAAAAGCCCCGCCAGGCGCGACGCATGGTCCTGCAAATCGGCCACCATTTCCAATTGAACCTGCGGCGCCAAGGCTTGCGCCGCACGCGCAATTTCCGCGCTCAGCGGACCCGAAGTCATGATCATTTCGGGGGGATTTCCGCTAAAAGCGCTGGCAAGCCGTTCCCCCACCATGCGATGCAACGCTTGGCTTTGCTCTCCCAGTTCATGCATGTCCCCCAACGCCACAATGCGGCGCTTGGCGGTTACGGCAACTTCCGCAAATGCGGCAATGGACGCCAACATGGCTTCGGGATTCGCGTTGTAAGAGTCGTTGTAAATATCAATTTCACCGATGCGCTCACGAACCATGCGCCCTTGGGAAGGTTCAACTTCCGCCATGGCGTTGGCGGCGGTTTGGGCGTCAAGACCCAGCGCGGTGACTGCGGCTATGGCTCCAATGGCGTTAATGGCGTTGTGTAGCCCAGGCAATTTCAAGGTGAAAGAAATTTTGCACCCGCCGCCGTATGCGGGTCCTTGCGCTACAACCTTTTGCGGACCATCGCTGACCACTTCGCGGGAAAATAATTTCCACAAGCAGCGACCCCCTTCACCAAACAAAATCAACAATCCACCAGCGGGTCTCGGTTGCTTGAACGCGATATCAATCAACTCAGGCGAGTCGCCGTGAATCACGAATATTCCGGAAGTTTCAAGACCGCGCGCAATGGAGGACTTTTCAAGTGCGATGGCTTGACGGCTGCCAAGACCACCCAAATGCGCGCTTCCACTATTCACAATCATGGCCACCACCGGGCGCGCCAGTTTGGCAAGCGGTTCAATTTCACCGGGGTGATTCATTCCAATTTCAAGCACCAGAAACTTGGTGTCGCGCGGCGCGCCAAGAATGGACAGCGGCACCCCCAAATGATTGTTGAAACTTTTGGGGCTAGCGTGGGTTTTGCCAAATGCCGCAAGCGCGGCCGAGATCAAGCGGCGTGTGGTGGTCTTGCCCGCGCTTCCAGTGATGGCCACGCATTGGCAGCGCAATATGTTGCGCCACGCGGCAGCGGCGGCCGTGAGCGCGGACTGCACATTGGGCACCAACAAGCGCGCCACGCCGGGACATTGGCACTCTCTTTTCTCGATCATGACGGCTACGGCGCGGGCTTTGTGGGCGGCCTCTAAGTACGCATGGCCGTCAGATTTTTCGCCGCGCAGTGCCAAGAACATTTTGCCCGCAAGATCTTCGCGCGTGTCAATGGCCACGCCCGTGATGGGTTGCGATGGCTGCTCGAGCCAGGTTCCGCCAGTCGCTTGCGCAAATTCCTCGGCCGTTAAAAAGTTGTTCATTTATTTTTCTCCGCCGCGCGCAACGCCTCGCGCGCCACCACACGATCATCAAAAGGTTTTTTCACCGTGCCCACAATTTGATAGTCCTCGTGACCTTTGCCCGCAATTAACACGGCATCACCCACGCGCGCCATGGCGACCGCTTGCATGATGGCTTCACGGCGATCAATGATTTTCAACACGCGAGCGCGGCTGGCGGCGGGAACGCCTTGCGCGACCTCGGCAACAATACTCGCGGGATCCTCCGTGCGCGGATTGTCGCTGGTGAGAATGGCCACATCCGAATGTTCGCTGGCCACCGCCGCCATGCGCGGACGCTTCGATCGGTCGCGATCGCCGCCGCAACCAAAGACCGTGATCAATTTTCCACCCACGGGAAGCGCGGGTCGAAGCGCGCGCAGCACATTCAAAAGCGCATCGTCAGTGTGGGCGTAATCCACCAACACGGCGAAGTCCGCGTCGCAATCCGTGACTGGTTCAAGGCGCCCAGGCGGGGCTTGAAGTGTGGCTAAACCAGCCACAATCTGCTCATTTGTGGCGCCCAAGGTCCACGCGGCCGCGGCGGCCTGCAATGCGTTGGTGGCGTTGTGCCTACCCATCACCGGCAAACGCGCGGTGACATCGCCCCACGGACCACGCAGGCGAAGCAACATGGAACCAATACGCGCCTCAAGCACGCTGGCCTCTACATCCACATGCGTTGCGCCACCGCCAACAACGCCGCAACGCAGAACACGCGCGCGGCAATTACGCAACATGCGCGCGTGCAGCGGATCATCGGCATTGACAATGGCCACCGCATCCGGGCTGAGATTCTCGAATAACTTCGCCTTGGCGTCGGCGTAGGCGTCCATGGTGTGGTGATAATCCAAATGATCGCCAGAAAGATTTGTGAACAGAGCCACGGCGAAGTCGATTTCCGCCACGCGTCCCTGCTCTAACGCGTGGCTACTGACCTCCATGGAAACGCCCACGCAACCGTTGTCATGCATGCGCTTCAACAGCGGAGCAATGGCGGCGGCGCCGGGCGTGGTGAGTTGCGCGGGGGCGCGTGTCTTGCCATCGTCGATCAGGATGGTTCCCATTAAGCCAAACTTTTTGCAGGCCGCCAACATGAGTTGCTGGACAAAAAAAGCCACTGTGGTCTTTCCATTTGTGCCAGTCACACCCATCATTTTCAGGTTTTTGGAGGGCAAACCTGCCAAGGCATGCGCCAATGGAGCCAACATTGCGCCGGGATTGGTGGCGCGATAGGCCGCAATGCCATCGGGAATAGTGTCGTTCATGGAAACCACCAACGCCGCCGCGCCAGCGCGCACCGCCGACTCAATGAACACGGCGCCTTGCGCGCTGGAACCAGCGCGCGCAACAAAGAGCGCGCCAGGACGCGCCTCTCGACTGTCATCGATCACGGAGTGAATGTCTATCGTTTCCACGGGGTGCAGGGATGCGGGGTTCAACCCATTCACTTTGCCAACAAGTTCACTCAGTTTCATAGGTAGATGTTGCTGCTTTCAGGTGTGCAAGAATTTCCAGTGCCCGCACATGCGTGTGCGGGCCGTGTTCAGAGAATAAGCATTGCGTCGCCATAAGAATAGAAGCGATAATTCATGTGTTGAGCCAAAGCATAAAGGGATTTCAGCCGATCAAGTCCCACCAATGATCCCACCAAACTTAAGAGCGTGCTGCGGGGCAAATGAAAATTGGTCAGCAGCGCGTCCACATACTGGAATTGATAGCCAGGCTGTATGAATAAGCGTGATTCACTGTAAAAATCGCTGGTGGGAAGCGGCGTCGGCAAACTTTCCAGCGCCCGAACCGTTGTCGTTCCCACAACCACGAAGCGACCATCGGGGCGAGTGGTCTTGATCCGCTCCAAAGTTGAAGCGGACACCATGAACCGCTCACTATGCATGTGATGATCGGCCAAACGCTGGACCTCGATGGGTTTGAATGTTCCCATGCCCACCTCTAAAGTGACAAACGCGGGTGGACGCTTGGTTGTCTGCGCCACATGTTGCAAAAGTTCGCTTGTGAAATGCAAACCAGCGGTGGGCGCGGCGACGGAGTGAAACTGGGTGTCTTGTCCGAAGATGGTTCGATAGTGCGCTCGATCAAAGGATTCATTGTGAGCGCGCTCGCCGCGCGCGTGCATGATGTATGGCGGCAGTGGCGTACGACCAGAGTCCTCTAGGGCTTGACGCGGATCAACTCCATCATCAAAGGCCACGACCCAGCCGTTAGATTCTTTGGCAAGACAGCGCAACACCGCCCCCGCCGCGCCGTGTTCATCGCGCAGTTGCAATCGGTCCCCAACATGAAACTTTTTACTGTTCTTGGCCATAAGAAGCCAGGTTTGATCAGGACGCTTTTCAGCCAATAAACCCTCAAAATCGTGGCCGTCCTGTTCGCGTTTCAGCACCAAGCGCGCGGGAGCGACTTTGGTTTCATTCAACACCAACTGGTCGCCTTGATGCAGCCACTTTGGCAAATCACGCACATGCGCATGAATAATTTCCTGGCTGTCGCGCCGAACCACCATCATGCGGGCGCTGTCACGCGGTTCGGCGGGAGTTTGTGCAATTGAACTTTCGGAAAATGGATACTCAAGATCCATCAGGTGCAAATTTGAATGCGCTTGCGGCACAGGTGCCATGTTTGAATGCATGTTTGAATGCATGTTTGATTCCAGGTTTGATTCCAGGTTTGATTCCATGTTTGAACTCATGTTTGAACTCATGTTTGAACTCATGTTTGAATTCGTGGATGAAGTCTGGATTGAATCTTTTGGTGTCACGAGATGTCCTTGCGCGCAACTGAAGTCATGCGCTGTCCAACCGCAATCGCGCGGCCACGGCAAAAATCCGCCCATGCCATAGCGCGCCCGCCAACGGGTTGCACTTGTAAAATTTCAATGGCACCACTACCGCAGGCCACATAACCAGCGCTCAAAATTTCTCCGGGCGCGGCGCGCGCGTGGTGTCCCGGTTGACCGAGTTGCTCGCTTGGCAATGCAACTTCCCTGACTCGCAACAGGCGAATGGATTGACCCGCAATTTCTCCATCGCACCCCGGCCAAGGCGCCAAACCGTGAATACGACAGCGAACCAAGCGCGCCGACTGGTGAAAATCAACAAATGCCTCGCCTTTGGCCAGTTTCATGGCGCGCGTGGCATTGGATTCAATTTGCGCCTCGCCCGTCAGTCCGCCCTTGAGCGCGCGCTCGATGGTGCGCACGATCATGTCAACGCTTTCGAGTGCGATTCGATCATGTACCTCGCCCGCGGTTTCGGTTTCTCCAACCTCAAAAACTTGCCGGTCGTAAATGTCACCCGCGTCCATGCGTTGCGCCACTTGCATGGCACACACTGTGATGCGGGTTTGACCAGCCATCATGGCGCGTTGAATGGGTGCGGCGCCACGCCATTCGGGAAGCGCCGATGGATGCAAATTAATAGCCACACGACCCGCGAGCAATTCCGCCGACAACTTTTGTCCAAACGAAATAACTACGATCACTTTGGCTCCAGCGAATTGCTCCCGCACATGAAGTTCATTGGCGTTCTCGGCGCGAATTAAATTCAGTCCGCATTCCATGGCGATTGAGGAAATAGCGGTTGGCGTTTGCACGCGGCCGCGCCCCGCGGGACGATCGGGTTGACTGACCACCAAATGAATCCAACCGCGGCGCGCCAATTCCCGCAAGCACGGCGCGCCCAAACTTCCGCCGCCCAGAAAAACCACGCTATTTGCGCCATCTGGGCTTGCAAGACTCACTTACAACCCCGCTTCGCGTTCAAGATTTTTCACCGCTTTGCGCGTGCGCAATCGGTCTATCGGAGTCATTCGATCAATGATCAGCGTGCCTTCCAAATGATCGAACTCATGTTGCCAGACGCGCGCGGGAAACGCGTCGCTTTCCAAATGCATCATCGCTCCATCAAGATCCATGGCGTCAATGGCAACAAAAGTGGGACGACGAATCATGCCGCGCACATCCGGCAAGCTTAAACATCCTTCGTCATATGGAATCAAATCACCGTCCATTGCGCTTAACACTGGATTGATAAAGACCCGCTCTGGAATATCTTCGTCGGGTCTCGCCTCGGTGATGAACACGCGTAACGATTCACCAACTTGCGGCGCCGCCAAGCCCGCCCCCTCTTCTTCACGCATCAGCTCAAACATTTCGGCGACAAGCGCGCGAATGGATGCCGTGACTTTCACAATCGGCTTGGCCTTGGCACGCAAAATTGGATCGGGGTAAATCAGTATGGATCGCTTTGACTGGCTCACGCAACCTATCGTAATTCACTCTCGAATAATGCGTTGACCATAAGCTCGACATGGCTTACCTTGGACAATTCAAGTTGGATGTATTGATTCATGCCATCTTGGGATCGCCTTAAACTTTATCAGGAGCAGTTGCATGTTTAATTGGAAAAAAGGTGGAGACGCCCCTGACAAAGCGGATGAAAAACCTACCAAAGGCGTGGTTGTACCTCAACCAGAGAAAGCCGCCAAATTTTTCCAACACGCAGCCGCCATGGCCAAGAGCGGCAACTTTGAATACGCCCTGAATTTATTTGCCAGCGCCATCAAATTGGACCCCGGAAACATGGCCTTCCATCAATCCATGTTTGAGGCCGCCAAAAGTTTCATGCAAGGCGACGGCAAACCCGCCACCAGCAAGGAAATCAAATCCGTGGATGACGGAGTTGGCGGCAATTTCTCCAAACTGGCCGCCGCGGAATTTATTTGGATGCGCGATCTGAACAATCTTCCCGCCATCTTGAAAGTCATAGAGTTCACTGGAAAATTATCCCTGTTTGAATTGGGTCAATGGTTCGCCCCCATGGCTTTGAATTTAGTTCGTGTGCAGCAGAACAAAAAAAATAGCAAGAGCTTGTGGTTGCAAGCCAAGGAACTTTTCACTTCGATCGACGCATGGAACGAGGCCTTCGCCTGCAGTGAGGAGGCCGTGCGCATGGATCCATCCGACAGCAAATTAGTCACCGAGCTCAAGCAACTCACCGCCGCCCGCGCCATTCAAAAAGGCGGTTATGCCAACACCGTGAATCAAGAGGGCGGCTTTCGCGCTAACATTAAAGATGCCGAAAAACAGCGCGCTTTACAAGAACAAGACAGCATTGCGGCGGGTGGTGACACGGATCTGCGCAATCTTGAGCGGGCAAAAACAGACTGGGAAACCAATCCCGCTTTGCCTGAACATGTTCAGAAGTACGCAACATTGTTGCGCCGCGTGGGCACCGCGGAATCCGAGAGCAAGGCCTATGAAGTGTATTTGGATGGGTTCCAACGCCTTGGTGAATATCGATTTCGAATGGCAGCGGGCGATATCCGCATAGCCCAATCGCGTCGCAAATTACGCGCTGCGGAAACTGCCGCGGCAAGCGATGCCGGCAATGAAACTGTAAAGCAAGAGGTTTCCAAAATTCGCTCGCAATGTCTTGAGCTTGAGGGCAACGAATACGCCGATCGTATGACAAAATATCCAACCGATCGAACACTGAAAGTGGAGGTTGGACGAATTTGGTTTGAACTGGGTCGCTTTGAGGACGCCATGCCCTGCTTTCAAGCCGCCAAGGATGAGGCAAAGTGCCGCTTGAACGCGGCGCACATGTTGGGAAAATGTTTCGCCGCCGAAGGTTGGCACGTAGAGGCCATTGGGGAATTTCGCGAGGCGTTGCAAGTGCTTGACGCCACCGGCGCGGACCGTGAACTGGATATTCGCTATGACTTAATGAACAGCCTTATTGAGCAGGCGCGCGCCGACAAGAGCGCGGGTCCCGCCAAGGAAGCCGCCGAAATTTGCTCGGCTATTTTGCGTAAAAACATTGGCTATAAGGATATCCGTGACAAGCGCAAACTGATCGACAGCGTCATCAAGGACCTGGGCGGTTAATGGCCGAGCGCGCCAATTCTTCAGGTGATGTCAGCCACGCGCGCGGCAATGTGAAAGTCGTCGCAGTTATTCCAGCACGCTGGGCAAGCGTGCGATTTCCAGGAAAGCCATTGGCGCTGCTTGCGGGTAGGCCGGTGATTCTGCATGTGTGCGAGCAGGCCAAGAAATCAAAATATATTCAACAGATCATTGTGGCCACCGATGATCAACGCATTTGCGACATTGTCAACGCTGCCGGCTTTCAAGCGCGGCTGACACGAGCCGATCATGTCAATGGAACAAGCCGCATTGCGGAGGTTGCCGCCACTCTGAAGGCCGACATCATTGTGAATGTCCAAGGCGATGAGCCGCGCATTGAGCCGGAGCTTATCGATCTTGCGATTGAGTCCCTGATGAAAGCGGGTCCAAGCGTTCCCGTGAGCACCGTGGCAAGTCCATTCATGCCAGGCGAGGACGCGAACGATCCAAACTTGGTGAAAGTTGCCGTGGGGACCAACGGCCGCGCTCTCTATTTCAGCCGCGCGCGCATTCCATTTCATCGCGTGGGAGCCAACACGGCCACACAGGCCCTGAAACATGTTGGTTTATATGTGTATCGCCGCGAATTCCTGCCTATTTTTGTGGCACTTGCGCCCACGCCTTTGGAGCTCACGGAGCAACTGGAGCAGTTGCGGATTCTAGAGAATGGTCACGCCATGGCTGTTGCCATTGGGAACGCGCGCTTTCACGGAGTCGATACACCGCAGCAACTGGAAAAGTTAGAAGCGGGCTTGAACCAATGATCACGCGCGCGTGACACCGTGGCAACGCGCCACCCCAAGACGAAATGTGAACCCAACCACACTGGCGCCACATACACAAGCGTGTTGATGGCACCAAGTAAACTATCCTTTGATGCTCTTCACCCAATTCGCTGCGGCCGCGCGAACATCTGGATCAGGATCGCTCTTGGACATGGCTTCTAGGCGCGGCAGCGCGTCCTTGGCTTTTAATGTCACAAGCGTCTGCGCACTGGCGCGGCGCGCACCGCGTTCGGGATCATCAAGCCACGAAATCAATTGTGCAATGGCATCTATTCGAGCCGCGTCCTTCTCATCTTTGGAAACTAATTTTCCAACCGCCTCAATCGCCGCGCCACGCGCGCGGTCATAGCCGCCAAGCGACGCGTACTTCAAAGCTTGAGGCAACGCCTTAGCGGCCTCGAATTGTCCAAGCGCCCGCATGGCCGCCTGTTGAATTTGTTGTTGATGGCTTGCTCTGTCCGCCGCCACCATGATGGCGTCTACGCTTTCCTTGGCTTCCAATTTGACCAACATATCAATGGCGCTTTTGCAGCACATTTCGCTGGAATCCGACTCCAATTGTTTCATCAAAAGTGGGATGGCTTTCTCCTTGGCAAGCGAGGCCGTGGCCACGGTCAGCGCCCCACGCACACGCGGATCGTGTGGCGGTGCGTCCAGCAATCGTCCAATGCTTGCGGCACTTTCGGGGCTCTTAAAGTCAGCAATTGAATCTACGCACTCGCTACGAATTTTTCTGCGCTCCAATTCATTTCTGGCAATCTCCTCGAGCACCGCTATGGTGGCCGGCGAAGCATCGCCACGCAAAGCCTCAACTGCCTGACGGCGCGCCGCCATGGTTGGACCATCTTTTGCCTGAGCCCGCAGCCAATCCATTGGCCAATCCATCTTCAATGTTTTCAGCGCCGCCAAACGCGGATCAAACGCCACCCACTGCGGCGGACCATCCAAGGGAATTTCTATCTCCGCACTTCGATCGCGCCACTGCCACGCGATGGTCTTTTGACCAGACGCCGTGCGTACGCAAATGGGAGTGCTGACGCGCAGGGCCGGAGTGCGCTGATCTATCATTTGAGTCTGCTCGGCTTTGATTTTCAACATGCGCGTCGCCGCGTCGTATGTTGCCTTGGTTGAAATATTGGGTGAACCAGGACGCATGCACCACTGATCAAAGAACCACTCCAGACCAAGCCCGCTGGCCTGCTCCATGGCAATACGAAAATCACTGGTTTCCACCGTGGAAAGCGCGAACTTGGCCATGTAGGCGCGCACTCCCTTGTAAAAAATTTCATCGCCCAACATTTCACGCAACATGTGCAAAATGCTGGCGCCCTTGGGATATGGATTGGCCGCGCGCCCAAAAGTTTCGCCGGCATTGGTATAAATGGGACTCACCATACCAACAGCGTTTTCGCTTTTATCGCCCTTGGCCACGCCAGCGTTGTCAAGCATGGAATCGAAATACCCATCGGGGCCATCGCGCTCGTCCATCCAGAGCGCTGTGCCATAGGTGGCCCATCCTTCATTCAACCAAATGTCCGCCCAACTTTTGCATGTGATGAAATCGCCAGTCCATTGATGGCACAACTCATGGCTGATCAAGCCATCAAGGTCCTCCTCCTTGGCGGCGTTCTCGCTCAGGATGGCGGATGGATACATATTGGTCACGCTGGTATTTTCCATGCCACCGGAACCAAAATTACGCACCAACAATTGGTCGTACTTGGCCCAGGGATATTTCTGACCAAACACTTTTTCAAATAGCACGATCATGCGATCGGTGCGGCCATAGGTGCGCTCCACATCACCGGCGCGCTCTTTTGGAAGCCACACATGCATGGGCACTCCCGACAACGGACTTTGCAAAGGCACGGCTTCAAGATCGCCCACCACCACGCTGACCAAGTAGGCAACATGGGGTTTTTCCTGTAAATAATTCCATATTTCGCGGTCGCCCTTGGTGACATGCTCTACCAACTTTCCATTGCCGTTCACGGTCATTCCCTTGGGAACATCCACCACCAGTTCGGTGCTTTGACGAACATTGGGAAAGTCGTGGCAGGGAAACCAAAAGTGGTTGCCCTCGGTCTGGCCCTGCGTGTGCACTTGCGGACCATAGCCCGCGCGGTTTGGATACGCAGGTGAAAAAGTCATTCCATCGGTTGGACACGAAATGCTGTACGCCACCTCAATCACGCTGGACTTGTCGCTGGGCAGTGGTTTGACAAACTTCATGGTCAGGTTTTTGCCATCGCTGAAAAATTCCACCGCAGCGCCATCCAGTTTCACCGAGGTAATCTTCAAGCCATCGGCGTTCAACTTTAAACTTTCAACTGACACGCCAATGGGACGCACGGTGAAAGTGGCAACCGCGTCCGCCTCTGGCGCCACCACATCCGCAAAGCGCAGCGCGATTTTTAAATGCTCGTAATTCACCATTGGGTTGGGAGGCCAGTTGCGGTAATCGCTCCCATTGGCCACATCCCATGCCAGCCCCATACCTTTGGCTGGCCTTCGTAAGCCATTCCATTCATTGCGATCAAGCCGATGCTGCAGGCAGCCACATTCAAATCCCCAGCCAAGACCGGCGTCTTCCGCGTTGGCGGGGACAATATAGGCTCCTGCAAGCAGAAGAAGCACTACAAAAGCACTATGAAAGCGGGTATTTCTCATGGAGGCATCATCCTCAGTTTGTGTGCAGGACGGAAGTCATATTGCCAATCATTTCACAATAAATTCCACAAAATATGCGCGCAGCAACTTGAGCGGCTTGCTCCATTTGGTACGATCAAGCGTGCCCTCCAAGGATTCTTCCAAGTCAAATCTGTCTTCGAATCAATCAAATGATTCGGCTTTCTTGTCGCAATTTTCAGCCAGCGATGAACAGAAGGAATGGTTCTCGCCCACGCCCAAGGGATATCAAAAGGGGCGTACCAAATTTGTGGTTGTCATTGGCACCGTGATGAGCGGTTTGGGTAAAGGAATTTTTTCCTCCAGTCTGGCCAAACTTTTAAAAGATAAGGGCCTTGCAGTGGCGCCCATCAAGATGGAAGGCTATCTGAACATTGACTCGGGAACGCTGAATCCATTTCGCCACGGTGAAGTGTTTGTGCTTGAGGACGGCCTTGAGACCGACATGGACTTGGGAACCTACGAGCGCATCTTGGAACAAAATCTTTCGCGTAGAAACTTTGTCACCGCTGGACAAATTTACGGCGACATTCTTGACCGCGAACGCCGTGGTGATTTTCTTGGCCGCGATGTGCAAATGATTCCGCATGTCACTGGCACCGTGAAAATGCATCTGCGGCAACTGGCTATGACTGGTGGACCCGAGGGCGGTCCCGCCGATGTGGTGTTTGTGGAAGTCGGTGGCACCGCGGGCGACTATGAAAATGGCTTTTATATCGAGGCTTTGCGCGAGTTGGCCTTTGAGGAAGGACCGGAATCCACCTGCTTTGTTGCGCTGACCTACATCTTGGAGCCCGCCACATTGGGCGAGCAAAAGAGCAAGGCTGCGCAACTTGGAATCAAGCGACTCATGGAGTCTGGCGTGCAACCGCAAGTTATCGCTTGCCGCGCCACCAATCCCGTGACGGAAAAAGTCATGCAGAAAATTGGAATGTTCTCCAATGTTCCGCTGAACCGCATCTTTTCCATGCATGACCGCGAGAGTATTTATTTCATTCCTGACGCCATGCGTGAGGCCGGCTTAGACCGCGAAATTCTTTCGCTGCTGCAGCTACACAACCGCGTGAACGCCGGCAAAGAAGACCTATCACGGCGCAAATGGAATGAATTTAGTTCGCGACTTGTGGCGCCGCGCTCACACCGTGTGACCATTGGCGTAATGGGCAAGTACGCAAGTTTGCGCGACGCCTACGCCAGTATTGACAAGGCTATTGAACATTGCGGTATTTGGCTCAACGCGTCCATTGATCTGAAATGGATGGACACCAGCACGCTTGAATCCAAAGCCGATGTGGCCAGTGTGCTTCAAGGCGTGGACGGCATCATTGTGCCAGGAGGATTTGGTCAACGCGGAGTGGAGGGCAAAATTCTGTGCGTGGAACACGCGCGCACCACTCGCCTGCCTTTTCTTGGAATTTGCCTTGGATTTCAAATGGCGGTCATTGAATACGCGCGCAATGTGTTGGGTCTTTCCGATGCCAACAGCACGGAGTTCGATGCCAAGACTCCGCACGCGTTCATTAGCGAGCTTCCGGAGCAGAAAAGGTTGGAAGGCATTGTGGGCGGCACCATGCGTCTTGGCGCGCAAGATGTTGCCATTGCACTGGAAACCTTCGCCCATCATTTGTATAAATCCAACTTGGTGCGTGAGCGCTTTCGGCACCGCTACGAAGTTGAGCCACAATATATTGAAGCCCTAGCCAAAGCTGGTCTGCATTTCAGCGGTCGTCACCCCAAACATGCGATCATGCAAGTGCTGGAACTTTCCGCAAGCGAGCACCCCTGCTTTATTGCGGCGCAATTCCATCCCGAACTCACCAGCCGCCCCACCATGCCGCAACCATTGTTCATGGGGCTGATCGCCGCCGCGCTGATTCGTAAATATCCCAAAGCGGCTTCGGATGAACTCATTGCACGATGGCTGAACGCGCCAACTGCCACCGCCGCCGCTCGCTGATCCATTCGATTTACTTTTGATAAAGCCAGCCCCCTGAAAAGCAAATTTACAGTGACGCGAAGTCATTGGATTGCTTCATGCCACTGCGCGCAAACAGGGTAGCGCAACCACTTCAGTTCACAACGCGTTGACCAATACACAACGCGCACGCACTGTGGCATACGAACAATTTTTTAGCGCCCGCGCCCGCCTGCGCCGCCGCGATTGCCGCCACCAAAGTTGTCGGCCTGCCCTTGCGGGCGCGGTTGATTCATAGCGTTATTACCGCGGTTATTGTTGTTATTGTTGTTGCGATACTGGGGATGGAATCCTGACATTCCATTGACGCCGCCAACTCCACCCGCGCGGCCAACGCCACCAACGCCACCAACTCCACCCGCGCGGCCAACTCCATCAACGCCACCCACTCCACCAACGCGGCCAACGCCATCAACGCCGCCCACTCCACCAACACGGCCAACGCCATCAACGCCGCCCACTCCGCCAATTCCATTTAAGCCATCAATGCGCCGCGCAGCCGCCAAATTATTTTGATCAACTTGCCACGCGCTGTAGCCATTGTTCCAGCGATCGCCGTAAGGATAAAAATTATTCCAATTATCATTGTTCCACCAACTTCGGTCGGCTACGCCCCAACCCCAGGCTTGCGACCACGCGCTTGAATAACCCCACCCGTCGTAGCCGTATCCATACACATATGGCTGGACCGCTGGGTACTCGTTGTAGTAGTCGTAGTCAGGCGCATACGTTCCTGTATCTTCGTCGTATTGATTGTCCGAGCCATAAGTCTGCGGATAAGTTTGCGACTGACCGTTGGCAAGATTGGTGGTGGCATACTGGTTGCCCGTACCAAACACGGCAGTACCATCATTGAGATAAGTGCCTAGATATCCGTTGGTGTAGGCAAATGTCACCGAGTCCGTGGTGCTTGAGATTGGAGTGACATAGGTCACGCAGTACACCGGACTTGTCGCGGGAATATTGGCAAAGGATGCTGGCAGCGTGTCGCACAACGTCCATGGTCCCGTTGCGCTTGCAGCCATGAACCATGCGGCATCATCACAGCAAAACCATTGTGAATCGGGCAGGAAAATCACAGGCGCCGAGGAATTGGTGCTGTATTGCAAGTTGGTTCCAGCGATGGGCGCGAACTGTGGAGTTCCCGCCTGCGACTCTTGCGAACCGGTGTATTTTAAGTTGCAAATCGCCTTGGCGCGCAACAGGGTCACTGTTTGTGTCTGGCTTGCCGACAATATGGCGCACTTGGCCTCAATGGTTCCTGGAACACTGGCGCGCGCCGCGGTCAGAGAACCGCTGGCGGGCAAATTCGCAAACGATGGCGGCAATTGATTTGGAGGCACAAATTGCCACGCGGTCATTCCTTGCATGCGCTCGAACCAACGACCGCTGGCCAAGACCCAGTCAGCGGCGGGCATGGTGGTGCGCAAAAATGTTGAGTTGGTGTTGGTCATTTGCTGCACACCGTCGCACACCATATTGAACACAGGCGCTCCATTGGAAGAAATCAACACGGTTGGTTTTGTCGCAACCAAAATATCAATCGGCGCGGTTGGGGTCACCGCATCTTTTATTGATGTGCTTGTCAAACCTCGGGGAGGAGTTGGTGCGGCGCCCATGGCTTGCATCACGCTGGCGTCTGGCGCTGCGGCGCCAACCCATGGCCCAGCTAAAGTTTGACTACTGCGCCAATTGCTTTGACCCAAGCGAACAAACCACACTTTGCTTGGATCTTGAAGCAATATGAACGGGGTATTGGTGGTGCGCCTCCAACCCTGCACCATGGCACCTGGCAATGGAGCCAGTTGCGGCTCGCCCGCCACGGAAATTAAAACCGTCGGCACATCACGCTGCACGATCTCTGGCATTTGATTTCCGAGCCCTTGTGTGGTGATTGGATTGATGGTCATTTGCTGCGCGATGGCTTTGCGATGTAAGTTCACAGCAAGACCATTGGTCAGTGTGCCCAAGGCCGTCTGAGCCGCGGCCACATCGCCACCGTTTGGCAATTGGACTTGCATCACCATGAGTTGATTCAGTTCAATGTCAGCAGGGCGATCACCTGTTGCGGTAAATCCCATGATGGTCATGGTCCCGTTGTTTTGAATTCCGTCTGGCTGGGTAACATTGAAGGACGCCTTCATGGTCACCGCCGAGCCATTCATGGAGACGACCGAAGGCATGCCGATGGTGTAGGTGTAGCCATTTTGGCTCAATACCTGAGGCCAAGAAGTGTTGCTTTGAGATTGCGGCACAACGGCTGATGAATTTTCCGCGCCAGATTGAGGAGCAGAAATTCCCACGCACATGCAACCAACGAGAACAACAAAAGCGGTAACGAAATCAAACTGGCGTTTCATATTGAGGTACCTTTAATGAGGAATTTAGACCATTTACAGTTTCAAGAAATAGCATGAGTTTCAGAATTTCAAATAAAATTTTCTGCCACCGCGATCGTGAACCTTCGCTAAACTGTCCCCCTTCGCCGTCGTAGCTCAACCGGTTAGAGCGGAGCATTCATAACGCTCAGGTTGGCGGTTCGAGTCCGCCCGTCGGCATTGTAGCTCGTGTTGGAATATCCGTCGATGTGAAATCGCACCCCTGACGCTTCCACGCAAGGGGTACGAACACATCCATCACGCGCGTGCGCCTTGCTGCAAGGCAAGCAACTTGCCCCTTGACCCTTATGCGTCTCTAATGTTGTTTCTGCCCCGCTAGCTCAGTTGGATAGAGCACCGGTTTCCTAAACTGGAGGTCGCGCGTTCAAGTCGCGCGCGGGGCGTTTGAAATGCGCAACTTCAAGAAGCCCTCACAAGCGGCAGGCGCAACTCCTGCGCCGTGGCCAAGATTGCCACGTGGAGTCCGTCAAAAACTTCCGCTAAAGAGATTTCACCTTTGGCAAAGCGCGCCGTCACACAAAATTCAATTCCATCGGAACTGATGTTCACAACGCCCACTTCTATGCTGGATATTTCCACGCCGGGGGCCTGCTCCAATATCTGCCGCGCTCGCACGCGCAGTTGATCCATTGACGCGGCGTCCGCTTCAAACGCAATGGGCAGCGACGCCTTGAACACTGTCAGCGCGTTGCCGGAATGCGACTCCAATTTGACGGACACCAGCGTGGCGTTCGGAATAATCAAACGTGTCTTCAATTTTGTGCGCATGGTTGTGGTGCGAAATCCAACGCGCTCCACTTTGCCTTCAAGACCTTCGAATTTCAGGGTATCGCCCACACTAAATGGTCTGTCCGCCGCCAACACCAGCGAGCTGAAAAAATTCTTCAGCGGCTCTTGCAGCGCCAAGGCAAATGCGATGCCGCCAATTCCAAGACCCGCCAGCATTCGGTCCACCGAGCCTTCCGCGCCAAGAATCATGACCACCCACACGCTCATAATGATCAGCGCCAACAATTTTGAAAGGCGCACCCCACTGGCAATCAACAATTCGTCCATAGCGCGGCTATCGACCGCGGCCTTGTCATGCATGCTCAACCATGTTCCTGCGTAATCAATCAACGCAAAACCAAGGCGCGTGATCACAATCGCGTTGACCACTTGCAGACACACCAATACGGTTCCAAGCGCATCAATTGGCAATCCCAGCAATAACACAAGCCAATTCGCGGCTTGCAACGCAACGGTCCAAGACACCGCGTGTGTGGTGTTGCTGATCAAGTGCTGCCAATCCACTCGCCCAGTACGTACATGCGTGCCGCCTTGCGCCAGCCGATTTAAAAGCAATTTCACTGGCACCCGTATCAGTAGCCCGATCAGCCAAGAGATCAACGCCACCAATGGAAAACCGATCCATTGATAGATTTCCAATCCAAGCACTTCCTGTTTCAAACCCAGCGGCATGTTCATCCACACTGCGATTTCCGGAGCGTTCCACTGAAACGGATTAATGGGAGCGCCGCCATCATTCACGGCCAATGAATTTGCAAGTGGCGCTTGTTGAATGAACTCGCGAAAGATGGGCGTGATGGATTGAATGGTGGAACTGGAAAACTGCCAGAGTTTTTCATTGCCAATACCCATATGCCTGCGCAGCGTCAGATCGCCATGCTTGGTGGTGGCAAGAACAAATACGTCTGCATCTAAATTTTTTGGCACATCCACTGCGGGCAAGCGCTCCAGCGTCAGCGCTAATTTCAAAGCGCTTCTCTGGCCAATTTCATCGCGCACTCCAGGCGCAATGGAATTCAGATCCATAGCTCGCATGGCGCCTTCCAAATCTCCGTCGCGCACATAGCGTTGAAAGTGGCTCAACACCGCATCAGGTGATCGATAGCCCGCGACCTGCGTGATTGATTCGCTTGTGGATGGTGTGGCATGTTCGGCATGCGTGAAATTGCACATGAACGCGCATGCCACGCAACCGAACAACACGGCGCGCGCGTGACTTATATTTTGAACACGCCGAAATGAAAGCCGCGCTAAAAGCCGTGTTGAAAGTTGAAGTGAAAGCTGTGCTTGCACGCGTATTCGTGGCGTCACAGCGCCAACCCATTTCCCCATGTGTTGCAGAGCAAGATGCGACTGAAGGGAACGTGCCAACACGCGCGCACTTAGTCCTTTGATTCCGGCTCCAAGTTGGAGATGTATCGACCACCCTTGGCGCGATCGGCGCGCGCTTGAATGAAATACGAAACGCCCCACACCGCCATCAACAAAACCCACGCAAGATTGACAAGAAGGACTTCCATCATGATTTCGCAAGTGTATGCGCAACGCGCGCGCATCGCCAGCATGTATGGCGTATGAATTCCATTTGAATTCCTTGTTGTCAGGAGCGCCTGAATTTGTAGTGCATGCCATAGACTGCGTCCATATGCACTGACGGCACCAGCACTTTCAACGCGCTTTCATGGAACAACCACAATGACCGACACGCCATTCGATCCCATATTCAACATTGTGCTACTTCATCCGCAGATACCCAACAACACGGGCAATGTTGGGCGTACCGCCGTTGTCACTGGTTGTCGGCTGCATGTTGTGAGGCCCATTGCATTTGATATGGATGAGCAAGCCGTGCGCCGCGCGGGGTTAGATTACTGGCACTTAGTCGATCTGCGTGAGTACGAAAGTTGGAGCGCGTTTATGCAGACTGAGCAACCACGCAATGTGTGGCTGTACACATCGCACGCCACGCGCGCGCATTGGCAAGCGCCCATGCAACGCGGCGACTATTTGTTGTTTGGCAATGAAACCAGCGGCACTCCCCACGAAATTCATACATGGGTGGCGCACACTTTTGGCCAAGACCACTTGCTGCGCTTTCCCATGCGCGACCACCCCGCTTGCCGCAGCCTGAATTTGGCCACAGCCGTGGCATGCGGCGTATACGAGGGAATTCGGCAACTTTGCGCGGGCGGTGAGTGCCTACCTCTTTGAAATCAGAGGAACCATTACCATAGACGGATCGGATTCACTCCCATAGACCTCGCGGCTCAAACGCTGCACCTTGTATTGGTTCGATTTAGTCCTACCCGCATGCATTTCAAACCACGCTCTTTTACCACGGAACAATTCATGAACACCATTTCAAACCCTCGTCGCGGCTTCACACTTATTGAAATCATGGTGGTCATTGGAATCATCGCCCTGCTGGTTGGCATTCTGCTACCCGCGCTCAGCAAAGTGCAGGAACGCGCCAAGGTCACCCAGACCATGGGCTTAATGCAGGAATTTGCCAAAGCATGCGACGCGTTTCATCAAGAGTTTGGTCGTTATCCCGGACTTGTACCCGAGGAAATTTTGGCAAATGATCCGCAAATTTCCGGGACTGAAAATGCGCTACTTGAATTAATGGGCGGCGGCGTTCGCAAAAATGATGTGGACACCAATCTTTACACGAACACCACCACCGGCTATGCGTCACCAGGATGGGTTGAATTAGCGTTCAATACTGGGAACGCCGCCCCCAATAATCAATTTTTTGTCAAAATTAACATTGGCAAAATGGGCGAGGGTCCGCGCATCAATGGCAAACAATATCCACCGTTCTTCGCCCCCAAGGCGACCGAATTACTTCCAGTTGAGGGTCAAATGTTTGGCAACCCAAGAGCCCGCGGCGAATCTGCCGCCGGAAAAATTCCGGATCTGGTGGACTCATGGGGTAACCCAATTATTTTTCTACGCACCGCGCGCAATGTCGGGCCATTGGCAGGCAGCGAAGCTGATCGTGCTCAATTTCTTGTTGTCAACACGGATGGCAAAGTCTATGGCGCGATGGATTCCTATATGGGTTCCGATGCCCTTGGAGAAATGAGTTTGCCCCAGACCAAGACCGCCGCAAATCCTTCTGAAAGCTATTGCATGTTTGATTCTGAAACAGACCTTGCAGTGAAGAAAAAATTGATCGCGCAGTTCTTGCGTCATCCTGGGTTTGGCGATCCAGACAAACCTCTTTCAGGAACGGCGCGCGGAAAATATATTTTAATGTCCGCTGGCAAAGACGGTATTTATTTTAGTCGAACGGATGGACTAGGCAATAAGACCACCCCCGTGACAAGCGTCAAAATACTCTCTAAGGAAGGCTTGACCAGTTTGGACAACTGGGACGACATTCGAGTGTTTGGCGGCGGTTGATTGGCATGTGCAATGCCCGTCCGTGAGCGCACTGTTGCAGCGCGGGCACTGCAAGCCGCCCAGTAGATGAACCTGTTCTGCCACAACTACAAACGGACGCCCGCGGATGCGAGCGTCCGTCTTTGTTTTGTTCATAGTGAAATCAATCCAACTGAATCACGGATCAAATGGTGGCGGCGGTGGCGCTTTGTCGCTGTTGGCGCCTTCGGGTGGCGCTCCTTCGCCAGATTTGCCGTCCGCACCGGGACCACCTTTACCTCCTTTACCTCCTTTACCTCCTTTGCCTTTGGAATCCCCTCCAGGTCCACCGCCATCATCCCGAACTCGCAATGAGCGCATTTTCTTTTCGTTGGCTTCCAACTTGGTCTTGAACGCTGCTTGCTCACTCTCATTCATCAGCGCAAAGATTTGCTTCTGCGTCTCCTCCATCTTTGGCATGGTGTCACGTAACGCGTTCATTTGATCAGAAATGGCCTTATTGCCCTTCTCATCCTTCTGGTCTTTCATTTGACCGCGCAGCTCTTTCATTTTTTCGCCATTGGCGTCGTTCCATGTTTTCATGGACGCTTGAAATGCTGACTTCAAGGCTTCAGTCTTTGTCAGGGTTTCAGCGCTCAATGTGGACTTCGTCTCTTCATAGGTGCGCATCCACATCATTCCCTTGGTGCGCTCATCGTTCATGGCGCCACTTTCGCCTCGCCCCTTCTTGGCGCCGGGCTTGGCGCCGAGATTGCCTCCATTAAATCCTTTGTCGCTGTTGCCCGCGCCTTGATCAACTGGAGGTCCACTTAATGGAGGCCGTTGATTTTCATTCCCTTGCGAGTTCGCAGGCGGGTTTCCTGGAGGAGCAGTTTGTGCGACAACCAAGTCGGACACAGTAATGGACGCCAAGAACGCCGTGCTTGCAAGAAAGTTTCGAACTGAAGTAGTGGCAGTACGAGTTGTGTAGTTCATCATGTTCCTTTCGAATTGTGATCAGTGAATTCTGATCATGTGAAAAAATGCGTGAAGTTCAATTCTATTGCAGAAGTACTTGCTATTTTTTATAATTTAAGGCAAATCATCTTGTGGCATTCAAATGCAATAGGTTCTAGGATCTGTCTACTATGTCCCCCGAAGTATTTGACAAGTCTGCCGTTGAAAAATCATTGCGCGCCGTGGTTGATCCATCCACTCGTAAGGATGTGGTCACGCTGGGCATGGTCAAACATATCGCGGTGTTTGAAGGGGCAATACGCATCGTGTTGGAATTGTCCCCGCACGCCGCTTCGCTACAAGACCAACTTCGCAACACAGTCGATCGCGCTGTGCGGCAAGCGGCCGCAGTCGCGCATGCAAAGATAGACACGCTTGAAATAGAATTTTCCGCGCCCAAAGTTGCCGCTCCCACGCAGCCCGCCGCGGCCACTGCGCAAGATCAAGCGAGCAATCCACTGCCCAATGTAAAAAAAATAATCGCGGTGGGCGCGGGCAAAGGTGGCGTGGGCAAGAGCACCGTCGCGGTGAATGTGGCCGTGGGCTTGGCGCGCATGGGCTACGCGGTGGGATTGCTTGACGCGGATATTTATGGACCAAGTGCCCCCACCATGCTGGGTATGGATGAAGTTGGCACAAGAGCCAAGGGCCAAATGCTTTTACCGTTTGAGTTGCACGGCATTAAGGCGATGACCATTGGAAAACTTGTTGACCCCGACAAGGCGCTGGTGTGGCGCGGACCTATGGCGCACGGCGCCTTCAAGCAATTAGCCACGCAAACCGAGTGGGGCGAGTTGGATTATTTAATCATCGACTTGCCGCCAGGAACGGGTGACGTGGCGTTGACCATGGCTCAAATGTTGCCCGTGGCCGGCGCCGTTGTGGTGTGCACGCCGCAGCGCGTGGCGCAGGACGACGCCCGGCGCGCGGTGCGCATGTTTCAAAACTTGGGGGTTGAAGTGCTTGGCGTGGTTGAAAATATGAGTTTCTTCACCGCGCCGGATGGCAAGGAATACGATTTATTTGGCCGCGGCGGCGCGGAAATTATGGCGCAAACCATGGGGCTTCCCTTTCTTGGATCCATTCCGATTCACATTGCGCTTCGAGAAAATTCCGATGGCGGCCAGCCGCTTGCAAATTGGAAGAACACCACCATGGGCGCGTCGCTTGATGCGCTGTGCCAGCGGATAGAGGCGCAAGTGAAATTGGCTGCAATGGCCGGGCGAACCGATCGCCCCACCCTGACGATTTCGCCGTAACAGTTTGCCCACGCAATTCAAAGCGCATGTCGTCCGTTTGCCCGTAATCGGCGCGCCTTGATTAGGTTGCGGGACTTACCTGGACTTGTTGCTCAAGCGATGGCATGGACTTCAACATGTCTGGGCCATTCTTGTCAAAGGCGTCGCGGCCGGCGTCTGGAATTTCGGCGGTCTCCCAGCCACCACCAAGCGTGCGGTACAACTCCACCATGTTTTGCGCCGCTAAACCACGCGCTTGAACAACGCCAACTTGCACCCTCAATACCTCTTGTTGAAAATCAAGCACATCGTTCAATTGAATCGTTCCCGCGGTGTAACGGGCGCTCACGCCGTCAAAGGCGATTGATATTTCGTCCAGGCCCGTTTGATACGCCTGTAATTGTCCCATGGCGCCGGCGTAATTTCCCAGCGATGTTTGCACTTCGCTCGCGGCTTTGAGTACGGTTTCTTTCCACCGAAGGGCAAGACGAAACGCGACGGCCTTCTTCTGCTGAATTTGGCTTGTGATCAATCCACCGCTAAAGACATTCCACTGAAGTGTTGGACCAAAGCTATACACCTTGTTCGCCCAATTTCCAAGAGCGGAAAAATCGCTGGCGGCAATTGAAAAGTTTCCAGTCAAACTCAAGCTGGGGTAGTAATTCGCCTCGGCTACACCAATCTCCGCGGTGGCGGCCTGCAAATCCATCTCCGCGCTTAACACATCGGCGCGGCGGCGCATTAAGTCCGCGGGAATTCCAACATCAACAAATTTCACCGGAAGCGGAATGGGGCTTGGAAGTCGCAGTTGATCCTGCATGGGGCCGGGCCCCTCGCCAAGCAACACGCTTAAGCCGTTGCATTGCTCTTGAATAGAGGATTGTAATTCGGGAATCATGGCGCGCGCGGTGGCCAATTGCGCCGCCGTTTGCGCGAGATCAATTTGAGAAATTGTTTGCGCGTTGAATTTACTCTTGTTCACCTTATAAATCTTTTCCAGCAAATCCACATTGATCTTGACAATTTCAAGTTGCGCCTGCAATGTGCGAACCGCCAAGTAGGCCTTGGCTACATCGGCGCGCACAGTGACAAGCGCCATACGCCACGCCTGCACAGAGTTCTCCAAGCGCGCCTTGGAAGCCTCCATACCGCGGCGAATACCTCCAAAGAGATCGATTTCCCAGTTCGGCATGCTGGCGCCATATTGCCAATAGTTGAAAGGCGTCGCCTGCGTGGTTGAACCTTGATTGGTGACTTGATTCGAAAGCACGCGCCTGTAGCCGCCAGCTAGATTCATGCTTGGAAAAAGTTGGCTGAGTGAAATGCCAAAGCCCGAGCGGTACGCGGCGATGTTCATGGTGGCTTGCTGCAGCGAAAGATTATTTTTCTCTGCGCGCTCAATTAAACTTGTGAGCATGGCGTCGTTATAATTCTTCCACCAGCCCTCAAGTTCCGCCTCCTTGTCGTTGGCCTGCACACCCTCCACGGCACGATATGGCTCCACAGGAATTGGCTGGGGTTGTTTGTAATCAGGTCCAACCATGCATGAGGCGCACACGCACAGCAAAGCGCCAGCGATCCATTTCCATGCGTACGGTAAGGAACTATTCATGTAATGGAAGTGTACATGAACATTCCAAAACATACGCAGCGCTCAAGAAATTCAAATTACATTCAAGACATCACATGAGCCAGAGTCAACACAAAAAATTGACTGAGACGGGTATGTAAAACAATCAAAAATTAGTACCCTTTGCGTTCAATGCTTGATCATCATGAACAAACCTTATTGCGCCAAACAGGTTGGGTGGGATGGGCTTGGTTGGGGGTTTTACTCACCACATTTTTCATGCAGGCACTGGCGTTGTTCGTTCCATTCATGTCCATCAAAGTGATCTTGGTTGGAAACGATATTTATTCCTTGCCCAACTCCGTGCGGCTCATGTGGGAATCCAAGATTTATGTCGTGGCGATCTTGATCGCGTTCTTCAGCATCACATTTCCATTTCTTAAATTGGCGGTCTTGTTGGTGGTGTGGGTAGCCATTGGTCCAACCCGTGAGCGGGAAAAAATTCTGTACTGGCTGTGCCTGCTTGGAAAATGGTCCATGCTTGATCCCTTCATTGTCATCCTGCTCATGGTGCTGGCCACGGATCAATGGGCGGTCAGCACGCAAACCTTTTCCGGCGTGTATTTATTTCTTGGCGGCATCGCCTCCGCCATCATGCTGTCCACCACCGCCACGCAACTTGATCGCAGGTTGAATCCCTTCGCCCAAGGCAATGCAAAAACCTCAACGGTCAAAACGAGGCTCATACAAAACAGCGGCTGGTTGAGCGTGGTGGGTCCAGTGACGCTGTTCATTTCGGCGGTGTGTTTTATTGTCGCACTGGTCACTCCGTACTTTCAATTGAACCAAATGCTTTTGACAAGCGACCGCTACTCCATACTTCAAAGTTTAACGGCGTTGCTGCGCACCGATCAGCCCGCGCTAGCCGCGCTGGTGGCCATTGGTCTCATTATTGCGCCCAGCATTGTGCTGATCATGCAAATTTGGCTGTGGATTGCCCCCGCCACACAAGCCAAGCACCAACGACGCAACCGCAGCTTGGGCGCGATTCATGAATGGTGCATGCTGGAGGTTTTTGCCTTGGGGTTGCTGCTTTTTCTTTGGGAAGGCACAAGCCTGATGAAGACCGATGTGAAGCCCGGACTCTGGGTGATTTTAGGAACGATTGTGATTTATTACTCAGGAAGTTTTGTGAGTATGGTGGCGCTTCGAAGAATGAGCACGCGCACGGACACGGAAAAATTCATACGCGCATAAATATGAACGCATCCAAGCTGTGTTGCGACTATATCCGTGTGCAAGATGGCAACAATTTTACCTTTGGTTTGAACCGTGCGCATGAGAAGGCAGTTGTACAAACGCCAACACGAGCGTTGCACTTGATCAACGATTGAATATCACTTGGCAAACTCGCCCTTGAGCTTGATCAATGCGTTGGTGAGCGCGTCAATGTGCTGCTGCTCATGCGCCGCGCTCACTTGCACACGCAGGCGAGCATGGCCCTCTGCCACAACTGGAAAACCAAATCCAATCACGAACACGCCCAACTCCAAAAGACGCCTGCTCATGGCGATCGCTTTGGCGGTGTCATGCACAATGATTGGACAAATGGCGGTCTCACTTTCCAGCACGGTGAAACCGGCATGGCGAATGCCGGCGCGCACGGCCGCGACATTGGCGCGCAACTTGGCCACGCGTTGCGGCTCGCGCTGCAAGATTTCAATGGCGCGGTTGGCGCTACAGGCAATTGTGGCTGGAAGCGCGTTGGAAAATAAAGTTGGACGCCCGCGTTGCAAGAGTAAATCCATAGCTTCCTGGCTACCGGCGATATAGCCCCCCGCGCCGCCGCCAAGAGCCTTACCAAGCGTGCCGGTGAAATAATCAATCGTGTTGGCGGGCATGTTCCAGTGCTCATGCGTACCGCGACCCGTCGCGCCCATGACGCCCGTGCCGTGGCTGTCATCCATGATCAACATGGCACCGTAGCGATCGCATACCGCGCGCAATTGCGGCAAGTTGGCCACGCTGCCCTCCATGCTGAACACACCATCGGTCACCACCCACAATGTCCCGGTGAGCGCCGGATTGGCGCGCAGTTCCTCCAGTTTGGCGGCCAGCGATTTGGCGTCGCCATTTTTATACACGCCGCGTAACAAACCTTTTTTTATGCTGACCGCCAGGCGAATGCCATCGATAATGCTGGCGTGGTTCAACTCATCGGACACCACGGCGTCGCCAGGCTCGCACAGCGTTGCGAAAATCGCCTCGTTGGCGTTCCAGCAACTTGTGAATGTGTAACTAGATTGCACGCCGTAAAAACGGGCGATGGTTTTTTCCAACGTCTCGTGGCAATCAAATGTGCCGCAAATAAAACGCACGCTGGCGGTACCCGCGCCATATCGACGCAGCCCATCAACACCGGCTTGCACAACTTCTGGATGATTGGCAAGCCCCAAATAATTATTACTGCAGAAACACGCCACATTGCCGTACTCACGCAACTTCACGGTCGCGTCCATGGGGCCCTCTATGGTTTGCAATAATTTCAGCTGGCCATTTTCCTTCAGTTGCCGCAGAATTTCATGAGTTCTGCTTTGAAAAAGCTCGGCCGTTGGTGTGTTGCTTTTGGTGCTCATGGTGGGGTTGATTCTATGGAGTGCAAAAGCGAAATAGCAAATCTCCGTCTGCGCCAGTTAATGCCCCGCGTAACGAGCCTTGATGGCGGGAACCAAATAGTCCTGGAACGCGCTCTCAAGCGTATGCGTTGGTTTCCAACCCCAATCGCGCCGCGCCGCAGAGTCGTCAATGTCCTCTGGCCAACTGTCAATAATGGATTGACGGCCAATGTCGGGCGCAAATGTGATGTCCACTTGTGGAAAATATTTTTTCACACAGCGCTGAAAGTCGGCGGCCGTTGGTGAAAAACCAGAAACGTTGTAGACACAGCGGGTCAAATTTTCCTTGGGGGCATCGGCTAGTTGCGCCAACGCCTGCACCGCTTCCGGCATGGTCATGAATGAAATGCGACTATCGGGGCGCACAAAACACGCGTAGGGTTTGCCCTGCGCCGCGGCGTGAACCATTTCAGGTCCGTAGTCGCTGGTGCCGCCGGCGGGCACGGTGTGTGCGCTCATGATTCCTGGAAATCGAATGGAGCGAAAATCAATCGCTTGAATCACCCGATCCTTGGCCAACTTGCGGTAGTGCTCCTGGTAGTAGCGGCCCAAATGCTCGCCCTCTAATTTATTGATGCCGTACATGGTGTGCGGCTCAAGGTATTGATCTTCGGTGACGCTCTTGGCGCGCTGTTTTTCCTGCAATGAAGGCAACCCATAGGCGGCGATAGAGCTTGGAAAAATAAACTTGACTCTGCGCCCATGGCTGCGTGCCTGCTCGGCCGCCAACTTGAGCAAGTTCAGCGTGCCCACCACATTCACTTGGTGCGCGGTCTCTGGCGCGAACTCGCCGCGCGTGGAAAGCAACGCCGCCAAGTGGAAGACCTCATCCACTTCGTACATGGCCAGCAACCGCTCCAGCAAGGAGTGATCGCAAATATCTCCCACGAACGCGTTGTCGCAATACGCGCGTATGTTCGGTTGCAATTCGCGGATGTCCACCGCCACCACGCTGGCTGCGCCGCGCTGTGACAAAAGTTGAATAAGCGCGTGGCCCAATTCGCCGCCGGCACCGGTGACCAAAATGGCCTTGCGCCGTTGATGCCCGCTCGTGGACTCCGCCATATGCGCGTGTATTGTTGAATTCATGAATGACCTCTCAAGCAATGCATTTGTACTTGATCAAGACCGTCTTTGCTTTCAAGACGCCGTCGAGTTCATCGCCACTGCCTTTGAATAAAATGGTCACGGGACCGCGAAAGGTACTGTCACGAATTTGGCGCATGAGATAGTTGGTCTTGAACGCCGCGCATTCACCGCTTGGTAAAAACGCAATGTAATCAGCCAAAATAGAGGCCGCGTATGGAATGAGCAGGGCCAATCCACGAATGCGGTTGTAGGAATCAGTGCCATCCACTTGCCATGAGTCAAATGTGGGCTCCAACCGAATGGCTGGATTTTGCAACTGCTGCATCAACGCGGCCATGAATGTTCCGTTGCTGGTCATGCCGCCAAGACTTTGCACCACAAGCGGAAGTCCGGCCTCGCTGGCCACCTTAGCTGCCAAGTTGGCTCCGGCAACGGCGCGCGGAAGTTGCTCGTCGTAGGTGCCTTGACCGCGCAAATCAATCGCCAGACCACTACAAGCAAGTTCCGTAGCAATAGCGCACCAGGGCTTTAACTTTTCAACCGCCGCGGCGCTCACGCTTGCATCGGTCGAAGTCAAACCAATTCCAATAGCTGGGTCCAACAATAAACTACGAACGCCGTTGGCTGCGCATTCAGCGCGCAATGCCTTGGCTGAGGCTGGCGTGATTCCTGCAAGCAAACGCGCGCTCCATTGCACGCGCGACAAGCCGCATGAATTGGAGACGAACTGAGGAAATTTTTCCAGCGTCATTGAACCGTTTTGAAACATGCGAAAAAACGACGCCTGCGCAACCGCCAATGGATTGAGCGTTAATTGTGTTTTGCGTCTGGCGGCAGCATCCGTGGCGGAATCTGGTTTGGCAATCGCTGGGCGATCGACTTTGGCGCCGCTCTCTTGGGAAGTTGGCGGCACACTGACACAGGCCGCGGCCAACAAACCAACCGGCTTGAATACGCTTCCTATGAAGAATCTTCGATGCATGCCTTCATCCGCGCTCATTGGGCGCGTCACTGACGGGGTGTCTGATGCGGATGCAACAATCGTTCCGCCATATCGTCCACGCTGGTCCATGTGTGCGATTTGAAATGCAACACTGTGCTGATGATGGCCAGCACGAAGGGCACCACAAATAACGCAAGCACGACTTTGAATTGAGCATTTTCCGGCAACGAGTCGCCAACAATCGCGCCAATAAACGCAGCGCACGCTCCATACAAAATGGCGTTCAAAATAAAGAGTCGAACGCCGTGGCGAAACGATGGGGACTTGCGAGAAGCCTGATTTGGCTTGGAATGGACATGCTCGGAATTGTGTGAATGACTCATTTGATACAGGATAGCGCAATATGCCGCGCCAAGTGGTGCCCCAGAGTTCAAGACAGAGTTCAAGACAGAGTTCAAGACAGAGTTGCCTTCAGAGTGCGGTAGTTGATTTGCGTCAGACCAATCGGTAAAAAGTTCCGTACTAAAATAGCGCTCCATGCGGTCGCACAGAATGGTGACAAGGCGCACATTGTCCCCAAGCGTGGGCGCCACCTGCAGCGCCGCGGCGACATTCAAACCACTGCTTGGCCCCAATGGAAAACCCTGGCGAATAAGCGCGCGGGTGGTGCTCATGGCCATCTGGTCGGAGACTTCAATCTGCCGCAAATGTTCAATTTCATTGGGCTTGTAAATCTGGCTCATGCCGTCAAGCACGCCAGGAATGCGCGATGAGAAGGAGCACTGCTCCAATGATGAAAAGCAGTCCGCGCACAAAATATTTTTACCGCTGGAAATAGGCCGCACCGCGAAAGGCAACACCTTGAAATCATGGTCAAGAAATCCGTGGTACAGCCCCACCATGGTTCCGCCAGTGCCAACTCCACTGGTGAAGGCGATCGTGTCGATGGACGGGGGCGAGTTGGCTTTCACCCAACGCGCGATCTCGGAGGCGGTGGTTTGACGATGCGCCCGCGCGTTGTCCATATTTTGAAATTGCCGTGGCAGAAAAACTTTGGTGCAAGCGGCGAATGCTTGACAGGCGGCGTTGGCTCCTTGCATACCCAAGGATTTTTCAGTGAATCGCACTTGACCGCCAAATCCTTGAATCATAACAATGCGTTCGCGGCTCACGCCCTCTGGCATGAAGGCGATGAACTTCAAACCTAATTGCGCGCACACCATGGCCATGGCAATGCTGGTTGATCCGCTGCTGACTTCCGCCACCACATCACCGCGCTGGATAACGCCCTCGCGCCACGCCTTGACCAAAATGAAAGTGGCAATGCGATCTTTGGTGCTGCCGCATGGATTCATGAACTCGCACTTGCACCAGATGGGGCACATGCAACCATCCAGCTGAATGGGAATCAGTGGCGTGGGAGCGAGTTCTAACATTGATTCAATTTTGGAATCTGTTGAAGCCACAGCGGCGCGAGATGTTTTGAACGACATTTTCGCAGTGTAAACATGGAGCAGGCGCGCGCCGAGAACAGGCAATCCACTGCGCCGAGTTGTTCGTATCATTTCATTCTGCATCCAGTCGGCGAGATCGATCAAAAAAACTGCTTCGTCAAGAAATCTGCTCAGAGGAATCAGCTTGCAAAGATTTTCTATAAGGATATTTTTTCAATGAAAAATAATTTTCGTTTTCGTTCTATTTCGACCCTCTCGCACTTATGCGTGTTATGCGGCGTGGTGCTTTTGGCCAACTGCGCTAGCAACGCGCCCGCCGTACCCATTGAAACGGCGTGGAACAATGTCGATGCTTCGGAAAAAAGTCTGCGTAAGGCGACCAAACAACTTCAGGATTCTTTACGATCCGCGGCCAAGGACCTGAACATCACCAACTGCGGCGATCTCAGCACAGGAGCGCTTCGTCAATCGCTATTGACCTCATTGCAATCCATGAAATCACTGAATCCATCCTTGGCTTCGGGGGCATTGCTGGCCAAGACCCGCGTGCTTGCAAGCGCGCAGGATTTGCGACGCGACGCGGGCTCAATGCAGATTGGACTCAACCAACTTATTGCGGCGATGTCTAGGGGCGAAACAACTCCGCCCAATCGAGAAGATTTGAGCAAGCTCATGGCAAGAATCAAAGTGGAAGCCGAAGGCGCGACTGGTCTTATTAATTACGCGCAGCAAATTGCGGATCAATTGGCACGCCTAGGCGGTTAAGCCTCCACATACCACATGCAGTTTCAAAGCCACCTACGGGACTCGAACCCGTGACCTGAGCTTTACGAAAGCTCCGCTCTACCAACTGAGCTAAGGCGGCATGGCGTAAGTGAACGCGCTGATGTGGCGTCTTCACGCCGCGCACACGCGGAAATTATTGCAAAATCAACTTGAACACTTGAGCGTTGCCAACATTCATGGCGCCGTAGGCCTGAGCCAACGCGTCGGCATTCGCGCCCTTGGCATCTATCAAGGCTTGACGCATGCGATCAAGTTGTCGTTCCTCGGCTTGATTGCCCTGCAAACGCCCGCTTTGAGCGAGGGATTGCAACAGCGCTATTTGTTGGGCATCGGTGGCGGTGAGCGCGGCGTCGATCAACGCGCGCTGGGCTGACGCGGTTGGTGTGACCGCCAGCACGCGGGCCACCAATACTTGCTCCTGGTCCGTTGTTGAAGCAAGCGCGTCAATCAAATCTCTCTCAGCGTCAGCAACTTTGAATGGCGATGATTGCAGTGTGCCAATCATGCGCAGTGCCTCAAGCGATTGCAGACGCAACGCCATTGAATCCTCGACCGACATGAACCCAATAGTTCGACCAATAAGTTGTTTGCTGGCCTCTTGAAATTGCTCATCACTTCTACCTTGGAACCAAATCACAATGGATGAATCTTGACGAATGGAGCGGTCTAATCTCACTTCATCGGCTTCCGGCATGACCAGCAAGATGGGCGTTGATGCTAATGAGGCATTGGATCTCAGCACCGTCATCGCGGATCTGAGTTCATCGGCACCGCCGTTGGCGATAATGAGATCGGGCGCGCCACGACCTGAAAGAGTTTGCAACACGGCCGATGCCGACGCATCCGATGAAAGAAGCGCGCAATTGATTTGTGACAAGCGCCCCTCAAGTTCACGCCGTTGAGTTTCATCGCGGGAAATAATGACCGCGCGTGGCGAACTCCCCTGTTGAATGGCCGCGCCCAAAATTGGAACCACGCGCTCCGAGCCTTGAAATGACTTGCGGGGCTGAGCGTGTGTGATCGCCAATGCGGCCGCGGTGCGAATGGTGCGGCTTGGATTGGTCAAGCAACCCAGAATGGGGCTGCCCGATTTGGACTCGATCAATATGGACTCACTGGCGGTCTTGGACAGAATGTCAATAGCAACCATGGTGAGATTTGGATCATTCACTTGGCGAGCCAACCGCAAGACGCGTTCGGATTGCTCGGCTCCAGCCGCCAAAGCGATGCTTTGAATGGAGTGCGCGTTGGCGCTGATTTCAGCGCCACCTAATTCAGCGCGCAAACCAGCCGCGAGATAAATCGAAAATGCATCGACCCCATTGGCGTCAAGGCGCATGGCTTCTTGGGCGCATTGCATGGCCAACATGTCGCCGTACCTGCTTGTGGGAACGGTCAGAGGAACAAGAGCTCCATTGGCGCCGACGCTCCATATAATTTGCAATTTGTCCTCTGGATACGGCGTCAACTTGTCGCGCGAAACAAAATAATCGCGCGCCAAATTAGTCCACAATGTCTGTTCCGCAATGCTCTCCATTTTCAACGAGCGCAACGCCGTGGCGCACGCTTTACGGACATCGGTGGAGGTGGACAGGCGCGATGTCTTTGCCAACCATGGCGCAGCGGTCGTGGAACGAATAGCAGTCAACATAGTGCAAATGGCAATCTGCTCTTGCGCAGAGGCTGTCACCAACACCTGGCACAAGGGAAGGACAGCCGCGCGGCCAATATCTATTAATGTTTGCGACGCGCGCAATTCCATTTGTGGGTTGCTTTGGTCGAACATCACTTTGAACAATGCCGGCACGGCATATGCGCCCGCCGAAACCAATGTGGCACGGCCCATTGTTTGCTGGCGCATGGTTCCACCAAGTTGCGCAACAGCCGCGTCTATACGCGCCGAATTACGCGACAAGTCCAAACGACCCGCCATCACTCGGACTGCAATCCGCGAGGCAAGCTCCCCCACATCGCCCATGCCCTTGGCGGCGCTCACGGCATTGCTGAGGCGATCTTGAAGACCGGATTCATCAATGATTTGAGCGAGTTGTTGATCGGTGGCGGTGCTGTCCAAAATGAATGTGGCATTGACTTGGGCTAATTCCTTGCGCCCGGCTAACACCCCATATAAAAATTCTGTCATTGCCTTTTGCACTTGGGCAGGTGCTTCTGATTTCGCGTCGGGCGCGGCGCTGGCTTCACCTGCGGCTGCATCCGCAGTGGAGTCGGCGCTGGCTTCACCTGCGGCTGCATCCGCAGTGGAGTCGGCGCTGGTTTCACCTGCGGCGCTGGTTTCACCTGCGGCGCTGGTTTCACCTGCGGCGCTTGCATCCTGCCCTTCAAGCAGGGTAATTCGTTCTTGAAGTTTCTTCTTCAAGTATTCAAACATGGGTTGGGCTTCCTTTGGCAATTTCGCGCTTTGCGCGTCCATTGCAGCCAATCCTTGGCGCAGTTCGGTGACATCCTGAATCTTCATAAGCCTGGCCAACATTTGCTTCACTTGCGCTTGCACTGGAGCCGGCAAACTTGCCAACTCCGCATCTTCTGCCTGCTCATCCGCGGGCGGCGTGCTTTGCATGTCACTTTCCGACGCGGAATCATTCTGCGCCACAAATGACGCAAATGAGACGCTTGAGAGGATCAAGTACAGCGCGATCGACGGGGGCATCAATAAGGCAATCAGTTTCACAGGGGTCTCCATACGGGTTCATTGCAAACAAACGAGAAGTTTAATTTACGATAAAAGTGGATTCTTGGTCAATATAAACGCTTTAGAAATTCGACCGAAACCAGGATTTGAAAAGTGGGTAAACTCTGTTCGTCATGATGGATTGAGGGAGTTCCTCAATTGCAGACAACTTTTGCAAATTGTCGGTAAAAGTTGCCTAGGGAAGGCGGTGAAAATCCGCCGCGGACGCGCCGCCGTAACGAGTTGCGGGTTTTAAACCCGTCGCAAGCGCCCAATTGCCACTGGCTCCAGTTGGAGCTGGGAAGGCGGGCGCTTGAAATGCTCGAAGTCGGAAAACCTGTCAAGACCATCGGTCACTGCCCTCGCGAAGTAGGGCATGGACAAGGCTGCTGTTTTTGGAGCCCGACATTGCATTCACTCCTTTCATTCACTTGCGTTTTTTGCGCATTCCTTCCTTTGACAAGCAAATGTTTTTCCGATTCGCCGTTCGCAACGCGAGTGGTGTCATATGTCGCTGGCACGGGTGCGGCGCCGGGACATCGCAATCCGCAATCGGCGCTTGGTGAACCCACGCGTATCACTGGCACATTCAATGCACCTGAAACGGTGACGCCATTTCAACCCGCATGGATGACCAATCAAATTGTTTCCATTGGCGCTGGCGGATCGCTCACGCTTGAACTTGGCCAAGCGGCAATGGATTCACCTGGCAATCCGTATGGCGTGGACTTGATTGTATTTTCAAACGCCTTCTTTACCGATACCTCCGACGGCCAAGGAAGTCCGGGCTACTGCTATGAGGAGGGCGGCGTGATTGATGTGAGCGAAGACGGCGTGACTTGGTTTGAAATTCCAAACACGCAGGTCGATGGTCCCATGCCCACGATGGGTTTCATCGACGCGGGTCCATTTGATTCTTCGCCTGGCGAGTTGCCCACCGATTTTCGCAAGCCCATGAATCCCGCGATCACGCTTGTAGATGTGCAAGAATTGGACTATGCAGATGTGGTGATCGCCTATGACGGTTCAGGTGGCGGCGTTGGCGTGGACTTAGCCAGTGTTGGCTTGTTTCAGGCTCAATTTGTGCGTATTCGGCAACCCGTGGGCTCCACAAGTTCACCTGAAGTGGACGCGATCATGGTGGTCCAATCTCTTTTGGTTGGCGACTTGGATGGCAACGGCATGATAGATAACGGGGATGTGTCGCTTGTGCTGTTGATGTTTGGCGAAACGAATTCGTCGGGCGATCTGGATGGCAGCGGCATGGTGGATAGTGGAGATGTCAGCATTCTTTTATTGACGCTGGGCGATGTGTAATCCAACCAGTATGAAATTGCCCCCTCACAGAACAATTCGGCGCGCCTTCACTTTGGTGGAAGTGTTGGTCACCACCAGCATCATGAGCGTGTTGATTGCCTTGACCACGGTCTGCATTCATAAAGTGGTGACCGCGGCGAAAAGTTCCACCTGCTCTAACAACTTGCGCCAGATGGGCGTGGCCGCGCAAATGTACGCCGCCAATCATCGCGCTTCGTTTCCAGCCGCTGTCGTCTATTTTCAAGAGGCAAGTTCCATACGGACCGTGGCCTGGGATTTTGAAAGCGTTGAAAGCGGCGCGACCATGCCAGGCGCGTTGACTGCGTATACCGATCATCCATTGAATGCCATGCAGTGCCCGGAGTTTCAAACGGCCTCTACCTCCGCGCAGCCATTGACGGGGTACAACTACAACACAACATTCATTGGGCATGAAGGCTTCTATCCGGCCGTGGACCAAGCGGGTGTCATGCAAGATGGTTGGTCGCGCGTGCGCCCGGGCCTGAACGCCTCGCAGCGGCGCCATGCGTCCTTGGTGGCGCTGTTCGCCGACGCTGGGTTTCGTGGCGCAAGCAATAAGTTCATGCGCGCGCCGGGCAACACCGTTGAAGGCGATCGGAGCATGATTCACGCGGGAACAAACGCATTTCGACATGCTGGCTGCTGCAACGCCTGCTTTCTTGATGGACATTCGGCTGTGTTCACGCAGCCTTGCACCAGCGCTTTTTCAAACGCGCAACTTTTGAAATTTGTGACCGACTTTCCAAAAAATGGTTTTTTAAGCGGCGATGATTCGGCTTACGACCCCAGATGAACTTCATTGTAAAAGAACCCCATGCATATTGATCGCTGTATTTGCTTTGATCGGACCTTTGCCAGCGTGCTGCAAGAGGCGCGGCAGAAGCGGCTCGCCATTGCGCAAGTGGAATTGTCATTGGGTTGCGGTGGCGGATGCGGTCTTTGCCGCCCCTACTTGCGGCGCTGTTTGCGCACCGGCGAAACGGCATTCACGCACATGATCACCGACCAAGAGGAGCCCGATGAGGGGTCCAGTGAAAAGTCCAGTAAAGGGTCCACATAAAATCTGCGCGCTGACAGTCGCCCCACATGCGCCGCAGATAGTGCGGCGCGCCTGTGCGCGAATCAATGCTTGCTCTGAAGTGCATGCCAATGCCATGACCAGTGATCGTGAATCAGCCTCGACCAAAGCGCCGCTCAAGTTCGCGAAATGGAATGCGCATGGCGGTGGGTCGTCCATGCGGACAATTGGTGGCTCTCTCCACGCTTTCCAAATCGCGCAGCAGAGCGGCAATCTCCATGTCGCCAAGCGCGTCGCCGGCTTTCACCGCGGCCTTACATGACATCATGTCAAGCACCTCGCTAAGCACGGCCTCACCGTCCTCGGTGCTGGCGCGCTCGCGTGAAAGCCAACTTAAAATCATCTCGGCGACATCCACATTGCGCTCAATTAAAAAAAGCGGCTCGGCGTATATGGTGGCGCTTTTGGGTCCCGATGCTCGCACATCAAAACCTAGGCGCGTGAGCAATTCTTGCGACGCTTCAAGGCGCTCCAACTGTTCGCCATTCATGGGAATATTGCTGGCAACCAGCCGCGGCTGCGAGGGCAGCGACCCCACGGTCAACTTGGCGCGCAGGCGCTCAAACATCACACGCTCATGCAGAGCGTGTTGATCAATAATCACAATGCCATCGCCGTCAAAGGTGATCAGCCAGGCTTTGCCCGCTTGAAAAAATCGAGTGGCGGGCCGTGGTGGCGTGAGCAAAGTTGCCGGGGCGCTGCCAACATCGTGGGCGCCGCCAAGCGCAGGCGTGCCACCCGCGGCCAACGCCTCACGCAGCGCGGCAAATTCAAATCCGCGATCACCACCCAAAGCGTGCGGCGTGAAGCTTGCGTTCTGCCAAGCGCCTGCGGCAGCGGCGCCTGCGGCAGCGGCGCCTGCGGCAGCGGCGCCAGAAAGCCCACCAGGAAAATCCGCATTGAAATTACTGGCTGAATTTACGCCACCACTATCACTGCGACGCGACGCCCAAGCGAAAGACGAACCAAGCGACGCGCCCCCCAAGGGCAATTGAGGTACCAAGTTGGCAGCCTGCAACGCACTACGCACCGCGCGCAACAACGCGGAGTGGATCAACGCGGGCTGTCGAAATCGCACCTCGCTTTTGGCGGGATGCACATTCACATCCACCTCGCGCGGATCAATATCAATGGCAATAAATCCAACTGGCGTGCGCCCCGGCTCCACCAAGCCGCGGTAGGCCTCGCGCATGGCGTGCAGCAATCCGCGATCGGAAATTGGCCTGCCATTGAGCGCCATGCGTAAGCCATTGGCGGAACTTTTGGCTTGCTCTGGGCGGCCGATCAATCCCCAAATGGCAACCACGCCCGCTCCGCTGAGATCAACTTGCAATAATTTTCCTTTGAATTCATCGCCAAGCACCCCCTCCACGCGCAAGCGCGGATCGTCCACCACGGGCAAGTCAAGCGTCTTGCGCTGATGTTGAAAAAGGCGAAAGGCAACGCCCGGTCTACCCAGCGCCAGCCACTCGAGCACATCCACAACCTTGCCAGCCTCGGTGGGATCGCTGCGCAAAAATTTACGCCGCGCCGGAACTTGCCCGAACAATTGATGCACCTCCACGCGCGTGCCTTGCGCGATGGCCGCCGGACGCACGCTTGAAAGCGCGCCAAAGTCAACTTCAATGCTGGCGCCCTGCCCACTTGCTGCGGCGCACGAAACCACAACAAGACGCGCCACCGATCCAACGCTTGCCAGCGCCTCGCCGCGAAATCCGTAACTGGAAATATCAATAAGGTCATCCGCCGTGGCAATCTTGCTGGTGGCGTGCGGGGACACCGCCAGCAGCAACTCGTCGGCGTCAATACCGCAACCATTGTCGGACACTTCAATGCGCTCGCGTCCGCCGCCCTCAATTCGAACTTCAATGTCCGTGGCGCCTGCGTCCAAGGCGTTCTCCACAAGCTCCTTCACCACGCTTGCGGGGCGCTCCACCACTTCGCCGGCAGCAATTTGATTGACCAAGTGTGGCGAAAGTTGGCGTATGGGCATGCGGCGATTCTACGGTGTGAAATTCCGGCGTTCTTCACCAAGACTTCACATAAATGTTTGGTTATCCACAAGACAAATTGACGATATTCGTTTATGGTTTTACCCAGGATGGCCACACTTGTCATTGGTGATCTGCACGGTTGTGGAAACGAGTTCATTGAGCTCCTGGAAATCGCGCGCCGTGATCGCGTTGACGCGCGAATTATTTTGCTGGGCGATTTGTTCACCAAGGGTCCGCGACCCGATCTTGTAGTTGAAGCCATCTCTGAATTGCGCGCTGGCGGACGGCGCGTTGAAAGCGTGTGCGGCAATCATGATTTGCGATTAATGGACGCGCTGCGAAAGCATGACGCGGGCGCGGAGCTGGATGACCTGACCCAAGCCGAGGCCTACGCCATTCGCGTGTTGGATCGCGCGGGCAAATTGACCGCGGCTCGGCGCATTCTGACAGAAACCATTTCTAAAACATATATTCAAGGCGATGGCTGGGCCGTGGTGCATGGCGGAATTGATCCACAACTTGGACTTGCCGGCACCAGCGACTTTGAAAAAATTCACAAGAAGGCCGCGCCTGGCAAACCGCATTGGTGGGAGTCCTACAACGGCGGCGATGGCTTGCTGATTGTGGGACACAAACCATTGTTCGAGCCATTGGTGTTGCGCCGCGATGGCAATCCAATCGTGGTGAATGTTGACACGGGCTGCGCCTACGGCGGATTCTTGACGGCGTATTGCATCGAGGAAGATCGCATGATCATGGTTGCATCGGAGCAACCAGCGCGCGACGGATTTGGCGCTACGCCAGTCGCCACCGCGCCGCGATGGGCATCGGGCGGCCCCGTCCGAACGTTCGCGCGGCGACCTTGATCACCAGTGGCGATTGATCGCGCTTAAATTGCGCGCGGTCAATGGCCAAGCACCAACGCTCAACCAGTTTCACATCCAGCTTGGTTGAGCACGCAATCGCTGGCACATCGCCCTCATGCTCAATCCAACCGGTGACAATATTGTCCAAGTCCGTGTAGGGCGGCAACGAATCTTGATCAGTTTGATTTGGCCGCAACTCGGCGCTGGGCGCTTTGCTGATACTGGCTTCTGGAATGGGCGCGCACGGCAAACCAAGTTGCGCAAAATTGGCGTTGATCCAATTTGAAAGGGCGTACACCTGCATCTTCAACAAATCACCAATGGGCGCCATGGCGCCAACCATGTCGCCGTAGAGCGTGGCGTAGCCGGTGGCCAACTCGCTTTTATTTCCAGTGGCAAGAACCAACGAGCCATCCGCGTTGCTCACGGACATGGAAGTCAGCCCGCGTAATCGACTCTGAAGATTTTCGTCGGCAAGTCCCTTGAAGGCACCAAGGCCCGCACCCAATTGTTGCGACATCAACGCATGGGATTGATCAATAGGCAATGTCAGCAAGCGGCCCAACTTCAAGCGGCGCGCCAATTCCTTGGCGTCCGCCACGCTGCCGGCGCTGGAATACTGGGATGGCATCATGATGCCCGTTATATTTTGAGCGCCCAATGCCAGCGCGGCCAGTGTCGCCACCAGCGCCGAGTCAATGCCACCGGACAATCCAATCGTGGCCTTGGCATGCTTGGTCTTAGCAAAATAACAGGCAATTCCGCACATAATGGCGCGTGTGAGGTCGCCCATGTCGTCAGGTGGGGCGTACACAAGCGCGCGCGATGCGGCAAGATCAACGGTGATGAAGTCGGACTGAAAGAACGCACCCAGGTGTGTAAGGGCAGCGCCGCAAGACACGCCCACACTGCCTCCGTCAAAAACCAAATCGTCATTGGCACCAACTTGTTGGCAGGACAGAATTGGCATGGAATATTTTTTAGCCAATTGACACAAGCGCGCATGCTGACGCGCGCGCTTACCCAACACAAATGGACTAGCGCTTGAAACCAGCAACACAGTGGCGCCATCCTTCACTGTTTGGGCCACGGGATCAATGTGATAGTGACGCGAGGTGGCCACATCATCGGCGCCCCAAATATCCTCGCAAATCAACAAGCCAAAATGTTTGCCGCCATGCTCTATGACCAAGGTGTTTTCGCCGGGCGAAAAATATCTGTCCTCATCAAAGACATCGTAAGTTGGAAGCAAACGCTTGTCGTAGTAATTTTCGATAACGCCGCCGCGGCACACCGCCAAACAATTTGCCAGATCGCGACCCGCGCGCTCCACGCGGCGAACGGCGCCAATGATCAGGGTCATGTCCGCGAATTGTTTTGCTATTTCCGTCAGAGCTCGCTCGCACGCCGCCGCCACCCCGGCGCGCAGCACCAAATCGCGCGGCGGATATCCCAGCAGCGCCATTTCGCCCGTCAGCAGCAGCGTGACACCGCCTTGGCGCGCCTTTTCAGCAGCGTCCATGATCAAGCGCTGGTTCCCCACCACATCGCCAACAATGGGATCAAGTTGTGCCATGGCAATATGCATGCGTCAGATGCTACGAATTCTTTGCACCATTGGCAGAATCATGAATCACCGCCAAGATCGAGCATTTTTTGTGGTCTTGGTGAAAACAGTGTGCCATTGACGCACGAGCGTGTCAGCGACACCGGCACATTTATTGCGCGCGCGCAGGCAGCGCTGGCGACATGCGATTCTGAAGCGCCGACAAGATGGCGCGCACTGTGCAGGGCTTGCGCACAATCGCGCCAACACCTGCGCCAATCAATATGGTTTCATCAGACGAGCCTAGCGTTTCGCAGGTTGCGACCACGCGCGTTGATCTTTTTTCACTGCGCAACCACGCTGTCAACCCCGCTGCTTCGCTCACGCCAATGTTGCAATCCACAACAATGGCGCTTGGGCGCGAACGCTCGCACAACACGCCGGCCTCAAAGACGCCGTTGACAACGAACACTTCACGCTTGGTTTCCTGCACCATCACATCGTGCAATATTTGGGCAGTGGCGGCGTTTGCGTCCACAATCAGCAAGCTGCCTTGGCCAGTTATCGCAGTCAATTCCGTCACAGGCAGCCTGTGCTTGCGCATAAAATGTTCGAGCGCCTCGTGAGTCACGCGACGATCACGGCTGCCAGGAATCTTGTATCCCTGCAGACGTCCGCAATCAATCCACTTGCTGACGGTGCGTGCGGAAACTTTGCAAATTGCGGCGACTTCGCCAGTGGTGAGAACATTGTTGGTATTTCTATTTGCAGTCATGGTGCAATGAAATCGGGACATTCAGGGTGCGACTTTAATAAATGCGCCATTTTTACAATTTGGGCATGCACCAGCTTTTCAAGGCAAATATTGAGGATTTGAAGCCCTTGCCAGCCTCCGTCAGCCACGCGCGCCCCCGCCCCGCCAAGACCGCGGCTCAATCCTCCAGCGGTTTGGACTCCGACAGAATGCGAATGCCCTTGGCGAGCAGCGCGGTGCGCAACTGCGACAAGTGTTCGCCGTCGCGCACTTCAAGCGTGCACTTCACCATGACGGTGCTCACATCGGCTCCACCAAATGTTCGGTCGTGTTCAATTTGTTTCACGCTGGCGCCAACATGCGCGATGGTGGCCGCAAGTTCCGCCAATCCACCAGGTCGATCTGAAATAACGGCGGTGAATTGCGCCATGCGCTCATCCAGCACCACGCCGCGCTCAATCACGCGCGTCAACATCATGGGATCAATGTTGCCGCCACACAACACAACGGCAACGCGCTTGCCATGCAGTGCATTTAATTTTCCAGCCAGGAAAGCCGCCAAGCCAACCGCGCCCGCGCCTTCCACCACGCCCTTTTCCAATTCCAAAATGCGCAAGATAGCCAGTGCAATGTGCGCCTCACTTACGGTCACCACCTCATCCACGCGCTGACGCGCCAAGGCGAAGGCACGCTCGCCCACTTGCGGAACCGCCAAGCCATCGGCCAATGTCGCGCCGTACCAGGCGTCGACCGGATGACCCACCTGCAACGCGTCGTGCAAACTTGGACAACGCTGCGGCTCCACGCCAATCACTTGCACGCGTGGATTTTTTTCCTTCACGGCAATGGCCAAGCCCGCGATCAAACCCGCGCCGCCTACAGGAACAACAATGGCATCCAAGTTTTTCACTTGTTCAATGATTTCAAGCCCAATTGTGCCCGCGCCCGCGATAATGGCGGCGTCATTGAAGCCATGGATGTAGGTTAATTTTTCAGCCGCTGCGATCTCGTCGGCTTTGACTTTGGCTTCGGCAATATTTTGCCCATGCAAGACAACTTTGGCGCCAAAGCCGTGGCAACGCGTTTGCTTTACAAGCGGCGCGCCCTTGGGCATGACCACCGTGATTGGAACATTAAGTTCACGCCCGTGGTAGGCAAGCGCCAAGGCGTGGTTGCCGGCGCTGGCGGCAATCACTCCGCGCTGGCGCGTGGCTGGATCAAGCAACAAAAGCGCGTTGCGCGCCCCGCGCTCCTTAAAACTTCCGGTGCGCTGCAAATATTCCGACTTGCAAAAAAGAGTGGCGCCGCACAATTCGCTCAAGGCCGCGCTCTCGTGGCACGGAGTGCGGATGATTCCAGTTTCTATGCGCGCCTGCGCCGCGACAATATCACCGTAGCCCACATCGCTTACCAATGACGGACTCATGCGTTCGCCTTTGACAGCACGCTGTCCATGCGCGTCAGGCTATCCATGCGCGTCAAACCTTTGGACCCGCCGCGCGCACTGCGTCGCTGATTGCGAACTTGATGTCATTGGCGCGGAATTTGGCGGCTAATTGCTTGGCACTGGCGTCGTAGGCGGCGCCATCCTTCCATGTCTTGCGTGGATCAAGCACCTCGCTGGGCACGCCTGGAACTTCCACAGGCATGTGCAAACCAAATATTGAATGCGTGGTGGTCTTCACCTTCTTGAGCGAGCCATTCAAAATGGCCGTGACCATGGCGCGCGTGTACGCCAATTTGAAACGGCTTCCAACACCATACGCGCCGCCGGTCCAACCCGTGTTGAGCAACCACACATCGGTTGCGTTCTGGCGAATGCGATCGGCCAACATGGTGGCGTACACCATGGGCGGACGCGGCATGAATGGACCTCCAAAGCACGCGCTGAAATTTGGTTGCGGCTCGGTCACGCCGGCTTCAGTGCCAGCCAGCTTGGAGGTGTATCCATTCAAGAAGTAATACTGCGCTTGCTCCGGCGTTAATTTGGAAAGTGGCGGCAGAACTCCAAAGGCATCCGCGGAAAGAAATATGCAATTGGTGGGCTGACCAGCAATACTTGGCATGACCGCGTTGGCAATGTGACTCAGCGGATAGGTGGCGCGTGTATTTTCGGTGCGCTTGTTGCTGTCGTAGTCTGGAACGCGTGTGACTGGATCAACGGTTGTATTTTCGAGCACGCTTCCAAAGCGAATCGCCTTGAAGATCTCAGGTTCAGTGGCCATAGAAAGTTTGATGCACTTGGCGTAGCAACCTCCCTCTATGTTGAACACGCCGCGGTCGCTCCAACCATGCTCATCATCGCCCACCAAATCACGGTTGGGATCGGCGCTCAGCGTGGTCTTGCCTGTGCCGGAAAGACCGAAGAAAATTGCCACATTCTTGGGATCATTGCGGTCCACATTGGCCGAGCAATGCATTGGAAACACGCCGCGATCTGGCAAGTCGTAGTTCATGGCGTAAAAGATGCTCTTCTTCATTTCGCCCGCGTAGCGAGTGCCGATGATGACAACCTTCTTGCGCTCAAGGCTTTGAATAATGGCAACGCCACTGGTCACGCCGTACTTTTGGGGATCAGTCAACTTCATGGACCCAGCGTTGATGATGGTCCAATCTTGTTGCCACCCCGCAAGCTCACTGGCCTGAGCGTTGATGAACAATGTCTTGGCAAACAGCGAGTGCCAAGCTTCTTCCGTAAACACGCTGACCTTGCAGCGATACTTGGTGTCGGCTCCGGCGTATCCATCAAAGCGGAATAAATCGCGTCGTTGACGCAAGTGCTCCATGGCCATCGATTCAAGTGCGTCAAAGTTCTGTGGCGAAATGACTTGATTCACCTTGCCCCAATCGATATTGGCGTGAATGCTCTCTGTATCCTCTAAGAATTTATCGTTGGGACTGCGACCCGTTCGATCACCCGTGTCACATGTGATGGCACCGTTGGAGGCAAGCACACCTTCTCCTCGCGCAAGCGCCAACTCCACAAGCCGCGGCACTGGCAGATTGGCGTGAATGGCGGCGGTTCCAAAGTCAAGTTTGCGATCGGTTGCGGTTGGCATGATTGGGTTCCTATGGTGCAAAGTCGAAACGAGGAACTCTACCACGAACCTACGCCATAAACCATGCTGAGATTCGTTGGGATTCACGGGCATGCGGGTGTTCATGCAGCGGCGTAAATGTGTGCAATTTGTCGGACAATTCAAAAAGACTGCCGCCCCTTCACAAATCCCTTGCAAATGGCGTAAAGTGATCCGCTTCGTATGGCGGTCGTAGCTCAGTAGGTAGAGCATCGGGTTGTGATCCTGAGGGTCGCGGGTTCAAATCCCGTCGATCGCCCTTCTTTGTGAAATGTTTCGCGCTTCAACTTGATCCCGTTTGGGAGAACCCGGCTGAATCGCGCGGGCGCATTGTGGACATGCTTGCGCGCGCTGGTGATGTGCGCGGTGCGTTGGTGGTGCTGCCAGAAATGGCCGAAAGTGGCTTCACCAATAATCCAGCGCGCGTGGCCGATGGCAAATCGGAGGCATTCGCCTGCGATCAATCAAAAAAGTTTGGATGCTATTTGCAACATGGATTCGTGCAAGCGCGCGGCGATTCATTTGTGAACATGGTCGCTATTGCCTCGCCGCAAGGAAGTATTGTGGCCCGCTACGCGAAAACACATTTATTTACTCCGACCAAGGAGCACGCGCACTATCAAGCGGGCGATTCTGTCACGGTTGCAAAGTTGGACACAGGCGTGCGGACGCGGCCCGCACACGACATGTCCAACCAGGGCGCGACCAAAGTCAACGCGGTCGACGCCGAGCAACTTGGCTCCATGTGCGTTGCGCCCATGATTTGCTACGACCTTCGCTTTCCAGAATTATGGCGCCACTGCGCGCTTGGCGGCGCGGAATTGTTCACGCTTTCAGCGTGTTGGCCCGCGCCACGCGCAGACCATCGGCGCGCGCTGTGCATTGCCCGCGCCATTGAAAATCAGGCCGTTGTGGTGGCATGCAACCGCGTTGGCAGCGAGCCAAATGCCAACTACGCGGGCGAATCATTCATCGTGACGCACACCGGCGAAATGCTGGCAGCTGCCGGCGGGGAATCAGAAATCCTGTCGGCAACAATTGACCTGGTCCAATTGCGCGCATGGCGCGCGAAATTTCCCGCGTTACGGGACATGCGCCGCGGGTTACTTGGACATTGCGATATAAAAGATCGCTGATAAATCAGAAAAAATATTGACTTAAAGGTAAATAGTTTTAGAGTACATACATCGTGTGCGGTGTTTTTAGTTGTGAAATCTGTATGGTTTATATGAATAAAACTCAAGAAATAATCCCGCGGGTTGTACCGATTGATTTCAATTTAAAAGATCAAATTCGTCAATGTTGTTTTGGTGACGCGGCTACATATTTGGCCGAATTCAATGTCACTCCCAATCAAATCATTGAGCATCTTGCGCGGGCGGGACTGGCGGTTGCGTCGCGGCCCGAGCGGGTTTTGGAACATCTGCATGGCGTGGTGCATGCGGTGGCTTGTATTCGCGGCGATTCACGCGGTTGGGTTCAACTGATCAATGATCATGGATGGTGCCTAGAGCGCACCGCCATGGAAACATTCAGTATTGATGGCGCGCTTGCGGCTCACCGCTTCTGGAGGGAACTTCGAATTGGAACCAATGGCGGACATGACGGCTGTCGCCAAGATGGTTGGCCGCTACCGCGTCTGCAGTGGTACGCAGGGTTGCGGCCCTTGCGACATTGGCTTGCGGACAGACTTTTTGGCGGACTTGAGGCGACAAACCAATCAAAAACCCGCGCTCGACTTGACACAGGGGCGAACCCTCATACGCTTGCCGATGTGATGTGAGGAGTGTCTTCTTCCATCGCAACGGCCGCTTAGCTCAGCCTGGTAGAGCATCGCATTGAAAATGCGGGTGTCCCCGGTTCAAATCCGGGAGCTGCCATTGTCGGAAATTTTTTTCGGTTTCCACCGCGCCACGGATGGGCGCATTCCGAGCAGCCATCCATCCGAAGCAAACTCTTGAATCAATCGATCACGCAGAGTTATTTCACTGACCAGCCGCACGCATGGACGCATGCGCAGAACGCGGCGCACAAATCGCATGGCGCGCGGCGCGAAGTGCGCGGTGGAAAGCAAATGCAATTCATCGCCCTTGATTTCAACGGGCACCATGGCGAATTGCCACGCTTGGCGGCTTGTGACAGCGCCAATGTTCGAAGCGGGATTGTTCACATAGGGTGTTTCGGAGGATTCTCCCTGCGTCTTTACATGCAATATAAAAAATTCAAAGACATTGCGTCTATTAGGGCGCGCGCCGCATGAGTGCACCCAAGGCACTGTCGTTGCGGGAGCAACTCTCGCGTCAAATTCGATTGACGCATGATTGGCACTCATTTCGGGCGCTTTCTGGTGTTTGGGCGTTGCTTGAACGCGCGGGCGCGCAGCGTGTGCCTTCGGCCATGGCCGAGGCGTTGGTCGCGCTGCGGCTTATTCGGGCTGGTTTTTCAGTGGAGGCCGATATTCCCACGCCCAATGGTAAAAGTTGCGACTTTCGCGCCACGCGCCAGGGTCAAAGCATGTGCGTGCATGTCAAACAAATCAGCACCATTATTGAACAAACCCCCGCCATTCCCGCGCAGCTTCGGGCATCCATTGCGTGCCGGCGCAAGGTGCGCGCCGAGGTGTGGTGGTCGCCACGATTGGATGCATCTGGCTTGGCGCGCCTGAGCCGCTCCTTCAACGCGTTTCTGCGCGAGGCGGCCATAGGAGAATCGCTTTCAGTGCGCGACGCGCCCAACATTGAAATTGGCCGCGTGGCTATTCATCGACCCACCCAGCGCACATTGGAATTGCGCGTGGAGCGCGCCGATCGAGTACGCACACTTGACCGCATTGAGCGTCTCACTTTGCGCGCGTTTGAGCAGTGCATGCCGCGCAGCGTGAATGTCATCGCGCTGGTGGGCAACCACATGAGCGACTGGGAGCTGTTCGATGTCGCGTTGCATGGAACATTTGTGGAGCGCTGGGACCGTGTGCCCCACAAGGGCGAGCGCCGAGCATATGGCCGCGCCGACGATGGGTTGTGGACGCGCCACCGCGCGCCGTGGTGCGCATTGGCGGTATCGCTCACAGCCACGGTCAGCGACTCCAACGCTCAACTTTCGCCAGGCATTTTGCTGACACGCGAGGAGGATGCAACCCCCGCCGCCGCCATTCAAATGGCGCGCCGTGGATTGTTGCGCAGCCATTCACATTAAGCGTGTCGCGCCTGTGAACACGCACAAAAAGCGATTGCATGAAATACAATGGCTCACACGGCTCGTCGGAATGTGACGCTGTCTGCCTGATCAAACGGCGCTCGGCAACCACACATGTCGGGCGCGTCATATTGACAAATACAGAGAGGACTTAACCAACTTCACGCTCATGCGGCGGCTTGCCGCGCGCGGCCTCTGGCACATTCGCGTCCCAACGATTCTTGACATAGGCGGCCGCGGCAATGCCATCAATCTGAAATTGCGTTCCGCGCGCCAACATTAAATCAATGTGGCGACGCCCCGCTTCCACGGTCAATGTCACCACGCCGTCGCCGTAATCGCGTTCAATGACGCGGCAACGCTTCTCTAGAAAATCAATTGTGCGCGCCTCTTTCAGCGCCACCGTAATAGCCACGGTACGCAACTCGCCGCGCATGGTGTCCATGACGCGTTGACGCAACTCATCACGGCCAATGCCTTCTTGCGCGCTCATCACAATCGCGTCGGGGTTCAACTCGCGCCACTGGTCAAGTGCGCGCACGCCCTTGGCCGCCATACCGCGGATGGTTTCTAGGCGGTCGCATTTGTTCAACAATAAAATGCGCGGCTGATTGGTGGCGCCAATGTCGGTCAATGTTTTTTCAACCACCTCTAACTGCTGCGGGGCGCGCCGATCGGACACATCGATCAGCAGCAACAAGACGTGCGCATGAATGGCGTCCTCCAACGTGCTGCGAAAACTGGCCACCAAATGATGGGGTAAATCGCGGATAAAACCCACCGTATCGGAAAGCATGCAGGAATTGCCGCCGCCCAAATTCCATTCCTCCACGCGTGTTCCCAGCGTGGCGAACAACTGGTCGTTGGCAAACGCGCCGCCGCGAGTGAGGGCGTTGAACAGAGTGCTCTTGCCGGAATTTGTGTAGCCCACCAAGCCAACCGTGAAATGACTTTCGCGCCGACTGGCCACCTCGCGCTCCTTGCGTCCGGCGATTTCAACCAACTCACCACGCAAGCGATCCAGCCGCTCCTTCACAATGCGGCGATCGATTTCAATTTGCTGCTCGCCCGGACCGCGCGTGCCGACACCCATGGGCGCGCCGCCGGTGACTTGTCCCAAGTGTTGCCACATGGCGCGCAAGCGCGGTGCGGTGTATTGCAGTTGCGCAATCTCCACTTGCAATTGCGCTTGGCGCGTGGTGGCGCGATTGGCGAAGATGTCCAAAATCAGTTCGCTGCGATCAATCACCTTGCAACTCAACGCTTCTTCCAGTCCTTTCAATTGACTGGGCGAAAGATCGTTATCAAAAATCACCACGCCCGCTTTGAGTTGCTTCACCATGAAGCCAAGCTCCTCCACCTTGCCTTTGCCCAAGTAGGTGGCGCCACGCGGCTGCTTCATATTTTGCTCTAGTTCCCCCGCCACTTTCACCCCCGCGCTTTCCACCAATGCCCGCAATTCCCCCAGCGGATCGTGATGATCAAACTCCGAATCCGGCAGATGAACCTGCACCAAAACCGCGGATTCGCTCAACACTGAACTGCGATGAAGATCTGTTTCCACAAAACGATTCTAGGATGTTGGGCGTGAACGCACCGTTGACCATTTTGGCGCTTGAAACCAGTTGCGATGAAACCGCCGCGGCGGTGGTGCAATTGCGCGCGGGAAAACTTGTTGCGCTGTCTAACGCGGTCATTCATCAAGACCATGTGCACGCCATGTACGGCGGAGTTGTGCCCGAACTGGCCAGCCGCGCGCACTTGGAAAAGCTCCTGCCCGCCATTCGCGCCGCCATGAGCGACGCAAAAATTTCTTTCCCGCAACTCGATGCAGTGGCGGTGGGAATTCGTCCGGGCTTGATCGGCTCGTTGCTGGTTGGCGTGAGCGCGGCCAAAGCGCTGGCGTGGTCGCTTGAAAAACCATTCCTGGGGGTTGACCATGTGCTGGCGCATTTGGTGGCGTGCCATTTTCGTGAAACCCCGCCGCAATATCCCGCGCTTGGTCTTGTGGCCAGCGGCGGCCACACGCATTTTGTATGGATGGAATCACCGCTAGACGCGCGCGTTGTTGCGCGCACGCGCGACGACGCAGCGGGCGAGGCCTTTGACAAGGCGGCCTCCATTTTGGAATTGGGTTGGCCCGGTGGTCCGCTGCTGGAACAACTGGCGCGCGGCGGCAACGACAAGGCGTTTGACTTTCGCGCGGGACATTTCGCCGGCAGCGCCGACATTTCATTCAGCGGCTTAAAGACCGCGTTTTTATATGAAGTGCGCGGCACCCCCAACGCGCCCAATCGTCCCGCGCGCGCCGCACCGGCGCAACTCACACCCGCGCGCAAAGCGGATTTGGCCGCATCGTTTCAGCGTGGCGTGGTGCGCGGCTTGGAAAAAAGTTTACGCGCCGCCTGGCAGACAAATCCATGCCTTTGCCTGTGCGCTGGTGGCGGCGTCATCCGCAATGAAAGTGTGCGCGACATGCTGCAATCATTCGCCCATACCATGAATGTTCCATTGTTCCTTTCACCCAAAGAATTATGCACCGACAACGCCGTCATGATTGGGGGGTTGGCGTTGCTGCGACTCGCGGCTGGTGAGCGCGATCCACTTTCGTTGGCGGCGCAACCACTTTCGCAATTACGAGTCTCATGACCTATCGCCCACCCTATGTCAGCGACCGATTTCAAATGGTGCCAGCTCCGCATCCAGCCACGATTGATGAAATTGAATTGCTCAAGCAATGTCAAATTGAATGTGGCCGCGTGTCGGGGCCGGGCGGTCAAAATAGAAATCGCCGCGATACCGCTGTATGGATGATCCACACGCCAACTGGCGTGGAGGCGCAGGCCACTGAGCGGCGCAGCCAGGCGCAAAACAAACACATGGCCATGAAGCGTTTGCGCCGCAGATTGGCCATTCAATTGCGCGTGGCCACAAGCCGCGATCGCCACAGCGCCTCTGATTTGTGGCGCGCGCGCCGTCAAGGCGACAAGATGTGCGTGAATCCAGATCATGAGGATTACCCAGGTCTTCTTGCCGAGGCGCTGGATGTTGTGGTGGCGCGCCGCTTTGATTTGGCGGGCGCGGCTGGAATTCTTGGCATCACCATGAGCCAGTTGAGCCGCTTGATTCACCACGACAAGGCGGCGTTCGCGCGCGTGAATGAAGGCCGCGTTGAAGTTGGCCTGCCGCCGATTCGTAAATAAGTGCCCTGGCGCTTTCACACGCAACGCGAACAAAAGTGACAATCTGGGCCAAACCTGCGGGGCCATCAAAGTAGATCAGCCTTCGATTGATACACATATCCATTGATGCGCAAATAGATTGATTCGCCTGCGGGTGCGGCGCTTCAATTGGGCGCGTGAAACAATCGCTCGGCTTGCTAAACTTGGCGCATGATTTCCTGTGCAGATATTCGCGCGTTGGTTCAAGACGCGCGTGAAGACCTCACTCGTCTGCGCCGCCAACTGCATCAACAGCCTGAGTCGGCCTTTGAGGAAGTGAAAACAGCC